>NZ_JBKQGY010000002.1:0-749991 GCF_050487225.1 Paenalcaligenes sp. Me131
AGGCAAACATCACCGCGTTGGTAATGATATACAGCAACATCGCGCTCATCGCGGCAGACTCCAACACAATCTTGCGTACGTCTTTAAGCTTAACGTCTTTGTATACCCACACGGCGATCACAAAGGCATACACCGCACTGATGGCAGCCGCTTCAGTGGGTGTAAACACGCCACTGTAAATACCGCCCATCACTACGACCACAAGCATCAGACCCCAGACGGAATCTTTGAAGGCTACCCAGCGTTCACGCATGCTGGCTTTAGGCATACGTGGGTAGTCCAGCTTCCATGCACGGTACATGGTGGTAATACCCAACATACATGCCAAGATCAAACCAGGCACCACACCCGCAATAAATAGCTGACCAATTGAGGCTGTACCGACGCGTACACCATCAGGGCCTTCTACCATCATGCCACTGGTTGCTACGGCGTACATCACCATCACAATAGAGGGCGGCAGCAAAATACCCAAGCCACCCGATGTGGACACAATACCGGTACCAAACTGTACTGGATAACCTTGTTTGGCCATCGCAGGGATCATGATGGAACCAATAGCCGCCACCGTCGCAGGAGACGAACCACTAATAGAGGCAAACAGTGCACACGCCAATACAGCGGCCAAACCCATACCGCCCGGCAAATGACCCACCATCGAGGAGGCAAATCGAATCATCCTCTGCGCCACCCCGCCGTGGGTCAAAAAGCCCCCTGCCAAAATAAAGAACGGGATCGCCATGATCTCGAACTTCTCAATACCGGTGAACAGTTTCAGAGCAATACTGTCCATGGGTACGCTGGTCATGGTGAACAAGAATGTCATCACCGTCAGACCTAGCGCGATGGATACCGGCATCCCTGTGAGCAGTAGCACGCCTAGCAGCGCGAAAATAATAAAACTGGTCATGCGGATTCTCCGTCTTTCCTCATATCATCCAACCACTCTTCGCCAGGCTCTTCGTGCTCGTACTCACCTCGGGTGAGGAACGCGTACAGCGCCTGCAAGAAACGGAAACACATCAACGCCGAACCAGCTGGTACAGCAAGGTACACAATCCACACAGGCACTTCCAAATCAGCGGACACTTGAGCTGTCTGGCTGATGCCATACACGAAGCTGCCACCAATCCATGCCACCAAAGCGGTAAACAACGCACCACCTAGCAAGGAAATCACGATCAACACTTTGCGCTTACCGGGGGACACAGCATTGACCAGCACGTCTACGCCCACGTGGATACCCGTACGCACGCCATAGGCAGCACCAAACTTAGCCATCCACACAAACAGGTAGATACACAGCTCTTGCGCCCACAACATATTCACGCTCACTACCGAACGGTAAGCGGAGCGCAACACGGCCGCCATCTGTGGATAATCATGCGATCTAGACCACGCCACCATATCTGCCAGCAACGACACAGAGTAACGCTGTGTCACAGCGACAAAAATAATCAGCACGGCCGCAATCATTAATAAAGAGATCAGAATCTCTTCAAACTTATCTAAAAAACGTAAAAACATGGCTTCTCCGAGACCAGTACACCCCGCGCGGCAACGCCACAGCGGGGTCAGGGTCAAGCCTATAAGATGTGGTCTATACCACTGACCTGAAAACCAGAAAAACTGGCGCAGTGCTGCGCCAGCTCATGACGTGGTTTTATTCAACAGCTTTGTACACAGCGTCGATGGTTTCCTGACCAATGCGGGAAGCCATTTGCTCATGTACAGGACGCAACTGAGTGATCCACTCTTGACGCTCTTCATCTGTCAGATCGTAGAACGTAGTTTTGCCAGAGGCTTTCATCGCAGCCAAGGACTCGTCGTTTTCTTGCTGAGCGATTTCGTTAGCGTATTCAGTCGCTTCTTCCATCGCTTTTTCTAGCTGTGTACGAGTCTCTTCATCCAGACCTTCCCAGAACTTCTTGTTCACGATAACGGCATAGCCCAAGTAACCGTGATTAGAGTTGGTCGCGTGCTTTTGCACTTCGTGCATTTTCTGGGTGTACATGTTGGATGGTGGGTTCTCGGTACCATCTACCACGCCAGTTTGCAGGCCTTGGTATACCTCAGAGAAAGCCATTACCTGTGGAACAGCATCCAATGCTTGCATCTGCGCTTCCAACACTTTGGAAGATTGGATACGCATTTTCAGGCCCAAGAAATCGTCAGGAGTATGCAAAGGGGAGTTCGCACTCATGACCTTGAAACCGTTATCCCAATAGGCCAACCCTTTAATACCTTTAGGCTCTAGTTTTGCTAGCAAATCTTTACCAACTTGGCCGTTGGTGACTTTACGCAGATCGTCTTTTGTTTCAAAGATAAATGGCAAGTCAAACACTTCAAATTCGCGCACGCCCAAAGGACCAAACTTAGCTAAGGACGGAGCCAACATTTGTACAGCACCCAATTGCAAGGCTTCCAGTTCCTCTTTATCCTTGTACAGTTGGGAGTTTGGATATACCTCTACCACTACTTTGCCATCGGTATATTCTTCCGCCAGTTGTTTGAAACGGTCTGCGCCTTTACCTTTTGGTGTATCAGGGGCCACCACGTGACTGAACTTGATCACGAGTGGATCAGCTGCCCACGCACTAGATGCCATCAGTGCTGAGGCAACCAGCGTCAGTGTAAAGATCTTTTTCATTCTTTCCCCTCCATGACCCTGCAGGTCTATTTGCAAATGTTATAAAAAAACGAATACCCCGCAGAGTAAAAATATTTTTTTTCTTCCTCTATTGTGGAAATCCGAAGTAACCACCTATATGCGTATTTTTAGCAGCACTTTTCAGGGTAAACACCTAAGCGGCTCATCCAGATTGAACGCCTTTATGAGCTACGCACCGATTTTAGCTATCGCTATTATCGTGATCCTGATTACGCTGTTTATTCTGTTATTACGCAAAGATCGTGTTGATGAGTTACGCACTAAACTGATTGAAGATGCATTATGGGTTGAGCAAAATTTATTCTTCCAATTACGCACTCATGAAGAAAACATTGAGCGACTGGCACAAGAGATTAGTAAAGGGCAAGATCCAAATGTTTTACTCACACGCCTGCAGCATGTAAAAGATATACACCCTGAATTACAAGTCATCAGTTGGTTTGACCAGCAGCGAGAAGCCCCTCTTACATTGCCTCGAGGGTATAACCCGCTACCTGCAACAGCCCCCTTACCTCGCTTCAAGGCATGGTTTCCTGCCCGCCAAGATGAACAACTCAACGAAGTGCTGGTGGATTTCCAAGTCCCTATTTTCGGTGCCAACAATCAACCTACTGGGCTATTACGCACCTCGTTATCGCTTAACCAGTTGCTCACCAGCCAAATACCGTGGTGGGTGGCTGGCCAGTATGAGATTGTTCTGGTCGATAACAACAGTGATAGGGTCATTGCCAGACGAGTCAATGCCGCGCTAAAGACCAGTGAACTCAGCCACAGCATGTCGGTAGACCCACCCTTACACGGTGTGAGGCTGCAATTAAAACCCTACACCTCTGGCTCTACTTCTACCCAAACACTACTGATCATTGTGATCGTAGGCTTAGCTATTTTTGCCATCATCAGCTTATTGGTGCAGTACTACTACGCCCGCAAACGCCAACAAGCCGAACACGCTTTGTTAGATGAGCAAGCCTTTAGACGAGCCATGGAGAACTCCATGACCACGGGTATGCGTGCCCGCGACCTAGAAGGCCGTATTCTCTATGTCAACCCTGCTTTCTGTAGACTGGTGGGCTGGGAAGCCAATGAGATTATTGGTCTTGCACCACCCATGCCGTGGTGGCCACCAGATATGGTGAATGAAACGCTAGATAGGCATTACCAACAAAATCGCATGCCTACCGCCCAAAGCTTTGAGACTCGCTTTCAGCATCGTGACGGCTCTATTCTGGATATACAGGTACACGAAGCCCCGCTGATTAATAATCAGGGTAAGCACATGGGCTGGATGGGCTCTATTATTGATATCTCATCGCGCAAAGCCCAAGAAGAACGTACAAGCCAACAAGCCGAGCAGCTACAAAAAACAGCCCACTTAATGAGTATGGGTGAAGTCGCCTCTACCTTGGCACACGAACTCAATCAGCCTTTATCTGCGGTGGCGAGCTATGCGGCAGGTTGCTTGAATTTACTGGAAGATACTGACAGCAGCCCTGACGACCTACGCAGTGGTCTAAAAAACTTGGCCGCACAAAATAAGCGTGCTGGTGAAATCGTCCGACGTACTAACGACTTTGTGCGTAAACGTGAGCCTTTGGTTCAGTCAGAGAAATTGCGGCCCATCGTGCTCGATAGCTTGGGCTTTATCCATAATGAGATGCTTAAACACAAGGTACGTGTCACCTTGGATATTCCTGAAGCTGAGCTGTACGTGATGGCAGATCGCATCATGATTGAACAAGTACTCTTCAATCTGCTACGTAATGCACTAGAAGCGCTCAAAAACCAGCCACTGGATCAGCGTAAAATAGAGATCAACGTTCAGACCCGTGGCCAACACGCCTTGCTCGCCATCAGCGACCAAGGCCCCGGCGTTGCACCTGAAATGATGCCGTTGCTATTCCAGCCTTTTTCTACCAATAAGGTAAATGGTATGGGAATAGGATTAAACATCTGTAGATCTATCATTGAACTTCACCGAGGTACGTTATGGTATGAGTCCTCTGCCAGCCACGGTGCCACTTTCGTCTTTACCTTACCTCTTGCCAAACATGACTAACGCACGTTCATCGGCCATCGTACATATTATTGATGATGATCAGGCTATACGGGATGCCCTAGCATGGTTGTTCAAAACCCGTAAAGTACCTACCGAGCAATGGGACTCGGGCGAAAGCTTTCTGCAAGCTTGGCATCCTGAGCTCAACGGCTGTTTGCTGTTAGACATACGTATGGAAGGTTTATCGGGCCTAGAAGTGTTTGATCAGTTGCTAGAAAAAGGGGCTACGCAACCCGTGATCTTTTTAACCGGACACGGTGATCTGCCCATGGCCGTCGCATCTCTCAAACGGGGGGCCGTGGACTTCATTGAAAAGCCTTTCAATGACAACGACCTTGTGGATAGAGTGCTGGAAGTACTCAAAGACTATCAACTGCACCGTGATGAGCACCTGCGCCAGCAAGTGTGGCATGACAAACTAGCCTCATTATCAGCGCGTGAAAAACAAGTACTGCAACTGGCGCTGCAAGGCATGCTGAACAAACAAATTGCTGAAGTGCTAGACGTCAGTATGCGCACTATTGAAGTACACCGTGCCCGAATTTTAGAAAAAACTGGCACCAAAAATTTGTTGGAACTTGCCCGTGTCTGTGGGAACGAAAACTTTATGCCCACCGATAACCTTGAATCCTGAGCCAGTTCAATACTGTGCCACCATGACATGCCTATAATAAGGCAACCCTGTAGATTAACCCCTAGCTTCTGTTTCTCATCATGGCGAACACACCTTCTTCTACCGGCTTCGGTATCCCAGGCTCAGACGCTCGTTTGAGTCATCTTGACGAAAGCGGCAGCGTTCGCATGGTGGACATCAGCCATAAAAACCTGAGCGCCCGTTCTGCTACGGCATACGGACGTGTACGTCTGGGCGAGCATGCCTTTGCTCTACTTTCTGCGCAAGATAACGCTAAAGGCGAAGTACTAACCACCGCGCATATTGCCGGGATTCAAGCCGCCAAACGCTGTGCAGAACTCATTCCTTTATGCCATAGCCTGCCGCTGGCTGTGGTCACTATAGAATTCACCATCGACGCCCCCAACAGCAGTGTGATTATTCATGCCACCTGTAAAACCACTCACGGCACTGGGGTAGAAATGGAAGCCATGACCGCATGTAGCGTGGCTGCACTAACGATTTACGACATGTGCAAGGCCGCAGACAAAGGTATCGTGATTGAAACGTTACGACTGCTGCACAAATCAGGCGGCAAAAGCGGGGAATGGCATGCAACAGAGGAATCCGCTCATGACTAATGCATCGTCTATCACCGTACTGTATTTTGCCCAAGTGGCAGAGTTAACTGGCACACGCCAAGAAAGCTGGCCCTTGTCTGCCGAAATCTCAGTAGCGGATTGGGTTGAAAGCCTAGTGGCACGCTATCCCCAATTAGCACCGCTACAACGTCGACTAAAAATTGCCGTCAATCAAGAATACGCCCACAAGCAAACACCGATACACGTCGGTGATGAAGTAGCTGTATTTGAGCCTGTTACCGGAGGCTAATGATGGTCACCGTACAAGAAGCCGATTTCAACGCGCAAGAACTGATACAGCAGTTGTACAAGCAACACCCCGGCCAGACTGGTGCCCTGCTAAGCTTTATTGGTTACGTACGCGATTATCAACCCGAACACCCCACTGAAGCGCTAATACTGGAACACTATCCGGGCATGTGCGAACGCGAAATTGAAGCCCTTTGCACGCAAGCCAAAGAACGCTGGGATATTCTCGCCACCCGTGTCGTGCACCGTGTTGGCACCTTGCACCGTGATGAGCAAATTGTGTTTGTAGCCGTCAGCAGTATTCACCGTGGCGAAGCTTTCAAAGCCTGCGAATACATTATTGATGCACTCAAAACCCGCGCCCCCTTCTGGAAACGCGAACAACTGCAAGACGGCCAAAAAATCTGGGTACAGCAACATGAGTCTGATGCCCAAAAAACTGCTTTATGGGATAACGACTGATCATGAGCCTGCTAGATTTTGATATTGCCCAACAACGCCTGGTAGACGCAGGCAAACCGTTAGACCGCACAGAGTCCGTTCAACTGCATAACTCACGAGGCAGAGTGCTGGCAGAAACCGTACATGCCGCCTTGAATATCCCCCCCGCAGACAATAGCGCGATGGATGGTTACGCCATTCGTTTTGCCGACTACCACACCGATAAAGCGTTGCCCATACAACAGCGTGTGTATGCCGGTGATGTGCCTGAAGCACTGCAAGCAGGCTACGCGGTACGTTTGTTCACTGGCAGTTTGATTCCTGCAAATGCCGACACCGTTGTCATTCAAGAACTGTGCTCTGAAGACGATAACCAACTACGCATTCTAGAAGCCCCCATCAAAGGGCAACACGTGCGCTACGCTGGTGAAGACATGGCGCAGCAGCAACCAATTCTGCAACGTGGCACCTTACTGGATAGCAGCCACATCGCTATGTTGGCAGCACAAGGCATCGTTGAAGTTCAGGTATATGATCGCTTACGCGTGGGGATTCTAACGACTGGAAACGAACTCACTGAGCCCGGCCAACCCTTAAAAACCGGGCAAATTTATAACTCTAATGCCTCTATGCTGCGCGCCTTAGCGCAAGAAATGCAGACAGAGGTTACGCACGTTATACACGCCCCCGATACACTGGAAAGCATTCAGGCTGCACTGGAAAAGCTCAGTCACGAATGTGATCTAGTCCTAACGGTAGGTGGTGTTTCAGTGGGCGATAAAGACTTAGTCAAACCGGCCATTGAAGCTGCTGGTGGTGAATTGCAACTATGGAAAGTGCGCATGAAACCCGGTAAACCCGTTGCGCTGGCTACGCTCAACAACACCTCAATTATTGGTCTTCCAGGTAACCCTG
Source organism: Paenalcaligenes sp. Me131 (assembly GCF_050487225.1). Taxonomy (NCBI): domain Bacteria; kingdom Pseudomonadati; phylum Pseudomonadota; class Betaproteobacteria; order Burkholderiales; family Alcaligenaceae; genus Paenalcaligenes; species Paenalcaligenes sp. Me131. The sequence goes on from NZ_JBKQGY010000002.1 coordinate 7,587, forward strand.
TATCGGCTTATGCAGTCTTTGCGCTGATGGTGACACCGCTGGTTCGTGTGTTGCAGGGCCGTTCAATCGCCTTGCCTCGCACCAGCTATGGCAAGCTAGACTGCGATGAAACCCTGCATGGGGCCCGCGAAGAATTCCTACGTGTGCAAGCCATTACTCGTGAGGATGGTTCTCTGCACCTTCTGCCCTACCCTCAACAAGGTTCCGGCATTATTAGCTCTTTAGCATGGGCTACAGGCTTGGCCAGAGTACCTGCCGACACCGACGTCACGCCCGGCACTCAAGTACGTTATTACGACTTTGCCCACTGGTGCGCGTAGCAGCACCACCTGATTGGCAGCTAGCCGCGCAGTGATTGCGCGTGCTGCCAATCTTCAGGCGTATTCACATTCAAGAATTCCGCCTCGGCAGCGTCACCAAAGTGCACTGTCTTAGCATTCACCGATGCATACCAACTTTGTACGCGGCGCTCGCCTTGAGCCAAATAGTCGTGTAAAGACTCTACTAAATCAGTACGTAATAAGGCGCACAGTGGATGTGCTTGCACCGCATACGCATAATGAATAGCCACCTCTGGTGACAGAGACGCTTGCTGCACCATGGTGCGAATCACCTGATCCGACACAAAAGGGCTGTCTACGGGGAGGGTCACAATGTAGTCAGCCTGACTACGACGCATCACCGCGAGCATTCCTGCCAACGGCCCTTGAGCTTCGTATTCGCCATCACCCACCACCTCGCCCCACGCTGCATAATCGGCTTGGTGCGCATTAGCGCTAATAAAGAGCTGCTGACAATACGGGCCTAAGCGTTTGGTGGCATGCTCAGCAAAAGATAGCCCCTCTAGCGTGAGCAAACCTTTATCTACTGCCCCCAAGGCTTGCATGCGACGGGATTGCCCGCCCGCTAGAATTAGCCCATCAATGCGCATCTCAACCACCTATATAGCTCATCTCTACTTTTTCGGCGTGCTGCCCTACTTCGCCACGCACTTCAGAATAACGGTCTTTTCTGGCTCGCCATGTACCTGCTAATAAGCCCGCCAATGCATCGTCTGTCGCACCTGCACGCAGCGGGCCTCGTATATCCACCCCTTGAGAAGCAAATAAGCACAGGAACAAACGCCCCTCAGGAGACAAGCGCACACGGGAACAGTCACCACAGAAGGGTTGGGATACGCTGGTAATCATACCTACTTCACCGGCACCATCCACATAGCGATAACGCCCCGCCACTTCACCCGTGTAATTTGCTCGCACAGGCTCTAAAGGATAGTGCTCGTGAATGCGGGATACGATTTCGGCACCCGTCATCACTTCCTGCATGTTCCAGCCATTGCTATTGCCCACATCCATATACTCAATAAAACGCAGTATATGCGGCGTATTGCGGAAATATTCGGCCATGGGCAAGATTTGATCGTCGTTCAACCCCTTGCGCACCACCATATTAACTTTGACAGGAAAGAGACCTTCGGCACTCGCTTTTTCTATGCCGTCTAACACTTGGCGTACCGAGACTTTGCTATCGCTTAAGTGCGTAAAACGGGCATCATCCAAGGCATCTAGACTGACCGTCACCCGTTGCAAGCCTGCTTGTTTCAGGTCACGAGCTTTGGCTGCTAATAATGTGCCATTGGTGGTCATGGCCAGCTCTACTGGTTTGCCATCAACAGTACGTAATTGCGCCAACATATGCACTAAGTCTTCAATGCGTCTGCGCAGTAACGGCTCGCCACCTGTTAGGCGTATTTTGCGTACGCCCATGCGCACTGCCAACCCCGCAACTCGCGTGATCTCTTCAAAGCTTAATAACTGTTTTTGCGCTAAGAACTCGTGCTCAGGCCCGAAGATCTCGCGCGGCATACAGTAAGTACAACGGAAATTGCATTTATCCGTAACGGAGATACGCAAATCATGCAGTGGACGCCCTAACTGATCCTTCACCCCGCTTTCGGCAAGAGGGATCACTCGTGGTGACGCCTGCTTAGGAGACGAATTTGTCATGCTTGTAGTGTGCTGAGTAATTTGTGTCAGGCTTTTATTCATTGCCCCTCCGCAGTACCGTAACGGAGACATTATTTTATGGTTCCATTATCAGCCATCATGCTGATAATGAAGCACTTTTGCCGCAGAAGTGTTGCGTATACCGTTCGCTAGGCTACGATATAGCGGGCAACTTTTCCGTACCAAAGGCTTCATCCAGACCCATAACCGTACCGATCCCTTCAGCCTGATAGCCTATTAACTGACTCATATAGCCACGGTAATCATCGCCCCGTATGAGGGCCAAAAACCGTTTAATCAGCTCAGACTCTAGGATGTCTTTGTGCACAGCAAAGAAGTAGCGCTCTCTGGCGATAGGGATGAAATCCAACCCACATCTACAGGCAGCGGTTTCTACGCCAAAGCCCACATCAGCCATGTCACTAGCAACGTGTGCTGCTACCGCCATGTGCGTCAGTTCGGTGCTGTCATAGCCTTGGATATTATTGGAATCTAAATTCAGGTCTTGAATAATTAGCCCCAACAAATGGCGTGTGCTAGAACCTATTTGTCGGTTCACAAAACGCACATCAGGGCGCAAGAGATCCTCTACACCACGCACCCCTTTAGGGTTGCCGTGCTGTACAAATAATCCTGTATTGCGATCACTCAAGAAAATCAGTTGGTGCTGATCAGGACGCAGCCATGCACTGTAATGATGCAATGCCTGAGACTGATACTTACCTAGTGGTACTTGAAAACCCGCAATATCACACTCACGTCGCAGCAGCGAATTCAACGCTTCTATCGCCGTTCTATAACGTAGCTCTAGCGGCAAATACGATAGGTCGTTAGCCAGACGCATCAAGCCTTCTACGGCAAAACCATGGCTGGCGTGCAAACGCAGCCGTGGCGGCTCGGTCGCATATAACCTAGAAAGCTCTTCTTGCAGCTCCGACGCCATACTTTCTAGCATGGGCATCAATCGAGCATGCACGCGGCGGTTTGCCCACAACAATCGTTTGGCAAATTGTGTCAGGGTTGTCCCTTGTCTGCGGGATGTTTCAATCAGGCTGGCTTGGAACTGTTGCTCTGCCTGACGCAAGACCCCCCAAGCATGCCTGTACGACAACGAACAAGCTTTAGCTGCCCCGGTGATATTGCCAGTGCTTTCGATAGCGCCCAATAAATTCAACACCTCGCCTAATTTAAAGGCGACGCCATCGTGATTTTCCAATACCCATTCGGCCTCAATTTGGGCCTTAAATTGGTTGCTCATCTACTGTCCTTTTGATGAGTATTAACCCTTAATTATGTAATTGTTTGCATATTATGCTTGTTGAATATGCAAGTGTTTTCCTATTGATATATTTGTGTTTGCTTTGTAGATTAAGGAAAAACATTATTTATATTATGCAAATAAATTCATATAAGCAACCTCAGAATACCCAAATTCTGATGTTTTAGGATGTACACCATGCATATCCCTTCTCATGTCAGTCAATTTGAACCCGCTGACGGCCACTATCAGGCAATTGTGGATGCTGCTATTGCGGCCCACGCCCACAAAAAGGGCAATTTGCTACCTATCCTGCACCATGTACAGGATGAAATCGGCTATCTACCAGATAGCGTCGTCGTGTTGGTGGCGCGTGCGCTTAGCCTATCGCGCGCAGAAGTCCATGGCGTGATCACTTTCTACAGCCATTTCCGTCAGAAACCTGCTGGTAAACATGTGCTGGAAGTCTGTATGGCCGAGGCCTGTCAGGCCATGCGTAGCGAGGCCTTGGCCGCGCACGCACGTCAAAAGCTGTCCTGTGATTTCCACGAAACTTCGCCCAATGGCGACATTACCCTTGAGCCCGTCTACTGTTTGGGCCTCTGTGCCCAATCTCCTGCTGTGATGCTTGATGGCAAACCGCACGCACGCATGAACCCAGATCGTCTGGATGCACTGCTTGCCAAGGAAGGAGTACAAAAATGAGCACAGCCCCTTTACGACTGTATGTACCCGCCGACACCGCCGCTATTGCAATGGGTGCCGATGAGGTAGTTGCTGCCATTTTGCAACACGCTGCCGAGAAAAACATAGAAGTTGAGCTGGTACGCAACGGCTCTCGCGGCATGCTGTGGTTAGAACCCTTGGTTGAAGCCTGTACACCCGAAGGCCGTGTCGCCTTCGGCCCCGTGACTCCAGATGACGTAGAAAGCCTATTTGCCGCTGAGTGGAAAACACACCCACTATGCCACGGCCTAACTGAAGAAATTCCTTACCTAAAAAACCAAGAGCGCCTGACTTTCGCCCGTGTGGGTGTGATTGATCCGCTTAACTTGGATGAGTACCAAGCGCACGGTGGTTTTGAGGGGTTAAAACGCGCCCTAACCATGGCACCGGCAGACATCGTCAAAATGGTGACGGATTCTGGTTTACGTGGACGCGGTGGTGCCGCCTTCCCTACCGGCATCAAATGGAATACGGTACTGAATGCCAAAGCAGACCAAAAATACATAGTCTGTAATGCCGACGAAGGCGACTCGGGCACGTTTTCTGACCGTCTATTGATGGAAGGCGACCCCTGTACGCTGATAGAGGGGATGACCATTGCCGGTCTGGCAGTGGAAGCCACCTCGGGTTATATCTACGTGCGTTCTGAATACCCTCTGGCGATTCAAGCACTGGACCACGCCATCAAACGTGCTTATGAAGCGGGCTGGCTAGGCAACAACATTGCCGGTAGTGGCAAAACCTTTGACCTAGAAGTGCGCAAAGGCGCTGGCGCTTATATTTGCGGTGAAGAAACCTCGCTACTAGAAAGCTTAGAAGGAAAACGTGGGGTGATTCGTTTCAAACCCCCACTGCCTGCTCTGCAAGGTTTCTTGGGTAAACCTACCGTGGTGAACAACGTCATTTCGTTGGCCTCGGTACCCACTATCTTGGCCAAAGGCGGCGAATACTACCGTGACTACGGTATGGGTCGCTCACGCGGCACCTTAGCCTTCCAATTAACCGGCAACCTAAAACAAGGTGGTCTGGTAGAGAAAGCCTTTGGTATTACCCTGCGCGAACTGCTGTATGACTACGGTGGCGGCTCTGCGACAGGCCTACCTTTACGTGCGGCCCAAGTTGGTGGCCCATTGGGTGCTTACCTGCCTGAAAAACACTGGGATGTACCTATGGATTACGAAGCCTATGCTGCCGTATCCGCAATGGTAGGTCACGGTGGCATCGTGGCCTTTGACGAAACTGTAGACATGGGTCACATGGCTGAATACGCCATGAAGTTCTGTGCCATCGAATCCTGTGGTAAATGCACCCCCTGTAGGGTGGGTTCTACCCGTGGCGTAGAAGTTATTCAGAAAATCCGCCGCAACGAAAAACGCGAAGACAACGTAGAACTGTTGCGCGATCTCTGTGACACCATGCTTGCTGGCTCACTGTGTGCATTAGGCGGTATGGCCCCCGTGCCTGTGCTGTCTGCCCTTGAGCACTTCCCCGCTGACTTTGGTCTGGAGTCGCAGGCAACTGCGGCAGACGCCAGTCAGCAACCCGCCTAAAGGAGCCCACTATGCTAGAAACTGTTGCCGTACGCGAACGCGATCTAGGGACTCCGGCATCCCTAAGCACCACCATGATCGAACTGACCATTGATGGTCAACAGGTCGTGGTGCCCGAAGGTACCTCTGTGATGCGTGCTGCTGCCCTAGGTGGCATCAACATCCCCAAACTATGTGCCTCGGACATGCTAGAGCCTTTTGGTTCCTGCCGCGTCTGTTTGGTTGAGATTGAAGGCCGCCGTGGTACGCCCGCGTCCTGTACCACCCCTGCCGAAGCAGGCATGGTGGTAACTACCGAAAACGAAAGACTCAACAAACTGCGTAAAAACGTGGTTGAGCTGTATGTGTCTGACCACCCACTGGACTGCTTGATGTGTCCTGCTAACGGTAATTGCGAACTGCAAGACACCGTAGGCGTAGTGGGCCTGCGTAACGTGCGTTACGGTTTTGAGGGTGCTACCCACGTACACGAAAGCAAAGACACCTCTAACCCTTACTTCACCTACGACTCCTCGCACTGTATTGTGTGTAGCCGCTGTGTGCGTGCCTGTGAGCAAGTACAAGGTACGTTTGCACTGACCGTAGAAGGCCGTGGTTTCGAGTCCCGTATTGCGGCAGGCCAAAGCGATGCGTTCTTAGACAGCGACTGTGTGTCCTGCGGTGCTTGTGTACAAGCCTGCCCTACCTCTGCTTTGATGGAGAACTCAGTCATTGAACTGGGTCAGCCAGAGCACGCGGTCATCACTACCTGCGCATACTGTGGTGTGGGTTGTGGTTTCAAAGCCGAGATGAAAGGCGAAGAAGTGGTGCGCATGGTGCCATGGAAAGACGGTAAAGCGAACCGTGGTCACTCCTGCGTGAAAGGCCGTTTCGCGTTTGGTTATGCCACACACGCCGATCGTATCCTCAAACCCATGATCCGCAAGAGCATCCAAGATGCCTGGACCGAAGTGTCATGGGAAGAAGCGCTAAATTACGCAGCGTCTGAAATCCGCCGTATTCAAGATAAATATGGTCGTGACTCTGTGGGAGGTATTACCTCCTCACGTTGTACCAACGAAGAAACCTACTTGGTACAAAAGTTGGTACGTGCCGCATTCGGTACTAACAACGTAGATACCTGCGCTCGAGTGTGTCACTCCCCTACCGGTTATGGTCTGAAACAAACGCTGGGCGAGTCTGCTGGTACACAAACCTTTGACTCGGTGATGCACACCGACGTGGCGATTGTGATTGGTGCCAACCCTAGCGATGCCCACCCCGTATTCGCATCACGCCTGAAACGCCGTATCCGCGAAGGCGCACGTTTGATCATTGTTGACCCTCGTGCTACTGAGCTTGTGGATTCCCCTCACATCAAGGCCGACTACCACTTGCCACTGCGCCCAGGCACGAACACAGCCATGCTGACCGCGTTGGCACACGTGATTGCTACCGAAGGCCTGATCGCCGAAGAGTTCGTGCGCGAACGCTGCGAAGACCAATCCTTTAACGACTGGCGTGAGTTTGTGAGCCGCCCTGAGAACTCTCCAGAAGCCACTGAAGAGATCACTGGCGTTGCCGCACATTTGGTACGTGGTGCTGCGCGCTTGTACGCAACGGGTGGTAACGGTTCTATTTACTACGGTCTGGGCGTAACCGAACACAGCCAAGGCTCCACAACAGTGATGGCTATTGCTAACTTGGCGATGGCTACCGGTAACATTGGCCGCGAAGGCGTGGGTGTGAACCCGCTGCGTGGTCAAAATAACGTGCAAGGTTCGTGTGACATGGGTTCTTTCCCACACGAGTTGCCAGGCTACCGTCACATTTCCAACAACGAAGCTCGTAGCGAGTTTGAAAGTGAATGGGGCGTGACGCTGCAACCTGAACCCGGTCTGCGTATTCCAAACATGTTTGATGCAGCGCTGAGCGGCTCATTCAAAGGCTTGTACTGCCAAGGGGAAGACATTGTTCAGTCTGACCCAGATACACAGCACGTTGCTGCTGCCTTGGCATCGATGGAGTGCATTATCGTTCAAGACCTGTTCCTGAACGAAACTGCCAAGTACGCTCACGTGTTCTTGCCAGGCTCTTCTTTCATGGAAAAAGACGGTACCTTCACCAACGCCGAACGCCGTATTTCTCGCGTACGCAAAGTGATGGAGCCCAAAAATGGCATGGCTGACTGGGAAGTGACCTGCGCGTTGTCCAACGCCTTGGGTTACCCCATGCTGTACAAACACCCACGCGAGATCATGGACGAAATCGCACGCCTCACACCTACCTTTACGGGTGTGTCGTACCAGCGCATTGATGAGCTGGGTGGTAGCGTACAGTGGCCATGTAACGCCGATGCGCCTGAAGGCACCCCAACCATGCACATTGATGAGTTCGTGCGCGGTAAAGGTAAATTCATCATTACGCAGTACGTGCCTACCGATGAACGTAGTACCCGCAAGTTCCCCTTGCTGCTCACTACTGGCCGTATCTTGTCGCAGTACAACGTGGGCGCACAAACCCGCCGTACCGCAAACGTGGCATGGCACAAAGAAGACATTCTGGAACTGCACCCACACGATGCAGAAGACCGTGGCGTACGTACAGGTGACTATGTAGCGGTGAAAAGCCGTGCCGGTGAAACAGTACTGCGTGCAACTGTAACCTCGCGTATGCAACCCGGTGTGGTCTACACCACGTTCCACTTCCCTGAATCAGGGGCGAACGTGGTCACCACCGACAGCTCTGACTGGGCAACAAACTGCCCTGAGTACAAGGTCACGGCGGTACAGATCAGCAAGGTAACCTCTGGCCAAGTCTCTGACTGGCAGTCACGCTGGTCACGCTTTAACGACATCCAACAACAGTTGCTGGATGAAGCTCGAGCGCCAGAAGAAGCTGAGGAAAGTCTTGCTGTCGCAACACCTGTCAGCCAAGACAAAAAACCAGCATTGAGTACCCAAAGCTAATCGCGGGAGCTGTCATGCTTACGGATGAATGCATCTCCCTACCTCAGACCGCAGAAGGTCTGGCAACGTTTCAAATCGTGCGGTGCGAGGCTTCCAGCCTTGCGCTGCATGAGATGCCAGACCTGATCGCCCAAGAGGTACCTATAGCGCTGCAATTCAATGGCATTAGCCATGCTGTATTGCTGGGTACGCCACTAGATCTGGAGGATTTGGCGGTAGGTTTCTCTTATACCGAAGGTATCGTACGCAGTCATAACGACATTTACGATATACAGGTGCAACACACCCCTGACGGTATTGTGATTGACCTAGATATTGCCAGCGCCTGCTTACAGCAGCTCAAGCTACGTAGACGGCAACTGGCTGGTCGTACAGGCTGTGGCTTGTGTGGCTTAGAAAGCCTGCAAGACGTCAAGCGTGCATTGCCAGCCTTGCCTGAGCCTTTCTATAACGTAGCCCCTGCTGCTATAGTGAGCGCCCTGCACCAGTTGCGTCAGCAGCAAGTGTTGCACCAAAAAACAGGTGCCACCCATGCCGCAGCACTGGCAAACCTAGCGGGAGAGATTCAGGTTATTCGTGAGGATGTAGGCCGACACAATGCACTGGACAAGCTCATTGGCCACCTGCTGCGTAATGATGCGTTGGCAATGGCAGCGCAAAGTATGGCGCTGGTTTCTAGCCGCGCCAGCTTTGAAATGGTGCAGAAAACGGCTGCTGCCGGTATTCCTACCTTGGTTGCCGTGTCTGCACCCACCACCCTTGCCACACAACTCGCAGAAGATCTCAACCTATTACTCATAGGTTTTGGACGTGAACAGCATTTCAATGTTTACAGCCACCCACAACGTTTACTGTCTTTTTAATTTTGGGCGATAGAGTATGAATAGTAAAAGCCTGATACCGATGATCAATCGCATAGGAACTTTTTTTGAGTCTCAACCTAACCGTGAGGAGTCTCTAGAAGGTATTGCCAACCATATCCGCTTGTTCTGGGATCCCCGCATGCGGCAATCCTTGTACAACTACGTAGATCAACACCCTGATGGCAAAAGCGAAAGAGGCGAGCTCTCTGCCATTGTTATGGAGTCTATTACCCGCTACAGGGACAAGCTGGACCCTGCAGCCCCAACCGCCTGAGCTGTTTGTAGTACCTGACCGGGGCAGTCTATCCCCCGGCTCTCCTAGCTTCTTAAAAAACAATAGTACTAAACGCCAACTACAAGCATATGGCGCATAAGGAGACAAACATGAGCACTTCCAACGCTCAAGCTTCCAATGGCTTTTTCAGCAAAGCCCGTATTACAGCAGGTCCTGGTTTTAACCGCTGGATGATTCCTCCAGCCGCTCTGGCAGTACACCTATGTATTGGTCAAGCTTATGCTTTTTCCGTTTTCAATGAACCCATGACCCGACTGCTGGGGATTACCTCCTCTGCACCTGGCGACTGGAGTTTGCCCACTCTAGGCTGGATTTTCAGTTTGGCCATCGTCTTCCTGGGTTTATCCGCCGCATTCGCGGGTAAATGGTTGGAAGAAGTAGGCCCCCGCAAAGCCATGTTCACTGCAGCCTGCTGTTTTGGTGGTGGCTTTATGGTGGCTGCACTAGGCATACACCTACACCAAATTTGGCTCGTGTATTTAGGTTATGGGGTGCTGGGGGGGATAGGGTTGGGGGTAGGCTATGTTTCGCCTGTTTCCACCCTAATCAAGTGGTTCCCCGATAAGCGCGGTATGGCTACTGGTATGGCCATCATGGGCTTTGGTGGTGGTGCATTCATTGCCTCGCCGTTGTCGGTAGGCTTAATGGATTACTTTGCCTCACCTACGTCTATGGGGGTCACGCAAACCTTTGTGGTAATGGGGTGTTTGTACTTTATCTCCATGACCATTGGTTCCTTGGCGGTACGTATCCCTGCACCAGACTGGAAACCTGAGGGTTGGACACCACCCGTAGTACAAAACGCGCTGATTTCTCGCAATCACGTACACATTGATCAAGCATTGAAAACACCGCAATTTTGGTTGTTGTGGTGGATTCTGTGCTTGAACGTGACTGCAGGTATTGGGGTATTGGGCCAAGCCTCGGTGATGATCCAAGATAGCTTTGCTAGTATCACACCTGCCGCTGCCGCTGGGTTTGTAGGCTTGCTGTCCTTGGCTAACATGCTGGGCCGTTTCTTCTGGTCATCCGTATCCGATTACATTGGCCGCAAAACCACCTACATGATCTTCTTCATCTTGGGGTCTGTGCTGTACTTCACCGTACCAGGCTTTGGCTCTGCCGGTAACGTAGCACTGTTCGTGATTGCGTACTTCGTAATTATGTCCATGTATGGCGGCGGCTTTGCCACGATTCCAGCCTACTTGGCTGACCTCTTTGGTACACGCTTTGTAGGGGGGATCCACGGTCGCCTGCTAACGGCATGGTCGGTAGCGGGTGTGCTGGGCCCTGTGCTGGTGAACTACATTCGTCAGTACCAAGTCGATAACGGTGTACCGGCTTCGCAAGCCTATACCACCACCATGTACATCATGGCGGGGCTATTAGTGATTGGTTTCTTGTGTAACCTGATGGTTCGCCCTGTAAGTGCCAAACACCATATGCCTTCCGATAAACCTGCAGACGCATCACTGCGCTCTCTGCAGCCCGCTGAGTAACAGGAGACCGTTATGACACAACCTACCTCTGCCACTGTCAAAAAGACCTCTCCTGTACTGCTAGTCCTATTCTGGCTGTACGTGAGCATACCCTTGCTCATCGGTGTATGGGAAACCCTGGTAAAAGCCAGCGCGCTGTTTAAATAGGCAATAAAAATGCTACTGTGCTCAGCGCAGTAGCAGTTTCTATTTCCTGCGATGCCTTGGCTACCCTTCAGTGTGAGTTACATCTTTCACACTGCTACCAAGCAAGTTACACGCAATAAAAAAAGCCACGTAATGTGGCTTTTTTATTTAATCAACAGTAGCGCAACGCTTAGTCGTTCTCTTGTTGATTTACACGGTACACCAGCACGGCGCAGCGAGCCATGTTCAATACTTTGGCGGTTACGCTACCCAGCAACAAGCGGGACAAACCGCTACGGCCGTGTGAACCGATAAAAATCAGGTCGCAACCTTCTTCTTCAGCGGCTTTCACTAGACCATCAGCCACATTGAAGTTGGACACAGAGCGGGAAGTCACTGGCACGCCAGCTGTTTCAGCACGATCCAATACCGCTTTCAAGTATTTATTCGCTTGTTCAGAAGCTGTTTTTTCGTAGTCTTCGTCGGTGATAGCGTAGGCGGCTGCCATGCCATCAAAACCCACAGTGGCTGCAAAAGGCTGAGTGACGTGCAATGCTACTACTTCAGCGCCGATCTGTTTTGCAAAAACTACCCCTTTGTTGGCTGCCTGAGACGACAATGCAGAACCATCTGTAGGGATCAGAATTTTTTTGAACATGAGAATACTCCCCATTGAATAAATACGATTACCAATAGCCTAAGCCTATTACTCCGTCGCAGCAATACTGAATTACCGCAATACTTGAGTTATATCAGGCTTCCGTGGCCGCATAGTACAAGTTGGCACAACGCGTGCCGGTACGACAATATGCCAAGATGGGCTGAGGCATACTTTGCAGCAGACCAGCAAAGGTCTCTACGTTATCTACTGTCATCTGGCCGCTGACCACAGGCTGGTACACCACATGCAACCCAGCGGTTTTTGCGGCGTTCATGACATCGTCCGAGGCTGGCTGGTTCGCGCCGCCTTCACCGTCTGGGCGATTAATAATCACACTTTTAAATCCGGCTTCGGCTACTGCTTGCATATCATCTGCACTCAGCTGAGGGGCCACGGCAAAATCATCATTAATACGGTGAAAGTCAAATGCCATCCTACACTCCGAAAATACTGAAAATCATCAAGTCCCTATAGTAAACAGTAGTCGTCACTTTGTGATAGCCCTTTTAGACTTAAAAACTTGTCACAGCGTTTAACTTGACCCATTCTAGGCATAGCCATAAGATGAGTTTTATATTCATCTTATGTAGTAACAACACCCAATCATGACCCTAGATACCTACGAAGAACATGAAATCCATCAACTGGTGCATGACTTCTACGACGATATACGCGTACATGCCGTATTAGGCCCCATCTTTAACCAACACATCACCGATTGGGATCACCACTTAGCCACCATGGTGGATTTCTGGTCTTCACTACTGTGCCGTAGCGCCCGTTACTCTGGCTCACCGATGATGAAACACGCACGCTTACCTGAACTAAGCGCTGAGCTATTCTGTGCCTGGCTAGCTCAATTCGAGATCAGTACCTCACGTCATCCCAATCAACAACTGGCTAATCATGCGCGAGAGTTTTCTAAACGCATCGCCCGCAGTTTATGGATGGGTTACCAAATAGACCAAAACCCTGATCAGCCGCCTCGTGAGCTGAACTGTGGTGAATCATGCGCTTAAACCGCAGCAGCGATCACGCGCTGCGGTTAATGATGTACTTGGCGGCTAACCCCGAACAACGTCACACCATCGCAGACATCGCGGCACACTACGCTATTTCCCGTATGCACCTGATGAAGATTGCTCACCAACTGAGCCTACACGGCTGGGTAGAGAGCAGTCGTGGCAAAGGTGGTGGACTGCAGCTAGCACACCCTGCTCACACCATACTCATAGGCCAGTTGCTGCGCCAAACCGAAGCTGACTGCCAATTGGTGGAATGCATGGGGCCAGAGTCCTCCTGTGTGCTGCAGGGCTGCTGCAAACTGACAGGTGTTCTCTACGGGGCGTTACAGGCTTTTTTTGCGTATTTGGATCGCTATACGCTGGCTGATCTGGTGAACGATGATGGGCTACAACGGATGCTGCAGCCTCAAAATAAAGGGCAGTAAACCTAACCATATTCAAAGTAATCGTGGGATGGAGAGGTAACTTTTGCGATGTGGTGTCTCAAATCACAAAAAGCTTTTCTATAGTTCCCGGCGTGTGCAATGAATGCAGCATCAACGTACTCATCACTGGCTGCTGTAGCTAGCACTGCGAAAAGTATTTTTTAATTTGTGCACCAAATAAAAAAATACTTTCCTCCGTTTTCCCTTCATCGCTTGCCACGATTTTTAGTGTGGTCGCCGTTGAAATGAGTGCGTACTTTTGTGGCAGATGAAAGGGGCAGATTTACCAATTTCTGAAGATATCTGCGTATTCAGTGGGCTGATAATTTCGGCACTTGCTGCGCTCATCAAAAAGCCAAGCGGCATTTTCTGATGCTACAGTTGACATACAGACCTATCTAAACACCTGCATCCCAATTGGATCAAGCTTTGCCAACAAACCAAAAGAAAGGGCTGTAAATCTCACTACACTCAGATCAACCGGGGGACGGAGAGGAAACTTTTTTGATTTGGTGTACAAATCACAAAAAGTATTCCTGCAGTTCCCAGCGCGTGCGATGAATACCGCAGCATACTCACCTCCGGTAGCCATAGTCTTCATCCTCTCAGCAATAAAGACCGCTAAAAACAAAAAACCTCTGGCTACACACCAGAGGTTTATGCACAACTACGTTTACGTAGAGCCGTTTACGCTTTTAACGTATCACACCGAACTGTGCCGGGTTGTACACGCAGCTTTTCCAATACTTGCTCAGACACAGGCGCATCCACATCCGTCACGGCATAGCCCAACTGACCACGTGTTTGCAACTGCTGCCCCACAATGTTCAAGCCACTTTCAGCCAACACATTGCTAAGCGCCCCCATTGCACCGGGAACGTTCTGGTGCATATGCAAAATACGCGCCGCACCGGCACATTCTACGTACGGTACTTCAGGGAAGTTCACCGCCCCTTTAGTCGCCCCACTACGTGAGAACAGCACCAGTTTTTCAGCAACTTCACGCCCAATGTTTTCTTGAGACTCTTGTGTGCTACCACCAATGTGCGGTGTTAGGATCACGTTGTCTAAACCACGTAATGGGCTATCCAAAGGCTCGTTCACACCTTTAGGCTCAACCGGAAACACGTCTAGTGCTGCACCAGCCAAATGGCCGCTTGTCAACGCGGCGTGCAAAGCATCAATGTCAACCACCGTACCACGCGACGCGTTGATCAAAATAGAACCTGGCTTCATTTGCGCCAGTGTTTGCTCATTAATGATGTTCTTAGTACGTTCACCACCCGGTACGTGCAAGGTCACGATATCGGACTGCTCAAGCAACCGTTTCAGGGAGACAAAAGGTTTAGTGTTACCCAATGGCAGTTTGGTTTCTACGTCATGGAACAGCACGCGCATACCCAAGGCCTCTGCCAAGGTACCGATTTGCGAACCGATGTTGCCGTAACCAATAATACCCAGTGTTTTACCGCGAATTTCGTACGCGCCTTCGGCGGACTTATCCCAGAAGCCTTGGTGTACACGGGCATTTTTCTCGGGGATACGACGCAACAATAAAATGGCTTCGCCCAGCACCAGCTCGGCTACCGAACGCGTGTTAGAAAATGGTGCGTTAAATACAGGAATACCTGCTTGCGCCGCTACGTTTAGGTCTACTTGGTTGGTACCAATACAAAAACACCCAATCGCTTGCACCGAAGGCGCTGCCAACAGCACATTCTGATCCAACTGAGTACGAGAGCGTATACCCACAATTTCCGTGCCAGACAACGCGTCCAACAGCTCTTCGCCGTTGAGAGCAGACTTATACGTCACAATATCGGTATAGCCGGCTGCTTCAAAGACTTCGCGAGCACTGGGGTGGATATTTTCGAACAGAACAATACGCTTCATGAGAGTTCCCAGAACAAATAGGATAAAAATAGTACTGTTTATATCGTAAACCCTGCCTGAACCTGCTGGCAAGTGCATCTCACTGCTGTGCAGCTACGCCACACCCACAAAAAAGCCCAGCGTACTGCCGGGCTTTCTAGGCATAACCGTTGATTAGGAATCAAACGGTGTAGGACGTGGTGTGTCATCCGCAGAAGGCGGCAGGATTGGCAACACGATTTGTGGCTGCTTACCTGTCAACGACTTCAAAAACGCCACGATTTGGGCATTTTCTTCAGGCGTAAATTTCTTGCCCAACTGCAGTCTACCCATGATGTCTACCGCTTCGGTCAAGGTATTCACCGCACCGTCGTGGAAGTAAGGGTAAGTCATTTCCACGTTACGCAGTGTAGGCACTTTGAAGTTAAAGCGATCGGCATCAATACCTGTTACCGCTGCACGACCTTCGGCTGCGTTAGCGGTTTGGTATGGCTCAACTAGGCCCATTTTTTGGTAGGAACTACCGCCCAAGTTAGGACCGTTGTGACACGCAATACAGCCGCTGTTTTTAAACAGCTGATAGCCCGCCAACTGCTGATCTGTGATGGCATCTTTATCGCCTTTCAACCATAAGTCAAAAGGAGAATCCGGTGTGACCAGTGTCTCTTCAAATGCAGCGATGGCATCCGTTACTTCATCAATACCAATGACAGGCTTGTTGTACACAGCCTGAAACTCTTCCACATACTGAGGAATAGAGTTCAGCATGCCTACCGCCAGTTCGTGGGTAAAGCCCATTTCCATTGGGTTAGCAATAGGGCCACCAGCCTGTTCACGCAAGTCACCAGCACGACCATCCCAGAACTGAGCCAAGTTCAGGCTAGAGTTCAAGACGGTTGGTGAGTTGATAGGGCCTTGCTGCCATTTATCCCCGATAGAGGTAGGCAGGTTATCTGAACCACCACGACTCATGTTGTGACACGAGTTACAGGAAATGAACCCAGATTTGGACAAACGTGGTTCAAAGAACAGTTTTTTACCCAACTCGATTTTAGCTGGATCGCCTGCTTTTGCTTCGGGAATTGGTTGCACCGGTTCATTGCTTTGCGCCATAGCAAAGCTGGACATGCCCAGTGCAATCGACAAAGCAAGTACAGAGGCTCTTAATGGCTTCATAATGACTTCCTTCAAATTAAGTAGTGCCAGAATGACGGCAGGTAGAATCTTGATAAAACCCTACTGCTGTCACAACTACTCTAGCCCTCTTCCCTATGCCGCCCTTTGAGCCAACTCAAGTCTCGCTTAAACTTTGTCACATTTGTAGTAACAATCCCCTAAATGCGACAGGCAAAAAAAAGGCCCATGAAATGGGCCTTTAAAATAGACTTGCGCCATACAGCACCATATACCTTTTTGGTAGTTACGGTGCCACTACAGCGGCTACAGCGTCCACGAAGTAATCGATATTGCCACTGTTCAAACCAGGTACGCACACACGACCGGATTCCAGCATGTACACACCAAATTCATCACGCAAGCGCAGAATTTGCTCTTTAGTCAAACCGGTGTAGCAGAACATACCAAACTGATCCACAAAGTAGCTGGAATCGTAGTTCGGCGCTTTTTGTTTCAGCTTTTCGTGAGCCAGCTTACGCATGGTCGCAATACGATCACGCATTACAGCAACTTCAGCATCCCACTGTTTGAACAGTTCAGCGTCTTGCAATACAGCAGCAATGGCTTGCGCGCCTTGTGTAGGTGGGTTGGAGTACACACGACGGATCGTGGCTTTCAACTGGCCTTGCACACGGTTTGCTTCTTCTTTGCTTTGGCACACGATGGACAATGCACCGCAACGTTCGCCGTAGTAAGAGAAGTTTTTGGAGAAGGAGCTAGCAACCAAGAAAGTAAGGCCAGCATCTACCATGCTACGGATCACAGAAGTATCTTCTTCCAGACCACGACCAAAACCTTGGTAAGCGATATCCACAAATGGAATCAGATTGCGCTCTTTCAGCACAGGGATCAACTGAGCCCACTGCTCTGCACTAGGATCAACACCTGTAGGGTTGTGACAGCATGGGTTCAACACCACGATGGTGTGTGCTGGCAACGCGGCGATGTCTTCCATCATGGCTGTGAAGTTCAAGCCTTGAGTTGTCGCATCGTAGTAACGGTATGACGATGTAGGCACACCAGCACCTTGGAACACCGCATAGTAGTTATCCCACGCTGGATCGCTCACGCGTGCTTCAGCAGCAGGAAACGCTTTGTGCAGGAAATCAGCACCGATTTTCAGTGCGCCCGTACCACCCAGTGTTTGCACGGTTACAACGCGTTCGTCTTTAATCGCAACGCTATCTGCACCAAACAACAAATGCTGAACAGCCTGACGGTAGCTAGCCAGACCTTCCATAGGCAGATACGCTCGTGGCTTTTTCAACGCCGCACCGCGCTTCTCCGCTTCCTGGACTGATGCCAGTAAGGGAATTTTCCCTTCTTCATCATAGTAAAGGCCAATAGTCAGGTTCACCTTATCTTTACGTGGGTCAGCTTGGAACAGCTCAACCAACTTAAAGATAGGATCGCCAGCATATGCGTCAATATGTTCAAACATTATTGAAAATCCTCAGGATTCATGCGTTCACCTCATTCAATCAGGAACGCTTGCTATAAAACCGATGCAATTATCATAGAACCACATCTTAGTGAATTGTACTCATGCAAGGGGCCATTTGTCCGCACAGTTCCCAGCTATACTGTATCCATCGCATACAGACAACATATTCAAACCTAAAATACCCCCCTGCACTTCATGCGCACCGTCTTTCACGCTTCCCCCAACCACACTTACCGTACCCGCTGGTCTTGCCTATTTCGCACGGTATGGATGCTGATTTTTCTTGCCGCTCTAGGATTAGCGCTGGCCAGACTCGCCTTGATGTACTTTCAAGGGCCCGCCAACCTGTCGTTGTTTCAAGCAGATGTAGGGCGTGCATTCTGGATAGGTTTACGCTTTGATCTTAAGTTCTTGGCCATCTTAATAGGGCCTTTTATTTTGATCAGCATGGTGTTTTATAGGGTCTCAGCAACACTTTGGAAAGCTTTTTACGCCTGCTTCCTGATTTACGCCTTTGTGTTGCTGGTCGCGCTGAACCTGCTGAGCGTGGTGAACTTCTATTACTTTACCTTTTATCAAGGCCCTATTAATGCGCTGATCTTTGGTTTTGGTGAGGACGATACCTCGGCCATTGTGCAAACGATGTGGCACGATTTCCCTGTGGTATCGCTTATCGCACTGATACTCATTGGCAGCAGCATTCAATGGTGGCTGGCTAAACGTTGGGGCCAATATCGACTAACGCATCCGCTCGCACACAGCAGCGCTGCCGGTTTGGCTGTGTTAGTCATTGGTAGTGTGGCGGTGCTGGTGCTACTGGGGCGTGGCAGTATAGGCAAATTCCCACTACGCAGCATGCACATGACGGTGTCACAAGATACGTTTGTGAACAACCTCGTCCCCAGTGGGCTGCATGCGCTGGATTTAGCCCGTAAAGAACGTCGCAGCAATGACTTGGGCAAAGACCCCAACAAAGCATTGCAACTGGCGGGTTTTTCGTCATGGCAAGAAGCCGCCCAACAATGCTATGCCGACTCAAGTTCCTCGCTAGACGAGAACAGCCTGCTATTTCAACGTTACCCGGCAACCTTTAGCGCTGATACGCCTGCTCCCCATGTAGTATTCGCGTTGATGGAGTCTTGGGGACGCCACTTGATGGACTATGACGATCCTAAACACAACGACGTCTTAGGGCAGTTGCGCCCTTGGGTTGAGAGTAAAGCCGACTATTTCGACCGTGCTATTTCCTCAGAAAATGGTACACACCCAAGCTTAGAGGCGGTGTTACTCGATAGCCCTATCTCACCACTCACCCAAAGTCGCTATGGTTATCAAACCTACGACACTTCACGTATCAAACCCTATCAAGACGCCGGCTACCGCACCGTATTTTTAACTGCTGGCCCCGGTAGTTGGCGACAACTGAATACTGCTTTGTTACGCCAAGGCTTTGATGAAGTACATGACGAAAACGACATACGTGCTCGCTTCCCTGATGCGTCTTCCCACACCTGGGGCTTAGATGACGAGTGGATGTTTAAGTATGCCGCCGAGTTGCTACAACAAGCGGATGAGCGCGGCGAAAAAGTCATGCTATTCATGCTGTCTGTCACCAATCACCCTCCTTACCGTATTCCTGCTCACTACACGCCAGCCGCACTAGACACTGCAGCGTTGGGTACAGACATGGCTACCGATGCCGCCATGGGGTTATCCATTTTGCAAACCTACCAGTACGCCAATAACGCACTGGGCGAGTTCCTCAATACCCTCGAGCAACAGAAACTGCTGGATCACACCCTTTTTGCTGCCTCGGGAGACCACAACGGCAGAACGCTATTTGCCTACCCAGACAGCACCAAACTGGCCTATAAGTTTGGGGTGCCTATACTGTTCTACATTCCTACCGCCTACAAACACGGTAACGAGCCTGCAGATCTACATGCGTGGAGCAGTCACCAAGATATTTTCCCAACACTCTGGGCACACTCCCTACCGGAGCAACCGCTACCGCGCTCATCAGGTCGCGATCTCTATACGCCAGTAGCCCCTACCGAGGCAACCGCCGTGTCGCTATCGTCGTCTGATGGCGGTAATGGCATCTCCATCAGCGACAACGGCGCGATCAGTAACTTGTGGAGACCCCGCTATTTGAACTGGAATGAGCGTGGCGAACTACAACCTACGGACGCCCCTTCTGCCCAACTTGTGGCACAAGGCAAACGCCAGTTGGCTTGCTTAGCGCTAAGCGATTGGCGCATTCGTCATCAGGCCATTTCGGCTACGCAGCCTAAGCACTAATACCAGCAACAATCAGAATACGAGACTACCCATGACCACACAAACAACCTCCTTACAGGCTTTGCATCAACAACTACGGGATGGCACGCTAAGTGCCCACGCGTTGATGCAAGAATGCGCTCAGCAATACGCTCAACACGAACCTGTGTTGCACGCCTATAAACACTGGAATGGCGACGCCGCACAAAAACAGGCTACAGCCATTGATAGTTTGCTTAAACAAGGCATTGATCTGGGCCCGTTGATGGGAATCCCTACCTCTGTTAAAGACTTGTATGGTGTGCCTGATATGCCTGTATTTGCGGGCTCATCGCATGCGTTGCCCAGCAACTGGCAACAAGCTGGCCCCGTTGTACGCAGCCTGTTATCTCAACTTGCCCCCATTACCGGAAAAACCCACACGGTGGAGTTTGCTTTTGGCGGAATAGGCACTAATGCCCACTGGGGTACTCCCGTTAACCCGTGGTCAGTACAGGGCGAACATCGTGTTCCTGGTGGCTCAAGCTCAGGGGCTGGGGTCAGCCTACTGCAAGGCAGTGCCTTGTTGGCGCTGGGTACAGATACGGCCGGCTCAGTACGCATACCCGCCTCGTTTACCGGTACTACCGGGTTAAAGCTGAGCGCTCAGTTGTGGTCAAACCAGCATATTGTGCCGCTATCCCCCACTCTGGACACCCCCGGTTTATTAGCGCGTAGCGTAGAGGATTTGGCGTTTGCATTTTGCGCCATGGATAGTCACATCAACCACGATGACAGTACGGTACCAACACTGCATGGTCTACAAGGGTTGCGTATTGGTGTGCCTGAACACTTCTTCTGGGATGAGGTATCCCCCGATATTGAGCAGCTCATACGTCAAACTTTGAGCCAATTTGAGCAATGGGGAGCCACCTTAGTGCCTGTACAGATTCCTCACTGCAATGAGGTGTATGACGTATTTAAAGTAGGTGGATTAGGCGCTCCTGAGCTATCCGATCTTCTGCACAACAACTTGCCTGACTGGCTAGACCGTTTAGACCCTATGGTGCAAATGCGTGTAGAAGCCGCCAGCACCATGACCTCCAATGAGTACCTACGCCGACGTCGCGTACTACGCACAGGTGCCGAGCAAGTGAAACCGCTGTTCCAAATGGTGGATGTAGTGATGACGCCTACTATCGCTATTGCACCGCCCACAATTGAGGCTATGCGCCACACCGACGCCTACCGTCACGCTAACCTGCTAACACTGCGTAATACCTCTATCGCCAACTTGCTGGACTTGTGTGCGTTGAGTATGCCGGTCGGGGCTGACAGCTTAGGCTTGCCCGTAGGCTTGCAATTGATGTGCGCCAACAAACAAGAGCGACGCTTGTTATCTATTGGGCGTGCCATAGAAAAGCAACTGGGTACAGGACAGCAAATTTTAGGAACACCCGCGCTGTAACCCTTGTGTTTGCGCACAACAAACAGGCCGCATCATGCGGCCTGTTGTGTTATTCACCCATCACAAACGCTAAGTTCGCCGCCGCTATTAACGATGCGCTGTGCGCATCCACTTGTGCTTGCTTGGCTAATAACACAGCACTGGCGGCTTCAGTCGCCATAGTAATAGTGCCCACACCGACTTGGTACGCATCCAAGGCAGCGTCATACGCCGTCTCTGCTGCATGCACTAAGTCCGTAGCGGTTTGATAACTTTGCAATGCTGAGTCCAGCATGGTTTCGGCAGCAATAATTTCACGCAACGCATCACGCTGCAACGCTTGCAAGGTGTTTTCTGCTTCTTGCCTATGGATCTCGGCTTTACTTAATAACGTACTGCGTAAGCCACCATCAAAGATAGGAATGCTGACACCTACCAACACCCCGGTAGAGGTAGAGCGGTTGGTTAAGCCAGGTAAAGGAATAGGCAAATCTTGCACATCAAACTGTGTACGGTTTTTCGCTAATACCGCCCCCATGAAAACGCTAGGCATAAAATCTGCCTTGGCTACTTTCACGCCCGCCTCTGCAGCCTTTAACGCTGCATACGCTGCCGCCACATCATCACGCTCTAGAATGGCTTTCTGTAATACCTGCTCAGTCATAGGATCGGACGGTGCAGGGAGTCGGTGATCGGCGGCGGATGCAATATTGACCTGCTCGGCGGGGTTCACCCCCACCACTTTCAACAAGGTTAGGTACGCATTTTTCTCTAAACCTTGGCTAGTCACCACATACAACTTGGCTTGAGCAACGGCTTGCTGCGCCATCACTAGGTCTAAACGTGTCGCCACACCTGCATTCAAACGCGCCGTCACAGCGTCTTCGACTGCTTGGTAATTTTTCAGTGCTTCTTGCGCAAGCTGCGCTCGGTGTCTGGCGGTGTTGTACTGGTAAAACTGATCCGTCACATCGCGTATCACTTTCTTATGCACCGCATTGAACAGCACATTACTCGCGAAGGAGATGTGTTCAGCCCCCTCTAGCAAGGCTTCGCGCTTACCAAAATCAAACAGCAACCACCCCAAGGTCAATGCGGGTACCACGCCCTCTACAGACGTACGAATGCGATCACCACCACCCAGATTCGCCAATGGTGAAGGGCTAGATGAACGTTGGTGACCAGCAATAACGCTAGCGCTCAACACTGGCAAGAATGTAGCTTCTACCAAACCTACCGACAAGGCCGCTTCACGTGCTCGGTTCCATGCCTGTCGCGTTTCCATGTTGTTGCGCTGACCCAAGTCTATAAGCTCAGCCAAACTGTACTCATGCCCTTCTTCCAGCGTTACCCCGGCAGGTTGGTAAGCCATAGAGGCCACCATGCTCTTATTGCCCTGCCACGGCTTATCATGTTGTGCGGGTGCTCGCTCTATGCTGGTGTAAGCACAACCACTGAGCAACGCCCCCAGCACAATCACCGTTATCCGTCGTAATGCCGTTGTACGTAATGGCTCTTTCATTCTTGTCCCTTTGCCATAGCCAACGACCCTAGAGTGTCCGTTGCGCTATCCAACAGCTGTTGATCCAATTGTTCTAAAGCATGTACTAAGTCGGCTGCCTGCTGCTCGCTAACCTCGTGCGGCGGAAAAGCCGCCTGTAAATACAGGGTTTCTAATGCATCAGGCATGGTTAACAGCAATTGTTGCTGCTGTGTAGCGGGCCGTAAGGCTGCTGGCTCGAAATGCCGCATCACCAGTTGCTCTCTGACCGTAGCTATCTCGCCCATGATGTACTCACCCACATCCTGCCATTGTGACGCTTGCCAAGCTGGCTGCTCAGATGCTTTCTCTCGCCACCACCCCAACAACTGCTGCAAACGCTGCGTCACCGCTTTATTCGTACTCCACGGCCACACACGCGTAAACATCACATACATCACGGCATTACCCAGTAGCACACCTAAAATACGATCCATGGCAACAGACAGCTCTACGTCAGGCCCAAAGCCCTGTAGCACTGTCAGTAAAAATGCCAAACCTATTTGTACCCCGGCATAAGAAATGCGCTCTGACCCCACTGACACCCATGCCGCGCATAACGTGCCAGCAAACACCAGCAGCATCAATTGGCCTATAGAGGTCATATACGGCATCAACAGCAACAACGATCCTACGCCCAGTGCCGCACCGATCAAGCAGCCCACAATACGCAAGGTCAGCTTATGTACGGTTTCTCCGGTAGTACCCAACGCCACCACATAGCATGTGATCATGGCAGTGTGTATGTCTTGCCATTGCAAGGCGGTGTACACCAAATAGCAAATAATGGCCGCTGCCGTCGTCTTCAAGGCGTAGTACTGGTATGTAGGATTCGTGCGCGCATCTGGCAAGAAAAATCCCGATGTTGGAATTTTCTCTCTGGATGGTGTTAGCTCTACAATATGCAGGACTAAACCCTCTACCCGTTGCCATGCACGAGAAGGAAGTCGCAACGTGGGAATGCTTTCTTCGCTCACCACATCTGCTCGTAACACCGCGTCAGCCCAAGCCTCACAACGCTGCGCCAGCCACTGGGCACTTTCCTCGTCCCATTGCTGTGGCGATCGGAGCAAGGCTTTGCACGCCAACAGCAACTGATAACTGTTATGTTGCAATGCCTGCAAACGCTGCAACTCTGCGCGCGAGCTCAAGCTAAACAACTTCACAAACACAATCGTTTTAGTCAGGAAGTCATTACCTTCACGTAGCGCTGTTTCTAACGCCTCGGTAGTACCCTGACGTCGCAAGGTAGCCGCGATCAATTGCAACCGTTCGGCCAGACGCTGACGCGTTAACCGGCGCGGTGATGGCCCGACCACAGCCAAAAATGCCAGCAGCACGCCCATGGGCACTAGCGTCATTAACCACGCATAAAGAATGGCGCGTGTAGCGATCTCACCAAATGGCACATACCCCACCAACGTCATGATGAATGCCACCACCAACGCCACAATACTGCCTGCAGGCCCAAGCTTACTCGCTACACCTAAGTACAAGAAAACAAAAGACCCTACGGCAATAATGATCATGATCCACAGCGGGCTTTCTACCGCCAAGCGTGTGAGCATCACTAACATCAATACCGCCACCGACACCAGCACACAAATGCCTAAGGCCATCAACATGCTTTCTGCGGTATTAGGACGGATCAAAAACAGCACCAAATAACAACCGATTGCCACGAGCGGTATTTGGTAAATCATGAACATCATGGCGGTGAGCGAACAAATGGCCGCCACACGCCACGCCATAGCTAGCCTACCTTCAAAAGGCAATAATTCCGTTTTGATGGCTTGCCACAATGCTGCCGACATTAGGGCTCCTGACACGCATCGCCAGAGCGTATGGAGACCGAGGCTGATGCACCCATGCGCATCAATTCAGCAGGAGGATTATCCAATTCAATACGTACAGGGAAACGCTGTGCCACTCGCACCCAGTTCAGTGATTTCTGCACAAAGGGCAATGAGCGCGGCAACGACAACATGTCTTCGGTACTTACCCCCCAACCTATATCTACCACCTTGCCTTCTATGGTGCGCTGAGGCGCCATCATGGTGTAAACCGTCGCGCATGAGCCCAACGCTATAGCAGGCAAATCGGTTTCGCGGTAATAGGCCGTGGCAAACCAATGATCTGAATTAATCAAGGTGAATAACGACTGGTCAGGCAACAAGCGTTCGCCCTCTGACACATGTAGGCCCACTACCAACCCATTATTAGGGGCGCGTATAACAGTGTCATCTAAGGCTTTTTCTGCCAATGCTAACGCGACTTGTGCGACTTCTAAGGTGGCTTCAGCTGCTGCCGTTTCACCAATGAGAGCCTCTGCCGCTTCGGCTTGCGATTGTGCTTGAGTGAGGCTCACGCGCGCATCACGCTCTACCGTTACCGCCGTATCTAACTCTTGTTTGGTCACATAGCCTTTTTGAGCCAACGGGCGCAAACGTTGTACGGTCCGGCTCGCTAATTCCAAATTCGTCTGTGCTCTACGTATTTGCTCATCGGCAATCGATGCATTAGAGGTTTCAGCGCGTATATGACGTTTAATGGTGGCTAAGGTTGCCGTGGCGACAGCCACTTCGGCTTTTGCTTGCTGCACACGCAACTCATAGACGTCGGGATCTAACCTAAACAGCACCGCATCTTTAGTAACGCGATCCCCTTCTTTAACATTTAGTTCTATGATTTTCCCGGGTACAGCAGAACTAATATGTACGATTTCTGCTTGAATAGTGGCATCTTCAGATACTGGGTGGTTTTTAAGAAAACCCCAAAAAAGATACCCTATGCCTATTGCCAAGGCGACCACCAGCACAGCAATTACCCGTGCCAGATTTTTTTTCGCAGGATGCTGTCTGGTATCAGCCATAACGATCAACGCGGAGAATAAATAAAAGCGAACGCCATGGCGCATAACACCACCATGGACACATAAACCAATAAACGTGCAGGTAGGTATTCTTCTATGCCTGTACGTATCAGCCCCCATCTAATCAACAGCACAATAGGGATAGCCACACCTACGCCTATTAACCAAGACGGAAAATACGAACCGAATAAAAGAAAAGATGGTGCTCTAGCCTGGCCACACCCAGATAAGGTCGCTATACAAAAAAGAAACAACAGCTTAAGGGGTTTCATTCACAATACCTTTGAGCCAGGACACGACAAACTCGTAAAATGCAAACAAGATAGTAACACTGCCTATACCTACCAAACGATGCCCTTTTGGGCTTTCAGTAGAATAAAGACAACAGAGGAAAAACCGTGGAACTGATCAGTCTTATTCTGACCATTTTTATTGCCGTTTTAATTAGTGGTGCCATATTACGGATTTTACCCATTCCCTTTCCATTGCCACTTATTCAAATTGCCTTAGGCATGCTGATCTCTGGGGTATTCAATGAAGGGATTACGCTTAATCCGGATATCTTCTTTTTCCTCTTCTTGCCACCGCTCTTGTTTATGGATGGTTGGCGTATTCCCAAAGACAGCCTGCGCCGAGATAGGTTAGGTATTTTTCATCTTGCCTTTGGCTTGGTACTCATTACGGTTGTAGGTTTGGGGTACTTGATCAATTGGATGATCCCAGCCATGCCTTTACCTGTAGCCTTTGCCTTGGCGGCTATTGTGTCCCCCACAGACGCCGTAGCGGTGTCTGGTATCACCCGCAAACTGCCTGTACCCAAACGCATCATGTCGCTCTTAGAGGGTGAGGCGCTATTTAATGACGCTAGCGGTTTGGTGGCCTTCAGGTTAGCAGTAGCCGCGACAGCCACTGGCACCTTTGTGTTGTCGTCGGCCACCCTATCTTTTTTATGGGTAGCCATCGTAGGGCTGGTAGCCGGCATGGTGGTTGCCCGCGTTCTGATCTTCTTACGCAACCAATTCATCCGACGCTATGGTGAAGAAGCCGGTTCAGAAATCCTCTTTAGCCTGCTCATGCCGTTTTGTGCCTACATGCTGGCCGAACACCTAGAGGCATCGGGGATTCTTGCTGCCGTGGCCGCGGGCATTACCTTGGCTCACTCTGACCTCTCTGGTTTGGAAGGCGCCATGACCCGTGTACGTCGTTACGTTGTGTGGGACATGCTGCAATTCACCTTGAATGGCACGATGTTCGTGTTACTCGGTGAGCAGTTGCCAGGGATCTTCCATGGCGCGATGGATGTAGTACGCGAAACCGGTCACCAAAACCCTAGCTGGATGCTGCTCTATGCCTTGGTCATTTGTATCGTGCTGTCGCTGTTCCGATTCGTGTGGGTGGCTGCCATCTTATGGGTATTAAACAAACTGCCCAAACGCTATCGTCCACAAAACCTACCTGAACACTTGAGTTCTCGTGTGCTGTGGCTCATCTCGTTTGGTGGTGTAAGGGGCGCCGTGACCTTAGCGGGTGTGATGTCGTTGCCCTTAACGCTAGGGCATAACACTCCCTTCCCTGCCCGAGACTTAGCGGTATTCCTCGCCGCCAGCGTGATTATTGTCTCGCTGATTACAGCCAGTATTGCGCTGCCTTATTTCCTAAAAAATCAGGCCAAAGCCCAGTACGCTGAGCGTGAAGAGCAACGTCTATTAGCGTGGAATAGCGCCCACGACGAAGCCAACCGCATCCTCTCTACCCTTGTGGAAAAAGAAAAAGAGCTATACCACGATTTCTTTGAGCATCATGGCGAAGACACCCTGCAGCGTGTGCTCGATAATCTGCATGAAGCGCTAGGCAGCCCCGATCACTCCGACACTCAAAGTGTGACGCGTCAACAGTACGAGATGGAAATGCGTCTGACCAAAGCCGCTTTGCACGCGGCTCGCAGCACTATTTTCAAGCTCGCCAGACAACAGAAAATCTCTGATGAACTCGCGCGCGAAATGACGCATCGCCTAGACATGAACGAAATGCGTTTGGGATAAAAATAGGTTATCCCCCGACCCTGTGCATAACACTGAGGACAAGGCGGGGGTAATAGCCTCAACGCTAACAACGACGTTAGCTCGCTATATGCTGGTCAAAAATTGATCAGCTTACAAAAAACGGCGCTTCATCCATACGGCTTCGCCACCATAGCTTTCACAGGTGGCCGCAGAGGCCACTTGCGCCTCAAAACCGTAGCGAGACCAGAAAGGCGTAGAGCCTTGCACCGCAATCAAACTCACCGATGCAATACTCATACGTTGCACGTTGTCCATCACATGCTGCACCAATAGATTCGCCACCCCTTTGCCTCTGGCTAAAGGAGAAATCGCTAAGTCGTGTAAATGCCAGCTTTTGATCGGCAAGCCCGCTTGCAGGTTTTCGTGCAAACCCGGTGGTTCTTCGGTATGCCAAGGGTGATTCAGCAAATAGCCCAACACCGTATTGTGATCATCCACACACACCACGTTGTGTTGCGGTGCCGATGCCCATTTGCTACGTAGTACCGCTTCATCCTCAAGAATATCTGCTGCATACGACTGGGCTTGAATGCGCAAAATCTCAGCCCAGTTAGCAGATTCTATGATTTGAATCCTCATAAAACACTCTTCATCAACAACAAAACATGCTGCGTAAACACAGCCTTACTAGCGATGATGACGTCTTTTATGTTTGTTGTGGTTGTGTTTATGCCAACCGTTGTCCTGTCGGTGCGAATGTCTGCCGGCATGACGGTGCCTAGAAGGCTCTGAGGTCAACACGTTACCCAGCACGCCACCTGCCGCTGCCGCACCTAATGTCACGCCGGTATCACCATCAGACAGCACTGCGCCTACGGCGGCCCCTAACCCTGCACCTATCACCGTATTGGCAGTTTTATCAGAGACTGCCCATGCCGGCGCAACCAACACCACCGATAAACTAGCTACCGCCATCAACCGTGTACAAATTTTCATGCTACGTTTACTCCGTCTGCGCACCTGCTGTGCCACCTATTACACTGATGGCAACCGTAGCATGAAGCCCCAAACCCCTTGTTGCCATTTGCAACAAAGCACAGCTAAACGTGTAAATTACTCAGTAAAAAAACACTACTACCACTAGTGCTCCCCTGTCGCCGTAGTGATTACTACCCTCTGATACCAATAGCGTATATCCAGCCAAGACGATAGAGATAAAATGCTAGGCATCCGTTATAAGAAGGAATTTCTGTGCTGATACCGCCTACTCGTTCTACGTCTAAAAACGTATCGCAAGCGTTAATTTTGATTGTTGAAGACGAGCACGAAATCGCTGCCATTTTAGAAGCCTATCTTGAACGCAGTGGCCTACGTACGGCCCACGCCCCTGATGGCCATAGTGCATTAACGCTGCATCAAAGCCTTAAGCCCGATCTCATTTTGTTGGATATACAGTTACCCGGTATAGACGGCTGGCAAGTGCTGAATGAAATACGCCATAAAAGCGATACCCCCACCATTATGCTGACCGCGTTGGATCAGGATGTGGATAAGTTAATGGGGCTGCGCATCGGTGCTGATGACTATATTGTGAAGCCCTTTAACCCCGCCGAAGTCGTCGCACGGGTTCAAGCGGTATTACGTCGTACGCGTGTACAAGCGCTAGATACCCGACAAGTCATTCGTGTGTGCGACGTCCAGATCGACCTGGAAAGCCACGAGGCTTGTGTGTTCAAGAATGACCAAGCGATCACACTTGAGATTACCCTCACAGAATTCAAGCTCTTGGAATGCATGATGCGCACGCCCAATCGTGCTTTTTCTCGTAGTGAACTGCTAGAAGCCTGCTTGCCTGAGGGGGATTCATTAGAACGCACCGTAGACAGCCACATCAGCAAGCTGCGTAAAAAAATCGAACAATTAGGTATAGAGGGAGTGCCAGCCAGTGTACGTGGCATAGGCTATAGATTTGGAAGCCGCTCATGAGTCAGCGCTTTGGCCTGCGTCGCCTTGCCATCCTCTCGCTCAGCCTATTGGTATTTTGCGTACTCTTACTGTGCTTTGTAGGCTCCTACGTGTTCTACAGCATACTGGCGATCTACTCGCCAGACAGCATAGACGAAGACACCATGTTTACCGGCGTAGACGTGGCGTGGTTAGGCGCGATCTTCATCATCACGCTAACCAGTGCAGCATTCATTGCCATCAAGCTGTCACGGCGCATTTTGTCGCCACTGGAATCCGTCATACAAAGTCTACGCCAAGTAGCCGAAGGCAATCTGCATGTGCGCGCTATTTCCAGCAAAAACTCACCCAATGAAACCTCACAGTTGGTGGATGACTTTAACTCTATGGCTGAGCGTTTAGCATCCATGGAAACACAACGCTCATTCTGGAACGCTGCCATTGCGCACGAGCTACGTACTCCTGTGACGATTTTGCGGGGGCGCTTACAAGGCCTGACTGACGGTGTCTTCACACCCGACGCCGCCTTATTTCAAGGGCTTCTACACCAAGTGGAAGGGCTAAACAGGCTGATTGAAGACTTACGAATCCTGAGCCTGAAAGAAAGCGGCCATTTAGAACTAGACCTCTTTCCTGTCAATTTAAGTGACGACATAGAATCAGTCGTACAGATGTTTAAACCTACGCTTGAAGCCAGAGGCTTTAGCGTGAAAGCACACTACGAAAATACCCGCGACGTGCGGTGCGACCCCGTGCGTATCCGTCAGGCGTTAATTGCCTTACTTGAGAATGTACAAAAACATGCACTGCCCGGCGAAGTAGTGGTCAGTGCCTACGCAACGGATCACCAGTGCTGCATCAGCGTCGCAGACAGCGGCCCAGGTATAGAGCCAGAGCAAGCCCTGCATATTTTCGATGCCTTCCATCGCGTAGAACCTTCTCGCGCTCGTCATAGCGGCGGCACAGGATTAGGGCTAGCGGTGGTCAAAGCCATTGCAGAAGCGCATGGCGGTACCGCATCGTGTCAGGCCTCGCTCAATCACGGTACCCTACTACGTATAGAGTGGCCGCTTTAGCAACATTTCACATGCCAAAAACTAGTGGATTACCCTAGGTTACTGGCGTATCATCGTGCTCTTTCGCACTCAGGCAATGAGTGCAATGACCAGAAAACCGCCCATGACGGCACAGGAAAAATCTTCCTGAGCGATAAAATGCCATGCCCGAACTGGTCACAATCGTATTTAGTTGTAACTTAATCCCCTTAAAACACCCTCCAAAAGCAGCATGCTTATTGGGTGTTCTCAGCTAAAAAAACTGTCACTTTAGCTTACATAATAGGGGCAAAGCCGCGACTGAAAACGCCTTTATTCGCCTCCCTTAACGTGTTCAACTGCTACATGGAAGGGAAAGTATTAGGCGAAATAGCCACAGAGTTGCCGCACACAAATCCACTACATATGGTGTATACTCTCAGCCGTAAACACTATATATAGATGTATATCTAGTGACCAAGCTTTCTACACAAAAGATGTGCTAACGCGCTGACCTATTGCTTTCTACGTTCTTTAGGTACACCCGCCTCCTCTGATCGAGGCAACATTTCTTTCTTTTGTGCATCACACAGTCCAAACACATTTTCCAGGTAGCCAAATGAACCAAACCACACAAATGATGGTCACTAAGCGCGATGGACGGGTTGAACCCATCGACCTAGACAAAATTCATCGCGTTATTGACTGGGCCGCCAAAGACCTGAACAACGTATCCGTTTCCCAAGTAGAACTGCAATCGCATATTCAGTTTTACGATGGCATCCGTACCAACGATATTCACGAAACCATTATTAAGTCAGCGGCAGATTTGATCTCTGAAGAGACGCCCGACTACCAATACTTGGCCGCTCGTTTAGCGATATTCCACTTACGTAAAATTGCCTACGGCCAGTTTGAGCCGCCTCACCTGTACGATCATGTGAAGCACCTGACCGAAATCGGCAAATACGATCCTCACCTATTGGCTGATTACAGCCGTGAAGAGTTTGATCAGATCAATGACTTCATTGATCACTGGCGCGACATGGATTTTTCCTACGCTGCCGTCAAACAGCTGGAAGGTAAGTACTTGGTGCAAAACCGAGTCACCAAACAGATCTACGAAAGCCCGCAGATGTTGTACGTGCTGGTCGCAATGTGCTTGTTTGCCAAGTACCCTGCCGAGCGCCGTCTGGACTACATTCGTCGCTTCTACGAAGCCATCTCACTGTTCAAAATCTCGTTGCCTACGCCTATTATGTCTGGCGTGCGTACACCCATGCGCCAGTTCAGTTCTTGCGTATTGATTGAGTGTGATGACAGCCTAGACAGCATCAACGCAACCACTAGCGCTATCGTCAAATACGTATCGCAACGTGCTGGTATTGGTATTAACGGTGGCCGCATCCGCGCGCTGGGTAGCGAAATCCGTGGCGGCGAAGCCCAACACACAGGTTGCCTGCCCTTCTTCAAAATGTTCCAAGCGGCCGTTAAATCGTGCTCGCAAGGTGGCGTACGCGGTGGTGCAGCCACATTGTTCTACCCACTGTGGCACTTGGAAGTTGAGTCACTGCTGGTACTGAAAAACAACCGTGGTATTGAAGAAAACCGTATCCGTCACTTGGATTACGGCGTGCAGATCAACCGTACGCTGTATCAGCGTCTGATCAAAAACCAGCACATCACCCTGTTCTCACCGCACGATGTGCCTGATCTGTACGAAGCATTCTTCGCAGACCAAAATGAATTCGAGCGCTTGTACACCCAATACGAACAAGACAGCTCCATTCGTAAACGCAGCATGCCTGCGGTAGAACTGTTCTCGTTGATGATGCAAGAGCGTGCCAGCACTGGCCGTATCTACATCCAGAACGTTGACCATTGCAATACACACAGCCCATTTGATTCCAAAAAAGCGCCGGTACGTCAGTCCAACCTGTGCATGGAAATCTTGTTGCCTACCAAACCACTGGAAGACATCAACGATCCAAACGGCGAAATCGCACTGTGCACGCTATCTGCTTTCAACTTGGGCGCATTGGAGTCCTTGGACGAGCTGGAAGGCTTGGCCGACCTGATCGTACGTGCATTGGATGCACTGCTGGATTACCAAGACTACCCCGTTAAAGCGGCACAAATCTCTACCGAGAAACGCCGCTCATTGGGCGTAGGTGTGATCAACTACGCGTACTACTTGGCGAAGAACAACACACGCTACTCCGATAACAGCGCATTGGGCCTGACACACCGTACGTTTGAAGCTATTCAGTACTACCTGCTCAAAGCGTCCATGCAATTGGCGCAAGAGTTTGGTCCATGCGAAGCTTTCAACGAAACCAACTACGCTGCTGGTTTGCTGCCTATTGATACCTACAAAAAAGACTTGGATGGTGTCAGCGCCGAAGCCCTGCAATACGACTGGGAAGCACTGCGTGCCGAGATTCTGAAACACGGTCTGCGCAACTCTACACTGACGGCCTTGATGCCTTCAGAAACGTCCAGCCAGATCGCCAACGCGACTAACGGTATTGAGCCTCCACGTGGCGTGGTATCCGTTAAGCAGTCCAAAGACGGCATCTTGCGCCAGGTTGTTCCTGAGCTAGATAGGCTCAAAAACCAGTACGAATTGTTGTGGCAAATGCCTAATAACGATGGCTACCTGCGTTTGGTAGGCATCATGCAGAAGTTTGTGGATCAGTCCATTTCTGCCAACACCAACTACGACCCTCAACGTTTTGCCGATGGTCGAGTTCCGATGCAACAGCTGCTCAAAGACTTGCTGCACGCTTACAAGCTGGGCGTGAAAACGCTGTACTACCACAATACCCGCGATGGAGCAGATGATGCTCAGGGCGTAGCAGCCGAAGACGACTGCGCAAGTGGCGCGTGCAAGATTTGATACTGAGGTACTCCAAAGATGAATGACAGTACTCAACCAAGTACTTACAGTACTTTTTCGCGTAACGATAACGACCAGCTCAAAGAACCTATGTTCTTTGGGCAGCCGGTTAACGTTGCTCGTTACGACCAGCAAAAGTACCCAATTTTTGAAAAACTGATTGAGAAGCAACTCTCGTTCTTCTGGCGTCCTGAAGAAGTCGATATCACGCAAGACCGTATCGACTACCAAAAACTGCCAGATCACGAAAAACACATTTTCATCAGCAACCTGAAATACCAAACGCTGCTGGACTCCATTCAAGGGCGTAGCCCCAACATGGCGTTCTTGCCATTGGTATCGTTGCCTGAGCTAGAAACATGGATTGAAACGTGGGCGTTTTCTGAAACCATTCACTCACGTTCCTACACACACATCATCCGTAACATCGTGAACGACCCTTCCGTCGTTTTCGATGACATCGTACGTAACGAAAACATCAAGCTGCGCGCTGCCGATATTTCGTCCTACTACGATGATTTGATTCGTGATGCCATGCTCTACTCGCAACTGGGCACAGGCAAACACATCATCAACGGTGTAGAGCACGACATTAACCTCTACGCGCTGAAAAAACGTATGTACCTGTGCATCATGAATGTGAACATTCTTGAGGCCATCCGTTTCTACGTGAGTTTTGCGTGCTCCTTCGCGTTTGCCGAGCGCAAGCTGATGGAAGGTAACGCCAAGATCATTCGCTTAATCGCGCGTGACGAAGCCCTGCACCTGACTGGCACACAGCACATTCTGAACATCATGCGCTCTGGCCAAGATGACCCTGAGTTTGCACAAGTGGCTCAAGATTGCGAACAAGAGTGTTTT
Source organism: Paenalcaligenes sp. Me131 (assembly GCF_050487225.1). Lineage (NCBI taxonomy): Bacteria > Pseudomonadati > Pseudomonadota > Betaproteobacteria > Burkholderiales > Alcaligenaceae > Paenalcaligenes > Paenalcaligenes sp. Me131. The sequence continues at coordinate 42,341 of NZ_JBKQGY010000002.1, forward strand.
GACATGTTCAGAGACGCTGCTATTCAGGAAAAACAATGGGCAGAATACCTGTTCCGTGACGGTTCCATGATTGGTTTGAACAAAGATATTTTGAGCCAGTACGTTGAGTACATCACCAACATCCGTATGGAAGCGGTGGGCTTGAAACCGGCGTTTGAGCGTATCAAAAACAACCCAATTCCGTGGATCAACACCTGGTTGTCTTCGGATACGGTACAAGTTGCACCACAAGAAGTAGAGCTTAGCTCGTACTTGGTGGGTCAGATCAACGCCGAAGTTTCGGTAGATGACTTGAGCAATATCGAACTGTGACCACCGTCACCACCAGCAGTACAGTCATCCGTGTCCTAGACGGGGAAAGCTTGCTGGAGGCATTGGAACGCACAGGCCATGAGGTCGAATTCCAATGCCGCAGCGGCTACTGTGGCATGTGCAGAGTTCCGTTAATAGACGGCGAAGTGGATTATCCCGATCCGCCGTTGGCCTTCATAGGCCCTTCGGAAATTCTGCCCTGCTGCTGCCGCGTAACCAAAGCGATTACCATAGAATGCAGAATCACCCGCGTACCCGAGCAATTGCAGTTTGATATGCCCGGTAAGCAGTTGGAACTGCCAGAAGAATAGTGTACCTCTGCATTGGGCCACACACTTAGTGGCCCTCCTCCACCCGCATTTTCAACAAAGGTGCCAATGCACTGTGAATGGTAGTTGTTATGTCGGCATTACGCATACCTATATACACCAACGTATTCATCGCATTCTCGGACCGTGAAGTGGCTCGTACAATCCTCACACGACCACCCGCCAAGTGCACCAGAGCAGTGCCGTGCCTATCCGTGGCCACCCAGCCCTTAACGCGAATAACTGCTTTAGGCAAATTTCTCAGTGCACGAATAAGTTCATCTGCTTCCAATACGCCCTGACTAGACCATACGCCCCCTTCAAACGGATGATCTGGCTCATGATGCAAAGCATGCCCTATAGATGCCTGCCTAATCACATCTACTGCTTGCGTTACACCCAAATCATCACGGAGCAGCCTAGACATTGGCAGCTGTGCCTGCTGTGTTTGCATCATGGCCATATCACCAAACTGTTGCCGAAGACGCTCTTGAACCGACTCTAGTGCAGCTGTTGATATCAGATCAATCTTGTTTATCAGTACTACACTGGCCGCACTTATTTGTCGCTCTAATGTATCGCCCAACAAAAGATCATCCAGTTGCGTCACGATATGCTCTGCATCCACCAGCGTAATTACAGCAGCAAGCTGCAACATAGGCTCAGAGAGCCCCACCTGCGCAATACGACCTGGATCAGACACCCCGCTGGCTTCAATAACAATCAAGTCCATCGCCGGTGTACAATCCAGAACGCGAATCAAAGCATCCTCAAACCCCGATCCCACGGAGCAACACACACAACCATTAGTCAGGCTCAGCGTTTCACCATCATGCCCAGCCACCAATGCTGCATCTACATTCAGTGGACCAAAATCATTGACTAGCACTCCTATACGCAGGCCATCAGAATGCGTCAGTAAATGATTCAGCAAGGTGGTTTTACCTGCTCCAAGAAAACCACCAATCACTACTAAAGGAATAGCCTGCATCATAGTGACGCCCTGGGCACATCAAATGCTCGCCCTCCCACCATCGTACCTATAATCACCACATCCTTAAGTGATTCAGGCGCCATGCTTAACGGATCATCCTCCAAAACACAGAAGTCGGCATATTTCCCAACCTCCACTGAACCAACTTTGTCATCCATACCTAACGTATACGCGGCACCTAAGGTAATGGCCCGTAAAGCATCCGCTACACTTATACGCTCACTTTCTCCCAACACTCTCCCCGAAGCAGTAATGCGATTGACTGCACACCACGCCGTAAAAAACGGTGCTAATGGGGTGATAGGTGCATCGGAATGAATGGCAAATGGAATACCCAGATGCTGTGCCGTTGCACATGCATTCATACGGTTTGCTCGATCAGGCCCTATCGTCGTTTCTGTATGAGCATCCCCCCAATAGAAAATGTGATTGGAAAATAAATTAACGCATAATCCCAATTTTTTGATACGCCTATATTGTGCGGGAGAAGCCATTTGACAGTGCTGCAATGTATGACGATGATCCAAACGAGGCTGCAATGCCAAGGCCCTCTCAAGCGCATCCAGCGTAACCTCGGTGGCCTCATCACCATTGGTATGTATATGTAGCTGTACACCTGCTTTGTGGTATTGCTCAACAATGTATGACAAGTCTGCTGGCGAGATGACCCAAATACCATTTGGCGCACCATTGTAATACCCTGGCCACAAGACTCTGGCGGTGAACCCTTGAATAGCTCCATCTACGACCAATTTAACAGCGCCCAAATGTAATTTTTCATGGTTGTTGGCTTTTAGGCTCTCCAACCTGCTCAAACACGCTTCTACATCCCGACCAAATAGCAGCCCTGATGCTGCTGGCACAATACGCACGGGGAAATCGTTGCGTCTAGTTTCCTGCGCTAAAGAAAGAATAGAGGCTTCCTGTAACTCATTCACCAGATCTGTCGCTGTCGTGACTCCTGCCGCCACAGCAATCTGACCAAAGAGCCTGAGACATTCAGCGCTTTGCCCCAAAGAGCGAAACGGATTACCAATGAGACGAATCACAGGGAACATGGCTGCAAACTCACACAACTCACCGGTGGGCTCCCCGTTTTCAAACCTCGTGATGCCCTCAACATCTGTATCACGATCAATGCCAGCCATCCTCAATGCCACGGAATTCACATTCATTAGATGCATACTGGCATGCATAATGACCACCGCCTGTTCACCCGGAATATCATCCAAATCGTTTATGGACATACGCTGCTGACCTAGGTAGATAGGATCAAACCCCCAGGCGATAAGATGCTGCCCCGGATTCAACTCTTGTTGAGCCTGTGCTAACCGCTGCACCACCTCCTTCGTAGTTTTGAGCCCCTTCCAGATACTTCCATCCGGCCCACGCCTGTCATAGAACCCCACATACACATAGAGCCACACTACACCCTCATGCAAATGACAATGCCCCTCCACCAAGCCTGGCATCAACACCTTTTCAGCATAGCGTTCATCCGTACCTGCGCTTCCCCATGCCTCTGCTTGTTCTGCTGCTCCTACAGCGAGGATTCTACCGTTGCACACAGCCACATGCGTGGCTACAGGCTGTGCTGGATTCATCGTCAATATTTTTCTTGCTTTATAGACTGTGACACCCTGCATTACATCCCGACTCATAGCACTCCCTCTCTTATGTAACCATTAGCCACTTGCCGATCCAAAGGGGTGACTACTTGCCCCCCCTCCGCGTTGACGAAATGACAAGCAACCTTATGACCCGGCACCACCTCACGTAACACGGGGGACTCCTTCTCACACACAGCCTGTTTCACTGGGCATCGCCCCGCAAAACGGCAACCCATAGGTAAATTGATAGGGCTGGGTGGATCTCCTTTAAGTCGTATACGGTTCAGTGCCCTTTCGCGCCCACCCACCACCGTGGGTACAGCAGACATAAGTGCCACACTATAAGGATGTAGGGGACGTGAGAAAAAATCCTCCCGTGAACCATGCTCCACAATTTGCCCTAGGTACATCACGGCGATGTCGTCACAAATATGCTCCACCACCGCCATATCGTGACTAATGAACAGAAACGACTGTCCACGCTCTTTCTGAATACGGCGTAGAAGGTTCAAAATCTGCGCTTGAATCGCTACATCCAATGCAGATACGGGTTCATCGCACACCACCAATTGCGGATCAGTCGCTAATGCCCGCGCAATATTCAACCGCTGACGCTGACCTCCAGAGAATTGATGAGGAAACTGCATCTGCTGATCTTCACGCAACCCCACCAAACTAAACAGCTCTGACACTTTTTGCTGTTGTTCAGCCGGCGAACCTATACCCTGTAAGCTCAACGGCATACGTACGATGTCCCCCGCTCTTTGGCGAGGGTTCAAGGAGGAGTATGGGTCTTGGAAAATGAATTGAAAATGGCGGCGTTGCCTACGTAGTGCCTCCCCCTCTAGTCCAGTAAGGTCTATCCCATCAAAATGGATGGTGCCAGCTGTCAGCGGCGCCAAACGCATGACAGAAAAAGCAGTGGTGGTTTTGCCCGATCCAGACTCACCAACGATGGCTAAAGTTCTGCCATGCAATAAATCAAAATCCACACCATCTACCGCATGCACTTTTTTCTGAACGCCGCCCAAACCCGGGCGGCCTATATCAAAGTGCACTTTCAACCCTTTTACTGACAATAACGTGTCTGGCTGCGGTACAAATACACTCTCAACTGATTTACTTTGTTCGAAAACATCAACAGAGGTCATGCTTGTTCTCCATATAACCAACAAGCCACACTCTGGCTAGAAGCTATCTTGAAGGAAGGCGGAAATGCGACACCACATTTATCTAGGGCCACGCTACAACGGTCAACAAAAGGGCAGCCTTTACCTCGCTCCCAAATAGACGGCACCACACCAGCGATTTCAGGTAGATCTGGCCGTTCATCAGTAGGCGCTGGATCCAACTCAGGCAAACAAGCAATTAGCCCCTTGGTATAGGGATGGCAAGGCGTGGAGAGCACCTCATCAGTTAGGCCCTCTTCTACCACCCTGCCGCCATACATCACTACCACACGATCTGACATTTCTGCCACCGCCCCCATATCATGGGTAATCATTACAATGGCAGTACCGCGACGCGCCTGCTGCTCCCGTAACAAATCGAATATCTGCGCCTGTACGGTCACATCCAACGCCGTCGTCGGCTCATCAGCAATTAACACATCAGGATCACAAGCCATCGCCATTGCTATCATGACGCGCTGACGCATACCACCTGACATCTCATGGGGATAGTTATCTATTCTTTGCTCTGGTGCTGGGATGCCAACAGACTGTAGTATCTCCACCGTTTTAGCTCGTGCCTGTGCACGGCTCATCCCCTGGTGTCGCCGTAAAGGCTCACTAATTTGGTCCCCCACTGTATAGACAGGATTCAACGCTGTCATAGGCTCTTGGAAGATCATGGATATCTTATTACCCCGGATTCTGGACATTTCTGCCGCATCATACTGAGCCAAATCCTCGCCATGTAAATAAATGGCACCAGTGGGAATACTCACTTTCTCAGGCATTAGTTTCATAACCGCCAGCGCCGTCATGCTTTTACCGCAGCCTGACTCGCCTACCAAGCAAATTGTTTCCCCTGCGCGAACCTCAAAGTTAATATCTTTCAGAATATAGGCTTTACCTGTACGGGCCGTCAGCTCTACATCCAGTGCCGATATGCTCAGTAAAGGCTCTCTAACTAACTGAGCTACTTCCTCTTTCATTATCATGAACGCTCCCTGAGTCTTGGATTAAACGCATCAGTGAGGCCATCGCCAATTAACGAAACGGATAACACCGTCAAGAAAATCGCAATACCCGGCAATGTGACTGCCCACCACGCCACGAGAATATATGGTCTATTGCTACCTATCATGAGCCCCCAACTCATCATGTTGGGATCCCCTAATCCTAGGAAAGATAAGCCAGCCTCAAATAACACCGCCGTTCCCACCGCCAAGGTAGCTGACACGATCAACGGCGCAATAGCATTAGGCAAAATCACCTTCCAGATAATGCGACCATTACCAGCGCCAATGACGCGCTCAGCCAAGATGTAATCCTGCCGCTTAAGTCTGAGAAACTCCCCTCGTGTCAAACGTGCTGTATTGGTCCAACTGGCCAGGCCAATTGCAATGGAAATAGACCATAAAGTGGGTGAGAACAACGACACTATCACCATGGCAAACAGCAATGCAGGCAATACTTGGAAGAACTCCGTAATACGCATTAAGGTTTCATCTACCCAGCCACCGTAATAGCCTGATACCGCTCCTATGACCACACCAATAAAAACAGCTAGAAAAGCAGCAATGACTCCGGTTAACAATGTGGCCTGACCACCATAGACCATGCCTACTAATAAGTTACGTCCTAAATAGTCTGTACCCAGTAAGCCATACTCTGAGTCTGGCGGCTCCAACGGCAACCCCGTGATCTCAAATGGATCCGCATCCATTAGTTGAGGGCCCAGCACCGTAATACCCACAATCACCATCAGCAATATCAAACCAAATACTGCTGTTGGGTTACGGCAGAAAACCCCTAACGCCTCCTTGAACTGTCCTGCTGGCTTTCCCTTATCTGGAATACAGGACTCTTGCTCTTTGGCGACATGTGTAGACATCTGCGTCATGATTTAATCCTTGGATCGATAATTCGGTAAGCCAAATCCGTGAGTTGATTCATGACCACAACCATCATGGACGCAAAAAACAAAATACCCAGCAGCGTTGGATAATCACGGCGTAACACGGAATCAAAAGATAAACGCCCCAGACCAGGCCAGTTAAAAACCGTCTCTACCAAAATAGCTCCGGCCAACACATTACCGAACTGCATACCTAACACAGTCACTACTGGCAACACTGCATTTCGCAATGCATGCTTATACAAGACTATGCTTTCGGATAACCCCTTGGCTCTGGCTGTACGTATGTAATCCGCAGACAAGGCCTCGATCATGCTTGCCCTAGCCAAACGGCTATATTGGGCGATATACACAAAAGCCAATGTAAAAGCGGGCAAAACCAGATGCTTTGCCACATCCCATACCCCCCCCCAGAAACCATCCTCTAAACCCGGTGTACGCATGTCTGAGACAGGAAAGATAGGAAGCACTGAAGCAAACAGAATAATCAACACTATGCCAGTCCAGAAAACCGGAGCTGAATACCCCACGATTGACAACAGCGTGACCACTTGTGAAAAGAAACCATTAGGACGCCGCGCTGCCAATACACCTAAAAAGGTGCCGACCAAGAACGCCACTAGCACCGCAACCACCACAAGCAGCAGTGTTGCTGGTACACGCTCCCAAATCAATGACACAACTGAGGAGTTAAAATAGTACGACTGCCCCAAATCGCCCTGTAAGACGTTGCCCAAGTAAATACCCAGTTGCACATACAGTGGCTTATCTAATCCAAACTGTTGCGTCAATTTCGTGCGCAACTCTTCTGTCATACCGCCCATCGCTCCAGCAATAGTCTGGACAGGATCCCCTGGCGAGAAATGAATCAACAAGAAATTAAGAACTAACACCGCTAGTAACAGTAGGACGGCGTGCAGTAATCTCTTACACAGGTATCTAACCATAGTATTTCCTCACCTTTTATCCCAAGCACAGATCGTCATAAGGTGACAAGGATTCCCAAGCGTCTGCTGGTCATCGTAGCGCCACATGTCCGTCAACCTTACAGACAAAACAGCACCACAAAAATGTCGTAGTGCCAAACCTCTGTCCTGAACTACGGTTTCTACTCTTTTGAATTGTTCAACTGCTGCGGCCATACACACAGCCTTGGTAAAACGACTCATTCTGGTTGTCTCTCCATTTGTAGTTACTCCTTACTCCCTTAACCGCCTCTATCCTCTTTTCGTATATTCACAACCTCATACCACACAACAAGTATTGTTATTCAATACCTAGGTAGTGTTTAATAGTATATCTGTTACTTCATAAAAAGAGTTATAGGGTTTACGAGGAAAATGCGGCAGGACTTGTGCAGACAAAAAAAAAGTGCGCCGTAGCGCACTAAAGAAAACACAACATAACCTCAAGGCTTGAAATACACCTCATCGTACGGAGACAACGGCCCCCAAATGCTTGTGGGAACATTTGCGACATTTTTAGCGCTTACGGTGTGGTAAGGAGACTGCGTTGTATAAACAACTGGCAGCTCATCCGTCACAATACTCTGAAAGTCAGCATATAACGCTTTACGCTTGTCCATGTCCATCTCCATACCTGCTGCTTCAAGTAGCCTATCAACCTCTTCATTTCGATAAGACTGAGTATTCGTCCAAATCACATTTCTAATATTGTTAGACAGGTAGGTACGGTGCACGCCAATAGTCGGATCACCCCAGTTCCAAACGTTATCCGTTGTCACGTCAAAATCATGGTTAGCAATAGTACTTGCCCAAGAGGGAAAGTCGGCAGATTCCCTGACTTCGGCTTGAATACCTACTTTCTTCAACTGTGCCCGTACATATTCCGCTATGTTCTTATTCAGCGAGGCGGAGCCTGGCTGAACATCTATTTTCATCGTGAAACGTATACCCTCATCACCAGGAGCCAGCCCAGCCTCGTCCAACAATGCAGCCGCCTTTTCTAGATCCAATGGATAGTCATGTATAGCAGACTCACTATAGTACGGACTTGAAGAAACTATAGGCCCGTCCGCAGGCTTCGCAAAACCGGCATTCAACACTTTAGTAATAAAAGCCTGATCTAACGAATAAGCAATGGCTTTGCGCACTCTTTCATCATCAAAAGGGGCCTTTTCAGTATTAAATGCAAGCCAACCTTGTGCGCCTACAGCCTCATACCCTTTCTTATACATATCCAACTGCTCATCCGTAGCGATACGCCGCAAGATGGTAGGGTCAGCCATAAACGGCAACATCTGTAAATCGCCACGCTCCAGCCCAATTAACAATGTGGTGGCATCTGGATTGATTTGGATAATAACCCTATCCAAATAAGGTTTGCCTTCCAAGAAATAATCCTCGAAACGCTCAAGCACTATTTCCTTGCCTGGCACAAAACTTTTTAACTTAAAAGGTCCCGAGCCCACCACATCTTTAACATTACGAGGATGACTCATTAAGTCTTGCCCATCACCATAAATATGTTTTGGCATAATTGGTGTCAGCGTTGGCGATAGCGCAATCGCTAAAGCTGGATGGGTTTTGCTGAGCCGGAAAATGGCCGTATGCGGATCTGGTGTATCCACCCGTTCCACAGCCTCAAACATACCTTTAAAAGGCGAGCTCTCTTTAATTGCCATGATAGAGAAAGCCACATCCTCAGAGGTAATAGGCTGACCATCATGAAACACCGCATTCTCACGCAAATGTACAGTAAACGACTTTTGATCGTCAGACCATTCCCACGACTCTGCCAAATAAGGCTGTGGGTTCCATTGATCATCATAGCGAAGCAAACTGGCAAAAAGCTGTGTACTCGGTAAAGCCGTTGCCATACCTGACTGAACAGCACCATTCAAATGTCGAGGCGCTTGGAAAGAACCAAGCACTAGCGTCCCTCCCTGTTGCGGCCGATCCTCCGCAGCAAAGGATGCTCCTATACTGACTAACGACGATAATCCTAGTATTGCAATTAGATTGAATACTTTGTTTTTAATACTCATCTTGTCTCCTCAGAATTAATTCAGAACCAATACTCCTGCTATTTTCCGTATCGCTCACACCTCCTTAGTCCCATACTCTTACAACACACCTACCCCCGAAGAGAGCGTGCAGCTGAAATTGCCAAAGGTGCAAAACGCTGCACAAACTCTGGTTCAGACCATTCAGCACGCGACCCAGAAATATGCACAGCACCAATCGGGCGTCCCTTACGATTCACAATTGCACTGGCTAGTACAATTTCGCCCAACACACTCTCCTCTAACGCCAGAGAATAACCGTCTGTACGTGCCGCATTCACCTTTTCCCTAATGATGTCAGCATCGGTAATCGTTTTAGGTGTCAGAGGCTCAAGAGAAGAGCGCTGAAGAATATCGTCCACTTCATCTGGCGCCAAGCAGGACATCACAGCCCTACCGCCTGAAGTACAAAACGTGGGTAAGCGCCTGCCATTTAATCCAGAAAAGAATGTTTGTCTTTTCGTTTGGCGGCGCAACGCATAAATAATGGACAAATCATCAAACAAGCTCAGGTCCACACGCTCACCAGTCTCATTTTGCAAGTCAATGAGGATAGGCGAGGCACGCTCAATCAGCGGATGGCCCCTCAAAAAGTCAAAACTAAGATCCAAACATTTAGTGCCTAATCTATAGCCTCGTCCTCCTACCCCTCTTTCCATATAGCCTAATGCCACCAGCGTATAGGCCATCCGCTGCACTGCGCTACGATCCAACCCTGTAAAGTCCACAAGCTCATTCAAGCTAAGTACCCCAGGGTTTTGCCCAAAGGCTTCCAACAGGTTCATGCTTTTAGCAACGGACTGAACAAATAAATTACTTTGCTTATCTTGTGACATGTGAGTCATGTTTCCTTCAAATCATTAAGGGATAAGACTAGCTACAGCATAGTCACTAGTATCCCAATACAATACCTAGAACTTACCATATACCTTCTTAGCTGTGCTATATAATCAAAAAAACGAGCTAACAGGACAAAACGCACAATCATAGTGTGATTGGACATGCCGTGCGGAATAGCAGCCTTAATCACACCGAAATGAAGAGGAAAAATTTCTGATTTGGGAACTATTCACACACATTTCCCAGAGAGAGCAGGTGAGCCCTACACCTTTACCAAACTTGTATCAGAACACAACAAGCCCACCAGTAACCTTAAAAAAACAAAGGGCAGCGTCACGCATGCCCTTGTGTCTATATAAAGATATGTATCAGTGATGAAGTAATGAGTGATACAGCCTTAAATCGCCGAAACCCTACTAGCCGCTACGCCTTTCACTCGTAAGCGATGCTGGCGCGCACGCTGCCATAACTTATCGTGCAGTGGCATAAGTGTCACGTTGCAAATAGGCTCTACCACTGCTGCTACTCCACCCACCGCTAGCGACCCCGTGAACGCATAGGCCACGGCAAAGGCCACACTCATGTGAAGACATATTTGGCTGGTTTTAAAGGCAACGAGTAGCATGATTTGCTCCTAAGACAATAATTCCATTCTAATGATAATGAATCTTATTTGCAGTAAATTATTTTTACTGAGCCTATAGTCACACGCTATGAACGTAGCGCTTATCAGACACTCACTCAGACAACTCGCTCTATATACCACTAGATCAAGCACGTAACATGGCACCAAATACTTGAAACCTAAACTAATAGAAAGTTAACTTGTACAAAACAACTACATCTGTAGCGTTATAAATAGAAAATAATCCATATCTTTTATTTTTCATAATGAACAATTAAACAATTTCCATATCAAAAATAAAGTAAAAAATAAATTATGGCTCCTCAGTTGATAACAACAAGTTTACCTATACGACACTCTGCTCTCTCCCTTCTCGCTACGCTATCTATGTATGACAGAAAGCCTGACTACAAGCCAGTCCACCCCAAGATCCTCCAGACCATGCTCACAGCTTTGTGATTAAAAATCCAAAATCATCAATAATTGTGAATCAGCAATAAAAACCACATGATTAAACAAAAACATTCGCAAAACCTGTCGCCGCAGCCAATACTCTTTGTTCGCTATCACCCGTAAAATTTAAATAATTACTGTGGGTTTATATTGCGCTATTTCCCCACCCCAATATGGCGTAATCCTTACGGAGCGTAGTAAATGGCTGTAGATACGGTTTTAGTAAACAATGTTTCAGGTAATGCTTGGGTACGCCAAGCTGACGGTTCTCTGCTGGCTTTGCGTGCTGGAATGCGTGTCCCTGTGAACGCTGAGGTCGTCACTGACAGTGGTGCCAACGTACAACTGCAAGCAGACGGCATGCCACCGCTGATGGTGGGCGAGAACCGCCAATTCCAAGTAACGAACGATCTCATCAATGATGATGTGGATCCCAGTGGTCAAGCCATCTCTGCACACGTAGACCCAGACGTTGCACGTGTACTCGCAGCAGTGCAAGCGGGCGAAGACCCATTTGAACAACTCAACCCCACTGCTGCTGTGACTAGCGGTGGTGGTGACGGTGCGGGCGGTAGCAGCTTCACACGATTAATGAGTGTCGTAGAAAGCACCTCTCCATTAGCATTGGCCTATCCTAAACCTATCACTCCAGCAGGCGAACTGCCGCGCATGGGTGGCTATGGTCGTGCAGGCGACACCGAGAATACGGGAGAGCCCACTACTCCTACAACACCAACCCTCAAAGTCACCATCAATAAAGATGGCACCGTGAGCTTTAGCTTTAGCGAGAAGCCTGTGGGCTTTGACGCGACGGACGTACACGTATCAAACGGTGGCCGTATTGAAAACCTGCGTCCAGACACAACCGATCCAACCAAGTGGGTGGCCGATTTAATCGTGCCAGACAACTACGAAGGCGATATCGTGGTGCGCGTGCCTGATGGCAGCTACACCAACGAAGCTGGCGTACCCGGCTTGGGCGATCAAGATACCACGACGGTAGACACCTTAGCGCCAGAAGCAGAAATCACCATTGATGTGATCGCTGGTGACGACGTGATCAACAAAGCCGAGTCCGAGCAAGACGTGACCATCACCGGCACCGTTGGCAAAGATGTTAAAGCTGGCGACACCGTGACCATCACTGTAAACGGTAAAGACTACACAACCACGGTTAACACTGACGGCAAAACGTGGGCTGTAGATGTTCCCGGTGCTGAGTTGGCCAACGACGACAACGTACACGCTACGGTCACTACTACAGACGCAGCGGGCAACAGCACTACCGCTGAAACAGATCGTGGCTACAGTGTCAGTACAGATCTGCCAGAGGCAGCAATCACCATCAGCGCCATCACGGACGACGATGTGATCAATAAAGCGGAGTCCGAAAAAGACATCACGCTCTCCGGCACAGTTGGCAAAGACGTGAAAGCGGGCGACACCGTCATCATTACTATCGGTGGCAAAACCTACACCACTACCGTGAATGCAGACGGTAAAAGCTGGAACTTGGATGTTCCCGGCAAAGAGCTATTGGGCCACGCCAAAGTGGAAGCCAAAGTTACCGTGGAGGATGCTGCTGGTAACACAGCTACCGCCAACGCTGAACGACCATACGGCGTAGACACTGATCTGCCTGAAGCAACAATCACTATCGATACCATCGCTGGTGACGATGTCATTAACAAAGCTGAGTCTACAAAAGACGTAACGCTCACCGGTACAGTCGGTAAAGACGTCAAAGCTGGCGACACCGTAACTGTCACCGTCAACGGCACAGACTACACGACCACCGTTAACACCGATGGCAAAACGTGGAACGTTGATGTTCCGGGGACTGAGTTAGCCAAAGACACTAACGTTCACGCTAAAGTCGAGACTGAAGACGACGCTGGTAACACAGCATCGGCTGAAACTGACCGTGGCTACAGCGTTAACACGACAGAGCTTGAAGCAACAATCACTATCGATACCATCGCTGGTGACGATGTCATTAACAAAGCTGAGTCTACAAAAGACGTAACGCTCACCGGTACCGTCGGTAAAGACGTGAAAGCCGGCGACACCGTAACTGTGACTGTTAACGGTAAAGACTACACCACCATTGTTAACACCGATGGCAAAACGTGGAACGTCGATGTTCCGGGGGCTGAGTTAGCCAAAGACACTAACGTTCACGCTAAAGTCGAGACCGAAGACGACGCCGGTAACACCGCCTCGGCTGAAACTGATCGTGGCTACAGCGTTAACACGACAGAGCTTGAAGCAACAATCACTATCGATACCATCGCTGGTGACGATGTCATTAACAAAGCTGAGTCTACAAAAGACGTAACTCTTACTGGCACCGTCGGTAAAGACGTTAAAGCCGGCGACACTGTAACTGTCACCGTCAACGGTAAAGACTACACCGCCATTGTTAACACTGACGGCAAAACGTGGAACGTTGATGTTCCTGGTGCTGAGTTAGCTAAAGACACTAATGTTCACGCTAAAGTCGAAACGGAAGACGACGCCGGTAACACCGCCTCAGCTGAAACTGACCGTGGCTACAGCGTTAACACTGCCGAGCTTGAAGCTGAAATCGCCATCGACACCATTGCTGGCGATGACGTGATCAACAAGGCAGAGTCTGAATCTGATGTGACCATCACAGGCACAGTCGGTAAAGACGTGAAAGCTGGCGACACCGTCACTGTGACGGTGAACGGCACAGACTACACGACCACCGTTAACACTGACGGCAAAACGTGGGCTGTAAACGTTCCCGGTACTGAGCTCGCCAAAGACACTAACGTTCACGCTAAAGTCGAAACTGAAGACGACGCCGGTAACACAGCATCGGCCGAAAACGATCGCGGCTACAGCGTTAATACGACAGAGCTTGAAGCTGAAATCACCATCGACACCATCGCGGGTGACGACGTCATTGATCAAACCGAATCTGAGTCCGAAATAGAGATTACCGGTACTGTAGGTAAAGATGTCAAAGCTGGCGACACCGTGACGGTGACCGTTAACGGTCAAGACTACACCACCACGGTTAATACTGACGGCAAAACATGGGGTGTTAAGGTACCAGGTTCCGAGTTGGCCCAAGACACCAATGTACACGCCAAAGTCGAGACAGAAGACGCAGCAGGCAATACTGCCTCGGCTGAAAAAGATCGCCCATACACTATCGATATGGACACGGGCGGCGAAGTGGGCTGCAACGGTAACGTAGTCTGCAGCACTAACTACCTAGGCTACAGCAAGAACCCTGATGCAGACCCAGATGGCAGCTTGAACCCAAGCAAAGAAGTGGGCCTGAACAATTACATGGAGTTCTTGGTCACGCTCAACAAAATTGAAGAGCGTGATGGTGAGCACTTTGTGGCAGGCAAGGACGGTAAAGCCGTCTTCACACAGAATCTTCTGGGTGGCGAGCATGAGTACATCAAAATCTCCTTGCATGCATCCGACAAGATTTTTGGTAATGCCCAAAACGAACTCAACCGCACTGGCGTTGAGACCGAGACTGACGTTACGGTAAGCGGCGCCACACGCTCAGATGCCATTAAAAATGGTGAGTACCCTGAGCTTATCCAAGGCGTAGGCGATAAAAGTAATGAAGTTTATGTGCGCGCCGACGTATGGAATCAATACGCCGAAAACGGCCTCAATGTAAACGTCAACCACGATGGTGGCAAATACTTTGAGGAAACCGAGTGGAAATTGGGTGCTCGCTACGAACCTGATATCAACAATCCTCAAAAAGATGAGGATGGCAACGTCAAGTACCCACTGGATAACCACCCAGCCAATGGCGCTGAGCTGGATAACGGTAACCGCGTCATGGAAGGCAATCACGATTCGCAGTACGCCTTCTCTGAAACCGTTAACCTGAAACCAATCGCTACAGAGTTGCCTAGCGTCGACATCAGTCTGACTCACGTTGACGTAGTGGAAGACAAGAAAATTGAGATCCCCATCAAGGATGGTACCGTTATCATCCCCGGCGATCACAGTGGCATTGACAGCAACGGGCTCAAAATTAGCACCGTTATACCGGGTTCGTTCGTCAGCCAAGGCTCTGAGCTTATTTACGCAAAAGGTATACACCATGTAGGGTCTATTGATGGCCGCTATGAGGGTGCTGCAGGTAAAGGCTTTAACTACCTAGTACTGGAAGGCGATCCTAGCCGTTACCAATTCTCAGACGTAGACTTCAAATCACCCAAAACAGATACAGCTTGGGACATGAAGTTTTATGGTGGCCGCGTTACTGATACCCAAGGCCAGGCAGGCTTAAATACAACCACCTTTAATCACATTAAAGGCATTATCTTTACCGACGGTACCGTGATCGAAGACGGCACCATCACCAAGTATGGTTCTTCCTTTATGGAGTATGACTTTAACTTGGATGCGGTATTGGGTAGCGACGTAGGCACAGAAACTGGTGTATTCCTATCGTTTACAGGGCTCACACTGGAGCAGATCAGCAAACTTTCCATCAGCAAAGATGGCCAAGAATTGCTGTGGGAGAAACAAGATGGCAAGGTGTTTATCCATAATGCTTCTGGTGAAGACTTGGAAGGCATCAATATCCACGTCGTAGTGCCTAAAACGGACAATCCTACCGACTGGTCTATTTCGGCTGAGTTGCAAGCTAAAGACAGCAATGGTGACCCTATTGCCTCTGACAGCGCCGCCACTACCGATACACTGGCACACGCCTTGTCACTGTCTCACGAGCAACTGGATGAGCTGTCCCCAGCTCACTTGTTGCACGAAGATGATGAGTTGGGACTGTTCCTGTCTACCATTGCTGGACAAGACCACCTCGAGCAAACAAACGAGCCACTCAGCTTGAATCTTGACGAGAGCGATGCTGCAAACCACCTCAATTTGGCAGATGTTCTGGGCACACCTAAAGCAGTGGAGGGTTTAGAACCCACCACAGCCCCAGGGGATGCACAGCGTACTGCTGAGACAGTCGCTCAAGATCAAGACAAAGGCCGCGCTGCAGAAGCAGGATCGCACGATGACGATCAACCTAGCTTGATGCAAGAGTTAGGCAGACGTTTGATGGATGAAAGCCAGAAACTGAATAACCCAGATATCTAATCCGGTTTATTCATACGTAAAAAAATCCCCCTTTCTCAAAAAAGAATGGGGGATTTTTCATATATGTCCTGATGTAGCAGGTATGCGAAATGCAAAAAAGCCCTTGAGAAATCAAGGGCTTTTTAAATTCTGGCGGACAGGGGGGGATTCGAACCCCCGATACGCTATTAACGTATACACGCTTTCCAGGCGTGCGCCTTCAACCACTCGGCCACCTGTCCTATCTGTACTGCCAAGCCTGCTATTATAGCCAAGATTACTAAAAAAGCAAACCTTCCTGTAAAGTATTCCAACGTTGAGAATCACGTAGTAATAAACGCACATCTTTGCCTAAACGTTGAGCATCATGAAACTCAAAACGCTGCGCCAAACTCAATTGCTGTAGTTCTGGCAAAGCCACTATAGGCTGCCCTGGCCCTAGCAAGGTGGGTGCCACATAACTGATGATTTGATCTATACGCCCTGTTTGCAGCATCGCCCCACTAAAGAGTCCACCTGCTTCCACATGCACTTCGTTAATGGCTTGTTCATCAATGAACGCCATGACCTCAGCCAAATCAGCATGGCCAGCGGCATTCTTCCCTACCTGAATCACCTGAACATTGTTATCAGCAAGCTGCTTAGCCTTGGTCGCATCATTGCTCGCAGTGAAGACCCAAACTGGATCTCCATTCAGCAGCTTCGCATCAATGGGTAAACGAAAATGGGTATCGACGACGGCACGAATAGGCTGCCTAGGCGTTTCTATGCCCCGTACATTCAGCAGGGGATTATCGGCCAACACTGTGCCAATACCCGTCAACACTACGCATGACCTAGCACGCCATTGGTGTCCATCCTGCCTAGCTTCTGGCCCAGTTATCCACTGCGATTGCCCATTTAGCAATGCACTGCGACCATCTAAAGAGCCCGCCAATTTTAACCATAACCATGCCTGCTTACGCAGCATGCGGGATACAAAACCAGGGTTTTGTTCTAGCGCGGCATCAGCACACACGCCCGTTTGCACGGGGATATTGGCTTCTTGCAAAGCACGTATTCCACGGCCTGCCACTAATGGATTGGGGTCTAGTAACGCCACCACCACGCGCTGGGGCCTGGCTTGGATTAGGGCTTGTACGCACGGCGGCGTACGACCATAGTGACTGCAAGGTTCAAGCGTGACATACACCGTACAACGCGATAGATCTATCTGCCGTTCACGGGCCTGAGCTAACGCCATGACCTCAGCATGCGGGCCACCGGCTTGCTGTGTAGCCCCTGCGGCCACCACCTGATCATCTTGAACAATAACACAACCCACCCGGGGGTTGGGCGAGGTCAAATGCATGACGGATTGCGCTTGGGCCAATGCCTGCTGCATCCATTTCACGTCATCCATACTGCTCACCGGTAGGCCTTTATTCTGGGGAATGGTTCATCGGGCCATCCTGCATCTCTTGGATAGTCCGCATGAATTCATGAATATCATTAAAGCTTTTATAGACGGAAGCAAAGCGCACATAGCCCACTTGGTCTAGTTGCTTCAGTTCGTCCATAGCCAGATCACCTATGTGTTCAGTAGAGATTTCTCGCTCGCCACTGACCATCAGGCGCTCTACGATACGACGCACTGCGGCATCTACATCGGCACTGGCGACAGAACGCTTGCGTAGAGCCAAATCTAAACTGGCTCGCAAGCGTTTGTCATCAAATTCCATACGGCTGCCATCACGCTTGACCACCGCAGGCATCAACAACTCCATGCGCTCGTATGTGGTGAAGCGACGATCGCAGGCCGCGCAACGGCGACGGCGTCGAATAGAATCGCCTTCTTCTGATACGCGAGAGTCTACGACCTGGGTATCGCTATTTCCACAAAACGGACATTTCATCGTTTAAAAAGGCCCCTTACGGGGCCAGTAGAGATATTACTTAGCACTATACACTGGGAAACGCGCCGTGAGTTCATTGACTCGTTGGCGAACAGCCTCAATGTTGGCGGCATCATGCGGATTATCCAACACATCTGCAATCAGGTTAGCCGTCAACTCAGCTTCTGCTTCTTTGAAGCCGCGAGTTGTCATTGCAGGCGCACCCAGACGAATACCGCTGGTCACGAATGGAGACTCAGGGTCGTTAGGGATAGCGTTTTTGTTCACAGTAATGTGAGCGTCACCCAATACGCGCTCGGCATCTTTACCGTTAATGCCTTTAGCACGCAGGTCTACCAACATAACGTGGCTTTCTGTTTTGGAAGACACAATACGCAGACCACGTTTAACCAATGTTTTGGCCATTACGTCAGCGTTTTTCACGACTTGTGCAGCGTATTCTTTGAAGCTAGGCTCCAGCGCTTCTTTGAAAGCTACCGCTTTAGCAGCGATCACATGCATCAATGGACCACCCTGAATACCTGGGAAGATCGCAGAGTTAATGGCTTTTTCGTGCTCAGCTTTCATCATGATCACGCCACCACGAGGACCACGCAACGATTTGTGCGTAGTAGTAGTAACGAAGTCAGCGTGAGGCACTGGGTTGGGGTATGCACCACCAGCAACCAAACCGGCGTAGTGAGCGATATCTACCATGAACAATGCACCGTTTTCGTGTGCAATGCGAGCCATACGTTCGAAGTCGATGCGCAGGGAGTAAGCAGACGCACCACCAACGATCAGTTTAGGCTTGTGCTCTTTAGCCAACGCTTCTAATTGGTCGTAGTCCAGCTCTTCGTTTTCGTTCAGACCGTAAGGAATGAAGTTATACAGTTTGCCAGATGCGTTCACTGGTGAACCGTGGGTCAAGTGACCGCCTTCGGCCAAGCTCATGCCCAACACGGTATCACCGGGTTTCAGCACAGCCATGTACACGCCTTGGTTAGCTTGAGAGCCAGAGTTAGGCTGTACGTTAGCCGCTTCTGCACCGAACAATTCTTTCAGACGCTCGATAGCCAAGCGCTCAACTACGTCCACGTACTCACAACCGCCATAGTAACGACGACCGGGATAGCCTTCTGCATACTTGTTAGTCAGTTGGGTACCCTGCGCCTGCATCACTGCAGGGCTAGCGTAGTTTTCCGAAGCAATCAGCTCAATATGCTGTTCTTGGCGGGTGTCTTCTTTCTGGATAGCATCCCAAAGAGCGGGGTCTACAATATCCAGCGTACGTGAACGATCAAACATGAGAGATCCTAAAAAATAAGGAAACTAAAATGAAGCTGCCATTTTAGCGCCTAAGCGTTGCCTAGGGCTGAAATAAGGCAAAGGTGGCACTCAAACCAACAACCTTCTTCCAAAAAAAGACAGTTGTGTGAAAGAGTGCCACCCTTTAGGTGAATATTTCTCAACCTGTTTTGTCAAAACTGCTTATAACAGTTTCTCATTCAAGGTGTAGGTACCCGTCAAACTGGCTTGCGCCAGAATGTGACCTTGCATCGCCGCTTTGACCTCTGCCCCACCAAATTTGCCTTCCAATGGAAGCTCTTCCAGATCCAGCGCATAAATGGTGAAGGTATAGCGGTGCTGCAACGCATCGTTCCACGGCGGGCACGGGCCGTCGTAACCAAAGTAGTCTCCGCTCATGTCATGGTCATGCGCAAAAAACTTACTGTAGTCATTTAGGCCTTGACGTGTACCACCCGGGGCTAATGGGCCTGCTTTACCTCGGGGGGTAACTCGATCAGAGTACACCCCTTCGGAAACCTCGCGGCTATCAGCAGGAATATCCACCAATACCCAGTGATAAAAATCGACACGCGGCGTATCGGCGTCCACCTCTTTACCCGGTTGGTTTACATCATCCAGCACAGCGGGTACATCAGGGTCTACACACAACACAACGAAAGAGCGGGTTCCTTCTGGAACATCCTCCCAGGCCAGATGCGGGTTGGCATTACCTGCCAAGGCCACTTTTGTCGCGGCATCTGCCCGACCAAAAGCTAAACGCTCTGGGATCACAGCCTGATCAGTAAAAGAGTCACTGCGTAACTTCATAATCCGCCCTCACAAACAGTCAAGAGACACTTACGCGGGCAAAACGTCGTTTGCCCACTTGCAGCACATACGTACCGGCTGCAAGTTCTAAGGCCTTATCTTCAACCTTCACGCCATCAATGCGAACACCGCCTTGCTCGATGCTGCGGTTAGCTTCGCTATTTGATGGAACCAGTCCTGCTTCGCGCAATAGTTTTACTATACCAATTGGCGCACCATTTACGCTAACTTCGGGCATGTTCTCGGGGATTTCACCGTGTCGGAAACGTGCGTCGAAATTGCGCAATGCATCTTCAGCTGCTTGTGCCGAGTGGAAACGTGTAATGATTTCTTGAGCCAGCGCCACTTTAATGTCGCGTGGGTTTGCACCCTGCTCAACACTGGCTTTCAAGGCATTGATATCAGCCATGCTCTTGAAGGACAGCAGTTCGTAGTACATCCACATCAAGGTATCAGAGACCGACATGATCTTACCGAACATGGAGTCTGCATTTTCAGTGATACCGATGTAGTTGCCTTTGGATTTGGACATTTTCTCTACACCGTCCAGACCCACCAACAAAGGCATGGTCAAAATGCACTGCTGCTCCTGACCATATTCTTTTTGCAGCTCACGGCCCACCAGCAAGTTAAATTTCTGATCCGTCCCCCCCAGCTCCAGATCAGCTTTCAACATGACGGAATCATAGCCTTGCAACAACGGATACAAGAACTCATGCACCGAAATAGGTGTGTGTGACTGGAAGCGTTTGGTGAAGTCATCACGCTCCATCATACGAGCGACGGTATAACGCGACGCCAGTTGGATCATGCCGCGAGAACCCAGTTGATCACACCACTCCGAGTTATATCGCACTTCCATGCGGCTCTCGTCCAAGATCAGTTTGGCCTGATCATAATAAGTCTGCGCATTTGACTTGACCTGCTCTGGGGTCAGTGGCGGACGAGTAGAGTTGCGACCACTTGGATCACCAATCGTGGAAGTGAAATCACCAATCAGGAAAATGACGGTATGACCTAGGTCTTGTAGCTGACGCATTTTGTTCAGCACTACCGTGTGGCCCAAGTGAATATCAGGGGCGGTAGGATCCAAGCCCAGCTTGATACGCAGAGGCTTGCCAGAGGCTTGGCTACGCGCCAATTTCTTAGCAAATTCAGCTTCTACAATGAGTTCGTCACAGCCACGTTTGGCAATATCAAGTGCGGCTTGCACTTCTGGAGTAATAGTAAAGTCGGGGGAGGACATAATCTGCCTAATTTTTTCTCGAAAATACTCGATAAATTGAGTCAAATGCGCTAGGATACTAGTGTTTATCAGATCATCACGAATGATCAGTATAAACCCCCATATCTTAACAGAACGCTAATCAGCTTCGCTACGAAGAATAATTTAACGTTCTGGCTTCCTGCTACGTTACTTGCATTGCTAGGCGGTATGCCCTGCGACAGGACATATTTTCTGCAATGCCAACCGCTAGGTTTTGCTTCAATGCTAGAAAAAGAGATCAACGGAACCACCACCGCCACCGTCCGCAGCAAACGCATAACCAGCCCCGCACGCCTGATACAAAAAGGCCTGTTAGTACTTGCCCTTGGCATGTTCGCAGGCGCCGCTGCTATTGCTGTGAATCCCGCTTCAGGCGAGGACAGCAAACCAATGGTCTATCAGGCTCGCACTACGCTGGACTTGCCTTTTTCTGTTGAGTCACTGGATAGCAGCTTCTCTGACCCCTTTATTCAGGAAACCCGTATACGCCGTGGTGACACGCTGGCATCGGTGTTGCAACGCCTGAATATTCGCGAGGAAGGCTTGCAACAGTTCCTGACGCACGACAAAGATGCGCGCTCAATTTATAAGCTGTACCCTGGTCGCACAGTACGCGCCGCTCTGGACGAAAACAATCAACTGCAATCGCTAAGCTACTTCCACACCCCATCCAGCACTGAGAATGGCAAACCAGCCTCTCGCTGGTTAGAAGTTCGCACTAACGGCGAAGGTGGCTTTGTAGCAAGCGAAGAAGTCTCTATTGCCACCCCAAACATCCAAATTGCCGAGGCCGAAATCCGCACCTCGTTGTTTGGTGCTACCGATACTGCCGGCATTCCTGACAGCATCGCACTGCAGATTCCTGAAATCTTGGGCACTAAAGTAGACTTCATTAAAGATTTGCGCGCTGGCGACAAACTGCGCGTTATCTACGAAACCTACAACCAAAATGGTCAACAAGTAGGCTCTGGCCGTATTTTGGCTCTGGAATTCGAAAACCAAGGCAAAACACATGAAGCCCTTTGGTTTAGCGAATCAACCTCAGGCGGTGGCGGCAGCTATTACGATGCCGACGGCCAAAGCCTGCAAGGCGCCTTCTTGCGTAACGCCCTGAAATTCACGCGCATCAGCTCTACCTTTGGTGGTAGACGTCACCCCATCAGTGGTAAATGGCGCGGTCATAAAGGCGTAGACTATGCTGCCCCAAGCGGCACACCTATTCATGCTACGGCTGACGGCGTTGTAGAGTTTGTTGGCGTACAGAACGGTTACGGTAATGTGATCATTCTTAAGCATCACAGCAACTACAGCACCTTGTACGCCCACCAAAGCCGCTTCGCTCAAGGCTTGCGCAAAGGTGATCGCGTAGATCAAGGTCAATTGATTGGCTACGTAGGTTCTACAGGTTGGTCCACGGGTCCGCACCTGCACTATGAGTTCCGTGTGGACGGCACCCCTATAGACCCACTGGCTATAGATCTGCCTGTAGCTCGCAAGCTGGAACCTGCCAGACTGCAAGCATTCCAAACGCAGGTAGGCCAGTACAAAACACAACTGGCGCTATTACAAAGCCGCCAAGAACTGCTAGCTGCCAACAGCAATTAACTCTCACTACACTAACGGCACCCATAGCGGTGCCGTTTTTTATGACCATGTCGCAACCAGAACTGTATATAGGCTTAATGTCCGGCACGAGCACCGATGGCGTGGATGCTGTGCTGGCTCGCTTTGATCACAACCAAACACCCGTGATAGTGGATGCAGCTTCGTGTGAACTTCCGCCATCGCTACGCCAACAGTTGCTGGACCTAAACCGCCCTGGCGATAACGAACTAGAACGCGCCAATGTGGCCGCTATTGAATTAACACACTGTTATGCCAGCGTCTGCCATAGATTACTAGAACGGCAACACCTAGCAGCCAGCTCGGTGCGTGCCATTGGCGCTCATGGTCAAACTGTACGTCACCGCCCTGAGTTAGGCTTCACTATTCAGTTAAATGCCCCTGCCTTGCTGGCTGAGTTAACTAACATTGCTGTGATTGCCGATTTCCGTAGCCGCGACATTGCTGCGGGCGGACAAGGCGCACCGCTAGTACCTAGTGTCCACCACGGACTTTTTGCGTGTGAGCGCCCTCGCGTCATTTTGAATTTAGGCGGCATCGCTAACATTAGTATTTTGCACCCCACCCAGCCACTACGTGGCTTTGATACAGGGCCTGCCAGCATGCTGATGGACTACTGGATAGGCAAGCATCAAGGCCTGCCCTATGACGCCTCTGGCGCGTGGGCTAGCAGCGGCAAGGCAATCCCAACCTTGTTAGATGCCATGCTGGCTGAACCTTGGTTTAGCCTTGCTCCGCCCAAATCTACTGGGCGCGACCTCTTCCATGCGAACTGGCTAGAACACCATATTGCGCAACATGCCCCAAACGCTAGCCCTGAAGACATTCAAGCTACCCTGCTGGAGCTGACCGCGCAAAGCATCAGCCAAGCCATACAGCGCTACGCTGCAGGTACTGAAGAAGTATTGGTCTGTGGAGGTGGCGCATTCAATCACGCACTACTACTGCGCATTACACAGTTCTTAGGCGTTCCTGTACACAGCACTGAGGCACTGGGATTGCATCCCCAGCATGTGGAGGCTTTAGCCTTTGCGTGGCTGGCTCATGCTCATGTACACGACACCAAAGCAAATGCCCCGGCGGTTACCGGGGCACGTCATGCGGTAATGCTCGGCGCCTACTACCCTGCCTAACTCTCCGGCGGGGCAGTCACGCCTTGCAGCGCTTATACCGAGAAGGATGACCCGCAACCACAGGTGGTGGATGCGTTAGGGTTACGAATAACGAATTGAGCGCCGTCAATATCGTCTTTGTAATCGATTTCAGCCCCAACTAGATATTGGAAGCTCATGGGGTCGATCAGCAGTTGCACACCGCTTTTATCGATGGTGGTATCGTCGTCGTTAACCACATCGTCAAATGTGAAACCATACTGAAAACCAGAACAACCACCGCCCTGCACAAAAACGCGCAGTTTCAAATCGGGGTTACCTTCTTCCAGCAACAGCTCACGCACCTTTTCCACCGCTGCATCACTAAACAGCAAGGGAGCAGGAGGCGCCTGCAAATCAATAGTTTCGGTAAGGGTACTCATACAATACTCCAGCAATGACCTTTGTCATTCATTTTAAGCTTTTACGATTCGCTTGTCGCCTCTGTGGTATTCAGCTCCACTTTACGGGATGCTCGCACCGTTTTTCCTTCCAAGATACTCATGGTTAATGCCTGAATATGGAAGTCGTCGGGTAATACCAACCAGCCTTGCTCTCTATTAAACTGTTCGAAGGTCAGGGAGAATTGATTTTTTCCTGCCGTGACTGCAGCGTTAGCAGCATCCAGTTCTTGGCCTTCTGCCAATTCTGCCGTGGCCTCTTCGAGGGTAATAGAAACAGGCTCACCGTTTTGCAGCCCTTCTGCAGTGAAGTACATCGTACCTTCAAAGGGCTTTCCATTCAGCATGCTACGTTGCAACAATACCTTATAACGTAGCAAAGACCCCATCATTTCCACATCGAATGCCCGGATACTGATGGTACCTTGAGGCCCTGGCGGCAACAGCGTCTCGTAAAACGCCAACTGCTCGCCCAAGCGGCTTTTTTCTACCTGCATTTTTTGCAGTTCGTCTTCTAGACCTTTGATCGTCCCTTGCTCTACCTGCAACTGCCCACGCAGCGTATCCGCCTCTAACTGCTCTTGCGACAACTGCTGTTGCAGTTGCTGCATCGCCATCTGAGCTGCATAGTCTTGAGTAGTAGAGGGCTCTGGCAGTATCCAGTCGTCTATGGCCATCCCACCGGCCACGCCTAATAACAGCGCGAAACACCAGGAAAGCGTACGACCAAAACTACCAGAACGCGTAGCGTGCGATGAGGGAGGGACTGATTCTTGCATAGTCTACAGACCGTTTTTCATTGCACAAGTTCCCTGCCCTTGTTGCCTTAAGGCAGAATAGCAACCAGCTCCAAGCCGGTAGATTCTGGCAAATTAAACATTACGTTCATGTTTTGCACCGCCTGACCTGCCGCACCTTTTACCAAGTTATCTTGCACGACCAGGATGATCAGTTGATCACCATTACCGGGGCGTTGTACCGCAATACGCACATTATTCGATGCTTTCACGGTACGTGTCTCTGGCAAACGACCAGCAGGTAACACATCGATAAAGCGCTCGTTAGCATAACGTTGCTCGTACAAAGCTTGGAAATCCGTATCCAGCGCTTCAGGCAAAATACGTGCGTAAATGGTAGAGAACATGCCACGAATCATGGGCACCAAGTGCGGCACAAATGTTAGCCCAACTTCGGAACCATGAATGGTTTGCAAGTGCTCGGAGATCTCTGGATGATGACGGTGACCTGCTACGCCATAAGCCTTGAAGTTATCGCTAGCCTCGGAAAACAAGTTAGCTTGAGACGCTGTACGCCCCGCACCCGACACGCCGGATTTACAGTCAGCAATAATGCGTGACGTATCAATCAGTTTTTTACCGCCTTCCAACACAGGCAACAAACCTGTGAGTACAGTCACAGGGTAGCACCCTGGGTTACCGATGATTTTTGCTGAACGGATTTTCTCGCGGTTCAGCTCAACCAAACCGTACACAGACTCGTCTTTAAGCAAGTCTGGGCACTCGTGCGGCATTTTGTACCACTGTTGGAACACATCTGTATTTTGAATACGGAAGTCTGCTGCCAAGTCGATGACTTTTACACCGTGCTCTAGCAACTTACGGGCTTCCTTCATGGCTACGCCATGTGGCGTCGCAAAGAATACGACGTCGCATTTTTCGAGTTGCGCGGCATCTGGTGTTTGAAACACCGCATCAATATGACCACGCAAGTTAGGGAACATGTCAGCCACTGGCATGCCATCTTCTTGGCGCGACGTTACCGCAACCACTTCTGCGTTAGGGTGCAGCGCGAGCAATCGCAGCAGTTCAACCCCGGTGTAACCTGTCGCCCCAACAATCCCTACTTTAATACGTGTCGCCGTATCGGATGCAGCCATATCACTAACCCTGAAAAATGCGTAAAAGACAATAAACTATTATGCAGTAAATTGAAGCCTAATGAGGCAAAGCGCAGCCAAAGAGCTCAGCGCTGTTGCCATACAACAAAACCCCGGCATAACCGGGGTTTTGTTGAGGTGAGCATAGCAAGCCATGCCCAAGCCATAAACAGAATTAGCGTTTGCTGAACTGTTTACGACGACGCGCTTTGTGGAAACCAACTTTCTTACGCTCAACTTCACGTGCATCACGTGTTACCAAGCCAGCTTGTTTCAGCGTTGTTTTCAATGTTTCGTCAAAGTTGATCAGGGCACGTGTCAGACCGTGGCGCACTGCACCAGCTTGGCCGCTGTTACCGCCACCGTGTACGTTCACTTTGATGTCAAAGCTTTCCAGGTGGTTTGTCAGTACCAAAGGTTGACGAACGATCATACGACCTGTTTCACGAGCGAAGTACTCGTCTACAGGTTTGCCATTGACCACAATAGCGCCGGAGCCTTTTTTGATGAATACGCGAGCTACCGAAGATTTGCGGCGGCCTGTACCGTAGTTCCAATTACCGATCATGATCTGTCCTTAGATTTCCAGCGGTTTAGGTTGCTGAGCAGTATGTGGGTGCTCTGCACCAGCATATACCTTCAGTTTTTTGGCCATGGCGTAACCCAGAGGACCTTTTGGCAGCATGCCTTTAACCGCTTTCTCCATAGCACGACCGGGGAAACGCTCTTGCATGGTTTCGAAATTAGTTTCTGTAATACCACCTACGTAACCGGAGTGACGGTAGTATTTTTTATCCTGAGCTTTGTTACCCGTTACACGGATATCAGCTGCGTTGATGATGATGATGTAATCACCGGTATCAACGTGAGGAGTGTATTCAGGTTTGTGTTTGCCACGTAGGCGACGTGCGACTTCGCTGGCCACACGACCCAGGACTTTGTCCTTGGCATCGATCACAAACCACTCACGGCGAACTTCCAGCGGCTTAGCCACGAAGGTTTTCATGATGGTTCCTAAGTATAAAAGGTCGCAAAATTACTTTTGCAACAATGCTGCTTTCTACCCCAGCCAAGACGTTATTATTCGCCCGTGCCAAAAGTAGATAAGCCAAAGCATGGGATATTAGCACAAAAAAGCCCCAAAAGCATAGGCTTAAGGGGCTTTTTGCCGTATCAGCGCAACGCTAATTAGGAACGGCGGCGATTTGCCAATGCCATACCCAAGTAGTTATCGTAAGCGCCTTCAGCTACGCGGAACCAAGGCACCAGCTCGTCGCGGAATGCCATGTAGTTGTCGTAGATTTTCTTGAAGCCTGCGTTTTGCTCGCAGAATTCTTTGTACACCACTTGAGAAGCCTCAAACGATGCGTCCATTACGTCACGAGGGAAGGCTTTCAGTACAGCACCAGAAGCGATCAACCTACGCAATGCACCAGGACCTTGTGTATCGTAAGTAGTCAGCATTTTACCGCTGGCTGCACGAGCACAAATCGCGATGATTTCTTGATAATGCTTAGGCAATGTAGCCAGTGCGTCTTGGTTGATGTACAGGGAAACCTGTGCAGAACCTTCCCACCAACCGGGGTAGTAGTAGTATTTAGCTACTTTGTGGAAGCCCAGCTTTTCGTCGTCCACTGGACCAACGAACTCAACAGCGTCCAACGTACCTTTTTCTAGGGATGGGTAAATATCACCTGGAGGTACTTGCTGAGGCACCACGCCCAAACGCGCCAATACTTCACCAGCAAAACCAGCTGTACGCATTTTCAGACCTTTAAGGTCTTCAACGGAGTTGATTTCTTTACGGTACCAACCACCCATTTGCGTACCCGTGTTACCCAAGGGGAAGTTCACGATATTACGTGTAGCAAACAGCTCACGCATCAACTTCATCCCGTCGCCTTCGTACATCCAGGCTTCCATTTGACGTGCGTTCAGGCCAAATGGCACCGCAGTATCAAACGAGAAAGCAGGATCTTTACCGTAGAAGTAGTACGAAGCTGTTTGACCTGCTTCCACCGTACCATTACCCACAGCGTCCATCACTTCAAAGCCGGGAACAATTTCACCAGCTGGGTACAGACGAATCTGGAAGTTGCCTTCTGTCGCCTCTTCTACCATTTTGGTAAACAACTGGGCTGTGCCGAACAATGCTGGCAGTGAAGGCCCATAAGTGGAAGTCATCTTCCAGTTAATTTTTGGATTGCTTTGCGCAATCGCTGGTGCGGCAAAGGCTGCTGTAGTCCCTGCAACGGCCCCTACACCCGCTTTTTTCAAAAATGAGCGACGCTCCATGTTTGCTTTCTCCTTGGCGTTCTTAGCATAGGCAAGTGACTACCGTGCGCACCTGCCGATTCGGTGATAATACACCGTCTTAAAACTCTCTGTGCAACCACACCGCACTTTATTGCACAGACATGACAACCCGTATGCGTTAGCTACCTGCAATCGCCATTTTGCTGATCAAGACAGAGCCTGTAGCCTTGGAGCCTTTATCAAACACATCGGCCCCCACCGCCACAATGTCTTTAAACATCTGCTGCAAGTTTCCAGCAATGGTGATTTCTTCTACAGCGTGTTTAATCTCGCCGTTTTCTACCCAATAGCCAAACGCACCACGCGAATAATCACCCGTCACGTAGTTAATGCCTTGGCCTATTAGCTCGGTCACCAGCAAGCCTGTGTCCAGCTTACGTAGCATCTCTTTGAAATCGTCTTCCGGGCGTGTCAGGCTAGAAATCAGCGACAGGTTGTGTGAGCCACCCGCATTACCAGTAGTCGTCATACCCAGCTTACGTGCCGTGTAGGTAGACAAGAAGTACCCTTTAAGCTCGCCTTTGCTAATGATCTTACGACGCTGTGGTGTCACACCTTCGCTATCAAAGGGTGAGCTACCAAACGCACCCACGCGGAAAGGGTCTTCGATCACACTTAAGTGCTTGGCAAAAATCTCTTTGCCCAACGCATCAACCAAGAACGACGTTTTTCTATACAGTGCGCCGCCACTAGCCGCTTGCACTAATGAGCCCAACAAGCCCACGGCGAGAGGCGCTTCAAATAATACGGGGTAGTGACCGGTTTTAATGGGGCGCGCTGACAATCTAGCCATCGTGCGGTCTGCGGCGTACTGCCCTACCGACTCAGGGCTTGCCAAACGGCTGGCACAACGTGCCGAACTGTACCAGTAGTCGCGCTGCATGTTGTCGCCGCTACCCGCAATAGGCGATACCGACAGGCCATGACGGCTATACGGGTAGCCACCCATAAAGCCCTTGCTGTTCGCCAGTACAAAGTGCCCTTCTGAACTGCTCACCGAAGCGCCTTCGCTATTGGTAATGATAGGGCTGCGCTCCAAAGCAGCGATTTCGGCTCGCAATGCCAAACGTCGTGCTTCCTCGGCATCCACCAGCCAAGGTGAATACAACTGCAAATCGGGGTACTCCATTGCCAGTAGTTTTTTCTCGGGCAAGCCGGAGGACTCATCGGTAGCCGTGTGACGCGCAATATGCCACGCTGCTTCTACCGTTTCTTGAATGGCTGTGGTGGCAAAATCGGAAGTGGAGGCAGAGCCACGTCGCTGTCCATCAAACACTGTGATGGTCAAGCCACGATCTCTAGTCTGCTCTACGGTTTCCAGATCTCTGTTGCGTACAGACACCGAGAGCCCTTTGCTTTCGGAAACCTCTACGGCAGCATCAGAAGCACCGCGTTTCTTCGCGTATTTCAACGCCTCTTCAGCCAATTCGGCGAAGTGCGACTGATTTTCCACAATGGGCAAACTGGAAATTGTTGATGTGGTCATTGATACTCTTTCCGCTCAGGCGGTTATGATAGCCAATTAATGAATAACTCTTTGCTCTATTATGTCTGATCCTACTCTGGAACCCGATGAAAACGGCTACTATGGCCCCAGCAAATCCCAAGTCAAACGCGAAATGCATGAACTGGTGGATCTTGGCAAGGAGCTTATCACGCTGCCGGATAGCAAGCTACGTCAACTAGACCTTGGCGAAAAACTGCATGCTGCCATTAAAGAGGTACAACGCATCAGTACCGCTCGCGAAGGCAAGCGACGCCAGATTCTGTACGTAGGTAAGCTGCTACGCCAAGTCGACGCTGATGCCATACGCCATCAGTTGGACATCTGGACCAACGGTTCCAAGGAACAGGCTCGTTCCATGCACAAGCTGGAAGCATTACGCGACCTGCTCATGCGTGATGATAATGCCTTAACCGAGTTCTTGAACACTTACGGCCAAGATCAAGCGCAAGAATTGCGTACGCTCATACGTCAAGCCCGTAAAGAAGCCGAGCAAAATGCCGTATTGCCAGAAGGCAAAGAGCCTTCACGCAAACACTTCCGTAACCTGTTTCAAGCCATCAAATCCATCGTTGCGTAACTGGAGCCGTTATGACCCCTTTACTTGAGTGCATTGAAATCGAAACCGCCCCCAGCCCAGAGTTTTCTGTTATCTGGCTGCACGGCTTAGGTGCCGATGGTAACGATTTCGCACCCGTCATTCCTGAACTGCATCTGCCCAAGCATTTGGCGATACGCTTTATTTTCCCTCATGCCCCTGTACAGCCAGTCACCATTAACGGTGGAATGAGCATGCGCTCTTGGTACGACATCTACACCTCTGACTTGGTACGCCATGAAGATGAAGGTGGTCTGCGCGCATCACAAAGCTCGATACAAGAGTTAATTGCGCGCGAAAACGCACGCGACATCCCCACAGAACGCATCGTACTGGCTGGCTTTTCACAAGGCTGTGCGATGACTCTGCAAACAGGGTTGCGCCTAGAAGAATCGCTGGCCGGCTTGATCTGTTTATCTGGCTATCTGCCACTGATAGACAAAATCGACAAAGAACGCCACAAAGCCAACCAAGACACTCCTATTTTCATGGGACACGGCACCCAAGACCCCGTTGTGTTGATAGACCGAGCACTACAATCGCGTCAACGACTACAAGACTTGGGCTATCACGTGGAGTGGCACAGCTACCCCATGATGCCGCACTCGGTATGTGCTGAAGAACTGGCTGACATCAGCAACTTCCTGCAACGCGTACTGGTAAAGTAACGCGTCACATCTAGGGGGCTAGGCCACCGGCCAACCGCCCCCTAATGCTCTATACAAATCCATTACCGCCCATAAACGGGCTGCCTTGTGCTGAATCACCACGTCACGCGCTTGGTACCATTGCCGCTGCGTTTCTAGCACGCTTTGCGCTGTTTCAGCTCCTGCCTCGTAACGCTGCTGCGCCAATCGCATGGCTTCGGATGCCAACTGCACAATTTCTTGTTGCACAGCCTCTTGTTTCGCCAGCCCAGCCACTGCTTCTAGTGCCACCTCTACTTCCACAAAGGCTTGCACAATAGACTGCTGATAGAGCATCAACAACTCTTGTTGCTTCGCTTGTGCCAACGTATAGCCGGCCTCCAAACGCCCCGCATTGAAGATAGGGGCTAACAAATTCGCAGCGGCGTTATACAAGGGATTACGCAGCACATCACTCAAGTTACCCGCAGAGCCTCCGGCATACAGCGATAGATTGAGCTGCGGCAGCATCGCAGCCCTAGCGACCTGCACATCAGCTTTAGCCGCCTGTAACTCCGCTTCTGCCGCCAACAAATCCGGTCGACGCACTAACAACTGCGATGGCATGCCGCTGTCTAGCGTAGGCACTGGAACCTGCTCTAAGCGGTTCGCCACAATAGTCTCAGACGCTCCTAACGCACCTGTCCAAATCTGCAATCTAGACTGTGCTTGCTGATGCTGCTGCATCAACATTTCTACCTGCTGACGCTGCTCAGCCCACAATTGCTGTTGTCTGACCACCGCCAGCTTATCTTCTGCACCGGCTTCTGAACGATGCGTCATCCACTGCAATAGCTCGTACGCTACCGCTTGATTCTGCTGAGCAATCTGCAAGCGCTCTTTTAAGCTCAGCACATCCACCCATGCTTTAGCGGCCTCGGTGCTCACTCTAAGCTGCGTCGCCTGCCACAGTGCCCGCTGCCTCACCAGTCTACTGGTCGCGGCATCACTACCGGCTCGCACGCCTCCCCACAAGTCCACCTCGTAACCAGCTCGCAAACCAGCACCGAATCGCCCACCCGCGTAATCCGCGTCGCCGCCCAAGCGGCCTTCCCTAGACGTAGAGAACTCTACCTTTACATCTGGCCACAAGGCAGCACCAGCGCTTTTCGCCTGTGCCTCTGCCTGTCGTATGCGAGCAGCAGCCGCTTCCATATCCCAGTTCTGGGTTTGTACTTGTTGCAAGAGCGACAACAGCTCTGGACTCTGAAAGCTTTGCCACCATGCAGCGCTAGGCAGCTCACCTGACAGCGCTTCAGGCATTTGGGCGCTTTGCCACTCAGCAGGCAAGCTCACTGTTTTTTCTTCACTATCGGCCGGTACGGTGGCACACCCTGCTAGCCACAACGCGCCCAGCATCACATAGACTGTTTTCATGTTTTACTCACCTGCCAACGCCACCACAGGATCCATTCTGGCGGCAGTACGTGCCGGCATAAATCCAAATACCAGCCCCGTAACCACGGCGCACCCAAAAGCGACGATGATGGCACTGACAGAAAACACCATGTCCATGCCTACCAAGGCCAGCACAATACCCAGTAACGCTGCCAATGCAATGCCTGTCATGCCGCCGCTTACCGTCAGCACCATAGACTCGGTCATAAACTGACGCAGAATATCCCGCTGCCTTGCCCCGGTTGCCATGCGTATACCAATTTCTTTGGTACGCTCTTTCACCGACATCAACATGACGTTCATCACCCCTATACCGCCTACCAACAACGACACGGCCGCAATTAAGCCCAGCATGATGGTCATGCTGCGACGCGTAGAGGCTTCTGCCTGCAAACGGGCGGCGGCATTACCAATGCTGAAATCTTCGCGGTCGCCGTGTCTGGCCATCAATAGATCATGTACGGATCGCTCGGCCTCGAACACCACGTCAGACGATGCCGCTTCCATCACCACGTAATCTGGCTGCGTTTGCGCTTGATATACGCGTGCTCGCCCTGCTTGATAGGGAATGAACACCATATCGTCATAACTTTGTGCCCCCGAATCAGCACCACGTTCTTCCATCACACCAATGACTTCAAACGGGGAGTTGCCAATGAGCAGCAGTTCACCAACAGGGCTTTTATCCTCAAAAAACCGTTTACGCATGGCTGCACCTAACACCACTACGGGTGCCAAGCTTTTGTCTTCTTGTGCGGTGTAGTAACGCCCTTCTGCCACACGCCAATGGTGCATGCTGGGCATTTCTTCGTTGGCGGCAAACACATACACCTGCAAACTTACGTTGGAAAAACGCACGGTAATAGGGTCGCCAATCACGGGCATGACCCTGCTGATTTCAGGCAAGGTACGCACCGCTGCCAAGTCCTCATCGCTCAGGATGCCACGCGGCCCTCCTGTCACGGGTTTGGTGCCGCTCATGTACATGATGGTAGTACCCATGGTACCCATTTGCGCCATCACCCGCTGTCGTGCGCCTTCGCCCACCGCCATCATCACAATGACAGAAGCCACACCAATAATGATGCCCAGCAAGGTCAGCAAGGTACGCGCTCTATTCACGCGCATGGTACGCCAGGCTGCTCGCAGCGCCTCACGCAATTCTTCGCCTTGCACGGCGCGCTCCGTAGGCTGTGCAGTAGGCTCCCAAAAGTTGGCGAGCACATCAGGCGTAGGCGTTTGCGACTGTACTGCTCTGCCCGAGTCACCCACAATTTGGCCATCACGAATTTCGATGACTCGCCTTGCTTGCGCTGCCACTGATCTATCGTGCGTGATCAAAATGATGGTGTGCCCGGCATCCGCCAACTCGTGGAATAAGGCCATTACCTCTTTGCCGCTTTGCGAATCTAGCGCACCAGTAGGTTCATCGGCCAAAATAATATGGCCGCCATTCATCAAAGCCCTAGCGATAGATACCCGCTGCTGTTGGCCGCCAGACAATTGATGCGGCCTATTGGCTTGCCTGTCTGCCAAACCTAAACGCTCTAATAACGCGCTGGCTCTGGCATTGCGCTGCTCGGTGGGCGTGCCTGCATACACTGCCGGTACTTCTACGTTTTCTCGCGCGCTTTCGGTAGGAATCAGGTGATAGCCCTGAAACACAAACCCAAAAGCTTCCCGACGTAACCGCGCCAAGGAGTCCGCATCTAAGCGCGCAACGTCTTTACCTTGGAAAAAATAATCGCCACTACTGGGGCTGTCTAAGCACCCCAATATGTTCATCAGGGTGGACTTCCCCGAACCAGATTGCCCCACAATGGCAACGAACTCGCCCGCCTGTATGCTTAGGTCTATGCCATGCAGCACCTCAACAACGGGTGCCCCATCTTGCCCTCCATACTGCTTGCGTATTGCCTTCAGCTCAATGAGCGCTGTTGCGGCCTCTACCATTGCAGCCAGCTCCAGCGTTGCTCTGGCTCATTTTCTCGCAACACGATTTGAGTGCCTTCGCTTAAGCCATCGAGTACCTCAACCAAATGACGGTTACGCACCCCTAGCGTCACATCTTGTCGAACTGGCTTATCGTTAGCTGCTATACGCCATACCCACGGCTGCCCGGCATCACGCTGCAACGCCACCACCGGTATGCTCAACACCTTATCGGCCTGCAATACCGTGAAGGTCACCTGTGCCGTCATCTGCGACATCAGCGCCGCATCCGTGTTATCCACATCAAACAACACGGTATACGTCACCGCTTTGTCAGACGTGGCCTCAGCCCCTTCAGTGGCCGCTTGTGGCGGTGCAGGTAGCACCTGACGCACTTTGCCATGCCAACGTCGCGGTTCTTCCTCTATCCCTAATGTCGTAAAAGACACAGCCTGCCCGGGCTGCACCTGTCTCACATCAGCCTCAGACACATCCGTCCATACCGTCATCACCGACAAATCGGCAATACGTAAGATATCTGGCGTTTGATAAGTAGCGTTTAAGGTTTGGCCTTCACGTGCTTTCACACTCACCACCGTACCCGACATGGGCGCATAAATGCGTGTGTAGCCCAATCGGGTTTCCTCGGCTCGCTGGCTGGCTTCACTTTGTGCAATTTGTGCACGCAAGTGTTCCACCTTGGCGGCAGTCACCGAGAGCTCTGCTTGCGCTTGTTGCAGCGACTCTTCTCGTGTCGCCCCCACTTTATGCAAACGCTGCTCACGTGCCAGCATTTGGCGTGCTAACAAGTTCTTGGCTTGCTGCTCTTGCAGTTGTGCTTCCAGACCCCGCAATGCGGCCCTGCCAGCATCCACCACCGCTTGCTGCACGCTAGGATCAATCTCCACTAACAATTGACCCTGCTCTACTTTATCCCCAGGCTGCACGGGCAGACGCATAATCTGCCCGGACACCTGAGCACCTACATCCACATACTGGCTGGGTTGTAGCGTGCCAATGGCATTTACAGTGATAGCAATATCAGCACGTTGCGCCACAGTGGTTTCCACCTGTTGCGATGCCGAAGATTGCCACCCTATATAGCCCCCACCTGCCACCAGCAACACTGGCGCAGCAAACAACATGCGCTTGCACCAGCGCCCACATCTCCCAGCTTTCTGCATTTAGCCGCCTTGCAAATCAATACGTACGATGCTGTCTTGTGCGTCTTTGCGCCATGCGGGGTGATCGTTGCCATGCGGCACTTTCACGGTCACATAGGCTGTCTGTCCGTTAGCAGACAAGGCAACGCTGTTCGGGTGTACTGGCAAGTCCACACGACGGTTCACACTGTAGTTAGTGCCATCGATTACGGTCAGGCTACCTGTACCGGCTGGGCTACCACGCGACACGCCACGGTT
Source organism: Paenalcaligenes sp. Me131 (assembly GCF_050487225.1). Taxonomy (NCBI): domain Bacteria; kingdom Pseudomonadati; phylum Pseudomonadota; class Betaproteobacteria; order Burkholderiales; family Alcaligenaceae; genus Paenalcaligenes; species Paenalcaligenes sp. Me131. Next base: position 78,872 of record NZ_JBKQGY010000002.1, read on the forward strand.
AGTGGCTAGGATCTCATTACGCTGTTCGCTGTAAGCGATATCCAGCAAACCCTCACCCACGGGAACAATCTGCACCACTTTGCCATTGCCCAAATCAAACACATATACCGAACCTGTGTTGGCATCGGCCGCAAACAAGCGCTGATTTTTCTCATCAATCGCCATGTTCACAAAGAAATGTTTGGATTCTTTAGGATCAGCGCTGGTGGTATCACCTGTGGATAACGTATTAACGATCTCACCATTTTCTGGGTTAATCACCACCACTTCATTTAGGCCGCCTTGGCCTACGTACAAGCGATTATTAGCACGATCAAAGGCAGCACCTGCTGGCCATGGGCCATTGGTCTCTACGGTGTGACGCACTTTATTTGTAGCGCCATCCACAATCCACACTAGGCCTTCGCTATCTGGGCTAGTCACAAAGATCTGATTGCGTAGAGGATCCACCACTACTTTGCGTGTATGCGGAGCAGACACTTGACCTTTGCCATCCACAACGCGCTCGCCCAGCTGGATCATGCCTCTCACGGCACCGTTCGTCGCATCAATCACCGTCAACGAACCATCCAAGGTGTTGCCCACATACAAAGTACTAGAAGTAGGGTTAAAACCCAACGCGAAAGAGCGTCGTGGCAACTGGATGCTCTGCACCACTTGCAGGCTACGTGGATCCAGTCTTTGCACCACACCACCTGAGTTAGGCTCGAATGCAGGCACAGCAGCCACAAACACGCTATCCACGCCAGGTGCCACAGCTACCTCATAAGCACCTGCAATATTGTCCTGACGCAGCATAGAGACGCTGGACAACTGTTCAATCACTGATTGCTGACGTGCCTCTGGCACGCTTTGGCAACCAGCCAATACGGTCATAGCGGCAACTACTACGGTAGTGACTACGGTTTTCTTGAGTTTCATCGTCAGTACTTCCTTAAAGAAAATGCGATAAATAATTAGAAGCGATGGCTCAGCGACAGCATAAAGGCACGCGGCTGGCCGTAATAGCTATTGCCGGTACTTGCTCGGTAACGCTTATCCAACACGTTATTAATATTCAGCGACACGGTAGTGGATTTAGTCATTTCATAACGTGCCAATAAATCCACCACAGAATACGCCTTTTGCTCTGACTCTAGGGCTCTACCTGCAATGGTGAGATCGCTGTAAATACGACTTTGCCAACGTAAGCCCCCACCCAGAGTCAACCCTTCACCTATGCCATTAATTCTGTATGTGGTGAACAGTTTGAATGTATTACGCGGAATATTGGTATTTAAGCGCTGCTTATCTTTATCTTTCGTACTGTTTTGCGCAAAGCTAGCCGCTAACTCCCAACTCGGCGTCAGCATCCCTGCTACCTCTACCTCAAAACCTCTAGTACGCGTACCTGATTTCGCCTCATAGGCTTGTGAACCATCAGGTGCTTTAACGCCCTCTATCGCCACCGCTTTATTATCTTCCTTCACTTGGAATACAGCGGTAGAAATATTTAACCTGTCGTCAAAGAAACTACCTTTGATACCGGCTTCATAACTTTCACCCGACAATGGATCAATATACGAACCATCAGGCTTTTTCCTGTCTTGAGGTGTGAAAATTGTGGTGTAACTGGTGTACGCAGTCCAGTTATCGGTCAGGTCGTACGTCAACCCCAAGTACGGCACCAACTCATACTCGGTACGACGCAATGACGAGCTAGACTTCGTTGCATCACTATAGCTGCCTGTGGTTCGTCGCCAGTCCACATAACGTGTACCTGCAATGATAGAAAAACGCTCTGTAGGACGCAGACGAATGGAAGCGTATGCACCTAGGTTTTTCTCCGTCATAGAATGAGAACCCACTGAAGGGTTATAAGGCTCACCTGGATGACTGCCATCCCACGTAAAGATATCGTCTATGCTGGAATCCCACCCTGGTGGATACCAGTTGGTGTAAGACGGTGTTTCGTTCGTGGAGTATGACCATGCCAGCCCCATCGCCACCTCATTCTCACGCCCAAACATATCGAAACTGCCTTTGAGTGCCAAGTCCACAGAGTCTTGTTTGGGCTTATATACCCATCTAGTCGTCCATATACCTACACCTGCCCCCGTATCGGGGTCGGGATACCCCATCCCGGCGTAACCAATGAGCTCATCAGAATCAGTCCAGACGCGGGAGGCATTCAAACGCAACGACCATTTATCCGAGAATTGGTGTTCCAACTCACCAAACAAGGTCGTGCTACGTCTACGTGAATACGTCCAATCGGCGGAAGCAGATTGTGATTTCCCCCAACTTAACGGATTGCCGTATTTATCAAAGGCTGGCAAACCACTGTCTGCTTGGCCACGTAAGTCGTGGCGCTGGTGTGTAATACCGCCTCGCAGTAAGGTGTTGTCCCCTACATCGGCCTCAAGCACACCATAGAAAATTTTGCGTTTAGCATTAAAACGTTCAACAAACGCGTTACTGTCCTGAGCAACCGCAATCATACGGCCACGCACAGAACCAGACTCATTCAAGGGTGAAGAAATATCGAACATGCCACGGCGATTTGCCCATGAACCCCAGTCCAACTGCACCTCTGTACGATACTCATCCAACGGGCGTTTACGCACCATGTTGATCGCACCACCCGGGGAGCCCATGCCGTTCATCAACCCCGTAGCACCTCGTACCACCTCAACTCTGTCATACAAGCTCATGTCTTGTGTTAAGAACATATTGTTGTAGTCAGAGACCATGCGCACACCATCTACCATGAAGGTGTTGACGGAAAAGCCTCGGGCATAAATACCACTTCTAGTCCCCCCTGCCCCTGGTTCGGAGAAGGTCAAACCAGCCGTGTTTTTCACCACGTCTTCTAACTGCAGCAGATTCTGATCTTTCATGCGCTGACTGGTCATCACACTAATAGACTGTGGCGTCTCGCGTAGCGACAAATCCAGAGCTGACGACAATGCGCTATCGCCCGTCGCCGTGTACGCACCGCTGTCTTCTGTTGTGGAATCCGTGCGCCCTTTTACGACCACCGCCCCCAATTGGGCTGGGTTTTGTGGGGTACGCGATAAAGATACCTGACTGCCATCGCGGCTAAAACCTATGCCGGTTCCGGCCAACAAACGCTGCAATGCTTGATCTGGTGTTAACACACCAGATACCGCCGGGGCCTGTAGCCCACGCACGGTTTCGGGTAAATAGAAAATCTGCAGTGAAGCCTGCTCACCTAACTGTATTAAGGCTTCGCTTAAGGACTGCGCAGGTAAATTAATTTGTATAGCCAAGGTCTGCGCCTGCACTGTGATGGCAACGGTGGGCAAACCCAACAACGCTGCCGTCAAGCACACCTCCCTGCTTACCTGCCCCAACTTACTTGATCGTTTTAGCCAACTCTGAATTATTGTATGTTGCGTGTTCATTGCACCCGTTCCAGACATCATGTAGTAGTGACTGCATTCATCGCTACCCTCTTGATGGGGTATGCAGTGTCATTACTAAGACGCTGTAACGAGAATTATTCCGCAATGATTCTCATTATTAAATAGTAACTAAATGTATCAATGACGTAGAGATTTCGCTAAAACCTCGAATAGACGAGCATCGTCAGCTTGCGCAATATTGAAGCGTAGGAAGTCTTCGGCTTGATGCGATTGGCTAAATGCATTGCCCGGTGCCAGCACCACATCGTGCTGTAAACAATAGCGTGCCATGCGTGTAGCATCAGCACCTTCCGGCAGCCTACACCACAGAAAAATACCCGCTTGCGGAACTAGCCAAGGCTCAATCCCCAACTTGCGTAAACGCGGTAACAAGCGCTCTAACGCCTGCGCTAATCGGGTACGTACTGTTTCCATATGGCGTCTATAGCCGCTGCCCGTTAACACATGCAAGGTAACTTCTGCTGCCAACCGCCCGCCCCCAAAACTGGTAGCTATACGTAAATCAGTCAGCCCACTGATCCATTCTGGCTTGGCAGCAATGTAGCCACATCGCAATGCAGCGGAAAGGGTTTTAGAAAAGCTGCCTATGTGTATCACCCTGTCCAACCCATCAAACGCCGCTAACCGTGGCGCAGGCTGCCATTCAAAATCCGCAAACAGATCATCTTCCACGATGGTCAAATTGGCATGTTCAGCCAGCTGCAAAACACGGTGTGCAGTGACTGACGACAACACACTACCTGTGGGGTTATGAATACCGGAATTCGTAATGTACAAACGCGGTTTATGTTGCTCAATAATTTGTGCAAACACTGTCACATCAGGCCCTTGCGAGGTGTAGGGCACTCCCACTACGTTGACCCGGTGTGCTCGTAGCAAGGCATGAAAATTGAAATAACAGGGATCATCCACGACGACGGTATCGCCCGCTTTCAGCAGAAAACGGCAAATCAAATCGATGGCTTGTGTACTGGAGTCCACCAGCATAATTTGTTCTGGCGTGGCCTCAATGCTCAAGCCCGCCATGCGACGCGCTAAAACTTGCCTAAGCGCGGGTAGCCCCTGGGGCGTACCATAATCCACCAAATCGCTAGTCTCGCTTCTGGCCATATACCGCAACGCACGTCGCATCCCTTCTTCGTACATCCACGAAGGCGGCAACCACCCACAACCCGGCTTCAGCGTGGAGGAGTCGGTTTCCAGCGACTGGCTGGATAACCACAAAGGATCTATCTCCCTCTCTAACCTAGGGCCTAACTCTGACAGGTCTAGCGGCGCAATCACACCCGCCACATAAAAGCCTGAGCCTGCTCTCGCCTTGACCACGCCTTCCGCCACCAAACGTTCATACGCCTCTACTACCGTAGACACAGAACAGTTCATGGCTTTAGCTTGCGCGCGTACAGAGGGCAGCCTAGAGCCTGGTACATACTGGCGTGCGGCAATACGACTACGCACGGCTTGCATGACGATTTCAATGCGACTGAGAGGTTTAGTAATAGCGTTCATTTTGCTACTGTACTGCCAAATTAACCAATACAGTTATTAAAAACTGTACTGTTCCGTATATGGAGTAGTGGCATCACCACATGGTTTACTGGACGCCTATCCCTGAGGAGTACGTATGAACACATCCACCCGTGGCTGGGTCAATGGCTTAATTGGTGTCGTCATTTTTGCTGGCTCTATGCCCGCCACACGTGTTGCGGTTGCTGACATCCCCCCGCTGTTTCTAACGGGTATACGCGGCTGTATTGCAGCGGCTTTAGCCATACTGTTATTAGTCACCTTCAAGCAACCGCGTCCTGTCCGCTCTGACCTGACGTCTCTGATCATCACAGCGGTAGGCGTGGTCTTGGGCTTTCCGTTGTTCTCCGCCTTAGCATTGCAATACATTAGTTCGGCCCATGCCTTAGTGTTTGTTGGCTTGCTGCCTGTGTGTACCGCTATTTTTGGTGTATTACGTGGTGGCGAACAGCCGCACCCCGCTTTCTGGCTGTTTTCGCTCTTAGGCAGTATTTCAGTGATTAGCTATGCAGCATTAGGAGGCATCGCCATGTCCATAGAGGGCGATTTGCTGATGTTGGCAGCCGTCGTGGTATGTGGTTTGGGCTATGCCGAGGGCGCTAAATTGTCACGCCGCTTGGGTGGCTGGCAAGTCATCAGTTGGGCCTTGGTCATCTCACTGCCGTTGATGCTGCCACTCGCTGTGTTTTACTGGCCCGACAACCTCAGTGAAGCATCCACTACCGCGTGGATTGGCTTGTGGTATGTGTCTATTTTCAGCATGCTAGTGGGCTTTATCTTCTGGTACAAAGGCCTAGCACTGGGAGGCATTGCAGCCGTAGGTCAATTGCAACTGCTGCAACCTTTTATGGGCTTAGGTTTGGCTGCGGCACTACTGCACGAACAAGTGAACATGTCCATGATCCTAGCTACCTGTGGCGCTGTATTTTGTGTGGCTCTGGCTAAACGCTACGCCTAAGTCCTTAGCCCCCAAGCGGCAAGAGAAATACTCCTCGCTCCGGCACACGCACAACGCTGACTGGAGCAATTTTGGGCAAAATATCCAAAATCGCATCTGGGTTTTCTACACTTACCGTGCCCGACACCCGCATACGTCCTAATGCTTTGTCTTGTACTTGTATGGGCTGCACCATATACCTATTCAACTCGCGCACCACTTCTGACAACGCATTGTCTTGGAAAACCAACCTGCCTCGCTGCCACGCCAATACACTTTCCACAGCAACCTGCTGTGGATTACCTATAGCCGTTGCGGATGCAGCAACCGTATAACCAGCGGATAACCGCACTCCCGTTAAGCCTGTAGAGGTGCTAGGAAACACTTCCACCACCCCCTCTCGCACCACCACGGAAGTTTGGCTGCGCTCTTGGCGCACACTAAACTGCGTACCCACAACGCGCACATCCAACTCGCCACTACGCACGGTAAAAGGTCTATTCACATCAGGCAGTACGCTAAATAAGGCCTCACCACGCACAAACTGTATGTCTCGTCGGTCGGCATAATAAGCAATAGCCACCTCGGAATCGGTATTCAGCAAAATTTTGGAGCCATCTGGCAGCATCACCTCACGCCGTTGCCCTTTGGCAGATGCCACTACATCGGTGAACAACGGTTGGGCGGGCCACACCAAGGGCAAGACAGCCCCTACACTCAGCATCGCCAAGGCACCACCGCCCCACCCTAGCATGCGACGACGGGTCTGTTTTTTGGCCTGCTGTTCGTTATGGCGTAACCAGCGGTGCATAGCCGTTTTAGGTAATGCATCAGCTAGTTTCCAAGAGGTCTCCAACGCCTGATACGCCGCCTCATGCTCAGGATACTGCGCACGCCACCGATCACGCTCTTGGCACTGTTCAGCACTGAGTGAGCCTAAACAGGTACGCGTGAACCAATCTAAGGCCTGTTCTTGGATTTGCTCCTGAGAGAGCGGACTGGTCTTAACGATGCGGTCCATAATCCTGCAATTGGTGTTGGATGTGGCGCAAGGCCCGTTTCATATGCTTCTCCACCGCGCTGGAAGTTAATCCCAAGCGTCTGGCGACCTCTTCCTGTGTATAACCCTCTATCTTATTCCATAGAAAGACTTGCTGACACTTCAGGGGTAAATCTTGTAGCGCCTCACAGAGCGCATCCAACAACTCGGTGGTCTGCAACGACGTATCCACATCCCCCGTTTGAGGGTGCTCGTGCTCTAACAACGACTCTAACGTCGTTTGCTCATGGCGAGACTGCCTACGGATTTCACTGACCAACTGATTCTGGGCCGCCCTGAACAAATAGGCTTTGGGATCTTGAATACTGTCACGCTGATCCGCCAACACACGCATGATGGCATCTTGAGCCGCATCTTCGGCATCGTGCCTTAACGCATTGTTTTTTACCCAAGACCCCAGCAGGTCGGTGTAATACGACAACCAGCCTTTGACTGACAAAGGACGGCTATGCATAGCAGGAAACAGGAAACATGAGAAACTTAAAAACGGACAATCACACCAACAATAATAACAATAATTCTCATTATTAAATTGCGATTAGGGAATCGTTCAAAAAATGACACACTCCCTACCGCCCGTCTACAGATCGTATTTATCCCCACAGCCTGTGCATAAGGTTGAGGAAAAACCGTGTGCTCCTTGCCATACACAAGCAAACTCAAGCCTTCTCAAGGTGCTGAGCAAAGAGTAGCCAGCTAGCTCTACCGCACAGCTATCAGCGCTTAAACAGAAGGTTTAGGAGGCCGAAGCCGCCCCGTATTTCTGAGCCAATTCAATAAAGGCTCGCATGGCTGCTGACTGATACGCCCCTTTACGCTGCATCAAGATGGCACGTCGTCTAGGAGGGGTAGGATCTAAACCTATAGCCACCAAATGCTCATCATTCATCGCAATAGCCGCTGGCAATAAGGTGGCCAACCCGGTGCGGCGTACGATTTCCATCACCGCATTCAGCGAGTTGGACTCCATCTGCACATGCAGCTCTAGCTCATACTGCTGACAGTAGCGCTCAATTTGCCTACGTGTCGCAAACTCTGGGGTTAATAGCACCAATGACTGTTCTATTAAGGTCGCACGTTCAATCATGCGTTGTCCGGCTAGTGGATGCGTCACACTCACCGCCAATGTCAAGGTCTCTACCAATAACGGATGCGAATCCACAGCACTAGACGTAGGTTTATCAAACGCAATACCTATGTCTAGCTCATCTTTCACCAGTTGAGTTTCCACGTGCTCTTGCAGCATCTCGCGAATCATCAAGGTCACGTTAGGATAGCGTCGATTAAAAGACTCCACCAAAGGGCCTATCAAATACGAGGCAAACGTAGGTGCCATCGCGATACGCAACGACCCCCTGCTTAAATCGCTGACATCGTGTACCGCGCGTCTCCCTTCCTCTAAGTCTTGCATGGCTTGGCGGGCAAACCGTACATAGACTTCACCGGCATCGGTAAGCTTGATTTGCCTATTACTACGATCCAGCAGTTGTGCGCCTAGGCTTTCTTCAAGCTGCCGTATCTGCTGCGATAGCGCTGGCTGTGATACGTGTAACGCATTGGCCGCACGGGTAAAACTGCCGTACTGCACTACCGCTAGAAAATAAGTCACATGGCGTAAGATCATCGCAATCCCATAAGTAATAATTATAGAACTTATCAGAAATCAGTATTTTACCTTATAAATAAGACGGGTTAAGCTTCAGCTATATTGTTCGTATAACCATAATAGTTGCCATGAAAGAAATCATTGAGGGCTTTCTCAAGTTTCAAAAAGAGGCCTACCCAAAACGTGCTGGTCTGTTCAAAGACTTGGCCCATCAGCAAAACCCCCGTGCTTTGTTTATCTCCTGTTCTGATAGCCGTTTGGTGCCAGAGCTGGTTACTCAGCGCGAACCCGGTGATCTGTTTGTGATCCGTAACGCCGGTAATATTGTGCCTTCCTACGGCCCTGAGCCAGGTGGTGTTACCGCCTCGGTTGAGTATGCAGTTGCCGCACTGAAAGTGTCTGACGTCGTGATCTGTGGTCACTCCGACTGCGGTGCGATGACGGCCATTGCCAACTGCCAGTGCTTGGAACACATGCCTGCCGTTGAACACTGGTTGCGCTATGCGGATTCTGCCCGCCTCGTCAACGAAGCCAAACACCACAACAGTGATCGCGAGCGTGTGGCCTCGATGGTGCGTGAAAATGTGATTGCCCAGTTGGCCAATATTCAAACGCACCCCTCTGTACGTCTCGCCATTTCTGAAGGTAGACTAACCCTGCACGGTTGGATCTACGATATTGAAACCGGTTCTATAGACGCCTATGATGGCTTGTCCATGAAATTTGTGCCGCTGGCAGATAATCTGAATACTCGCGTTGCTCCGTTGCAGCGCCCAGCCGCCTAAACGAGTAGTCCCTGGGGCCAAGCGCGAAGCAGAGTCCGCGCTTGGCCCCTTTTATCATGGCGTTCTACTTAGCACCTACTTCCCGTCATACTCGCTCGTTGTTATGCGCTGGGAAATGTAAGGTGAATTGAGTCTCGGTTTCGGCACTACTCACCATGACCTCATCCACCGGAATCATCGAGTCTAGAACGCGAACTCCTTATCGCGCAGATCAATACGTTGCCCGCCTCTGAGTGCTCGGCGCTTTAAGATATCCACCGTCAACCCACCAAGATAAAAAGTTCTTGCTAGCGGTACAGGCTGTCGGCGTACCAAAGTGCACACACACAGGCCAATAACTCCGCGTACGAAAAGGGTTCAATCAAATAACCGTCTACGCCTCATAGTTCATGATGTCAGAGGCTTCGCTGACTCTACTGAAGTTAAGATCAGAAATTACATACATTACAAAACTGTAATGCTCATGCAATCATTAGGTTATGCACAATAAGGACAATGTCCCTTATCCTATAAACACAGAACACGGCTGTTTTACTCTGGGACTTGATAATGAAAAAACGCAACGTCACCCCCTTGTTTACGCAACCTTTACCTAGCGAGATCACGCCGCGCGAGGTGTTTACTAACCGTCGTAAGCTGTTAAGGTTACTGGCTGCTGGTGCTACTACCCCGGCTCTGGCGCATTGGGCCATGCGTGATGCCAAAGCCAGCATGACTACACCCTCTGCCACACGCCCAATGCTTAGCTCTACGCCCAGCACTATAGCGGGTGCTACTCTGGATGAAGCTCTGACCCCGTATAACGACGCCACCACCTACAACAACTTCTATGAGTTTGGCCTAGATAAAGGCGACCCCGCTAAAAATGCGGATGCTATGCCCGTCAGCCCTTGGAACGTCAACATAGAAGGTCTGGTGCATAAACCAGGGGTCTGGTCATTAGAAGATCTGCTAGGGCTTTCCGCAATGGAAGAACGCATCTACCGACTGCGCTGCGTGGAAGCATGGAGCATGGTGATCCCTTGGGTTGGCTATTCGTTGGCTGAGCTGATTAAAAAAGTAGAACCCATGGGCAGCGCTAAATATGTGGAGTTTGTCACCATGGCTGACCCCCAAACCATGCCGGGCCTGCGTAGTGGGGTATTAGACTGGCCTTACACCGAAGGGCTACGCATGGATGAGGCCATGCATCCGCTTACCATGCTGGCATTTGGCATGTATGGCGAGGTATTACCAAATCAAAATGGTGCGCCTGTACGACTAGTCGTACCTTGGAAGTACGGCTTCAAAAGTGCTAAAAGCCTAGTCAGCATTCGCTTCGTGGAAGAAATGCCCGCCACCGCATGGAACAAAGCTGCCCGACACGAATACGGTTTTTACTCTAACGTGAACCCTAACGTCCCCCACCGACGATGGAGCCAAAGCTCTGAACGTGTTATTGGTCAAAGTGGCATCTTTGCCCCTAAGCGCAAAACTGAACTGTTCAATGGCTATGCCGAGCAAGTAGGCCAACTGTACGCCGGCATGGATTTAGAGCGTAATTTCTAATGAGCCTCACCAGCAACCTCAATCTGGCACTTCTACATCGCCTCACCAAACCCGTGTTGTGGTTGCTGTGCCTGACTCCGGCTGCATGGCTAATCTATGGGGTAGTGACCAACACACTAGGGCCTAACCCAGCAGAAACCTTAATTCGTAGTACTGGCGACTGGTCGCTACGCATGCTCTGTCTGGCATTGGCCATTACGCCTTTGCGACAAATTTTCAACCTTTATGCTCTGGCAAAACTTCGTCGATTAATAGGTCTATTTGCCTTCTTTTATGTGGTGCTACATGCGGTGTGCTATGCCTGGTTCGACATGTACTGGCAATGGCGTGATATCTGGCACGACGTACTGCAACGCCCCTTTATCTTAGTGGGTATGCTGACATTCATTGTCTTGCTATTACTGGCTATCACCTCACCTAAAGTAATGCTCAAAACCATGGGGGCCAAAAACTGGCAGCGTTTGCACCGTTGCATACACGTAGCAGCATGGTTAGCGCTGTTGCATTTCTACTGGATGCGACTGGGTAAGAACAACCTGAACGACGTGTTTGTCTACGTGGCTATAGTCTTGGCATTACAAGGCTGGCGAGTTTACAAACGTATGGGTAAACGGTCATTTAGTTAATAGCCTAGGGTTACACAGCAAGCACAACGAGCACTACATATCTCATCAGAAGTTCTTGCCTAACACATAAGTAACCACTAATATGTTTTCATGATTGAAAACGATATTTTCAAGGCACTCGCCGACCCTACACGTAGAGCCATCTTCGAGAAACTCGCCGCAGGCAGTATGAATGCGAGCACGTTACGCATAGGCATAGACATCAGCCAATCAGCCATGTCACAGCATTTGGCTGTGTTGCGTAAGGCCAGTCTAGTGCGTGAAGAGAAACAGGGTCGCTTTGTTAATTATGAAGTGAACCCTGAAGGCTTGGCTCAACTAGCCAACTGGTTTTCCAAATACCGTTCCTACTGGCCTGCGCGAGTTGAGGCCCTGCAAGCATTACTCAAGGATATGGACCAATGAGTGAGATCACCACCGAAAGTAGCGATGACACGTTGATACTTGAGTATCAACTGGAGGCACCGCCTGAAAAAGTCTGGCGTGCCATCAGCATTCCTGAATTTCGTGAACAATGGCTGCCCAGTGATGCCTTAATTGAAAGCACCCCCATATTCACTGTGCAAAACAAAGAACAGCATTACCGTATGCGTGATGAGGACTTCCCACTACTAGAAAGTGTGGTTGTTTTTCAAGTGATCCCACATGGAGAAAATCACAGCATCCTGCGCATCACACACAAAGTATCCATCATAGCCACTACACCGTGCTCTCGTGCCGCTAATGACGCATCACTATGGCTAGCGCTCGCTGCCTAGTTATCTCGCAAAATAGAATACGAATAAGGAACCGCCATGCGTGAAACCATGCAACTTATCCCCATGGTCATAGAACAATCAGGGCGTGGAGAGCGATCTTTTGATATCTACTCACGACTACTACGTGATCGCATTATTTTTCTAAATGGTGAAGTCAATGACAACGTGTCTGCTCTGCTGTGTGCGCAGCTACTATTTCTAGAGTCCGAAAACCCTGAAAAGCCCATACATCTCTACATCAACTCACCAGGTGGTATGGTGACTAGCGGTCTGGCTATTTATGACACCATGCAATTTATCTCTGCGCCGGTGTATACCTTGTGCATGGGTACCGCCCGCTCTATGGGGTCGTTCTTATTAATGGCTGGTGAACCTGGTTACCGCATGTCCCTACCCAATGCCAGCATACTGGTTCACCAACCATCCGGAGGCGCGCAAGGCCAAGCATCTGATATTCTCATTCACGCCGAAGAAATTCAGAAAACCAAACAGCGCATGACTAGGCTATATGCAGAACATTGCGGTCGCAGCTACGCCGAGGTCGAAACTGCATTAGATAGAGATCGCTTTTTAACAGCAGAAGAAGCCCTAGAATGGGGCTTAATTGATGGTGTTTTGGATAAACGAAAAATGGCTGCGTAACGCCATTACTGCTCTCAACACAATCCACATTGCACGTTTAAGTAAAACGGTGAGTTACTGATTGAGCACGCACCAACTAATTTTTAGGCAAAACAAAAAGGGCATAAAGCCCCTTTGTGTTTGATGGCGACTAAGTGCCTTGTGATAATGCTTACACGTTAAACAAAAAATGCGGCCGCAAAGCGTTGCTAGATGTGGTATTACCCTTGCTTTGCCTCACTTTGTAGTCACTTATATATACACTTTGATCGTTGCTGTACGAAGCGAGGCCTCTTTATCGTTTGTTCAGGCCGCTTCGTCACCTTCGGATTTTTTGTCGCAAAAATTCCCTTCTGGGAGTCCGTGACCGCTCCTGGGTCACTACCTGAAACTTCCTGCACTGACTTTCAATGTGCAGGAGGTAAGGACAGTGAAAATTCTACGCCGCAAGGCCATCTGCGAAAAGCTTGGCGGCATCAATGACGTAACGCTCTGGCGGATCACTCGCGATGATCCGACATTCCCAGTATCCGTCCAGCTTAACAAAAGAGTCGTCGGCTGGCTTGAGCACGAGATTGATGCGTGGCTCGAACAGAAGGCCGCTGCCGCCCGCGCTGTCAGCAACAACGCTGTCTATCCCTGATCGCCGCGATTCCGCAGGCCAGAAGGCAGGGGTCGATGATGCGCAGCCTAGGAAAAGCCGCAGCTCTTGATGGACAGATTGATCGACTGCGACGTTCGGCTTACCTCAGCAGTAGAGGCATCTCTCCAACCGGGCAGTTCCAGCTCGACCTGATCTTTCCGAACTCAATGGAAAACAGAGATGACCTGCGGCACATCCCCAATGACTACGCAAGATCATCTCTGTTTACTGTTGGCAACAAGCGAGTGCCGCGCCGGGCGTTCATGCACGAAACACTATTCCATTACAACGAGCACATTTCAATTCTCTACACAGGCATCGAACTCCACGCAGAAGATGACGAACTCGTGTGGCTGCAAATCCTGAACTATGCCCAAAAGGTGGCGCTCGGTGAGCCGTTCGAATTTTCCGTCAAAAACTTGGTGGCGGACGTCGGTTGGCACAAAAATGGCCGCTATTACGATAAGGCCCGTGAGTGCATCAGCCGTCTGAAGGCCAGTGAAGTTCTGGCGCTCAACAGTAAAGCGTATGGAAGGAGCGGTGCGATTTCACTCATCCAGAACTACATAGTGCTCAACGACGAGCATGGTAAGCCAACCCACTATCGAGTCTGGATGAATCCCAACTTAATTTATTTGTTTGCTGGCAATACGTTTACCAGCCATTCTTGGACTGCCTACCGGGGCTTGTCGCCGGTCGCGAGGCGCTTGGCAGACTACATTGAAAGCCACAGGCATCCGTACCCCTTGGCTCTAACAAGGTTTCGCGCCATGTGCGGGTCAAACAACAAAGACATAGCCGATTGGCGACGAACCGTAAGAAAGGCATGCGCTGAGGTGCAAGCCGCCCAGATTGCCAAGATAGCTTTTCTATCCAGCGATGACTACATCTGCTGTGGGGACGGGTAATCCGAAAAAAGCAGCTTGACACTTTTCTTCTAGGCCCGCAATTGCGGGCTTTATTGAGTCCGGAAATTTTCCTCGGAGTGGCGACTCGAAGTTATCCACAGAAACAACGTTTGGATGCCATTTCTCGTGACAGATGACCCATGTTGGTTTTGCAGTTTATGGGTCATCTGTCACGGTTTCGAGCTGCTTACCCAGCGATCTTGCGGCTCTTGATAGGTCGTCTGTGGATAACTGCTCGACCGCCATCAGCATGTCTGAAAAAACGTGGATTTTCGTGACAGATGACCCATGAAATTTTGGGCCGGCATAAATTTTGAAACTCAAAAGCGTGACAGATGACCCATGAAAACGTGACAGATGGCCCATCTCACACAGATCAAACTCCATCGTAACCTACTGTTTTAAATGAAAATTTAACTTCACCAGCAAAGCCGCTAACCTTCTTTTTAACCATTTCTTTAACCAAAAGAAGCCTTCGCTCCCTCCGGTCGCTGCGCGTCCGCCCGTGGATAACTCGCAAGCGAGTTATCCACGGGCTCCCTTGCTGGGGCTACTCGCATTTTTCAAATGCCTGATGGGCTACTTGGGGTCGGCTGTTTCCAATATGCCTTCGGTGGGCCTGGCCGGAGCCCACCCGTCCCTTTCAGATGACATCGTAACGTTACGATAACGTAGCGTTACGATGTTACGGTGCAGGCTCCTGCCCGGCAGCCGGTGCTTCCAGCAGAACAGAAGGCTCCACCCCCAGCGCCTCGGCCAGCTTGAAGATGTTGAGCAATGCGATGTTGCGCTGCCCACGCTCAACCCCCCCCAGATAGCTGCGTGCCAAGCCACTTTCCAGTGCTAGGCGTTCTTGCGACCACCCTCTGGTCTTTCTGATTTCTATCAGCTTCAGGCCGAAGCGTAGTCGGGGATCAAGGGCCATATTTCTCTCTTCTTAAAGAGAAATGACTCTATGAGTACCCCCTCTATAGGGCTACGCCCGATAAGTACCCGCACTATGAGTGACAATTGAATGCAGGCGCCATAAAATGGCCTCTATAAGTAACAAAATGGAGGAAATGACGTATGGCAAGCGTCTGGAAGACTGCGGGGATGGGAGCGGCGGCGCTGGCAGTTCCTGTGGCTGGGCTTTCAGGTCTCGCTGCCGCTGGTCTTACGCTGATTCTTGTACTGGCGATGTTCGGCGTGGGGCCTGCGCGCCTGTCACAGACATCGCTTTGGGGGCTGTTGACCAGTGAGCTGATGCTCTATCTGCTGATTTCGCTGGCACTCTTCGCGCTGTCCTTCCGATTTCTGGCGCGTCTGCAGGCCCGCTGCCAGGCCCTTGTCACCAGAATCAACACCCAGCATGGGCTGTCATTCGATGCTGGACATCTCCTGGGTTATCCCGCGCCGGCATTCCTTGTTTTTGACTCCCAGAATCGCAAGATCGCGGCCTGCGATGTGGTCAATGACGCATACAAACTGCACGACTTCTCCTGGCTGCTCGGCTGGCAGATGACCTGGCGCGAGGTCGAGAGCATGGAGATGAACGGCGGTAGCCGACAGGTCAACGCCAGCGGCATGAGCGCGCCGACCTTCGAGCGCACGGTACGCGCCAAAGACTTCGCCATTGCGCTGCAAACCGCCGATCCACAACGACCAGTGCTCAGTTTTCCCATGAGCCGCCGGGCAGCGGAAACCTGGTGTGCCCGGCTCAATGCCCTCTTCAACGGATAAGTTCGCGAGGAACTACGACGAAACACTACCGAAGCCTGTTGCTGCTTCCTTTTCTCTTGACGGGATGTGCCACAACCGACATGCAGGGGGCGCTGGACTCTCTGAATGGACTGGGACAAGCCATTGGAACCAGTCTGTCGCAAGTGACTACGCCTGCAGGCGCGGCAAACCGCAACAGCGTGCTGGGGACTCCACTGCATAACGCCTTGCGCCAGAATCTGTCTACCGACGGTCGCGCCCCGGAGTGGCCCAAGGTAGTGATCAGCAATCTGCAAATTCCGGCTGATCAGATGACGCTGACCCGTAGCCTTACGCTCAAAGCCAGTGATTGCATTCGCTTTGACGCCGTGCTGTGGCACGACGCCAAGCGTTCCGAGCGCTTCAGCAATCTGTCGCTATGTGCACCGGAGTTGCCGAAACAGTCGAACAATTTCGTGCTCACCTGGAAGAGCTTTTCCATCTCCGGAAAAACCAGCGGCCAGGTTCGCACCGACGGCCCAACCCCGCCGTACAGCAAGTTGCCCAGTGACCCGGCGATGGAACGCTGGTTGATGAATCAGTTCGGCCTTTACTATGTGGGTTCGCTATTGACGCTGGTCGGCTATGACTCCAATTTCACGATCGATGACCGTCGCTTCTGGATCAGGAACATCAAGGGATGAACGCACTGCTACTTGCCGCCCTGCCGCTTGTGCTGATGGACGGCCAAGCACCAGATATCGATCACTGGTTGCGCATTGAGCCGGCCATCGCCGCCGCCGTGGAATGCCGTCAAACCTTGCCGCTGCACATGCTGGACGGTATTGCACCCAATGCTCCCGGCAGTTGGTCGCTGGTGCCGACGCGCAGCTTCACGGTGTTCGGGTTGCCGGTGCAGCGCATCGAGCTGTTCATCGACCCGGATGGTGAGCTGGGTGCAAGCTATACAGCGGTGATTGAAAAGCGCAGCCTGCAGCAGGCGCGCAAGCAGCTCAACCTCATCAGCGCGCGCGAGCGCATAGGCCAGCTCTCGGCAGATCAGCCCAATGATGAAGTACAGCTGGTCTGCACGGTGGCCGCAACGGAGCAAGGGTGAACATTCAGCGCATCATCTCTGGGGGTCAGACCGGCGTAGACAGGGCAGCGCTGGATTTCGCTATTGCCCGAAAGATTGCGCACGGCGGCTGGTGCCCGGCGGGCCGTCGGGCCGCTGATGGCGTCCTGGATGCGCGCTACCAGCTGCAGGAAACCGAATCCAGCGGCTATCGTCAGCGCACCAAGTGCAATGTGCTGGATGCGGATGCTACGCTGATCATTTACCGAGGCCGGCTAGAAGGTGGCAGCTTGCTCACTCGCGATCTGGCGACAAGGCATGGTAAACCGCTGCTGCTTTGCGATGTGCATGCCCCTGCAGAAGAGCTGTTGGCGGCATGGCAAGACTGGTTGCTTAGACATCCCATCGCTATTCTCAACATTGCTGGCCCGAGTGAAGCGCGCAACCCCGGTATTTACCTGCAGGCGAGCGGGCTACTGGAGCTTTTCTGGAGTACGGAACATGAACCGATCTGATGCCCGCTGCGCGACACCTTATATCTACTCGGGTGAGTTGCAGATTCGCCCCGAAGTTGACGCAGCCCTGGCTGCGCTGAAAGACAAACCCTATGCCGCCGTCCCCAGCTGGAAAAACGATGGCACCTGGGAGCTGTGGACGGTGGAAGGTGACGGCGAAACCGAGCCCTGCATCATCAGCGGCCCATCGACAACCTATGCCAGCGAGGCTGAGGCGCTGGCTGCTGGTGCGGCCTGGATCGCTGGCATTAGCTCCATCCCATGCTGACAAACCCAACCGATTGGCGACATCGCCCGCTTGGTTGATACCCATTTCCGCAGCGGCGGCAATGCGGATAGGCCGACAATTGAGTAAACAAACAATACGCTGTTTCCAGCAGTTGAGTTTTCAAATGGTGCTGCGCTGATCGCAACATCTTTTTGCTGGTCACATGCCCCGTTACTCCCTATTTGGCACTACGTTATTTCCAACAAGGCACAACGTTATTTCCAACAAGGCACAACGTTCTTTCCAATGCTTTGTTGTTCGGGCACATGATCAGGCAGCGAAAAGCTTATTTCCGGCTACGTACATTCCAAAGTTGCACAACGTACATTCCAAATCCCTCGACTGTTATTGCCTATCTTGTGCCCAAGCGGGGGAGTAACTGGGCAAAGACCTTTGTGACCAGGAAAAACAGTCTGTGCGATCAGATCAGGCTGCGGGCTTACTGTGTGAACAGTGTGGTTAGATGGTGGTAGCAGGGTGGCAACTTTGTGGAAACAAGATGTTGAAAGTGTGGCAAGGATGGTGGCGATAGTGTAGCACTTGGCCCCAAGTTACCACACTATGCTCTATGAGAGGCAAAACCGCAGGGCGGTTGTTACGCCAAAAAAACTAGCCTCCATGTGGAGGTACCAATTAATCTTTTATGCATCGTTTATTGTTCAAGCGTCAGCAGCTGGTTACTTGTGAGCCTTAATCCAAGTCTTGCCCGTGGACGTGCTCTTGAAAGTCTCCCATCCCCTGGGTTGTGAGCCGAAAATCGCGTTCATCGCCTTTGAAACTAGGTTGTACGCAAACTGACGGCGGTCTTCCAAGTGTTCTGGCAGGTGGTCAATCAGAAACTGCTGAACCCCATACCAAGGCATGCCATTCGAAGACTCGAGCTTCTGGCGGATGTCGGCATCTCCTAGCAAGGCATCAATCGCTCGCTGCTCTATGGTTGCCATGACGTCCACTGGCTCGGAGTCTTCGAAACCAGTCTCAGCGGAAAAGAGCGAGCCTGAAGCGTTTGCGTCTGGAACCCGAGCTGCCGCAGCACTCTGCCTCATTCCAGAGAAAGTGCTGCGCAGCGTTTGCGCATATGTATTCCCTACGGGTTGGTTGTAGTCATGGTCCCGCATTGAATACATCTTCTCGAACGACAGCGCACGGAGGCTGACCGGATAAGGTTTGCCTCCCACCGAACTCCAGAAAACACCTTGACCAGGGATCGGCTCATTGAGTAGCGAACTCAAAAGGTCATCACTGAAATGGGCGTTGGCTCGTTTCAGGGATGTAAGGTCGGCTGCGGACAACAGATGGAAGATGAACCAGTTGTCGCCCTGGCTGAGGATCTCAACTGGAATGCTGCCGGGTTGCTGTGTGATCAGCAATGCCCCCAGGTCGTATTTACGGCCTTCCTTCACCCAGGCAATGTAAGGCTCGGCGGCAGGTGCGTTCTCGTTCAACACAGACTGCGCTTCTTCGACGACGGCGATTGTCGGAATGGTCTTGGGGTCAGCGGCCGTGAACTCTTGCTGGTTCCGATCGAAGATCCGGCGCAGGATCAGGCCAGAGAGCACCAAGGACTGGCCTCCGCGCATCTGAGAGACGTCGATAACGCACAGTTTTCCCTCGGAAAGCGCATGAACCAGCATGTCCATGAGCTGGCTGCTCTTGTCATGCAGCATCTTCACGATCGCCGTCATGTTGCCCCGGGCTGCCAGTGCCTCGGCCTCCTGTCGCTGAGGCTCGAGATCGAGCAGTCCACATACGTCTTCGAGCGGCGCGGTGTTGCCATTGGCGTCTATCAGATTGACCAACGACTCCCAACGATCTTGTGGAAGCCCTCTGAGCTTCCGCACGTTTTGCTGTTCTTGGCGCTCTGGCCCGAGCGCAATTGAAATCACATCGCCAGGGCGAAGGCGACGGATATCAAGCTTGATACCGCCAGCAACGAACGATTGGTAGAAAGGGCTTGGATTCTTTCGGTCGGTGAAAACGACGACCTTGTCTTCCAGCGCTGGGACATCGCAAAGGCCGGGCCGACCCTTGTCGTCTGGCCAGAAATACTCCCCATCCGGGTCAAATATGACCGTGCCCACAGGGACCTGCTTGCCTGCGCGCTTGGTCACGAAGGGCGTGTTTTCGTAGAGTTTCGAGAAAAGCAGCTTGTTGAGGTTGGATTTACCGAAGCCCGCTCGAGCAAAGATGAAGCTGCGGCGAGAGACAAGGGACTCGATCGGGAAGCGAACCAGTACCTCTGGGTCGACCACCTGCATCCATTCCTGCGATTGGAATGATTTGTTACCGGCAGCGTAGATGTATTCCCCGAAAGCCAGATGGCCTATGGGGGCGCCATCGAGATTGTGTCCAGCGATCTCGCGCAACACCTCGGCGCTTGGAAAGGCAACCTTGCTGCCAACATGGGGAAGTCGACGATGGGAGGGAACGAATGTCAGCCCGTTGCCGTTCTTGCGTAGGACACCGAGCACGCGGATGTTGATCCGATACTTGAGATACTGCTCACGCAAATCCTCCGGAATAGGTCTTTCCTCGCGAACTGCACGGATGTTGAACTCCTCGCCGGAGCCGAACGACAGCTTGCCCTCAGAGGAAAAGGAGGCAATGCGACCCAACACCGCCTCATCGGGTGTCTCCAGTTGGACGATGAGGAATTGCCCGTGCATCGGGATGTTCTGGAACTCATTTCGGTACGGCAAAACAAGGTCGGCGTGAAATTCCATGCCTCCCTGCTGGAAGCCACGAAAGATCCCGACGACCTGTTCTCTGGGAAAGAGTTGGATTTCTGCCATATTGTCCTCCCTTATCCGTACCGACGCTGCGCAGGATCGGCGTCCTGCAGCTGAAACGCATCCAATGTGGCCGCGTCGCCGCCGAGACTCGAACGCACACCCTCGTAGATGAAGTCCTGCAAAATATCGAAGTCGAAATCGACCAGCGCCGCATTTTCATGCGCCTTTTGCAGGCAGCGTGGGTAATGGGGAACTGGAAAACCGTTGATCGCATCCGCAAGCATTGACCCGAGAATTGCCTGGGACTCGCTGACTTGTGGAACAAAGATGTCGATTGGCCACACGGGATCGCGGCGGTGGGAGCCAAACTTCACCAGGAACATCTTGCCGCCGACAAACTTGTTGATTTCGCCACCCTCGTCAGTACGGTCATCGCCTCGTGCGAACTCCGACCAAACGTATGCCTTTTCCTCCACTTCGCGGGGTACCTCGACGTAGGCGGGGTAATCAGTCTGAAGGACGCCTTCAAGAGCCATGGCCAAGCGATACCGAGAAAGCACCTTGCTGTGCTTGGCTACACCCGCGAGATAAACACGCCGCCGGCTCTTGCTCCATTGCTTGTCAATACGCTCCTTCATTCCTTGGAGCAGACGCTGGAATAGGTCTTTGGCGAACACCTTGCTTCGCAGAAGGCCGTCGCAGATGATCAACGTGTCAGTGCCGTAATCTTTATCGAGGATCTTGAACAGGATCGCCCACTCGACCAGCTCCCGATAAACCTGAACCCAGCTGGGAGAAACCGGCTTGCCACTATCCGTCGGCCGGATCATGTGGGAGAGCGCCTGCAGGCTGTCTACTCCCAGGAAAACCATCATTTCACCCAGTGCCGTTTTTGGCGTCCCGTGCTCAGCGAACTGGCGCTGGTTAAGTTTCTGCACCGGTGTCGTGGGCGAGACTGCCTCCAGGCAGTACTCGTTGTTGCTGCTATCGACGACTCGGACCAACTGAATCAGAAAGGGGTCGAACTGAAGCTGGTTGTTTCCCCCATCGGTGCCAACCAGTGAGATCGACGTCGTGGCGCGCGGCTGGATTCGGCGCGTGGCACTCTTCAACGGCTGGATTTCTTCTCGCAGAGCATCCAGCACCCCTTGGTCGGTTCCGATGCAGTCAGCGATGGCCTCTTTCAGTTGGGCCTGGCTTGCCGGGTCAATCATGCTCCCTCCCGGCTTTTCGCAGCTTCAACGTGATGCCAGCCCTTGTTGGGGAGCCCTGGCTGGGCCCTACGGTTTTCACTCATGCGGGTTCGCTCCTTTTCTATGGAGAGCGATCCGCCTGCTGCCGCATGGTCATAATCATAACAATGCGGACATGAGAGTTCTGGGAATCGCATAGACGGATTGTAATGCGTGCAATATACTACCCGCAACTATCATCACAAGCATTTGTTAACCCGCATGAGCCCCAAGGATGTCTGACGAACAGCTTGACGACCTTACTCAGCCGCAGCGCGATCGCCTTGCCTTCGTGGAGCTGCGCGTGCGCTTCATCGGAGATATCCGCCGCCAGGACCTGGTGTCGCGGTTTGGAATCCAGTCGGCCGCTGCCACGCGTGACCTGGCGATCTACAAGGAGCTGGCACCAGGCAACATCGATTACGACACCAAGGCCAAGTGCTATGTCCTTGGAGAGGACTTCAAGCCGCTCTTCGATTTTCCGCCTGAACGGGTTCTGTCCTGGCTGACGCAAGGCTTCGGAGACGGAGAGCCCTCCCAGCTCAAGGCGTGGGTGACAAGTGAAATTCCGTCAAGGCTCACGCATCCCGATCTGGATGTGCTGGCCTGTGTGACCCGGGCGATCCATCAGGAGTGCCCTGTTTGGGTGGAGTACCACTCGATCTCAAGCGGCCAGACTGAGCGTCAAATCGTTCCCTTTGCGCTGATCGACAACGGTCTACGCTGGCACGTCCGAGCCTTCGATCGGAAATCCCAAGAGTTCCGGGATTTCGTCATCACCCGGATCAAGCGCCCGGCCTTGTTGCGAGATGAAGAAGTGCAGGCCCATGAGCGCGGCGACCAGGACATCCAATGGACGCGAATCGTTGAGCTGGAACTCATTCCCCACCCGGACCAGCCACGTTCTGAAGTTACGGAGATGGACTACGGCATGCGGGATGGCGTGCTGCGCATGAAGCTCCGCGCCGCCACGGCTGGATACATTCTGCGGAAGTGGAGTGTGGACAGCTCGCCCGATCACAGCCTGAGAGGGCCGGAGTACCGGCTCTGGCTAAAGAACCCCTTGGCCCTTTACGGCGTCAGGAACGCGGTGCTCGCGCCTGGCTACCGATCGCCGGACCAAGCATGAAGAGAACGACTTGATGCAAGAAGCTCCAATCAATCTCAGTCAGCTCGAAGGCCACCTCTGGGAGTCCGCCAACATCCTGCGCGGCCCGGTGGATGCGGCTGACTTCAAGACCTACATCTTTCCGCTCCTGTTCTTCAAGCGGATCTGCGATGTCTGGGACGAGGAATACGCCGAGATCGTCGATGAGACCGGCGATGCCGAACTGGCCCTCTTCCCAGAGTCGCATCGCTTTCAGATCCCTGACGACTGTCACTGGAATGACGTCCGCGCCGTGGCGACCAACGTCGGCAACGCCCTGCAGCGCGCCATGCGCGAAATCGAGAAGGCCAACCCGGACACCCTGTACGGGGTCTTCGGCGACGCCCAATGGACCAACAAGGATCGGCTCTCCGACGCGCTGCTCAAGGATCTGATCGAGCATTTCTCGCGCATCTCCTTCGGCAACAAAAACATCGCATCCGATGTGCTGGGCGATGCCTACGAGTACCTGATCAAGAAATTTGCCGATGCCACCAACAAAAAGGCTGGCGAGTTCTATACCCCGCGCAGCGTCGTGCGGCTGATGATCGAAATCCTCGACCCCAAAGAGGGCGAAACCATCTATGACCCCGCTTGTGGCACTGGCGGCATGTTGCTGGCAGCCGTTCAGCACGTTCAAGAACAACACGGCGATGTGAAACGTCTGTGGGGAAAACTCTACGGGCAGGAAAAAAACCTCACCACCTCGTCCATTGCCCGCATGAACTTGTTCCTGCATGGCATCGAGGATTTTCAGATCGTGCGCGGCGATACCCTGCGCAACCCGGCGTTCTTCGAGGGTGACCGTCTGGCGAGCTTCGATTGCGTGATCGCTAATCCGCCCTTTTCCCTCGAAAAGTGGGGCGAAGACCTATGGATGAACGATCCCTTCGGACGCAACTTCGCCGGGCTGCCCCCGTCCAGCAGCGGTGACTTCGCCTGGGTGCAGCACATGGTCAAGTCGATGGCCGAAGGGGCCGGGCGCATGGCCGTGGTGTTGCCCCAGGGCGCTCTGTTCCGCAAAGGGGCCGAGGGCAGTATCCGCCAAAAGCTACTGGAGATGGATTTGGTCGAGGCGGTCATTGGTCTGGCGCCCAACCTTTTTTATGGCACAGGCCTCGCCGCCTGCATCCTGGTGCTGCGCAAGAAGAAGCCGGCCCAGCGGCGCCAAAAGGTGATGATTGCCGACGCCTCCAGGCTCTTCCGGCGCGGTCGCGCACAGAACTATCTGGAGCCAGAGCATGCCCTTGATATCCAGGGCTGGTTCGAGAAGTTCGAGGATGTGCAGGACGCGGTACGCATCGTCGGCCTCGATGAAATCAAGGCCGAGGACTGGACGCTGAATATCTCACGCTATGTCCTGCCGCCGTTGCAGGAGGATATCCCGCCGCTGCCAGAAGCCATCGAGTCCTTCAAGAGTGCACTCATTCGCTGCCGGGAAGCGGAAGACAGGCTGACCAAGGTTATGGTGGAAGGAGGCTGGCTGCAATGAGTGCCCGCATTACTCAACAAGAACTCGAATCCTATCTCTGGGGCGCCGCCGTGCTGCTGCGCGGCCTCATCGATGCCGGCGACTACAAGCAGTTCATTTTTCCGCTGCTGTTCTTCAAACGCATCTCGGATGTCTGGGACGAGGAATATCAGGCGGCGCTCAAGGAGTCAGGCGGCGATCTCTCCTATGCCGAGTTTGCCGAAAACCATCGCTTCCAGATACCAGATGGCGCGCATTGGAAGGATGTGCGCCAGGTCCCGAAAAACGTCGGCATGGCGATCCAGTCAGCGCTGCGGCAGATCGAGTCAGCCAACCCGGACATGCTGGCCGGCATTTTCGGCGATGCGCCCTGGACCAACCGTGAGCGCCTGCCGGATGAAACGCTCAAGAACCTGATTGAGCATTTCTCGACGCAAACGCTCTCGGTCGCCAACGTGCCCGAGGACGAGCTCGGCAATGCCTACGAATTTCTGATCAAGAAGTTCGCCGACGACTCCGGCCACACGGCTGCCGAGTTCTACACCAACCGCACGGTCGTGCACCTGATGACGCAGTTGTTGGCCCCGCAGGCCGGCGAGTCGATCTACGACCCCACCTGCGGTACCGGCGGCATGCTCATTTCCGCGCTGGCCGAGGTCAAGCGCAGCGGCGGTGAGTACCGCACCCTCAAGCTCTATGGGCAGGAGCGCAACCTGATCACCTCCGGTATCGCCCGGATGAACCTCTTCCTGCACGGCGTTGAGGACTTTCAGATCATCCGGGGCGATACCCTGGCCGATCCAAAACACATCGAAGGTGACCGGCTGCGCAAGTTCGACGTGATCCTCGCTAACCCGCCGTACTCCATCAAGCAGTGGGACCGCGAAGCTTGGGGACAGGATAAGTGGGGGCGCAACTTCCTCGGTACCCCGCCGCAGGGGCGGGCCGACTACGCCTTCCAGCAACACATCCTGGCCAGCCTGTCAGACCGTGGCCGCTGCGCCATTCTCTGGCCGCACGGCGTGCTGTTCCGCAACGAGGAACAGGCGATGCGCGCCAAGATGGTCGAGCAGGATTGGGTAGAAGCTGTGATCGGCCTCGGGCCGAACCTCTTCTACAACTCCCCGATGGAGTCCTGCGTCATGGTCTGCAACAGGCGCAAGCCAGCCGAACGCAAGGGCAAGGTGCTGTTCATCGACGCGCTGAACGAAGTCACCCGCGAACGGGCGCAGAGCTTCCTCAAGCCGGAACACCAGCAACGCATTCTGGAAGCCTTCCGTGCCTTCGCGCCGATCGAGGGCTTTGCAGCGGTGGCGACGCTGGACCAGATCGCCAGCAACGGTGCGAACCTGTCGATTCCTTTCTACGTGAGGCGAGTGTCAGGCTCCGCGAACGGCAACGGCACCAATGAGGCCGTCAGCCTGAGAGCGGCCTGGGAGCAGTGGCAAAGCGACGGACGCGCCTTCTGGCAGCAGATGGATGCTTTGGTGGAAACGCTCGATGGGCTCGAAGTCGAGGAGGTCGAGCGTGCTTGATAAGGTAAAAAAACAAGGCTGGCGCCAGGTGAAGTTCGGCGACGTGGTACGCCAAGTTAAGGAAAGGGTTGAGCCAGAAACTTCAGGACTGGAGCGCTACGTCGCCGGTGACCACATGGATACCGACGATTTGCGAATCCGTCGCTGGGGTGAGATCGGCAGTGGCTATCTTGGGCCTGCATTTCACATGCGCTTCCGGCCAGGACAGGTACTTTACGGCTCTCGGCGAACCTACCTCCGCAAGGTGGCTGTCGCAGACTTCGATGGAATCTGCGCCAACACCACCTTTGTGATTGAGCCGAAGAACGCGGAGGAGCTACTGCCCGAGTTCCTTCCGTTCCTCATGCAAACGGATGCTTTTAACGACTTCTCAGTCAAGAATTCCAAGGGTTCGGTTAATCCGTACATCAACTTCTCTGATTTGGCGCGCTTTGAATTCGCATTGCCTCCGCGAGAGGAACAGAGAAACGTCATCGCCGCGATGAAAGCTTTTGATGAGCATTTTGAGTCGTGTCTTGCTGTGGAGGCGCATGGGTCAGCCTTACTTAAATCTTTGCTTAACCGTATGTGGTCTTCATTTCCGAAGAAAAGAATCGGAGAGCTTGTTGAACTAGGACTGATCGCACCACCGCAGGACGGTAATCATGGAGAAAAACACCCCAAGGCATCGGATTACGTTCCTGAGGGAATACCGTTTGTAATGGCTTCTGATTTGAGAGGCGGCGAAGTCGACTTCGAGCGTTGCAGCAAGATTCCTGAGGCGCTTGCTCGCACGCTGAGGATCGGCTTCGCGAAGCCTGGAGATGTTCTCTTGAGTCACAAGGGGACGGTTGGTGAGGTTGCCAGGCTGATGAATCTTACAACTGACTTTGTGATGTTAACTCCTCAAGTTACATATTACCGTGTTATTGATCGGGCGAGGCTTGCATCAGACTGGCTGTATTTTGCTTTTCAATCCCCGGGGTTTAAACAGCTTCTTGATCAGTACGGACGGCAGTCTACAAGGGCTTATATCGGCATAAAGGCGCAGCGAGAGCTCTCTGTGCCGATTGCGCCTCCGCAAGAACAAGAGCAGGTGCTTTTTGAGTTAGGTGCAACCGAGAAGGCAGTCTTTGATGCTATGCGACGTGCACGCTCTTTAACCGTTGTGCGTAAGCAGCTTCTTGCTGAAGCACTCAAGTGAGGTGAGAGATGTTCACTGAAGCTAATACCGTCGAAGCCTACCTCTACGACCTGCTCTCCGGCCCGGCAACGTCCAGCTCCGTCAATGTCGTCCGGGAGCCGGAAGCCGCCTACGGCCGCAGCCGCAAGGGGATCGGCTGGCGCCGCATCGCCAGCGCCGAGATCCCGCGTCAGCACCAGGACGTCCTGGTTGAATCCTGGGTACGCGAAGCACTGATCCGCCTCAACCCGGAGATTGCCGCCCAGCCCGACCGTGCCGACGAGGTGCTCTACAAGCTGCGCGCCATTGTGCTCTCGGTGCGCTCCGATGGTCTGATCCGTGCCAACGAAGAGATGATGGCGTGGATCAAGAGCGAGCGCTCCATGCCCTTCGGCCAGAACAATGAGCATGTACCGGTTCGTTTGGTCGATTTCGACAACCTCGACCAGAACCAGTACGTCATCACCCAGCAGTTCACCTTCCGCGCGGGGAGTGCCGAGCGGCGCGCCGATCTGGTCCTGCTCGTCAATGGCCTGCCTCTCGTGTTGATCGAGGCCAAGACACCGACACGTTCAGCGGTGAGCTGGGTGGATGGCGCCTTGCAGGTGCATGACGATTACGAGAAGCATGTGCCGGAGCTGTTCGTCTGTAATGTGTTCTCAGTGGCCACCGAAGGCAAGGAGTATCGCTACGGCTCGCTCGGCCTGCCCATCAAGGATTGGGGGCCGTGGAACCTTGAAGACGACGGCGATGCGCTCAAGCACCCGCTGAAAGGCTTGAAACTGGCTGCCGAGAGCATGCTGCGGCCCCATGTGGTGCTCGACATCCTGGCCAACTTCACCCTGTTCGCCACTAACAAGAAAAAGCAGCGCATCAAGATCATTTGCCGCTATCAGCAGTACGAGGCGGCCAACAAGATCGTCGAGCGGGTGCTGGCCGGCTATCCGAAGAAGGGCCTGATCTGGCATTTCCAGGGGTCAGGCAAGTCGCTGCTGATGGTGTTCGCGGCGCAGAAACTGCGCCTGCATCCGCGCTTGAAGAATCCCACGGTGCTGATTGTGGTCGACCGTGTCGATCTCGATACTCAGATCACTGGCACCTTCACCGGGGCCGATATCCCCAACCTTGAGAAGGCCGATTCCCGCGACAAGCTGCGCCAACTGCTGGCGCAGGACGTGCGCAAGATCATCATCACGACGATCTTCAAGTTTGGCGAAGCTGATGGCGTGCTGAACGATCGCGGCAACATCATCGCGCTGGTGGACGAGGCGCACCGTACCCAGGAAGGCGACCTCGGCCGCAAGATGCGTGATGCGCTACCGAATGCTTTCTTGTTCGGCCTGACCGGCACGCCGATCAATCGTTTCGATCGCAACACCTTCTACGCCTTCGGCGCGGAGGAGGATGACAAGGGTTACCTGAGCCGCTATGGCTTCGAGGAGTCCATCCGTGACGGCGCGACCCTAAAGCTGCACTTCGAGCCGCGCCTGCTGGAGTTGCATATTGACAAGGCGGCCATCGACGCCGCCTTCAAGGAGATGACCGGCGGTCTCTCCGACCTCGACCGCGACAACCTTGGCAAGACCGCCGCCAAGATGGCCGTGCTGGTGAAGACGCCAGAGCGTATCCGACGCGTGTGCGAGGACATCGTCCAGCACTTCCAGAGCAAGGTAGAGCCGAACGGCTTCAAGGGCCAGATCGTCACCTTCGACCGCGAATCCTGCCTGCTCTACAAGCAGGAGCTGGACAAGCTGCTGCCGCCGGAGGCCTCCGACATCGTGATGACGGTGAACGCCAACGAGCCGCAGTACAGGGCCTATGCGCGCACGCGGGATGAAGAGGAGCGGCTGCTCGACCGCTTCCGCGACCCCAACGACCCGCTCAAACTGATCATCGTCACCTCGAAGCTGTTGACCGGCTTCGACGCACCCATCCTGCAGGCGATGTATCTGGACAAGCCGCTGCGCGACCACACGCTGCTCCAGGCCATCTGCCGGGTGAACCGCACCTACTCCGAGCAGAAGACCCATGGCCTGATCGTGGATTACCTCGGCATCTTCGACGACGTGGCCAAGGCACTGGAGTTCGACGACAAGAGTGTTACGGCGGTGGTGTCGAATATCCAGGAACTCAAGGATCGGCTGCCGGAGGCAATGCAGAAATGCCTGGCGTTCTTCGTCGGGGTGGACCGCACGGTCGAGGGTTACGAGGGGCTGATCGCCGCCCAGCAGTGCCTGCCCAACAACGAGGTGCGCGACAACTTCGCGGTCGAATACAGCCTGCTCAACAAGCTATGGGAGGCCATCTCGCCAGATCCGATCCTCGGTGAGTACGAGAAAGACTACAAGTGGTTGTCGCAGGTGTACCAGTCGGTGCAGCCCTCCAGCGGCCACGGCAAGCTGATCTGGCATTCGCTGGGTGCCAAGACCATCGAGCTGATCCACCAGAACGTGCATGTCGACGCGGTGCGGGATGACCTCGACACCTTGGTGCTGGACGCCGATCTGCTGGAGGCCGTGCTCTCCAACCCCGATCCTAAAAAGGCCAAGGAAATCGAGATCAAGGTGGCCCGGCGCCTACGCAAACACCTCGGAAATCCAAAGTTCAAGGCGCTCTCGGAGCGTCTGGACGCCCTGCGCGACCGCTTCGAGTCCGGCGTGCTCAACAGCGTCGAGTTCCTGAAGCAACTGCTGCAACTGGCCAAGGAAGTACTGCAGGCGGAGAAGGAAACGCCGCCGGAGGAGGACGAGGACCGAGGCAAGGCGGCGCTCACCGAGCTGTTCAATGAAGTTAAGACCGCCGAAACGCCGATCATCGTCGAGCGCGTGGTGGCCGACATCGACGAGATCGTGCGCTTGGTGCGCTTCCCCGGTTGGCAGGACACCCTTGCTGGCGAGCGTGAGATCAAGAAGGCGCTTCGGAAATCCTTGTTCAAGTACAAGCTGCATGCCGATGAAGAGCTGTTCGAGAAAGCGTACAGCTACATCCGGCAGTATTACTGAGGCCCGAGCATGAAAGCAGAAGACACGCTGGTTACCAATCTGCTGCAGGGCGCGAAGCAATTCATCGTGCCGATCTTTCAGCGCGACTACAGCTGGGGCACGAAGCACTGCC
Source organism: Paenalcaligenes sp. Me131 (assembly GCF_050487225.1). NCBI lineage: Bacteria > Pseudomonadati > Pseudomonadota > Betaproteobacteria > Burkholderiales > Alcaligenaceae > Paenalcaligenes > Paenalcaligenes sp. Me131. The sequence continues at coordinate 109,250 of NZ_JBKQGY010000002.1, forward strand.
AGCAACTGTGGAAGGATGTGATTCGCGTCGGTAGCGACCCAAATGTGAAGGGGCACTTCCTTGGCTCAGTGGTCTATGTCGCGGCCGAGGACAACACAGCCACCATCACTCGTTGGTTGTTGATCGACGGCCAACAACGCCTGACAACGCTGACGCTTTTGTTGATCGCGCTTCGTGACCGGCTGGCACAACTTCCTGGAAATTCAGGCCAGGGAGAGGAGGAAGCGACGCCCGATGAGCTGGACGACTATTACCTGCGCAACCGGCACGGCAAAGGGGAGCGGCGGCACAAGCTGCATCTGCGCCGGGCAGATCACGAAACGCTGATTGCGCTTCTGGATGGAAAGACGTTGCCAGAGGCCGCCTCGGAACGGGTGAAGGAGAACTTCCTGTTCCTGCGTGATTTGGTCGCCCAGGCAGATGTGCAGACCGTCTACAACGGCATCAAGAAGCTGGTGGTCGTGGACGTGAGCCTGACGCGCGGCCAAGATGACCCGCAGATGATCTTTGAAAGCCTGAACTCTACTGGGGTGGATTTGACTCAGGCCGATCTGATTCGAAATTTCGTACTGATGCGTTTGGACGAGTCCTCCCAGACCCAGCTCTACGAAGAACACTGGCAGCCGATCGAGCAAGCTTTCGGGCGGCGCTACCGTACCGAGTTTGATAAATTCGTGAAGGATTTTCTGACGCTGCAACTGCGTCCCGGCACGCCATTGAAGGCGGCCGATATCTATCACGAGTTCCGTAGCTACTTCTCGCGTACTGTCGGAAAGCGTGATGTCGACGGCATTCTCAGCGACCTGCGCCGCTTCGGCACCTACTACACGGCATTCAGTCTCGGACAGGAGAAGCGGCCGGCATTAAAGGAGGCGTTTTCCCGCCTGCGCTCCCTGGTCGAGGTGGCTTCGCCGGTCGTGCTGACGCTTTACGACTTTTATGACCGAGCCAAGACCCTGAGTGCCGAAGAGTTCGTCGAGGCGGTCGAGTTGCTGGAGAGCTTCGTCTTCCGGCGTTCAGTGTGCGACATGCAAACCCGCAGCCTCGGACAAATATTCGCAAGCCTCGCCTATCGGATCACCGAGAGCCAGCCGCTGCTCAGTTTAAAGGTGGCGCTGTATCGGCAAGGCAAGAAGCGCCGCTTTCCAAGCGATACTGAGTTTCGTGAGGCGCTCGAAACCCGCGATGTCTACGACATGCGAACTTGCTTCTATCTGCTGGATCGGCTTGAGAACTTCAGCAAGGAGCGCATCGATACATCGAACTTTTCCATTGAGCACGTTATGCCGCAGAACGAGGATCTTCGTCCGGAATGGCGAACGATGCTTGGTAGCGACTGGAAAGCAATACAGGAAACGTGGCTGCACCGCCTGGGCAATCTGACGCTGACCGGATACAACTCCACATACAGCGACCGTCCATTTTCCGAGAAGAAAACGATTGCCGGCGGTTTCGATGAGAGCCCGCTGCGCTTGAACAAGTTCATTCGCGAACAATCGGCGTGGGATGGCACGACCATCGAGCAGCGAGGCAAGTTGCTCGCCGAGAAGGCCGTGACCGTATGGCGACCATTGGTCGTCGATTTGCTGGCCGTGAAGCAACGGGAGTTGGAGGAGCACAAGGCCTTTGCCGCCAACTACAGGATCGAGGACCTGGAACTGGATGACATCGCCAAGAATTTACTGGAGGCTTTACGTCCACAGATCCAGGCATTTGGTGAAGATGTAGTCGAGCTGCCCAACGACCGGAGCGTTATCTACCGTGTGTTTGATTTCTTCGTCGAAATCATCCCGCGTAAGCAGCGGCTGAGCCTCTTGCTGAATCTCGATTTTGCCGACTGCGAAGATCCATCAGGCAGAGCCCGGGATGCCACGGAGTTCGCCTTCATCATCGGCGCAACTGAAACGGGGGGAGTGCTGTACAACCTGGACTCGCAAGACGATGTGCCGGCCGCGATCAACGTGGTCCGGCAAGCGTACGAGCGTGTGACAGAGTGATTGCCGATTCTAAAAATGCCTGATTGTCTGGAAATGATCTGATATGCCGAGCACTGCAAAGAAACGAATCTCCAAGAGTACTTTGTCCATGTTCCTGCGGACCAAGTGCGATCGTGAACTTTATCTGTCTTTGCATGAAGACTCGGAGCTTGATGCGCATGGCATGCCGGTTCCGTTGCAGGCACGTCCTGGAATCGGTGTCCTCCAAACGGCAGGACGGGATTTTGAGGATGAGCGCAACGATCAGTTGATTCAGGCGTTCGGCAGTCTGGTCATCTATCAGCCGGACAAGGGAGGCGCAAACAAACCAGTCAAGGCACCGCTCGCGTCGTTGCTTGGCAAGATAACAGCCTTGCCGTCAATCATTCTGCAAGGGAAGTTCGAGCCCTCTTCCTTCCAGAACGCCGTGATGGCGAATATTGGTCTGCAACCCGGACAGATCACTCAGGTCCCGCCAATCGCCGGGCTCATCCCTGACATCATCGTCGTGCGCCAGGCCACAGCCGATGACGAGGAGGTGGGGCCAGACGGATGTCGTCGGCGAATTGACTCGGCAACTGAGACGCGGCGTGCATTGAGCATCATTGATGTAAAGCACACTAGCGAGGCTAATCCGAGCTACTCCGCCGAAGTAGCGCTTTACGCACTTTTTCTGGCGAACTGGATCGCCGACCAGGGGTTGCAGAATGAGTATTTCGTAACGATTCGCAGCTACCTGTGGACCCGATTCAAGCAAGGCCAATCTGAACTCGACGCGTTGATGTCGGGCACCTCCCCAGCGACAGCGATTCAGTATCTCAGTGCTCTGATCGCCGATAGCGAAGACGCCAACTTGCGCTTCTATCTGCCCACCGTTCTGCATTTCTTCCGGGAGGACTTGCTCCGGGTCATCGCTGTTGGCGACGCATCAACCAACGGGTGGCAGAACCTTGAATGGCATGTCGATGGCAGGTGTAGTGCCTGCGACTGGTTGGGTCACGAAAAGTGGGCAAATTCGAAGGACAAAGCGCGAATTGCGGCTCAGCCGAACCACTACTGCTACCCCGCAGCGAAGCTGACTGGGCACTTGAGCCAAATCGCGGGTATGACACGAGGTGCAAGAAAGACGCTCCAGATTAATGCCATTCAGGACACGGCGGGTGCGGCAAGCGCCCCCTCCGCACATCCTGCCTTCCAGCAACACAGTCATCTCAAAAAGGAACGAAGCCGTATTCCCGCGCGGGCGCAGGCCCTGATTTCTTCGGCCACGACGGTGGACAGCGCCGCCGTGCTGGCGAGCTTGGCGCCAGCGCCACAACTCCATGTGGCGATCGCGGTCAACTTCGATCCGAGCGCTGGGTTGCTCACTGGCCTTTCGATACTTGGTAGAGCGACGGCGTATGTGACGGGACAGTCGCCCCGGCAGTTTGCGACGAAATGCTTTGTCGTGGATCAGAAGGCGCTGGCTGACGAGTGGGTGGCTTTGGAGGGGCTCCTGTCGACACTGTCTGACCTGATTGATCAGGCTGAGACATTTGTTCGCGCTGCCGGACGAACCCCGCTAACTGCACAAATCGCGTTCTGGGAGAAACGACAGTTTGAAGAGCTTTGTGCGGCGATGGGGCGGCATTTGCCACGGGTATTGAGCCTGACGAATCGCAAGACCAAGGCGCTGGCCTGGCTTTTCCCTGCCGATGAACTGATCGAAAAGCCCGATGGCGCAGTCAGCCCCTGCGTTGTTTTCGTTGATGAGATTGTCCGGCGAGTTGTTTTTGCCCCTACACCTCATGTGATCACCCTGTTCGATACCGTCGAAACCTACTATTCGGGTCCTGGACCAGTTCGGCTGGGTGATGCGTTCTATCGTGAATTCCTCACCAACGGCATTCCTCGGGAACGCATTTACGAGATTTGGAGCAACGTCACCACGATTAAACGGGGGTCCGTTACTGTTCCCCGCAACACCGTCATTCAGGAATTCGGCAATGCGCTGGAGAAACAGTGCCGGGCATTGAACAGCATCGTCGAGAGACTGCGCACGGACTTCAAGGGGCAGCTCAAGGCAAACGCTCCAAAGCTGACATTGTCTATTCCTCAGGGTGCTCGCGACGTCGCGTTCGACAGCAAGCTTTGGGTTTGGTGGGAGGAATTGCAGTATCACACTAAAAAGCTGGAGTCCCACCAGCGCCTGGCGCTTGATGCCGAGGCACTAGAGGCTAGTTACGAAGCGGTTCGGCTCACCAACGGGCAACCTACAGGAACCTCGAATGAGTACGTATTCGACGTGCTTCCTGGGTCCACCGAAGCCAAGCTCGACGACAACGAAGGCTATCTGGCTCTCGGCAAGGAAGGTCATCCTGGGCTTCCTTTGCAGCGTGGAAGGGATCTGATCGCCGGTGGCGCGCCGCTTCACCCAGGGCAGAACGACACGCTGCTCGCACCGCTGTGGTCCGTACTTTCCGTAACGCTCGTGTCCTTTGACAGAGGCATGCAAAAGGCTGTCCTGAAGCTAACCAACTGGCGTGAACCGGCTTTCGTACCGTATCTGCTGGCCAACTCGACTGTTGATCTGCTGAACGACATCTTTATCACCAAAGGCCAGGGCTCCTTCAAGTGGTACGAGACGGTCAAGCGGATTCTCACTGCAGTAGGAAACCCGTCGATAGCGGTGGCAGATAGCAATGCGGCCACTGCGATGGGGGCGAGGACTCCGCGCCCCGGCTCAGACCCGGTTACTCCTCTTGCCCGCGTGCTCTGGGAGGCCGACGCTCTTCACGCGACATCCGTCGTCGCTGCGACGCAGGCCTCTTCGGTTGCAGCCTACGCCAAGGCCAAGCACAACCTGAACAAGAGTCAGACAGATGCTGTCACCCAGGCGGCAGAAAAAGGGCTGACTATCATCTGGGGGCCGCCAGGCACCGGGAAAACCCAGACACTAGCTGGATGTATTCACGGCCTTGTGCATGATGCCGTGCGGCGGGGGCAACCATTGAAATTGCTGGTCGCCGGACCGACGTACAAGGCTGTTGAGGAGATTATTGGTCGTGTTGTTGAGGCGTTAGACAACGATGCAACCTGTCCTGCTGAGGTCTTTGTTGGATATTCCTCGTCGCAAATGCCAAAGTCATTCACGGCAGGTAACTCGCATCTACGGGTCGAATCATTCAACCTAAACAAGGACAATCAAGAAACAAAGGATTGCCTGGCTAGCCTGGCTAAAACCGATGTTGTCACGATTGTCGCCACGGCGACGATGCAGGCGTACAAGCTCGCCGAGTGGACCTATGGTCGCCATGTTGCGCCGATTTTTGACGTCGTGATTGTCGATGAAAGCTCTCAGGTTCAGGTCACACACGCAATCTCGCCACTGGCCACCTTGAAGGACGATGCGAGACTGATCATTGCTGGCGATCATCTTCAGATGCCGCCTATCATGGCGCTTGAACCACCCAAGGGTTCCGAATACCTGGTGGGCAGCATCCAGAAATACCTGCTCGACCGTCCGTTTGGCAGCCAAATCGTTCCATGTCCGCTGGAAGAGAACTACCGCTCGGCGGAGGACATTGTTGCCTATGCCCGCACGATCGGCTACCGATCGACGTTGAAGGCGTCAAACGCCGCGACGGCACTTCATCTCTTGGCGGCGGTGCCAACTCCCGCATCAAGTTTTCCAGGGGCCTTCCCTTGGTCATCTCTGTGGCCGGATATTCTTGACCCCACGAAGAAGGTGCTGACGTTGCTCCATGACGATGATCTATCGTCCCAAAGCAATTCCTTCGAAGCCAAGATCGTCGCCGCCTTGACATGGTGCCTGAGGCAGACAGTGAGCGCAGAACTTGATGGGCGAGGTGTCGTGACGCATGCGATACCTACGCCCGATCAGTTCTGGGGGCAGTGCATCGGAATCGTGACGCCGCATCGCGCTCAACGTGCCCTGGTGGTTCGAGAACTGCGGTCAATATTCCCGTCTGATCCGCCGAACTTGATCGACTCGGCTGTTGATACCGTGGAAAAGTTCCAGGGTGGTCAGCGGCACACGATCGTTGTGACTTTTGGTGTCGGGGACGCGGACGTGATCATGGGAGAGGAAGCGTTCCTGATGCAGCTAGAGAGGACAAACGTGGCCATCTCGCGCGCGATGGCCAAGTGCCTGGTAGTCATGCCAATGACCCTGGCAGGGCATGTCCCTCAAGACAAGAAGGCGATCGAAACTGCACACGCGATCAAAGACTACGTCGACGAATTCTGTAATCAGGAACTTGTTGATCAAGTCTCGTTCGGATCAACGTCGAGACAAGCGAAGCTGCGTTACCACCAATAGCAGCGGCAGTAATCAAATTCTTTCGACGTGAAAATCGAACTCGACGGCGGCGGCAGACTCGGCTTTCATCTGATCTGCTTGCCGCTTGCCAACATCAGCTGACTTTGCTGAGCGCGTAGAAACCAAGCGCCAATTGACTCCAGATTCTTGCAAAGAGTCTCCGAAGAGCTTTTTTGCATCAACCAACGCTGACGGAATTATTCCGAATCGGACGTACATATGGAGCGATTCGGAGGACGAAGCAGCATTGGCAATATTGCGCCAAACATTTCCAAGCGAGGCTGCAAATGCCTGTTGCCCACCGTGATTAAGTTGCGGGCCAGCTGAATAGTCAATGGAATCAGGGCCGCCCAGAAACCAGTTTCTCAACCATTGATCTTGAACATATGTTCGCATTCCATAGTAGGGGGGGGAGGTTATTACAACCGAGGGCGCATTACTAATCGACTGAAACAACTCTTCCGATTGAGCGTCTCCATGTAGGACATGAGATATCGGACATGGGGAGGCTTGATCAAGTCCAGCCAACCGCTCTATCTTTCGACGCAGTACTCGGAGTACATCAATCTTTGGCGCTTTGAGGTCGCGTTCCTTCCAGAATCGAACAGCGTAGTCCGGTTTTGACGCGTAAGTCCTTGGCATTTGATTTGAAAAGTAGCCCGCGCTCTCAAGATGCTTGGGGAGTGGGCCGTGCAAACACCCCAGTGCGGCAGCACGCAATATGGACGACGCATCCGTTTCATTTCCGAGTCCAAGCAATCCTTCGCGCAGAGCGCAAATATCACGGAGCGTCGACCGGTGATACGCGGCACGGAAGAATGGAGTGTCTGGCAAGTCGGCTGGCTCGGCGTCTGCAATCAGTTCCGCAGCAAGCTTTAGAGGAGCCTCGATGTCGCAGCTCGCAAGCTTGGCTTTTGCAATAGCAACAGCAACAGGCGACGAATCAATACCCCAGGCAGAAAGTCCAAATTTTCGAGCAGAGAATAACGTGGTGCCCCGACCACAAAATGGGTCGAGCACAACTGGCTGTTCCTTTAGATGCTTTTTGAGCACCCTATTCGGATACTCAAGCGGAAACATCGTAAAGTAAGGGCAAATTGCGTTCAGCGCATTTTCTTTTTTGTAGGCGAGGGCCACGTTCTGAGTACTTGTGTTTGACATGAATTTTAGATATAAGGATTAGTCTACACGGCAATGGGTGCGTAGGGAACCATTGGCGGCGTTAGCTCTATCCGGAGTGTGTGCTTTGTGCAAGGTTATCCCTTCCAACAGCAGTCTGCGGCAGTAGCTCCATTCAACGACCTGGCCGCTGTTGAAGAGAACCAGCATGGTGCAGAGCATGGCAAGGGTCATGCTCTGCGACAGATCCGGCAGAAAACGCTGTGCTTGCTCGGTTTCCTCGCTATGCCCTGCATCAGTTTGGGCGATTTTCTGAAAGTCATTGTTGATTTTGCAGACGACCCCCAGTTTGCCCAATTGCTTCAGCAGGCTCGCACCCTGCAGACGTAGCAAAATCCGCTCAGACGTGCTGGTAGACGTCTGCCGCATCCCGCCTATCAGGCCATCAACTTGGGCAGCCAGCTGTCGCATCAGTTTCTTTTGCTGTTGCAAAGGCATGCTGTGTTGAAAGGCATCATCGAGCAGCAGCTCATCTATTTCCGAAAGCAGTGCAATGCTATTGGCAACCCGGCGATAACTGTCGGCCAGTTTTTCGAGCTTGCGTATCCGTGAGCTATGTGTCTCCACCGAACAGTTGTTGGTGCCGAAAAAGGTGAGTGCAGCTAACTCCTCAAAGAAGCTCGACTGAATTTCGTGTGGCAGCGCCTTGAAGTCGCGATGTTGCTGAATTTTTGCAATCAGGCGCTCCCTGAATAGTAAGCGTCCTGCCTCCGTGTCGGGCAGGTACTCACTGTGTTTTACTGACTTCACCTGTGCTCTCCCGCTTCCAGAGTTCAAGCTTGTCCGCCCATGCCTGCATCATGCCCCGCCGCTCTTCGAGGTAGGTGGCATGGTTGTAGGTGCGGCGTACCGAGTTGGGTTCCGAATGGGCAAGCTGCGCCTCAATGGCATCCGGGCGGTAGCCCATTTCGTTCAGCCGGGTGCTGCCCGTGGTTCTGGTGCCATGCGGGCTGTAGGTGCCGCTCCAGCCCAGCACCTTGAGCGCCTGCCGGATCGAATGCACTGACATCGGCCTGTTGCGGTCATCCCTGCCGGGGAAGAGGTGCGTCCGGTCGCCGCTAATGGCGCGCAGGCGCCGCAACATCTCTATGGCCTGCGTTGGCAGTGGCACCACATGCTCGCGGCGGGCTTTCATGCGCCGAGCTGGGATCGTCCAAAGCGCGGCATCGAGATCGAATTCAGCCCATTCCGCTTCTGCCGCTTCGCTGGGACGCGCCAGTGTCCACCACATCAACTGTATGCAGAAATTGACCTGATAGCCGCAACGGTGGTTGTCGAAGTCGCTGAGCAGCTTGCCGATCTGCGCGGTGGTCAGTGCCGTCTTGTGTTGCGTCTTGTTGGCGGGCAACGCCTTGCGGACGGGCCAGACGGGATCGTTGTCTGCCCGCAAGGTGGCGACGGCCAACTCGAAAATGCCGGACATGGTGCGCTTGGCTTCGGCGGCGACGGTCGGCGCACCGCGCTTTACGGTCTTGGTGAGGATGTCGAGAACGTGCGCGGGGGTGATGTCACGCACAGGTAGCTTGCCGATGCTGGGGAATACCACCCGCTCCAGCATGTCCAGGCGGCGTTTCTTGGTGATGTCTTCCCAGTCCCGCAGAGCCAGCCATTCTTTGGCGACCATCTCAAAAGTATTGGTGGAATCCTGTTCGCGCTTGAGGCGCTCAAGCTGCCGGTGCTGAACGGGGTTGATGCCCTGCTTGACCAGCTTCCGCGCCTCCTCGCACTTGTCCCGCGCTTCGGCCAGGCTGACGGTGGGGTAGTCGCCCAGCGCGAACCACGATCCCTTGCCACCCAGCTTGAAGCGGTAGCGCCAAGCCTTTACCCCATTGGGCTTCACTTCGAGGTAAAGGCCGCGAAGGTCATTCAGGCGGTAGAGCTGCTCCTTCGGTTTGGCAGCACGGCAGTGGGCATCTGTCAGCACGGTGTCACGAGATCGGCAATGAGGAACGACAGAAGGATCATATACGCCTTCCGCCGCCTCGTCCAATCTTTATATACACCAGTATAGTCACTTTGCGCAGGCAAGGCCGAGCAACATCATGCAATCGTCAGAAACGAAAAACCCCGGATTTTCCGGGGTTCTAGCGTTTTTTCAAGGCTTCAAAGCAATCTTATGAAATGCTGAGAAATGGCTCTCTAGGGTCAGACGTTAAACAAGAAGTTCAACACGTCGCCATCTTTCACAATGTATTCTTTACCTTCAGCGCGCATCTTGCCCGCTTCTTTAGCACCTTGCTCGCCTTTGAACTGAATGAAATCATCGTATGCAATGGTTTGCGCACGAATGAAACCACGCTCAAAGTCGGTGTGAATCACACCAGCAGCTTGAGGAGCTGTAGCACCCACAGGCACGGTCCATGCACGTACTTCTTTCACACCAGCGGTGAAGTAGGTTTGCAAGCCCAGCAGTTTGTAGCCAGCACGAATCACACGATTCAAACCAGCTTCTTCCATACCCATGTCTTCCAAGAAAGCGGCTTTATCCTCGTCGTCCAACTGGGCGATTTCAGCTTCCACGGCAGCACATACCGCTACAACTGGAGATTTTTCTTTCTCGGCGTATTCGCGTACTTTGTCCAAGAATGGGTTGTTCTCGAAACCGTCTTCTTTAACGTTCGCTACGTACATAGCAGGCTTAGCGGTAATGAAACAGAACTGCTTCAAATCAACCAACTCGGCTTCATCAAAATCCAATGCACGTACGGGTGTGCCTTGGCCCAGCGCTTCAATGATGCGCTCTAGTGATTTGCACAAACGAATAGCGTCTTTATCACCAGAACGTGCCGTGCGGCTATTACGTTGCAATGCTCGCTCAGCACTGGCTAAGTCAGCCAATGCCAATTCAGTGTGGATCACTTCTAAGTCGTTCAGTGGATCGATTTTGCCGGCCACGTGAACCACGTTCTCGTCTTCGAAACAACGCACCACGTGCACGATAGCATCGGTTTCACGGATATTGGCCAAGAACTGGTTGCCCAAGCCTTCACCTTCTGATGCACCAGCTACCAAACCCGCGATATCCACGAACTCTACTACCGCAGGTAGAACACGCTCAGGGTTAACGATTTTAGCCAGCTCACCCAAACGAGCATCCGGCACTTCCACAATCCCTACGTTAGGCTCGATGGTGCAGAATGGATAGTTTTCTGCAGCAATACCAGCTTTGGTAAGGGCGTTGAACAGAGTAGATTTACCTACGTTGGGCAAGCCAACAATGCCGCATTGAAGTGACATGACGTTTCCGAAAACAAGAGAAATTAAAAGGAGTATTGTAGCGGCTTAGCGGCCATTTCCGAGCATTTACAACATGTGCTCTGGCAAAGTACTAACAATGATCCAAACCAGTAGCAACGGGCCACTATTAAAAATGGCATGCAATGCTATAGATGCCGCAATACCGCGTCGTACACGCAGCCACGCTAACACCAATCCGGTGACTAACTGCGGCAGCACTAATAACGGCAACAGTAACCACGGCCCATTACCAAAATTGAAATTATAAAGATGCAAACACGCAAAAGCGATGGTTGCCAAGTACATCACCCACGCAAAGTAGCGCACATACCAACGCGCAAACCTCATGGGCATAGGCTGTTTACCGCTAAGGCGTTGTAACCACAAACGCCAACCTGTTGCGGTTGTAGCACTGGCTCGTAGTGGCACATTGCTCCATGCTGGCTGCATCAAGAGCAATACCAGCAACGCCACTAAAGCGATGCTGTACCACACAGGGCCACTAAACAGACACGTAATGACTATAGGCCCCAACCACACAAACTGTAGCGGCCTACGTAAACCGTATCTAAACACCAACTCTTCTACGATGGGCGCCCAGATCAAGGCTTGCAGCCACGGTAAATTCGTAATATCCAGACGGTGCTGTGCACCTGTAGCACCAGCCACCGATGCCGCCAAGGGGCCAAACAACGCCATGTTGATCGCCCACAAACACAGAGCCCAACACAATAAACGCTTAAATGGCGCGGCCGCAAACCAGTCCACTTGTACCGCGCTACCTGTTCTACGAATCACATGACGACGGCTTACTGTAGGCCGTCTTAGGAAGGCAAAGAAATCCTTCAGCTCATCACGAAAACGCACAGGTTTAGCACTCATTAGGCACGGTTCTCACTATGCAGTTTAGCGGTTGCCACATCCATTTTCCCAGCCAAGATGTCAGGCAAAATTGCGTCGCAGCGGTAAAGCACATCTTCGATTTGGGACAACTCATCTTTACGCGGAGCATTCAGTACAAAACCAGCCACTTGCTGAGCCAAGCCCAATGTACGTGGGTGTCCTATACCTATGCGCAAACGCCAGTAATCTGGTGTCGCAAACACTTGGTGTATATCACGCAAACCATTGTGTCCGGCGTGACCACCTGCAAATTTAATTTTAGCCTGACCAGGCAATAGGTCTAACTCGTCATGCAACACCAGCACTTGATCCGGTGTGAGCTTGTAAAAACGCATTAATGCACCAGCGGCCTGACCCGATCTATTCATGTAGGTCATAGGCTTAGCAATGATGACCGCCTCACCCTCAAACCTGCCTTTTGCTACCCACGCGTTAAAGTTTTTTTCTAGCGTGAACGACGCATGCAGTTGTTGTGCCCACCGATCAGCCAGCCAAAAGCCCGCATTATGGCGAGTTGCTTCATATTCGGGGCCGGGATTTCCCAAACCAATAATCAAACGTATTGCTTTAGACATTGCGTATAGGCCTACAACAAACTGATTAGATCAACAAAAACAAACCCCCGACAGAATTTCTGGCAGGGGTTTTGTACTGCTATAGATCGTGGAGATCTAAGGTCAGACTTAAGCTTCTTCGGAGGACTCGCCTTCTTCGCCTTCGTCTTCTTCAGCCTTAGCACCGCCAACAGCCAGAGCAGCTGCCAATACTGGATCTTCTTCAGTACCTGCGTATTCAACGCCAGCTGGCAATTTGATTTGGCTCAGCAACATGTTAGCGTTTTCGCCCATTTCACCCAAATCTACTGTGATTTCAGTAGGCAGGTTTTTTGGCAAGCAAGTGATTTCCAGGTCAACAGCAACGTGGCTGATTACTTGGCTGTGCAGTTTAACTGCTGGGGATGCATCACCGTTCACGTAGTTCAGAGGTACACGTGTAGTGATTTTCTCGCCAGCCATCACACGTTGGAAATCAACGTGCATAACTTGCTGTTTGTATGGGTGCCATTGCACAGCACGTACCAGAACGTCTTGAGCTTTACCGTCCAGTTCCATTGTCAAAATGGAAGCGTGGAAAGCAGGTTTGTTCAAGTCGTGGTAAATCTGGTTGTGGTCCAGAGCAATTACTTGTGGCTCAGCGTTACCACCGTACACAACGGCAGGCACCTGACCAGCGCGACGCAGGCGGCGGCTCGCACCCGAACCCTGTACGCTACGCGAGGAAGCAGCAAATTTCATGAGAGACTCCAATATGGCCAAAGGCCGTTTCAATGACGCAGGTTATGCGTCGACTAGTAGGGCTACCGCGACCAGTAACCCTAGAAAAATCAATCTACAAACAGTGAGCTAACCGACTCAGCGTTATAAATACGCATCATGGTTTCGCCCAGCAAAGGCGCACAGGACAACTGGCGAATTTTGCTGCATTCACGTGCTGCGGCGGACAAAGGAATCGTGTCAGTGACTACCAGTTCATTTAACTGGGAGTTGCTGATACGTTCAATGGCTTCGCCAGACAACACAGGGTGTGTACAGTATGCGTATACAGCGCCAGCACCGCGCTCTTTCAGCGCTTCGGCAGCTTTACACAATGTACCGGCTGTATCAACCATGTCATCCATGATCAAACATGTACGACCGTTGACGTCACCGATGATGTTCATGACTTCGGACACGTTGGCGCGAGGACGGCGTTTATCAATAATCGCCAGATCAGCTTCCAACTGTTTAGCCAAGGCTCGAGCTCGTACCACACCACCGATATCAGGGGACACCACCACCAAGTCTTGGTAGTTACAGCGCCAGATATCGCCCAACAAAATGGGGGATGCGTAGATGTTATCTACGGGGATATCGAAGAAACCTTGAATTTGATCAGCGTGCAGATCCATGGTCATGACTCGATCTACCCCAACCACTTGCAGCATGTTGGCTACAACTTTGGCGGTAATAGATACACGCGCAGAACGAGGACGTCGGTCTTGGCGGGCGTAACCAAAATAAGGGATTGCTGCTGTAATGCGGCCTGCGGAAGCACGGCGTAGTGCATCCACCATCACCATGATTTCCATCAGATTGTCGTTCGTAGGCGCGCAGGTGGGCTGAAGAACGAAAACGTCACGACCACGCACATTTTCATTGATTTCAACCATCACTTCCCCGTCGGAGAAGCGACCTACTGTCATTTTGCCCAGAGACATATCCAGATGATTGACAACGTCTACAGCCAAACGAGGGTTGGCTGTCCCAGTGAAAATCATGAAGCGGTCGTTTGCCATGAGATGTGCTGTGTAGGTGATGCAAACAAAAAAGCAAAGCTGTTGGCCGCAGCCCTTCGGGTACGACACAACAGCTTTACGATTTCAGGGTTTAACCTGAGTGATTTGGCTGGGGAAGAAGGATTCGAACCTTCGCATGCTGGAATCAAAATCCAGTGCCTTAACCAGCTTGGCGATTCCCCAAATTCTATTTTAGCCAGGAGTATAACGGGTGATAATCAAGCCCTTGGCTAAGCCATTGACCTTTTACCAGCAACTGCCTGTCATGTGTCAGGTTGAGTAGTTTACCGCTAATTCTTCTGTTTTGACTAGAGGCCGTGGCGTAATTGCTATACTCAACAAAAACACACGAACCTGAGCCTGTCATTCTAACATGTAAATTATTGTTTCGCAAGATCCTAATTACTGCATCTAACGCTACATGATTTTTACATGCGATGGGCTCCATGTCGTTCCTCCCAAAAAGCAAAGAAGAAGTTTCTTTTTCACTTTTCTTGTGAGAGGCAGCTCGCCATCCATCAAAGAACGTAATTATTACACTCTTAGAATTACGTGTCAACCCTTTGTCAGCAAAAATTTCTGCTGTACTCACAAAAGCATTAGGTTGCACCACCGTGTACCACGCTGGTGGCAGGCTTACTGCCCTCAACTGCTCGCCAATGCCGGTAGCAAATGCATTTTGGCCAAACACAAAAACAGGGACATCAGCCCCTAGCTGTACAGCCAAGCGCATCAGTTGCGCCCGACTCAAGCCTGTTTCCCATAATTTGTTCAGAGCTATCAGTGTACTGGCAGCATCACTAGAACCACCGCCTAAGCCACCGCCTGCTGGAATGCGTTTAACACAATCTAGCTCTACTCCGTACGAGGTGCCTGTAGCGTGCTGCAATAAACGCGCCGCTCTCACCATTAAGTCATCTTCGGCAGCCAAGCCGCTTAAGGTTTCTTGGGCTCGTACAATTTGACCATCGTTACGTCGTTCAAAGTTCAACGTATCTTGAAGATCAATAAACCTAAATACGGTTTCTAGCTTATGGTAGCCATCTAGTCTGCGCCCCACCAAGTGTAAAAACAGATTGAGCTTAGCTGGTGCAGGTACATCGTATAACGCTTTGCCCATGCTACTTACCTGTCTACCACCAAACGCACACTAATATCACGCTGCGCATCATTGCGATTCAATTGCAGTACTCGTGGGCCAGTTTGATCGTAGCGCTGTAAACGCACGCGCCAACCATCTTGCACAAACGCCTCTGGACGTCCGTCAGCGTCTCGTTCAGCAGTCACACTGGTTTTTCCTTGCAGCCATGCACGTAAATACGCGACAGGAATGGGGCTGCCCAACAGTTGCTCGACGAGCTCATCCGGCCCTGTTGCATATTCCATGCTGCCATCGGTGCGCTGCAAGCTAGCCCCTTGAGGCATAACCAGCACTCGCGCCAAGACCGTCCCCATAGGGTTGGTCAAATCTATTTGCAAAATACCTTGCTGATCTAACCAGGTGAAGCCGCCCTGCACCGCTTGGCGCTCACCCGCAAACTCTTGCATCGTGACAGCAAACCTACCGCTGCGCTCAAACGACGTCGACAGCACTACCTCGTTGCCATCAGACGATGATGGCAATGGTGTGGCACACGCACTCAACAACGCGGCCAATGCCACCCATGCTAATCGTCGCCACGAGCGGAAAAAAGAAAATACAGCGTTCATAATGGATTACGGCAGGGTGACGCCCAAACGTTTCAACGTATTGAGCAAAGCTTCATTGGTGGGATCGTGCGCCAAGGCATCCGCCCAAATTTGTTTGGCTTGCTCGGGACGACCATCTACCCAGTACACCTCGCCCAAGTGTGCCGCCACATCAGCGGAAGGCATCAGTGCGTACGAACGCTCTAGATACTCAGCCGCAGCTTGGTAGTCACCCACACGGAACAAGTACCAACCCACGCTATCCAGAATATACGGATTGTTAGGCTCAAGCTCCATGGCTTGCTCTAACAAGTCTTGCGCTTCACTTAGGTTACGATTTTGATCTGCCAAGGTGTAACCCAACGAGTTATAAGCATTGGCCTCAGTAGGCTCCAGCTCAATCACTTCGCGCATTAGTTTTTCAAACTCAGGATAACGCCCCTGACGCTCGTATAGCATGGCCAAGTCGTATTTGACCTCGGCGGTATCCGGTAGCTCTTTATTGGCGCGCTCTAACACCGTCGTGGCCATATCAGTACGCCCTGCTTCGCGGTAAATAGATGCACGAGTTAACGCGACTACCGCTTGCTCTTGGCGGTCTTGTGTACCCAAGGTGTCTAGGGTACGTTGCGCTTTTTTCAGATCACCCGATCGTGCCTCTAATACAGCACGGTGTACACGCGATTGGAAACGCAGCATGGGCTCTTCGATAAGATCCAACTGCTTGATCGCTTCCGCGTAATCTCTGCGCTCTTCAGCAATGCGTACCAGCAGTAAACGTGCATCAGAAATACCGGCCAGCGCATTGCTAACGCCATCGTTCACACTACGTCTGCGTTGGCTTTGCACGCTGATGAATTCTTCTAGCCCTTCTATAGCCTCATCGTAACGTTGAGCACGCAACAGCACTTCAGCCTTGGTGTACAACAAATCAAAATCTTCAGGGTTGCGCGCCTGCATAGTATCAATCAAGGCTAATGCCTCGTTGAATTTGCGATGGTCCACAAACCGGCTAATCAACAGCAACTGCAACTTACGCATTTCTGGATTGCGTTGCACGACAGTTGAAGCTTCTTTTAGCGCAGTTTCCACATCCACATGCAAACCGTATTCCAACACACGCTGCGCTGCGGCTTCGGAGTCTGGGGAGCGCTCTAAGGCTTGTCTAGCTTCGTACAACGCACGCGCTGGACGCTGCGCTGCCCATGCCACATCCGACAAGGCCAAATGCGATACTGGCAACTGACGTAGATCAGGTGGAATGGCTTCTTCTAATACCTCCAACGCTAAGCGTGGATCCACCATGCGCGCCGACAAAGACATTGCCTGAATGATGGCCTGCTCTTTGTTTTTAGCGCTATCAATACGCTGACGCAATGCTTGCGCCATACCTTTGGTATTCCCGGCAGACGCCTCCAAGGCCAACACAGTGGCTTTGGCTTCTGGATTCTCAGGCGCCAAACTGTTCCACTCACGTGCCGCACGCAGCGCACGAGACTGGTTGTAATCGATCATAGAGAGCTGAAAAGACTTTTCAGCAAAACGGGGATCTAAGGTGTCTCTGGCCAAATCCAGAAAGGTTTGGCTTGCTGTATCAAAATCACCTGACTGTGCTGCTACTTCTGCCACCAAGACTCTATACATGATGTCAGCACTCAGGCTGACTTCGGGCAATTCTCCGCTGCGCAAGTAAATATGTTCAACCTGCTGCTCGGGTGCGAGCTGGTTTGGAGCGGCATGAACCAGCCCCGAATAAAGTGGAGCAAGCAAAAATGAGCCAAATACTAAGGAATACAGATTCATCCAGAAAAACCGTCGCAAAAGCGCGTAAGATTAAGCAGTCAGATGGCTTATTGAGGCCGCCCCGTTCACCAAATGTTAGCACCCCACTATGCCTGAATTGCCAGAAGTTGAAACAACTCGTCGCGGAATTGCGACGGTTATGACTGGCCATACGCTACGTACTTTGATCGTACACGAACCTAGAATGCGTTGGCCAATTCCCGAAGCATTACCCGAACTTGTACGTGAACAACCCGTGCTGGCCTGTGGTAGGCGCGGCAAGTACTTGTTAATACAGTTTCCCCACGGCACGCAGCTTATTCACTTGGGTATGTCCGGTTCGCTGCGCCGTGTACCGTTGGATGCCCCTCGTTTAAAACATGACCATGTAGAGTGGTTGTTCGACGAGTCCAGATTCTTGTTACATGACCCCCGACGCTTCGGTTCTGTGTTATGGCACCCAGCCCAAAACGGCGATGTACTTCAACACCCTTTGTTACAAAAACTAGGCGTAGAGCCCTTAGGAGATGACTTCACTCCTGCTATGCTATTTGCCCATTTGCAGCAGCGTAAGCTTGCCATCAAGCCTACACTACTTAGTGGTCAGATTGTCGTGGGCGTAGGCAATATCTATGCATCAGAGTCGCTCTACAAAGCCGGCATACACCCTGAAGCACCTGCCAATACCCTTTCCAAACCCCGCGTTGCCAAACTACATACTGCCATCGTTCAAACGCTAAGCGATGCCTTGACCTCTGGCGGTAGCACGCTTAAAGATTACGTCAATGCCAGCGGTACACCCGGCTCGTATTTCGAGCTGCACTCCAAGGTGTATGACAAAGAAGGCAAGCCCTGCCCTCAATGCCAAAAACCCATACTACGACTCGTGCAAAATCAGCGTGCCACGTATTTTTGCAGCCGCTGCCAACGCCGTTAACGCTCTTGCAAGACCTTGCCTGGATTCATCACACCATCAGGGTCCAGAGCCTGCTTAATTTTATGCATTAGCGCCAGCTCTACGGGGTCTTTATAGTGTGATAACAGATCCCGCTTTAGTTGCCCAATGCCGTGTTCCGCACTAATAGAACCGTGAAAAGCATGCACGCTATCGTGCACTACTTGATAAATCTCGCTCTGTTTAGCTAACAGCTCGTCTTCACCATACGCCGTACCGCGTGCCACGTTATAGTGCAAATTACCATCGCCTAAATGCCCAAAAATCACATGCTCAATGCCTGCGAAATTCGCTTGCAACAACGCATTGGTTTTTTCTACAAAAGCGGGAATAGACGATACAGGAATGGAAACGTCGTGCTTCACGCTTTTGCCAAAACTTTTTTCTGACAGCGGGATACTTTCTCGCAAATGCCATAGCGCCTGACTTTGCGCGACACTTTCTGCAATCACAGCATCTTGCACAACGCCCGCCTCAATGGCGTCACTCAGCACCACCTCAAAACGTTCGCGCGCATGCGCTTCGCTTTCATTGTCAGACAGCTCTAACAATGCAAACCACGGGAACTGTGCGCTGTCATTATCAAAAGGTAGGCGCTGCTCGGGATAGCAACGTACCACACCATCCAAGCAGTTGTGACGCATCACCTCAAAACCCGTCAAGCTCGCACCAAAACCCGCTCTGGCAAGCGACAGCATTTTCACCGCATCCTCCAAAGAGGCTAATGCCAGCATGGCTGTGCATTGCGCCACTGGGAGCGGGAATAGCTTGAGGGATGCAGCGGTAATAATACCTAGCGTACCTTCACTACCGATGAACAAATCACGCAAATCATAGCCAGTATTGTCTTTACGCAGCCCACGCAACCCATGCCAAATCTGGCCGTCTGCGCATACAACTTCTAAACCCAAACACAGCTCACGCGTATTACCGTAGCGCAGCACTTGAGTACCACCCGCATTCGTTGCCAAATTACCGCCAATAGTACAACTGCCTTCGGCTGCCAAACTTAAGGGAAACAACCTGCCTGCTTGCTCTGCCGCGTCTTGTACATTTTGCAAAATGCAGCCAGCCTCTACGATCATGGTGTCGTTATCGGTATCCACATGACGGATACGATTCAACCGGCTTAGCGACAGCACAATTTGGCGTCCACGGTGGTCAGGCGTTGCGCCCCCACATAAACCGGTATTACCGCCCTGAGGCACGATGCTCAAGCCATGCTCTCGGCACCACAGCACAACCTTCGCTACCTCTTCAGTGCTTCCTGGTCGAACTACTGCCTCTGCCTCACCGGAGTAACGCTCTCTCCAGTCAGTCAAAAACGGGGCCATCGCCTCGCCCGTCAACACATTATCCGCACCTAATAAAGACCGTAAGCTCGCCAACTCTGCCATGCAATGCCTCTAAAAAAAACCAAAGCTGTGTTTATCTGTTTCATAGCATACTCCCCTGAGCGATAATAAGGGGTTAATCATTGCCTTTCATGAGGATTTTCATGACCTCCACACTCTTGCCTGATGCTGTTTTCAAGGCCTACGACATACGGGGAACCGTCCCTGTACAACTCAATGCCACCTTTGCCCACTTGCTGGGCCAAGCATTGGGAACCGAAGCACTGAAAAACGGTGTTGACAGCGTTGTCGTTGGCTATGATGGCCGACACAGCAGCCCTGAATTGGCCACTGCCTTGCACGCTGGTATTAATAGCGTAGGGGCAAACAGTATAGATTTAGGTTTAGTACCCACGCCGCTGGTGTACTACGCCGCTCACGTACTCAAAACCGGTACAGGCGTAGCCATTACAGGTAGCCACAACCCACCTGAGTACAACGGCTTCAAGATGATGATGGCTGGCCGTACACTACACGGCGACGACATCCAACAACTCAAGCATGCTATGCAAGCTGGTTTTACCCCAGCCGCTACTCCTGGTGAGTGCACACAACAAAGCCTGTTGGATCAGTACATCGAAGAAATCCACACTAGCGTACATTTGGTACGCCCCATGAAAGTCGCTATTGACTGCGGTAACGGTGCGGCCGCTGTGTTGGCTGAAGCCCTGTTCCAATCTATAGGCTGTCAGGTAGACATGCTTTATGGTGACGTAGATGGCGACTTCCCCAACCATCACCCCGATCCCGCTGACCCTGCTAACTTGGCTGACCTGATCCATCACGTAGCAAACAGTGATTGCGAATTAGGCTTAGCTTTTGATGGCGACGGCGACCGCTTAGGCGTCGTCACCAAGTCTGGCGAAATCATCTGGCCTGACCGTCAACTGGTGCTGTTTGCGCGCGATATTTTGCAACGTGAGCCTGGTGCTTCCATTATTTACGATGTGAAATGCAGCCGCCACGTAGGCCTAGAAGTCAGCAAAGCGGGTGGCACACCGCTGATGTGGCAAACCGGTCACTCATTGATTAAAACCAAACTCGCCGAGACTGGCGCCCCCTTGGCTGGCGAAATGAGCGGTCACATTTTCTTTAAAGAACGCTGGTACGGCTTTGATGATGGCCTGTACACCGGTGCGCGTTTATTGGAAATCTTGGCACGCAACCATGAGCCGTCCGAAACGCTGGAAGGCTTGCCACAAGACTTATCCACCCCAGAGCTAAAACTGCCTATGAACGAAGGCGAGCCTCATGCGTTCGTCGCGCAACTACAGCAGTCCGATGCTTTCGAAACCGCTCAAGAGCGCATTACCATTGATGGCATTCGTGCCGAGTATGAAGATGGCTTTGGTTTGGCTCGCGCCTCCAACACAACGCCAGTAGTGGTGCTACGTTTTGAGGCCCAAAACGAAGAAGCGCTAGTACGTATTCAACATGAATTCCGTACAGCTATTCAACGTCTGCGCCCGGATCTGGCACTACCCTTCTAAGCGCTGAGGACTAGGGGCTGGCCGCTCAGTTGGCACAGCCCCTAATGCTTTATAAACCTCTAGGTGTTGCAGCACAATTTTGTGCACATCAAACACCTCTTCTGCTAATTGTCTGCCAGCCTGCCCCATCTGTTCACGCAAGGCTTTATCGTTTGCCAACTCTTGCACCGCCAACCATAAGGCTTTGGCGTTTTGCACGGGGACTAACACACCGCTTACACCGGGTTCGATGGCATCTCTACAACCTGCCACGTCGGTAGTCACCACCGGCACACCTGCCGCTGCCGCCTCCACCAACGATTTAGGCAAGCCTTCACGATAGGATGGCAACACGGCAATATGGCTTTGTGCGTACAACGTGGGGATATCGGAGCGCTCACCCAGCCACTGCACAATGCCCTGATCATGCCATTGCTGCATTTGCGCTTTGCTCACGCTAGCCGGGTTACCAGCATCAGGGCCGCCAGCAATACGCCACGCTATGGCGTCACCAGCCTCACCACTTAAGCGGGCCGCTTCCACGTATTCGCGCACCCCTTTATCGTTTAGCAACCTCGCTACCATCAACACCTGCACTGGTGGCTCTGGGGGGCTAGGCTGTAGCGGAAATTTCTGCAACTCCACACCGGAACCACGAATCATCACCACCTGACTTTGGCGCACCACCTTTGCCTGCAGCAACACATCTCTATCGCTGGTGTTCTGGAAAATCACCCTGCTGTTCTTGTGACCCAATGCCATGCGGTACAACAAAATGGCTAATTTTCGTACCAGACCGGCTTGCTCATTAATGAACACATAGCCTAGCCCCGACACCGCCGCCACAAAAGCCGGCACTTTGGCCAACCTCGCCGCAATACCGCCATAAATAACAGGCTTGATGGTGACGGCGTGCACAACTGCAGGTTTGACCTTACGAAACAACCGGTACAACACATACAGTGTGTGCAGCTCTTGCAAGGGGTTCTTACCGCTACGGCTCATGGGCAGCGCGTGATGCGTGAAGCCCAACGCTCGTATCTGTTGCACGGCCTCGCCTGCCATCGTCGCTATATGTACGGCATACCCTTGCCGCTTGGCCTCTATCGCAATCTGTACACGGTGCGACAAAAAGAACGCTGGGTTATTCACCACCATCAGCAGCCGGCACTCCGCCTCTACTTGGGGAACACCGTCTTGCCACAACGTAACGTAACGCTGCACCATTTTGTCTAAGCCAAACTGCTGTACACGCACCAAAGCTTGGTCACGCTGCTTTTGTCGCTCAGGCGAATGCACATCACCCAGCACTTGAATAATGCCTTGTGCCAGCGCTTTGGCATTACGGGGAGGCACCACCACACCCGTACCTGCCAAAATACTGGCAGCATCACCCACGTCTGTGACCACGCAACTCACGCCCGCTGCCATGGCCTCGCACACCACATTAGGAAAACCTTCTGCTTGGCTAGACAACACATGAATATCTAACGCCACCATGATGGCGGGAATATCATCCCTACGCCCTAATAGCAACACCTTATCCACCAAGCCATGCTGCTCTAACAACGCCATCACACTGGCGTTATCGGCGCTTAGCCCCTCGCCCACCAGCACGCAACGCGCATCAGGAACGCTTTTTACGACTTGGGAAAAAGCGGCCAACAAATTGGCATGATCTTTAAGCGGGTTCCATCGTGCGATAGCACCAATGACTGGCTGCTCTAGCGATAACCCTAGCTCGTGGCGCATTTGCTCACGCGTACCTTCTGGCACTTTCCAACGTCGCAAATCATAGCCATTAGGGATCACCACCATCCTGTCGGCGTCATAACCCCAGGCTTGATGGCGCTGAGCGGCATTTTCTGCACACGCCACAATGGCGGTAGGAATACGAGTAGAAAGTTTGGCACATACCCACGCTACCACGCGGGACTTTGGGCTACCTTTGTGTAGATTTTCGCCAGAGTTACGTATCCCCCAGACGATGCGCTTCACACCCGCGCTACGTGCTGCCATACCGCCTATAAGGTCCGCGTGATACATCCACGTTTGCACCACATCGGGGCGTAAACTTTTGAGCAAATTACGCAGTTTAAAAAAACCAGGAATCAACCCTAAGACGCCGCCCATGTGCAAGCAATACAAGGTGATGCCAGCCTGACGCAATCGCTCGCCGTAAATATCCTCACCCCCCATGGAGATCACAATGTGCTGCGCATTGGGGTTAGACGCCGTCACCAAACGGAATAAGACGGCTTCAGCACCGCCCTGCCCCAGGCCGGAAATAATATGTACAACAATGAAAGGGGGTGTAGCGTCTTGGCTCATACCACTACTCTTTTTGCATAACCTGTTTAAACACCTGATCCCACTGCTGCAGCACTACATCCAGTGCATAGCGATCACGTACGGATTGCGCTGCGCGTTGCCCTAATGCACCGCGTAAACGCCTATCATCCATCAACTCTGCTAAGGCTTGTGCCATGGCAGCTTTATTGCCTACTGGCACTAGCCGTGCATCTTTGCCTTGCTGCGAAATATCACTAGGCCCACTCGGGCAATCGGTAGTCACACAAGGCAAGCCCAGCGCCATCGCCTCTAGCAAGGCATTAGGAAAACCCTCGTACTGCGAGCTCAACACAAAAATCTGCGAATGTGCTAACTCATGCCATGGGTATTCAGTACGACCCGGAAGATGAATACGATCTTTCAAGCCTACTAGCTCAGCTTGTCGTTCTAACTCCGCACGCTGCGGACCTTCACCATGTATGTATAACTGCCAATCAGGGCGCTGTTCAGCCACTTCCGCAAACGCATTAATTAACAGTGAAAAACCTTTGGCTGGCACGAGCCTACCCAACGCATCAATGCGCGCAGAGTTTTCTTTTTCTACGGATTCCTGACGCTGAATATGCCAAATATTAGTAGGCAATGGATTGGGGATAGCGACCACTACTGGTAGACGTTGCACCATGGTACGTAAGGCTTTTTCCGCATCAGAGGTTTGTACACAAACCGCCGATGCATTGCCATAGTATCGGCGTCGCAACCACCCTAACACTCGCCCCACATTCGTAGCATGAGCAGGGTTGGTGCGCTCGCACACCACCACAGGCACATTAACCCCACGCAAACTCAGTAACGTCGCCACGTTAACATTGGTCAGGAAACTCAACACCACGTCGGGTTTCTCTTGGCGCACCACACGCCGCATACCCAACCATTTACGTAATGCGCTAGGCAGTGGCAAGGCAGGCAAATGCTGCGTTAACCAATGCACGCGAACATTATCGTTAATGGGATAAAAGCTACGCGAAGACCCCAAATGAGTAGGCACCAACACCACCTCATCGCCACGTGCTGCCCACGCATTCACTAACGTGGCTGCTACTCGCTCAGCCCCGCCGGCATTCATTGCACCCACAAAAAAAAGTATTTTCACTCTTGCATCCGTAGGGTTCTCAACGTTTGGTTCGCGTTGGTGCCTTTAGTAATTGCTCCCATTGCGCCATGATCCTAGCCGCTGAAAAACGGTCACGTACATCCACGGCACGGCGAGAAAACGCCACACGCTTCAAGGGGTGAGCCATCATATCGGAAAGGTGCGCAGCCAAGGCTTCTGGGTCTTCAACCGGTTGTACTAAGACGCCATCCAAGTCAGCACGAATGATTTCGCGTGGGCCAGTATCACAGTCAAACGCCACAGCAGGCAAACCACATGCCATAGCTTCCAACAAGGTGTTAGACAGGCCCTCAGTGCGCGAACTCAGTACGTACAAGTCAGAAGCTTCGTACCATTCACGTATGTTGCCTGCTCTACCCACTAACTCAATGCGCTGCCCCATCTGTAGGCTATCAATCTGTGCTTGTAAGGCCTCACGCTGAGCACCTTCACCCACGATGACTAAATCCCAATGAGGAAAATACTTGGCCAGCAGAGAAAAAGCCTGAATCAGTACATCAAAGCCTTTCACTGGGTGTAGTCGCCCTACTGCCAATAAGCGCTGCCTACCTTCACGCTCTGGTGGCGTAATCACGGGCTGCGCATCAGGCAACGGCCAGCGTACCGAGTTAGGAATAATCACTACATTTGAGCCGGGTACATTTTTCTGTATCCAGCTGGCTGTACCTGAGGTTAAGGCCACCACAGCATCCGCACGCGGGTAGGCCCACCGACGTAGCTTCTGCCACACTTCGGGCAGCTTCTGATAAGGCGGATGCGTATGCTCCGACACGATCACTTTGCACGGCAGCTTTTTAGCGGCAGCAACCGCCAATACGGACGACGTCGTCATCATCCCCAGCACACAGTCTGGTTTTTGTTTGCGGAAAATTCGGCGTAATTTACGTATGCGTTTCCAGTTGGCCAAGGCACCACGCCAACCGCCACCGGAATCTCCTGCTGTGCCCAACACAAAGCGCTGCACGCTATCCGGCAGGCTATACACATCCGACTCGCGCGTACTTTGCGTCACCAAGGACACTTTGTGCCCAAGCTTCTGCCAGTATGTGGCTAGATCCACTGCCACTCGTTCTGCACCACCCCCACCTAGGGAATGGATGACAATCATTATATGCATCATGCGATCAGAAATAGGTCA
Source organism: Paenalcaligenes sp. Me131 (assembly GCF_050487225.1). NCBI lineage: Bacteria > Pseudomonadati > Pseudomonadota > Betaproteobacteria > Burkholderiales > Alcaligenaceae > Paenalcaligenes > Paenalcaligenes sp. Me131. The sequence continues at coordinate 135,094 of NZ_JBKQGY010000002.1, forward strand.
CAGAAATTTTAGTTAGTCGTCACTTTAACGGGGCGACTGGCTGCCAGAAAATAGCATACAAACGAGCTGGTATACATCAAACTGGTCGCCAGCATAATACCCTGTACACCCAAGCGCGGGGCGAGGGTTAAGGTCAATATGGCCTTAACAATAAAATTTAATACGGCGATGCTGGCCATTAACCGGTAGCGCTGCTGGCTGGCTAATAATTGCACTAAGACTAGAACGCCAAAATAAAACGGCAACTGCATCACACCCCAGCGCAATACACCAGCCACTTTAGCGGTATCTGCGGCCGTAAACGCGCCGCGCTCATACAGCAACGCTATACCCCACGGTGCCAACACCCACGCCACTAACGCCACAACCAGACCTGCCAGCACCATCAGCAATGACCACCGCAATGCCATTGCACGTGCGCGTTGCGTATCCCCTTGGCTAATAATGTCGGCCAATACTGGTAATGCGGCACGCCCCACTGAGGCAGCCCCCACCCCCAGCATTAAGGAGATAAAACGGTTGGCATAGCCAAATGTCGCGTTGGCATTACCGCCTAATTGTGCTGCGGCGTACTGATCCACAGGGCCCACAAAGCTCATGGCCACCTGACCAATCAACATGATAGTGGCCGCTTGCATTAATGCTGGCCATTGCTCAGCCTGCCACCCCCATTGCGGGCGTACAGAAATTTGATCAGCTCGTTGCGCCAAAATATGCAGCCACACACACTGCACTATATAGCCCAACAACGTCCCCCACAGCAGTGGCCCTGCCATAGCCCCCGGTGGTGTCAGCAGTACCCAAATCAGTATAGAAAACGCTGGCACACTGTCCAGCAATGTATTGATGTGTCGCTCTCTGGCGCGTAGTCGCGCCGCGCTTAAGCCTATCAACAACGTAAATAATGCCGCTGGAGCAAACGCATGGATAAGCTCCATGCTCATCGCTTTGGTACCGGCGTCCAAGCCTGTACCCATGATTTGCATCACCCACGGCCAGCAGAACCAGAGTAAGGCCCCCAGCGCCAAGCCTAAGAGCATCGTGCTGGTGAGCAACTCACCGAGGAATCGTTGACGTTGTGCTTCAGGCTGATGGCGTGAACGCACCAGCACGGGAATCAGCACTACTGACATGGCGCCAACAAGCGTAACGGGCAACCAGTTCGCCATCACCATCGTGAACTGGTAGGCATCCACCACATCACTGATACCGTAGCGATACGCCACGGCCATTTCTTTTAAAGCACCTGCAAACTTACCCAGCAGCAAAAAGACCGCCACGCGCATTGCCCCTCTGGCAATGCGGTGGTGGTCTGTATGCATTGCGCTCCAGCGCTGCCACAACCGTTTAAATATCACCCCAAGAACCGCAAGTACCAAGGCATGGCTTGTGCCAACCCTTGCTGGATGGTGAAGGCTGGTGCGTAGCCCAGCAAACGGCCTGCTTTAGAAATATCCGCCTGAGAGTGACGTACATCGCCAGGGCGGAACTCGCCGTGTACGGCATCCAAGGTGTACTCCACACCGTTGGCTTTGAGCTCAGCTTTCAGATAGCCAAACAGCTCATTCAGGGTCGTTCTACCACTCACGGCAACGTTGTACACCTGAGCGCGAGCCTCACCTTCAGCCAGCGCTGCCAAAATATTGGCTTGGATGACGTTATCGATGTAGCAGAAATCACGGCTGGTTTCGCCATCACCATTAATGGTCACGACCTCGCCAGCAACCATCGTCGCAATCCAACGTGGGATTACCGCCGCATACGCGCCGTTAGGATCTTGTCGTCGGCCAAACACGTTGAAGTAACGCAAGCCCACACTGCTGAAACCGTAAGCACGGTTAAACACATCGGCATAAAGCTCGTTCACGTATTTGGTCACAGCGTATGGCGACAATGGCTTACCAATGGTGTCTTCCACTTTAGGCAAGCCGGGGTGATCGCCGTAGGTAGAGCTGGATGCAGCGTACACATAGCCTTTTACGCCCGCATCACGCGCTGCCACCATCATGTTCAAAGCACCACTGATGTTCACCTCGTTGGTGGTCAGTGGGTCATTCAATGAACGGGGTACCGAACCCAATGCCGCTTGATGCAATACGTAATCTACGCCTTTGCAGACTTGTTGGCAGGTTTCTGGGTGGCGAATATCACCTTCGATAAAGCGGAAACGCGCCCAGTTTTCTGGGCCTACGTTTTGCTGCACGCTGTCCAAATTGTGTTGGTGTCCGGTAGCAAAGTTATCCAGACCCACCACTTTTTGCCCGTGCTGCAATAAGGCTTCCAATAGGTTGGAACCAATAAACCCGGCACACCCAGTCACCAACCACGTACGTGGTTGGGCTTCCAGAGTTTGCCATGCTTTTTGCAATGCTTCACTCATGATGTTCTCTTGGCCTTACAGACGCAGATCGGAAGCGTCTTGTGGAAGTACGTATTTCAGGTCGTACAGTACGTGATCGGCTTTGCCCAGAGCGCGCAAACGCTCGGTACCCATTTCCACGAACTGTTTATGAGCGACCGCAATAATCACGCCATCATACTGACCTTCATCCAGCGAGCTGACGACGTCTACACCGTACTCGCGGCGAGCCTCGTCGGCTTCTACCCACGGGTCGTACACATCGACGTTCACATCGTACTGAGCCAGTTCGCTAATGATATCGACCACACGCGTATTACGTAGGTCGGGGCAGTTTTCTTTGAATGTCAGACCCAACAGCAACACGCGCGAGCCTTGCACTTGAATACGCTTTTTGGTCATTGCTTTGACCAATTGGGATGCCACGTAAGCCCCCATGGAGTCATTCAGACGTCTACCCGCCAAAATCACTTCTGGGTGATAGCCGATGGATTGCGCTTTATGGGTCAGGTAGTAAGGATCCACACCGATACAGTGACCGCCAACCAGACCAGGTCTGAAAGGCAGGAAGTTCCATTTTGTACCGGCGGCTTCCAATACGGCTTGGGTATCAATACCCAATTTATTGAAAATCAGCGCTAGCTCATTGATCAACGCGATGTTGACGTCACGCTGCGTGTTTTCAATGACTTTGGCGGCTTCAGCCACACGGATAGAGGCCGCTTTATGCGTACCCGCAGTAATGATTTCACCGTACAGGCCATCCACCAAATCGGCCACTTCAGGTGTAGAACCTGAGGTAACTTTGCGGATGCTAGGCAGGCGGTGAACTTTATCACCGGGGTTGATACGCTCTGGGCTGTAGCCCGCGTAAAAATCTTCGTTGAAGCGCAGGCCAGAGACTCGCTCTAACACTGGCACACACACCTCTTCGGTGGCACCGGGATACACCGTGGATTCATACACCACGATATCGCCTTTTTTCAACACTTTACCAATGGTTTCGCTCGCACGTACCAAAGGTGTCAAATCGGGTTGTTTGTAATCATCGATAGGAGTAGGCACCGTCACAATGAACACATTGGCCTCAGACAATTGAGCAGTCTCATGAGTGAAGCGCAAGTGAGCAGCTTGTTTCAGCTCTTCTGGCTCTACTTCCAGAGTGTGGTCCTGACCGGCACTTAATTCAGCGATGCGCGTGGTGTTGATATCAAAGCCGATAACCGGACGTTTTTTGCCAAACTCGACAGCCAGTGGCAACCCCACGTAGCCCAGTCCAATCACGGCGAGTTTAATGTCCTTGACTTGCAAAATGCTCTCCCCTGAGGATCAATAATCAATACACAGTTATCATTCTACTGCTGTCGTTCGCGACGTGCGCGTCTAACCGATGGCAGTAATAACCAAGCAGGCCTACGCCAATGCACCAGTCGAGCATACAGCCAGACATAACTACAGGCAAAGGCCAGAATACTAAGTGCCAATATCCAGGTGTTATCCCACCAAATGGTGGCAGGAATCAACCCTACTAATGCAATGCCCCACAAGTACGGCGAGGCCATGGCATTAGACATAGGCGGCACGTGACGACGCCCTGAGGCCACCACGCTCACTCGCACCATTCGGCGGAAAATCAGCTGGTGCAAGTGCAACGCATCGGGCCTGTCCACAGGCACACCACGTTTAAACTTTCGACGCCAAATCGTGAATAAGGTTTCAAATACGGGATAAAACAATACGGCCAACGCATAGAAAGGCGATACGGTGGGGTTGCGAATAACCAGTTGCACAGCCAGCTCAGCCAGCATAAAGCCTAAAAAATATGCACCACCATCCCCAAGGAACACGCGCCCAAAAGGAAAGTTCCACGCCAAAAAGCCCAACGTGGCCGAAGCCAGTGCGGCAGCAATCAGAAAGATGGGGTAGTCGCCTACTTGCCAAGCGACCAACGACAACGAAACCGCCATTAGGATGGCAATCATGCCAGCCAGACCATTGATACCATCAATGATGTTCAGTGCGTGCGTACAACCACCCACTGCAATCATGGTAAATAACAGGGAAATAGGCCAGAAATCTAGGATCCAATCTACCCAGAACACGCCCACGCGCGACACGCCACCTAACAACCACCACGCAATGGCGGCCGAGGCAAAAGCGGCTAACAGCCGCTTCATGGAACCCACGTCTTTAGTGATGTCTTCTACCAAACCGGCCACAAACACCGGCATGGCTGCCACAAACAGTACAGGCCACAACCAACTTAAGGTCATGTGAGCAGGCCCCAGCACGAGTAGCCCAGCCAAAGTACCAGCCAGAATGGCCAGCCCGCCTACCCGCGGCGTAGGACGCAAATGCGTTGCCTGCGGTTTGCTCATGTCGCTGTCGCCGGTCAGTTTTCCATGCCAGCGCTCGGACATCACAATTAGCCCACCCACCAGAAATGCTACGGCGCAAATCGATAGCATTGTTAGCGGATCCCATACTTGCAGCGAGCTCACTTCTATTTCCCTCGGGAATCTATGCTAGGGACGTCATCATACCGCGCTTTACTGTGCGGTAACGGTGTTGTCCTGAACATTCTTTGCATTTAATGCCCCGCCGCATTCCCCTAACAAACGCCGCAACCAGCGATGGCTGGGGGAGTGCTGATGACGCTCGTGCCAAAGCTGATAAAAACGCATGGGAGGGAACTCTACCGGGGCCTCTAAAATGGTTAACGGTAGTAAACGTGCATAATACTCCGCAAAGTGGCGGGAGGTGGTGAAAACCAGATCAGTATTCTGTAACAAATAGGGAGCAACTGAAAAAGATTGCACCATCACGCTTTCGTCTCGTCGCACACGTAAGGTCGCCAAGGTCGCATCAATCACGCCTCGTTGATTAATGGCATACGGCAGAGGCACCACGTGTCTAGCTTTGACATAATCATCCAAGCTCAACCCAGCCTTTCTACGCGCTAACGGATGGCTATTTGCCATCAAACACACGATTTCGTCTTCCAACAGCATGGATAAGTGCATGCGATCTGGCGGCTCTGGCCAGTTACCAATCACAATATCCAGTTCGCCTTCAGCCAAGGCACGCTCAAAATCAGACTGCGCATCCAACGTATGCAAACTCAATCTGGCCTCGGGTGCTTCTCGGCGCAAACACTCCACTACTCGGCTCACAAATACGGGGGCCAAGTAATCGGGAGAGCCTATATGAAATTCATTTTTGCTGGTTTTGGGGTCGAAGCTCTCTGAGACATTTACCATGCACTCAATTTCAGCTAATGCCCCTTTAGCATGCGCCAATAGCGACAACGCACGCTCTGTGGGGACCATGCCCCCTTTTTCGCGCACTAAGAGTGGGTCGCCAATAATGTCTCGCAACCGTTTTAATGCAGCACTAACAGCGGGTTGAGACTGATTCAGCTTGAATGCTGTACGCGATACGCTGCGCTCAGAAATCAACAAACAAAATACGCGTAACAAATAGGTATCCAGCGGATTATCATCGCGCTTGGTTGCCATTACTGCCTCCTCCTACATATAGGACTATCCGCCAGACCACACCACGATCAGTCAAGATAATCGGTGACGTATATATGTTATACGTTTTATTCTATTTCAAACGAAAGCAAAATACTTAAACTGTTATGACGCTATACAATAAAGTCTTATACAGGGATTTACCGCCATGACTGCATACGCCCACCCTGAGCATGCTATCACTCAGTTATCGCACCAATCACAGGCTGAATTCATTGCCAGCTTGGATGGTATTTTCGAGCACTCCCCATGGGTGGCTGAACGCACGTGGGAGAAACGTCCGTTCGCTGATGTGGATGCTTTGCATCAAGCCATGTGTGATGTGATGCTTAACGCCCCCAAGTCAGAACAATTAGCACTGATCTTGGCTCACCCGGAATTAGCGGGTAAAGAAGCCGAGGCAGGCACACTCACTAAAGAATCCACAGGCGAACAACGTGGTGCCGGTTTGGACCAGTGCACCGCAGAAGAATTGGTACGCCTACGCAGCCTGAATGCACGATACAAAGAAAAATTTGCATTCCCCTTCATCGTTGCGGTGAAAGGTATGTCGCGCCACCAAATCATGGATTCAGTGGAAGAGCGTCTGCAAAACAATGAAGAACAAGAGTTTCTGCGCTGTTTGACCGAAATCGGCAAAATTGCCGGCTTCAGGCTGCACGCTCGCTTTGGCGAAGCCTAGCCTCTGCGCACCACTATCCTGTCTTGCTAAAAAGCACAGGGCCTGTCACCGTATGTTGCAGGCCCTCGCTTTTGCACCATGCTTAGCTTCATTCTAGGATCACACCATGACCCTTACTTTACGCTTAGAAAAACTGGATCGTGACACGTTTGCCCCGTTTGGTGACGTGATTGAGGCTTCTGATCAAGCCCAACACTTTTCCATCAACGAAGGCAACACCGAACGCTATCACGACCTAGCCAACATCGAACCCGGCCCTGACGGTAAAGCCATCGTGTCCATTTTCCGTGGCCAACCTCGTACATTACCGTTTACCGTCACCATGATGGAACGCCACCCTAAAGGCAGCCAAGCATTTATCCCGCTATCAGGCTTACCTTATCTTGTGGTGGTTGCCGAAGCGGGCCCTACCCCCGAGGTCAAAGACCTACGCTTGTTCCTTGCCCAAGGCAATCAAGGTGTGAACTACGCGACTGGCGTATGGCATCACCCTTTGCTGGGCTTAGACGAGGTAGTGGACTTCTTGGTGATTGACCGTAAAGGCCCTGGTGATAACTGTGATGTGATCACCTTGGCTGAGCCTGCGCTCATTGCAGCTCCCTAAGTAGGCGCTACCGCAGTAAGATAAGGCATGTGCATTGCACATGCCTTTTTGCGTTCATAGGAAAGCCCTTATGCCTGCCATTACGCTACGCGTACCCGCCGCACTCACTACCGATACTAAGCGCGAGCTAGCCGAAGCCTACACAGCAGCGGCGTGCCGTGTCTTCAACTGCCCGCCTAAAGCGGTGTATGTACGCATTGAGGAAGTACCACAGCACAACTGGCTGCAGTCCACCTCGCTGCCCACAAAGCCTTAAAAGCCATTAGCGCATAGGCGGTGCTTCGCCTTCCCAATAGCCTGGCTGGTTGTACACCACACGCAAATAGTCGATGAAAGCACGCACTTTCGCTGGCAAATAACGCTGTTGCTGATACACCGCTTGAATGTCGTAACTGGGCAAAGAATAGTCATCTAACACGGTGACCAACTCGCCACGCTTAAGCTCGGCTTGTATTTCCCACGTAGAACGCCAGCCAATACCCCAGCCTTGTTTCACCCAGCCATACAGCAACTCGCCATCGTTACAGTCCAAATCACCATCTACGCGTACCGCAAATGGCCTGCCGTCACGCATAAAAGACCAACCACGCTGCTGCCCCCCCTGCAGGTTAAACGCCAAACAATTATGCCGTGCTAAGTCTTCAGGCACTCTAGGCATACCATACCGTTCAAAATATTCAGGCGTACCGCACACGACACGACGGTTTGGGAACAATCGCACAGCCACATAGTTAGGGTCAGTCACCTCACCAATACGCAAAGCCATGTCATAGCCTTCGCGCACCAAATCCACCACGCTATCCGTAAAGTTAAACGACAGCTTCAACTCAGGATAACGCTTGCGAAAGTTAATGACGTGCGGTGCTACATGCTGGCGACCAAATGCCGCCGGAGCGGATACCACCAAGTGCCCTCGCACCACCGTACGCTGGGCACTAATGCTGGCCTCTGCCGCATCAAAATCTTTAAGCAACTGGCGGCTCTGCTCTAGAAACTGCTCTCCCAAATCGGTGAGAGTCAGCCCACGCGTAGAGCGGTGCATCAAGCGCACACCCAAGCGTTTCTCTAAGGCATCCAACCTACGCCCCATCACCACTGGCGTTACGCCCTCAATGATGGAGGCGGCGGCAAAACTCCCTTTCTCTGCCACCAAAACAAAACTTCTAATTTCCGTATATCGACTCATTCAATACTCCTAGTATCGGCAGAAGCAATACTATCACCTCTTTTAAGCGATGACAGCCATACCTATCATAACTAAAACTATCGTTTACACATAGAACCAACAAAAGGAGATAACTATGGCCAGAATGCGTGCCGTTGACGCCGCCGCCGCCGTTCTGCGTGCAGAAGGCATCAGTACAGTCTTTGGCGTACCAGGCGCCGCCATCAATCCGTTTTATTCTGCAATGAAGAAAAACGGTGGCTTCGAGCACATTCTGGCTCGACACGTAGAAGGTGCTTCTCACATGGCTGAGGGCTACACACGTGCAGCTCCTGGAAACATTGGTGTATGTATTGGTACGTCTGGCCCTGCCGGTACCGACATGATTACAGGTTTGTACTCTGCTTCTGCAGACTCCATTCCTATGCTGTGTATTACAGGCCAAGCACCACGTGCTCGTCTGTACAAAGAAGACTTCCAAGCCGTAGATATTGAATCTATCGCTAAGCCTGTGACCAAGTGGGCAGTGACGGTACGCGAACCTGCTTTGGTACCTTTCGTGTTCCAACAAGCCTTTCACATCATGCGCTCTGGCCGTCCAGGCCCTGTGCTGATCGACCTGCCTATTGATGTGCAGATGGCTGAAATTGAATTCGATATCGATACCTACCAGCCATTAGAGGTATACAAACCAGCCGCCACACGCGCTCAAGCCGAAAAAGCGCTAGAGATGCTGAACAGCTCTGATCGTCCCTTGATCGTAGCCGGTGGCGGTATTATCAATGCCAACGCCAGCGACAAACTGCAAGAGTTTGCTGAACTGACCGGCATCCCTGTTGTTCCTACCTTGATGGGTTGGGGCACTATTGCTGACGACCACCCACTGATGGCGGGTATGGCTGGCCTGCAAACCTCGCACCGCTACGGTAACGCTACCGTATTGGCGTCCGACTTTGTGATCGGTATCGGTAACCGTTGGGCTAACCGTCACACAGGCTCGGTAGAGGAATACACCAAAGGCCGCCGCTTCATCCACATTGATATTGAACCTACGCAGATTGGCCGTGTATTTGGCCCTGATTTCGGTATTGTGTCGGATGCTGGTGCTGCACTGGAACAACTGCTCGCTGTTGCCAAAGAAATGAAGGCAGCCGGCAAACTCAAAGACCGTTCAGCATGGGCCACCGAGTGCCAAGAGCGCAAAGCCACCATGCAGCGCAAAACACACTTTGATGCGGTACCGATGAAACCGCAACGTGTGTACGAAGAAATGAACCACGCCTTCGGCCGTGACACCCGCTACGTCACCACCATTGGTTTGTCGCAGATTGCAGCCGCGCAGTTCTTGCACGTGTACGAGCCACGTCACTGGATCAACTGCGGTCAAGCTGGCCCATTGGGTTGGACTATCCCTGCTGCTCTGGGTACGGTCGCGGCGTTGCCAGGCAAAGAAGTGGTCGCTATTTCGGGCGATTACGACTTCCAGTTCATGATTGAAGAATTGGCCGTGGGTGCACAATTTGGCCTACCCTATATTCACGTGCTGGTGAACAACGCCTACCTAGGCTTGATCCGACAAGCACAGCGCGGCTTTGAGATGGACTACTGCGTGCAGTTGGCCTTCGATAATATCAACGCCCCCGAAACCGAAGGCTACGGCGTGGACCACGTTGCTGTAGCAGAAGGTTTGGGCGTCAAAGCCATCCGCGTACGCAAACCTGAAGACATCCAACCAGCTTTCGCTCAAGCCCGTGCTTGGATGAAAGAGTTCAAAGTACCTGTGGTCATTGAACTGATTCTGGAGCGTGTCACCAATATCGCTATGGGCACTGAGCTGCACAACGTCAACGAATTTGAGGCTTTGGCTGAATCTTCCGCTGACGCTCCTACCGCTACTCTGCCCATTCAATAAATACGTTTTACATCGGAGACCCTCATGCCAAAATTTGCTGCCAACCTGACTATGCTTTTTAACGAAGTGGACTTCTTAGACCGCTTTCAAGCAGCTGCTCAGGCAGGCTTCAACGCCGTGGAATATTTATTCCCCTACGATTTTGATAAGCAACAGCTGGCAGACTTGTTGAAACAACATGGCTTGACGCAAGTTCTGCATAACCTGCCCGCAGGTAATTGGGCGGCTGGGGAGCGCGGTATTGCTTGCTTGCCGGATCGCGTAGACGAGTTCAAAGAGGGCGTAGCCCGTGCCATTGAGTACGCCACTGCACTGAACTGCAAACAAGTGAACTGCTTGGCTGGTTTGGTTCCTGCAGGTCTGGATAAAGCTGTAGCCCACAAAACCTTTGTGGAAAACTTACGCTACGCCGCTGCAGAGCTGAAAGCCGCCAATATCCGTTTGCTGATCGAGCCTATCAACAGCTTTGATATGCCTGGTTTCTTCCTGAACTACACCGCTCAAGCCGCGGCCATTCTGGACGAAGTAGGCTCAGACAACCTGTTTATTCAGTACGACATCTACCATGCACAGCGCATGGAAGGCGAACTGGCGAACACCATCAAAGCACACCAGTCACGCATCGCCCACATCCAATTGGCAGACAACCCTGGCCGTAATGAGCCAGGCACAGGGGAAATCAACTACCCCTGGATGTTCCGCTATCTGGATCAAATCGGCTATGACGGCTGGGTAGGTTGCGAATACAAACCGGCCGGTGTCACCACCGACGGTTTGGGCTGGATCAAAGCACTGACGAACTAATCGCACGTACTACAAGAATTTTTAAGGAGAATACTATGGCCAAGATTGGTTTTATTGGTTTGGGCATCATGGGTACACCCATGGCTATCAACCTAATCAAAGGTGGACACGAACTGTATACCTACACTCGCGGCACTACCCCTGACAGCATTCCTGAAGCTGGTGCTACTGTATGTGCCAACGCTACAGAAGTCGCTCAGAAAGCAGACATCATCATCACCATGGTGCCAGACACCCCACACGTTGAAGACGTACTGTTTGGTGAAAACGGTGTTGCCGCTGGTTTGAGCGCAGGCAAAATTGTGGTGGACATGAGCTCCATCTCCCCTGTAGCAACCAAAGAGTTTGCTAAACGCATTACTGAATTGGGCGCTGAGTACCTAGACGCTCCGGTATCTGGCGGTGAAGTAGGTGCTAAAGCTGCATCCTTGACCATCATGGTGGGCGGTAAACAAGCCACCTTTGATCAGGTAAAACCTCTGTTTGAGCTGATGGGTAAAAACATCACTCTAGTAGGGGGTTACGGCGATGGACAAATCACCAAAGTTGCCAACCAGATCATCGTTGCGCTGAACATCGAAGCCGTAGGCGAAGCCTTGTTGTTGGCCGCCAAAGCTGGCGCTGATCCAGCCAAAGTTCGTGAAGCGCTGATGGGGGGGTTTGCTAACTCTCGCGTGCTGGAAGTACACGGCGAGCGCATGGTGAAACGTACTTTTGATCCTGGCTTCCGTATTGAGCTGCACCAGAAAGACCTGAACTTGGCACTGACCACCGCACGACAGTTGGGCGTGGCCTTGCCAAATACAGCCTCTGCACAAGAGCTGTTCAACACCTGCTCAGCTCACGGTGGTGGCGCATGGGATCACTCTGCTATCGTGCGCGCGCTGGAGATCATGGCAAACTACGAAATCGGCCAATAATCCCCTACTAGCTGTTTGAGAAAGGTGGGTACAGCACCCGCCTTTTTCATCCCCGCTAGATTTGAATTTATGGTCCTTTACTACTTGTCATATACCTAGCACTAACACAGGAACAAGCCACATGACCACCACACCACGTCACTTACTTGAGAACATGTTTAATGCTGCGGTTCGTGCTGCATTGCCCGAAGCCTGCATTCCACCGTTTCTCCCCGCTGCGCCTAAAGGCCGAACCATTGTGATTGGCGCCGGCAAAGCGTCAGCAGAAATGGCTAGAGCCCTAGAGCAGCACTGGGTAGGTAAGCTGGAAGGTGTAGTCGTCACGCGTTATGGCTATGCGGTTCCTTGCGAACACATTCGTATTCTGGAAGCGGCTCACCCCGTTCCCGACGAAGCGGGGCTTAACGCCGCTAACACGCTGCTGGAAACGGTGAGCAACCTGACCGAAGACGATCTGGTGATTTGCTTGATCTCCGGTGGTGGCTCATCCTTGCTGCCGCTCCCAGGCCCTGGCATTTCGCTGGAAGACAAACAACACATCAACCGTGAGTTGCTGCGCTCTGGCGCCAACATCACTGAGATGAATTGCGTGCGCCGCCACCTTTCCCAAATCAAGGGAGGGCGTTTGGCTGCTGCATGCCACCCTGCCCAAGTCGTGAATCTGCTGATTTCAGACGTGCCTGGCGATAATCCTATCGACATCGCCTCAGGCCCTACTGTGCCAGACCCTACCACCTGCGAAGAAGCCCTAGAAATCGTACGCCGTTATGGCATCAAACTGCCTGAAGGTGCACGCCGCTATTTAGAGTCCGGTGAAGGCGAAAGCATCAAAGCCGATGACCCACGACTGGCACGTGTGACTACACACTTGATTGCCACCCCACAACTGGCGCTGCAAGCCGCCGCCAAAGTCGCTCAAGACGCTGGCGTGACCCCGGTATTGCTAGGCGACAGCATTGAAGGCGAAGCCCGTGATGTAGGTAAAGTCATGGCTGGCATTGCCCTCAGTGTACGTGCCCACAGTCAACCCGTACCCGCTCCTTGTGTGTTGTTATCTGGCGGTGAAACCACTGTCACGATCAAGGGCTCAGGTCGCGGCGGCCGTAATGTGGAGTTTTTACTTTCTACCGCTATCGCATTGAATGGTGCCAAAGAGGTCTATGGCCTTGCTGGCGATACCGATGGCGTCGATGGACAAGAGGAAATTGCAGGCGCAGTCTGCACCCCTGATACACTAGCACGAGCTTGGAAACTTGGAATACGTCCACGCGATAGTTTGGACAACAACGATGGGCACGGTTTTTTTGAAGCGCTTGGCGATTCTGTGATTACCGGCCCTACCCTGACTAACGTCAACGATTTCCGAGCCATACTAATTCTTTAACTTTTGCTAAGAGAGTATCTGTCCATGAAAACCGTTCAACAACTGACACTGGATGACCTGAAACGTATTGCTCAGGCCGCTGAACAAAAAGCGCAAGAAAACCAGTGGAAAGTCAGTATCGCTATTTGTGATGCTGGTGGTCACCTACTTTGGCTGCAACGCCTTGATGGCGCTCCAGTAATGAGTGCCACCATTGCACCTGATAAAGCCCGCGCCAGTGCATTGAGTGGCAAACCCACCAAAGCATTGGAAGATATGGTCAACGGCGGTCGTGTTGCTGCTTTGGCTATGCCTATCAAACCACTAGAAGGTGCCGAACCCATCATTGTTGATGGCAACGTCATCGGTGCGGTAGGTGTATCCGGCGTAGCAGCGGCTGACGATGCCCGCATCGCTCTTGCAGGCGTAAACGCCCTGTAATTTTCATCAAAGGATCCATCATGAGACGTCAACGACGTGCACGCATTCTCGCTACACTAGGGCCAGCCAGTTCTACACCGGAAAAAATCCGTGAACTGTTTGAAGCTGGTGCGGATGTTTTCCGCTTAAATTTCAGCCACGGTACCCATGAAGATCACGCCGCCCGACTGCGTATCATCCGTGAACTAGAAATGAACAGCGGTCGCACTATCGGCGTCCTGATGGATCTACAAGGCCCCAAACTCCGTGTTGGTGCCATGGCAGGCGGCAAAGTTATGCTAGAGAAAGGCCAGAAATTTCGCCTTGATCTGGACACCAGCGAGGGCGATAGCACTCGTGCTTGCCTGCCTCACCCCGAAATTTTTGCTGCACTGGAAAACGGCACCGACCTCTTATTGGACGATGGCAAACTGCGCTTACGCGTAGACAGCTTCGGCCCTGACTTCGCCGAAACCACCGTTATGGTGGGTGGCGCCTTGTCGGATCGCAAAGGTGTGAACGTTCCCGGTGTGGTTCTACCCATCTCGCCACTGACCGAAAAAGACCTGAAAGATTTGGAATTCGGTTTGTCTTTAGGGGTAGATTGGGTGGCGCTGTCTTTTGTACAACGCCCAAGCGACATTGAAGAAGCACGCAAACTGATAGGTAACCGTGCTTGGATTATGTCCAAACTGGAAAAACCGGCTGCGCTAGATCACCTAGATGAGATCATTCGCCTCAGCGATGGCGTGATGGTTGCTCGTGGCGACTTGGGCGTAGAAGTACCGCCACAGTCTGTGCCAGTACTACAGCGCCGGATCGTGAAAAAAGCGCGTGCGCATGGCCGTCCTGTCGTGGTTGCCACGCAGATGCTGGAATCCATGATCACATCGCCTGTACCGACGCGTGCTGAAGCCTCTGACGTTGCCACCGCGATTTATTCTGGCGCAGATGCCGTCATGCTGTCTGCTGAGTCGGCTTCCGGTCAATTCCCAGAAGCTGCTGTACAAATTATGGACAGCATTATTCAGGAAGTAGAGCACGATCCAGAATGGCGTAAAGGTTTGGATGACAACCACAGCAACCCGGATCAAAACACACCAGACGCAATCTGCTGTGCCTTGCGCCGCGTAACAGATATCTTGTCGCCCGCGACCACCATTGCCTACACCACCAGTGGTTTCAGTGCTCTGCGTGCCAGCCGTGAGCGTCCGCATGCAGCCATCATGGCCTTGACGCCTAGTCTGCACACGGCACGTCGCTTGGCATTGGCATGGGGTGTACACCCCGTACCCTTTGAGCACGTATCCGATGTTACGCAAATGGTGCACCACGCCACACGTATCGCTCAACGTTACGAGTTCGCTAAAGTGGGCGATACCGTGGTGATTATTGCCGGCCTACCCTTTGGTCATAGCGGTAGCACTAACTTGCTGCACGTTGCTACGATTACTGAGTAAATCGCTGTAAGGTTGTACGAAAAATAGGGGCTGAGTCACATCAGCCCCATTTTTTGCACAAAAAAAAGCCCGAGATCTGTAGATCTCGGGCAAATCCACCAAAGGAGGAGGGTGGAGGAGACAACCGGGGCATGTAGGGCTACTAAGGATTTACCTGAGCCTAGAACGTTAGGGTTTTTACTCTTGCGTTCTGTTCTACATCCATTTGTTATTAGTGTATACCCTAGTTTTGTGCATTGCAAGAACAACACGCATTTTCTACCACAGTGTAGTAAAAATGCGGCAGTGCAACATAGCTCCCCTAAACGTAATACGCCGTACCGGTCATCACCTTAGACATGCACCGCATGGCAAAGCGTATAGGCCCCGGCAATGCTACGGCACCATTTGCCTCTGCACTCATCCTGTGCCCTGCTTCGTCTTTAAGCATTTGCTCCAAAATAGGACGACTGCGATTATCCTCAGCCGGTAACTGCTGCAAATGGCTATCCAAATGCTGCTCTACTTGACGCTCAGTCTCGGCCATAAACCCTAAGTTGTAAGGAGCCCCCGCTTTGCTGGCAATGACACCTAGCCCAAACGAGGCGGCATACCAAAAAGGGTTAAAGATACTGGGCCTATTGTTTAGCTCTTTTAGGCGCTCATCGCACCACACTAAATGGTCTACCTCTTCCACTGCTGCCTCGCGCAACAATTGGCGCAAGGATTCTTGCTCACTCAGTAGTGCTTGGCCTCTGTACAAAGCTTGGGCACATACCTCACCCACGTGATTTACACGCATCAGCCCTGCCACGTGACGAGTTTGCTGTGCATCCAAGGTGTCGTCAGTGTCGGTTTTCTTACCTGCTGGATTAGGACGTGATGCCTGCGCTGATCGGCTTAATACCGACAATGCCGCATTCAATTCACCCATCATGTTGTCCAAGAAGGTGTTTTGGCGAATCAACGGCTTATGTGCTGGTCGCGCAGAGTGGTGTGCGACCAACGCCTGCTCCGGATTTACACGCTTTTCTGTCATATCTATATATCCTCAAACGCATTACGCGAATAGGATCAATCTTACCACTGCCCTGCTATGCTGCTTTGCATAACCCACACGCCTGCCATCTATTTATCTAGGCCGCTTACAGCCCATACGCACGCCTGACGGGTAGCGCCTGAAACGGTACAATAACCAGCCGGCAGGCAACACTGCCAGACGACTTTCGGAGATTTCACACATGGAATGCACAATCAACTGGGGTGGCCCAGAAGGTATGCTTTTTGTTGCTACCACGGGTAGCGGTCACGTTACAGCCATGGATGGCGCTCCTGAAGGTGGTGGTCATAACTTGGCCCCCAGACCCATGGAAATGCTGTTGGCAGGTACTGGCGGCTGTGCAGCCTATGATGTGGTGCTGATCCTAAAACGCGGTCGCCACGATATTCAAGGCTGCCAAGTCAAACTAGAAGCCGAACGTGCAGACACCGACCCTAAAGTGTTCGAGCGTATTCACTTCACGTTCATTGTGAGTGGTAAAGGTCTGACTGAAGCGGCTGTAGAACGCGCTGTTAAGCTGTCTCACGAAAAATACTGCTCAGCATCAGCGATGTTGGCTAAAACAGCCGAGATCACTCACTCCTTTGAGATTCGTGAAGTCTAATCGCTATGGCCACTAATCAATACGAACAACTGATGCGCTATGTCTATGAACATGGCACCGAGAAAGCAGACCGCACAGGCACAGGCACCCGCTCGGTGTTTGGCCATCAAATGCGCTTTGACCTGCAGCAAGGCTTCCCGATGGTCACCACCAAGAAGCTACACACTCGCAGTATCTTCATTGAGCTGCTGTGGTTCTTGCGTGGCGATTCTAACATTGCCTGGCTTAAAGAAAACAACGTCAGCATTTGGGATGAATGGGCGGATGCCGATGGCAACTTAGGCCCTGTATACGGCGTACAGTGGCGCTCTTGGCCTACTCCAGACGGTGGCCATGTTGACCAGATCAGCCAAGTGGTAGACCAAATTCGCCATAACCCCGATTCCCGCCGTCTGATTGTGTCAGCATGGAACGTGGCAGAAATCTCTAACATGGCGCTGCCTCCGTGCCATGCATTCTTCCAATTTTATGTCGCTGACGGCAAACTGTCTTGCCAGTTGTACCAGCGCAGTGCCGATATTTTCTTGGGTGTACCCTTCAACATTGCTAGCTACGCTTTACTGACGCACATGGTGGCTCAACAATGCGATCTAGACGTAGGTGATTTCATTTGGACGGGCGGTGACTGCCACTTATACAGCAACCACTACGAGCAAGTAGAACTGCAACTGTCACGCGAACCCCGCGCCTACCCAAAACTGAATATCAAACGCAAACCAGCGTCGATTTTTGATTATCAACTGGATGACTTCGAAATCGTTGATTACGATCCGCATCCACACATTAAGGCTCCGGTAGCTGTATGAGTTCTGTACGCCCCCACATCCGCATGGTGGTCGCCTATGCGCGCAACCGCAGCATAGGTATGGACAATCAGTTGCCATGGCGACTGCCTGCCGATTTGGCACACTTTAAAAAGCTGACACTGGGCCTGCCTATTATTATGGGCAGAAAAACCTGGGAAAGCTTAGGCCGCCCGCTTCCGGGTCGTCCTAATCTGGTGATTAGTCGTAATGCAGCGTACATGGCTGATGGTGCTAGTGTGCATGGTAGCTTGGATGCCGCCTTGGCTGCCTGCCAAGACACCGAAGACTGCTGCATTATCGGTGGTGAACAGATCTTTACTCAGGGCCTAGACGTTGCCGATGACATCTACGCCACGGAAGTACAAGCAGACGTGCCAGGCGATACGTTTTTTCCTGAGCTAGACCCTGCGGTGTGGCAAGAAGTTTCGCGTAGCCCGCAGCCAGAAGAAAACGGCTATAGCTACGATTTTGTGCACTACACACGCAAGCGTTAACAAACTCGCTACGCCCTACTTTGCAGCGAACCTTTGCATTAGCTGCTGCACACTACACCACAGCTACTTTGCATAAAAAAAACCCTACGCGGCTATGACGCCTGTAGGGTTTTTTATTGGTAGCGTAGTGATTTCTGACTACGCCTGTACCATCGCTGTGAGTGAGTCGTGTTGAGCCATCCACTGGCTCAACAACTACAACCGTACCACTTAGTTATCGTCTTTCACTGCATCGTACTCATCAGCATTCAGCAAACTCTGCACATCAGCCACATTTTGTGGGCGCAGTTTAAAGATCCAGCTTTGGTATGGTTCGGTATTCAACAGCTCTGGCTGATCGGACAGCGCTGTGTTGAACTCCACCACCTCACCGGCCACGGGTGCATAAATATCCGATGCTGCTTTCACCGACTCTACTACCCCAGCAGTCTCACCCGCTGACAAGGTTTTGCCCGTTGCAAAGTCACCCACAAACACCAAATCACCCAACTGCTCTTGGGCATGATCGGTAATACCTACCTGCAATAGGCCGTTGTCTTCCAATACCCATTCGTGGGTAGGCGCATACTTGCGATCTCCAGGCAGATTCATGCTGTTCCTTTTTCTCTATAGTAGTGTTTATGCGGCATGCTTTAGGTCACGCAGTTGGCTGTAGGGCTCGCCCACACGCCATGCCTGATGCCCAAGCCCACTGAAAATTATAGCCGCCTAACCAACCCGTGACATCCACGGCTTCACCGATAAAATACAAACCCGGTACAGAACGTACCTGCAGACTGCGCTGATCCAGCATGGCCGTGTCTACACCGCCGCGCATTACTTCTGCTTTTTTGTAGCCAGCGGTGCCCGAAGGCTGTAGCTCCCAACGATGTATAGAAGCTGCCAACTGCCTTAACACCTTATCCGACACGTCTGCCACGCGCTGCTGCAACAACCCTGCAGGCAACTGTGGATGCGCAGGCAACCAGTGCTCCACCAGCCGTTTAGGCCAATGCTGACCCAATAAATTACCTACCTGCTGCTTCCCACCTGATTTGGCGTCTAGCAACAGTTTTTCCATATTTGTCTCAGGCGCCAAATCAATGGCCAAGGCCTCACCTGGCTCCCAGTAGCTGGAGATTTGCAAAATACCCGGGCCCGATAAGCCTCTGTGGGTAAACAGCAAGTCTTCATCAAACTTCATTCTAGGCTTGGCTACCGCAGGCACACTCAGACGCACGGGCGACGACATTCCGCTCAGCGTCACAAAGGGCTGCCACTCACCACCATCAAACTGCAACGGCACCAACGCAGGTCTAGGCTCTATCACTTTTAGATCAAATTGGCGGGCCAATTTTAAAGCGAAGTCAGTCGCCCCCAACTGCGGAATTGCCATACCACCCGTTGCAATCACCACTTGCTTAGCCACAATCGTGCCGTGACTGGAACGTATGGCGAACCCATTCTCGTGTTGATCTATGGTATCCACAGCACACGGCATACGCCACGAAACCTGCCCTTTCTCGCACTCTTGGCGCAGCATCTGAATGATGTCTTCTGCCGAGTCGTCGCAAAAAAGCTGGCCCTTATGTTTCTCGTGCCACGCGATACCGTACTCTTTAAGCAACC
Organism: Paenalcaligenes sp. Me131; assembly: GCF_050487225.1. Taxonomy (NCBI): domain Bacteria; kingdom Pseudomonadati; phylum Pseudomonadota; class Betaproteobacteria; order Burkholderiales; family Alcaligenaceae; genus Paenalcaligenes; species Paenalcaligenes sp. Me131. The sequence goes on from NZ_JBKQGY010000002.1 coordinate 154,870, forward strand.
GCAGAAAGTCCTGAGGGGTATAGGCAGATAACGCCGACCTACAGAAATGCGGATTCTTAGAAATATAGTTGGCTGGTGTAGTGCCCAAGTTGGTGAAGTTACAGCGCCCACCACCCGAGATACGGATTTTCTCACCCAGCTTGGTGGCGTGGTCAATTAAGACCACACGCAACCCTCGCTGGCCAGCCACACTGGCCGCCATCATGCCGGCAGCACCGGCACCGATGACGGCTACATCATAAACAGGAGCAGCCATTAATACTCGCGAATGCAATCCACGTAATAACGGGAGTTACCGTTCGCATCCGTATCTTGTGCCAACCCGTGTACGTACGTTTCAAAGCCAGGGAACTGGGCATTGAACTCTCGCGCGAACTTCAAGTAATCCACAATCATGCGGTTAAAGCGTTCGCCGGGGATCAACAGTGGAATACCGGGTGGATAAGGGGTTAACAACACACCCGTTACACGGCCTTCCAGCTCATCAATACCCACACGCTCTACTTCACGGTGTGCCATTTTGGCGTAAGCGTCTGATGGCTTCATGGCTGGAACCATGTCGCTCAAGTACACCTCGGTAGTCAAACGTGCCAAGTCGTACTTGCGGTACACCTCGTGAATGTGCTGACACAAATCACGCAGGCCAAAACGCTCGTAGCGTGGATACTCTTTGCAGAAATCAGGCAGAATGCGCCACAACGGTTGGTTGCGGTCGTAGTCGTCTTTGAACTGCTGCAAAGCGGTCAACAACGTGTTCCAACGGCCTTTGGTAATACCGATGGTGAACAAAATGAAGAAGGAGTACAAGCCGGTTTTCTCGACCACCACGCCGTGTTCAGCCAAGTATTTGGATACCAATGCAGCAGGAATACCTGTATCTGCAAACGTACCCGAAATATCCAAACCTGGAGTCACCACAGTGGCTTTGATAGGGTCCAGCATGTTGAAGCCATCGGCCAAATCACCAAAACCGTGCCACTCGTCGTCAGACGCCAGCAACCAGTCTTCGCGTGTACCAATGTCTTCACTCACCAGATGGTCGGGGCCCCAGACTTTGAACCACCACTCATCATCACCGTACTCTTCATCCACCTTGCGCATGGCACGGCGGAAATCCAAGGCTTCTTTAATACTTTCTTCTACCAGTGCTGTGCCGCCTGGAGGCTCCATCATGGCAGCAGCCACATCGCAGGACGCAATAATGGCGTACTGAGGTGATGTAGACGTGTGCATCAGGTACGCTTCGTTAAACACGTTGCGATCCAATGGACGGTCTTCCGCATCTTGCACGGTAATTTGTGATGCTTGCGACAAACCAGCCAACAACTTGTGGGTGGAGTGCGTGGCGTAAATCATAGTGTCTTTGCTACGCGGACGGCCTGGGCCAATCGCATGCATATCGCGATAGAACTCGTGGAACGCTGCGTGCGGCAACCAAGCCTCGTCAAAGTGCAAGGTATCTAGCGTAGACCCCAAGGTCTCTTTGATCATCTCTACGTTGTAGATCACACCGTCGTACGTACTTTGTGTCAAAGTCAAAATACGTGGGCGCTTATCCGCAACGAGGCTAGCAAAGGGGTTAGCTTCGATTTTGCGCTGAATGCTATCAGGGTGGAACTCTTCCAGAGGAATAGGACCAATAATCCCTAAGTGGTTGCGCGTTGGACGCAAGAACACAGGAATAGCGCCCGTCATGGTGATCGCGTGCAAAATAGATTTGTGACAGTTACGGTCTACCACCACGATGTCATTGTTGGCCACGTTCGCGTGCCACACAATTTTGTTGGAAGTAGAAGTACCGTTGGTCACGAAAAAGCAGTGGTCAGCGTGGAAAATACGCGCAGCATTACGCTCGGCTTCGGCCACTGGGCCGGTATGATCCAACAACTGGCCCAATTCGTCTACCGCGTTACACACGTCGGCACGCAACATGTTTTCACCAAAAAACTGGTGGAACATTTGGCCTACTGGGCTTTTCAAAAATGCGACACCACCAGAGTGACCGGGACAGTGCCACGAGTACGAACCGTCAGAGGCGTACTTCACCAACTCACGGAAAAACGGTGGAGCTAAGCTGTCCAGATACGCACGTGCCTCACGGATGATGTGGCGCGCCACGAACTCTGGTGTATCTTCAAACATATGGATGAAACCATGTAGCTCGCGCAAGATATCGTTAGGGATATGCTGCGAAGTACGTGTTTCACCGTACAAATAAATAGGGATATCTTCATTGCGAAAACGCAATTCGCCAATGAATTCCCGCAAATTCTGAATGACTGCTGCGACGTCTTCCCGCGAGTCCACACTGAACTCTTCGTCATCAATAGACAGGATAAATGCACTAGCACGACTCTGTTGCTGCGCAAAAGAACGAAGGTCACCATAACTGGTGACCCCTAACACTTCCACCCCTTCGGCCTCTATGGCATCGGCTAATGCTCGGATGCCCAGGCCGGAGGCGTTTTCGGAACGATAATCTTCGTCAATGATGACGATAGGAAAACGAAATTTCATGCCACAGCTCCTAAGTGCGAGGCAGGGTTACACCACGCTGACCCTGGTATTTACCACCACGGTCTTTGTACGACACTTCACAAATCTGATCGCCACCAATAAAGAGCATCTGTGCACAACCCTCACCTGCATAAATTTTGGCAGGCAGTGGTGTAGTGTTAGAAAACTCTAAAGTGACGTGACCTTCCCACTCGGGTTCCAGTGGTGTGACGTTAACGATAATGCCGCAACGTGCATACGTGCTTTTACCCAAGCAAATGGTCAACACATCACGAGGAATACGGAAGTACTCCACCGTACGAGCTAATGCAAAAGAGTTCGGCGGAATAATACACACATCACCCACGAAATCCACAAACGAACCCTCGTCAAAGTTTTTAGGGTCCACGATGGTGGAGTTAATGTTGGTGAAAATCTTGAACTCGTTGGCACAACGCACGTCGTAACCGTAACTACTAGTACCGTAGCTTACGATTTTCTCGCCATTGATAGCACGCACTTGGCCTGCTTCAAACGGCTCAATCATGCCCTGTTGTTCAGCTTGTTCACGAATCCAGCGATCACTTTTAATACTCATATTTCCCTCTATGATGTAAGGCGCTATTTTATGCTGTTACAGCACAAATGCAGCATCACAACATGAATAACCTTTAATCCGTGGAAGAGAACCAACGGTACACCAACGCCAAGCCGTTTACCGTACCCACATTCAGCTCTGCTGTCAGTCTGCGTGTGAGCTGGTAACTGGCTCTACCCACCGTTCCGGTATCGGACAGTGCCTGCTGCAAGCTCAAGGTAATGTTAGAACCTATCTGCTTGCTGATCTGCAAGAACTGGCGTTCCATATCGGTGGTACCGCTATCAATGCCACCAATGGTGCTCTCTACCGGCAAAATACTACCTGCGCTGCCTAGCTCACCGGATTTCATGGTGACCTCATCAATACCGAACTGTCGGTAGAACGGCTCGCCCGTGTCGTCGCCGCCAATAAATGAAGCCCCTACCGAGAACAACAGCGCCAAATCGCTACCGTTATCATCCGTGCCATGGCCAAACAACAACCACGACAGTTTCTCTACGTTATCAACATCTGGGTACGATACCAAATCAATGCGTGGTTTACGCGCCGTACCTACCACCTTCACACCCGCCTGCACAGCTAAACCCGTACGCAGCGCTTCTATATCCAAAATAGGATTGGTGATATCGCCTTGGAAGGTAATAGAACCTCGGCGTAGCTGTAAACGCTGGCCGTATTGCTCGATGGCACCACCACGAGTGCGCAGCGCACCAAAACCGTTCAACTGGCCATCAAACATACTGACACGTAACTGCCCTACCAAACCTGAGTTCACCCCATAGCCTGTTAAATAGAAACGTGGCCCTAAATCAACTTCCACGTTCATACTGAGGTCTGTCGTACTTGGTGGCGGTTGTTCTTCTAACGTTTGTCCGGCACGCAACACCACGATATCGCTATCAATGGTAGGAATGCCACCCAGCATATCCAAGTTAAACCAACCCGCATCTACCGTCACCTTACCGGTTAAGGCAATTTGCGGCAGTACCAAATTGGCATCGATGTTACCACTCACCATCGCATATCTATCCGCACGCTGCAAGATAGGATAGCGGAACAGTTCTGTTAGGAATTTACCCGTAGAGTTTTCTAAATCCCACTCTCCCGAGACCTTCAAGAAGCCGCCTTTAGCTTCAGGGTTCTCGCTAATCCAGGTTGCTGTACGCCACTCTTTAGGCTCTACACGCAATACGGCAGGGAAGTACAACTGATCCAAAATAAAGCGTTGATCATCAATACGCGCATCTAAACTACCGTCTAGCAAACGAATACCGTCATCCAACCGAGTCACGCGTAGTTCTCGGCCTTGGATTTGACCTTGGCTAGAGAAGTACCCCGATGGACGCATTTCCATATCCACCTTGGCATTTAAGCGGCCACGCAACTCCATGGCATCACCCAGAATCAGATTAGTCCAGCCCAAGTCTGCCACATTGGCTTCTAGGGATGCTTTGACCAAATCGGAGTCTCGTAGATGAAAACCTTGCTCCGGCGTGAAGCGTAACAGCGCATTCACATCGCCTAGCACTTCACCCATCTTGCTGGTTTTAACCGCTAACCGCGCCTGCACACGACTATCGCTACCTGTAGGCACCAAGTTCACTTGCAAGCCTAATTCTGTCAGCCCCAATGGGAAAGAAGGCTCGGCTGGAATCATGATGTCCCCAGCTAAGTGACGCACAGAAATCTGTCCTGCCAGCGCCCCTTGGAAACGCACATTCCAGTCAGCTTCCATACGCAAGTCTTCCAAGCGATTGGTTTTGCTGCTGGCGCGCATGTCTTTCACGCCACCACGCTGTTCAGATTCGCTATCCAGCCCCAACTTCGTCTGCAACAGTTTCAAACGAGCAGGCGAAATAGAGAATGGCTCTAACCCACCGGCTGTTTGCCAGTTTTCGCCATCCAACGCCGACAACTGGTGCACCAGCGTCACCCAAGGCTGGTCATTCAGGAAACTTTGTATGCGTGTGGCCTCGGCCTTGAATTGCAACGGCTGTTCGCCTTCGGGCAACTGCAGGAACAGTGGCCATTTGCTCAGTGTTTGAAGGCCAAAACCCGAGTGATTGACTTTCAAACGGTCTACCGCAGCACGCCACTGTATGGGCTGATCAGCTACATAGTTCAAGTGGCCGTCTAGCGCGACGTCTACATCCACAGGCCCTTGGCCCAACGATTGGCCAGACTCGTCACCACCCAGATCATACTTAGCTTTCAACGCCAAGCTGTGCTGAACAATACCGCCTTTGACCTGCCCCTTAACCGTGGCCGCTCCCACGCCGCTTAAGCTGGCTAGTATTTGCTCTGCCGCAGGCAACGCCACATCCAGTGTTAAGACATCCGTAGCCTGACCAAAACCACCTGCTACCGTGACGGTGTTGCGCCCCAAACTCAGCTGTATGTCGCTATTTACCAGTTGGTAGCCTGCCCATTCAGGCATGCCACTAGGTGCTGTACCAGCTTGCGCCTCTACCGCCACCTTGCCTCGTAAAGGCTGACCATTCCAACGGGACCCCTCGTGCACAGCCAGATTCAACTTGGCATTATCCAACTGCATTTCTGGCTGGAAACGTACATCGTAATCCGCATCCAGACTCAATAACGCCGGTAAGGAGGCGTCTGCTAATAACGCCGCCACATCCAGATTCTTACTGTGTAGGGTGCCTTGTATACGATCTGTACCATTGTCATCAGACCAATCCAACTTGGCTTGTAGTTCGGTCTCTGAGCCTATTTGCAAACTGACTAACGCTTGACGCAAGGGCATAGAAGCTTCTGGCAACAAATCGGCGGCAGCCTCAAGGCTGATACCTTGGCCTTTACCGTCCACGCTGACTTTCATGCCTTGCAACGAACCTTCCAGCCCTGCTTGCAACTCAAATTCACATGCTGCTGTGTCGGTTGACTCGGCCGTCTGCCCTTGATCTGCCAAGCCCGGCAGGTATTGCTGTGCGCAAATAGCAGCATCATGCTGATCTGTGCTGGCTTTCACACTCAGTGCCGCTTGCATAGGCCAAGGCGCTGCCAGTTGCTCGCTACGCGCTTGCAACTGAATTGCCGCATGAATCTGTTCGTATATAACATCCAGGCTGCGTACCGAGACGCTGGCCTGCCCGCCCTCCAAACTAGCGGCTGCCGTCAAACCGCCCACAGTGATGGGTAATTCATTACCGTCTTGGGTGAATGCTAATGTCCCCAAGGCCAGCCTATCCACCTGAATATTCACAGGCAAGCTAGGCATTTCAAAGAGTTCATCAGAGGGTGGCTCAGGCTCTGCGTCGGGTAAGGTTTCTAGCGCTACCGACAAATCACCTACAGATAATTCGCGCACATGCACTTTACGCTGCAACAAAGCAGGCCATAACACCTGCAGCTTGGCATCTCGTGCAGCAACTTTTGTACCCGGAATATTGATGTCCAAACTGTCTATTTGCACACCGTCCCACAGCGAACCACGCACGCCACGTACTTCACCATCCACAAACGATACTGCCGTACGTAATAGCCATTGCGTTCCGGGTTGTGATGCCACGGCCCAATACAAGAACCCGCAAATCATTAACAGCCCTAGCACAACGATAGGGCCTGCCCAAAAGACTAAACGCCACCAGAAGGATTTTTTGCTTCGCTTGCTCAAAACGCGATCCCCAGCGCAAAGTGTAGACGGAGTTTGTGGTCACGTTGGCCGTAGGCCAAATCGACATAAATGGGGCCTGCCGGTGTACGAACCGCCGCACCCAAGCCATAACCTAAGTAGGCTTTCATATCGCCAAAGGATTCTGCCGCATCGCCCACGTCCACAAACGCGGTCATACCAAACATACTGGTGAAGTAATGCGTGTACTCAACGCTGGCCAATGCTAAGGCTGGCGCCCCCACCGTAGCATCACCTTGTTCACGACCAATACTTTGATAGCTATAACCACGAATGCTGCGTGCGCCCCCAGTACGGAAGCCAAAATCAGGGGGTACGTATTCGGTATCTTTCCAGACCTTGCCTACCTCACCGCGTACGGTCAACACATCATTCGTCCCAACAGGCCACCACTGTTGCGCCCGCAAGCTGGTGCGATAAAACGGTTTTTTATTCTTTAAACTCACGCCCGACGCTAAGTTCAGGTCTAGCAAATTACCGGATGTGGGGTCATACAGACTATCTACATCGCGACGCAACCACTGCCACGTCCCTATAACGGAAGGCGTTTTAAAGCGTCCCACGCCATCAATGCGGTTTTCATCCCACGAACCAATCAGGCTCCACTGCACCTTGTAGTCCACGCCAGCTTGGCTTTTACGCTCTTTGCTAAGCTTCCAGCCCCCTGCTAAACGGGTGGTTTCTAGCCCCTGTATGTCCTCGTGTTGAACCAATACCCCTAGGCTGTTCTGGTAGCCGCCAATAGTGGGCGGTAAATATACATCCGTAAAAAACCGTTGGCGGTCTTTATCCACCCCAATCCCGGTTTCTGTCCATACGGGCAAGCCAAACACCACGTTCTGGCGGTATAAGCCTTCGGCACGTATACCATGATCACTGTCTGCACCCAATGAGCCAGTGAAACGACGCGCAGGCGCTTCGGTCACACGAATGCTCACCGGGATCTCTACCTCGCCGTCAGAACGTACCCGCTGATTAGGCGAGGTATCGTCCATGGTGACAAACGCCCCCATAAAGAAACTGGTGTTTTGCAGCGCTTGTTGCCACTCATCCAATTTATCTTGGTCGTAAGGATCGCCGGGGCTATAGCGTACATAACGGTGGATTAGGCTTTCAGGCACGCGTTTCAAACCTGATGTATAAAGCTGCCCCATACGCACACGCGGACCACTACGTATCGCCAGTTCTAGATCGGCCTTACCTTCTTCGGCATGCACCACCGCACGTGTTTGTTCATAACGTGCGAAATAAAAATCTTTGTTTTTCACGCCCAGCAACAAATCTTGCTTTGCGCTGGACCATTTATTGTTGAGGAACACATCCCCAACTTTCAGCGGCAAGTCGGCACGCAACCCCTCTACCCGCACCGCAAATTCGGGCTGGTTGATTTGTCCGCTTAGTTTGATATCTACCTTGTCTACCAGAGTACGCACACCCGGTTGAATCAAGATATCCCACGTTTCTTGCTCGCCAATTTCACCGATCTCCACCGTGACGATGGAGTCGTAATAACCTTGCGTTTGCAACGCTGAAATTGTGGCGTCATGCGCTCTACGGCGCAAACGAGAAACCTCGGATAAGTCCTGGTCTTCTGCCAGGCGGGTGATAGCCTCCACAGCGCCATGGATAACACGCAATGCATCGGGGCCTACGCCACCAGGATCAATCACTACTTCAGGCACCATCGCGGCGCTTACGCTCTGACTACATGCCAGAGCGAGCATCCATCCCGCCGTGCGTACACCCATAAAAACCCGCCTGTACCAGAATTATCTTATAAAGCTCGGGGGACAACCTTAGGACGTTGCGCCGACGTATCCACAGGCAGTACCGCGACATTAGCAGCCACACGGCTGGCAATTTCATGATAAATCGCTGCTTCTCTGCTTTGTGGCGCTGCCAAAACGGTAGGCAAACCCGAGTCAGTTTGTTCCCGAATACTCATTGCCAAAGGCAGCGCCCCCAGCCAGGGTACATTGTACTGACTTGCCATATCCCGGCCACCATGTTTACCAAAAATTGCTTCTTCGTGACCGCACTGGCTGCACACATGCACCGACATGTTTTCAACCACGCCCAGTACCGGTACGTCTACCTTTTGGAACATTTTTAGCCCTTTGCGAGCATCGATCAGTGCCATATCTTGTGGCGTGGTCACGACGACCGCCGCTGTCAGAGGCACCTTCTGCGACAACGTCAGCGCAATGTCACCCGTACCCGGAGGCATATCGATGATCAGGTAATCCAAGTCTTCCCACGCGGTTTGCGTCAACAACTGCAACAACGCTTGGGTAACCATAGGACCACGCCAAATCGCTGGCGCATCGTCATCAATCAAGAAACCAATAGAGTTTGCCTGCAACCCGTGCCCAATCATGGGTTTCATCAGGTTTTCAGGTGTCATTTGTGGCTTGCCACTCAACCCCAACATCGTCGGCACGCTAGGGCCGTAAATATCGGCATCCAACAACCCCACACGCGCACCTTGCATGTGCAAGGCCAACGCCAAGTTTACCGAGGTCGTACTTTTACCCACACCGCCCTTACCAGAGGCCACCGCAATAATATTGCGCACGTTGCCCATAGGACGTAGATCAGGTTGTACCGCGTGTGTTAGCACTTTCAGCCCTAGAGTAAGTTTGCCCAAGGCCACCCCTACAGTTTCCAACGCGGGAATCAAACGCTCTTTAAACTGCTCTTGACCACCACTGTCGGTGGTGTAACCCAAGTTCAATGCAATATCTGCCACCTGCCCATTCAGCGTGACACAGCAACTTTCAGGGCTCACTTCCAGTTTTTTACGTGTATAGGGATCCGTTACGCTACGTAACGCATTCACCACATCAACTGTGTTTACATTCATTTACTCATCATCCTGCACAGATACGTGCTAACACTACAACAACCGCCACCGTAAAAATAGCGGAACGAGGGAATTTTTTGCATCAAAAGCTGTCATACTTAATGCTATGAATACATTTACTCAAATACTCCGAGCTGTACTATTCGCAATGCTGACTGTCATAGGCATGATTATGGCGGTTATTTTCATGGCGTCTACAGCCTTAGCCATTGCCATCCTATACATTGTTGCGCGTATTAGTGGCCGACCATTTGGTATTCGCTCCTACTGGCAAAACCGCCGTCGTCCTAATCCTGCACAAGCGTTTCAAGAGCGCCAGCAGAATACGGCCAGACCGCCTAAGCCACAAAATGTCAGCGACATAGAGATGCGCGAACTCAACTAGCAGATTTTTACCACAGCATCTGCTATCCTTTCTGGGCTCCCCTCAGTAGCATGAGGGTATACCCTTCTTTAACCCTAGATAAAGCATATGTCACGCACGATTTTCGTTACTACGGCCCTACCCTACGCCAATGGTTCTTTTCACATCGGCCATATCATGGAATACATCCAAGCCGATATCTGGGTCAGGTCAATGCGAATGTCGGGCCACACAGTGCACTTCGTAGGGGCAGATGATGCGCACGGCGCTCCCATTATGCTTAAAGCTGAAGCCGAAGGCATTACGCCTGACCAGCTGGTTGAGCGTATTGCGTCTGAGCGCCCACGCTACCTAAACGGGTTTCATATCAAATTTGATCACTGGCATCGTACCAACTCGCCAGAGAACAAAGAGCTGTCGCAAAGCATCTATAAAGAGCTAAAGGCTGCTGGTTTCATTGAAACCCGCACCATCGAACAGTTCTATGACCCCGTCAAAGGTATGTTCCTGCCTGATCGCTACATCAAGGGCGAATGCCCGTCATGTAAAGCTAAAGATCAGTACGGTGACTCCTGTGAAGTATGTAGCTCGGTGTATTCTCCTACCGACCTCATCAACCCATACTCCACACTCACCAATGCTACGCCCGTCATGCGTAGTTCAGAACACTTTTTCTTCCGTTTGTCTGACCCCAAATGCGTCGCCTTCTTGAAAGAATGGACCACTGGCGTAGACCGCCACGGCAATCCACGCTTGCAATCCGAAGTGCTGGGTAAAACCCGCGAGTGGTTGGGCAAAGATGAAGACGGCGAAAGCAACCTGAATGACTGGGACATCTCACGCGATGAGCCCTACTTCGGCACACCTATTCCTGATGCTCCTGGCAAATACTTCTACGTGTGGTTGGATGCGCCAGTAGGCTATTTGGCCTCGCTGAAATCCTACTGCGAAGTCAAAGGCATGGACTTTGATGCCTTGATGGACCCCAATGGCGACACCGAACAGGTGCACTTCATTGGTAAGGATATCGTGTACTTCCACGCCCTATTCTGGCCTGCTATGTTGAAGTTCTCTGGTCGCAAAACACCAGACTCTTTGAACGTACACGGTTTCATCACCGTTAGCGGCGAGAAAATGTCCAAGAGCCGTGGCACAGGTATCTCACCACTGCGTTACCTAGAAATAGGTATGGATGCAGAGTGGATGCGTTATTACATTGCCGCCAAACTGAACTCACACGTTGAAGACATGGATTTCAATCCAGACGACTTCATTGCCCGTGTGAACAGTGACTTGGTAGGCAAGTACGTCAATATTGCTAGCCGTGCCGCAAGCTTCATCAGTAAACACTTTGATGGTCAATTGGCCTACGTGGGTGATACAACTGCCATGCAGCAGAACTTCGCCGACACCGCCGCTACCATTCGTGCTGACCTAGAGCGTCGTGAGTACGGCCGTGCTGTGCGTCAGATTATGGCTTTGGCTGACCAAATCAACCAAGCTTTTGATAACGCTAAGCCATGGTTGTTGGCCAAAGGTATTGCTGAAGCGTCTGCTGAACAGAAAGCTGAACTGCAAGATATTTGCTCACGCGCACTGGCCGGTTTCAAAGCCCTGTCCGTGATGCTGTCCCCCATCTTGCCGCAACTGAGCCAAAAAGTAGCGCGCGAACTGCTGGAAATGGACCGCGATTTCGTGTGGACCGATGCCGCAGAACTGCCTACTCGCATCGCTGCCTTCAAACACCTGCTGCAACGCGTAGAGCCTGCCAAACTAGACGAGCTGCTGGCACCACCAGAAGCCCCTGTAGTAGAACCAGGCGGCGAGGTCATTGCCGATACTATCGACATCAAAGACTTCGGCAAAATCGATTTACGCGTCGCTAAAATTGTGAACTGCACCGAAGTAGAAGGCTCTGACAAACTGCTGTGCCTGACACTAGATTTAGACGAAGGCCGTCATCGCCAAATCTTCTCTGGCATTAAGTCTGCCTATAAACCCGAAGACCTGATTGGCAAGCTCACCGTTGTAGTGGCCAACCTAGCACCACGCAAAATGCGCTTTGGCGTGTCTGAAGGCATGGTACTGGCTGCCAGCCATAACGACAGCAAGGTGAACAACGGTTTGTTCATTCTGGAACCACACAGTGGCGCTACGCCAGGTATGCGTATCAGCTAATTCCACCTGACACCTACACCACTACAGGGGGAAAGCTCATACAGCTTTCCCCCTTTGTTTTTAACTACCAGCTAGCGCGACGCAACGCAAAGAAACCCCTGTAACTTCTACAACTTCGTACAATAGAATCTTATCTATTACTTCCGTGCCGCATCACCATGAATCTACGTTTTCTAGAAACGTTTATCTGGATCGCCAAGTTAGGCAGTTTTAAGGCTGCAGCCAACAAGCTACACCTGACCCAAGCGGCTATTTCCAGCCGTATTGCTTCGCTGGAAAGCGACTTGGAACAACAGCTCTTTGAACGCGGTAAACGCGGTTTGCTGTTAACCTCGGCTGGGCAAAAACTACTGGGCTACTCCAAACAGATGCTGCATTTGGAGCAAGAGCTGCTCAAAGAGTTAAAAGCGCCAGTGACAGTACGTGGTCGCGTCAGACTAGGCATTATTGATTCGGTGGTGCACACGTGGTTTACCTCGTTTATTACCACCCTGCACGAGCATCATCCAGAAATTGAAATTGAGCTGACTGTAGAGTCCAGCATGCGGCTACATGACCTGCTTAAACGCGGCCTCATTGATGTCGCCCTGCAAACTGACCCCATTCTGGCCGAGGGGGTGCATAACGCACCGGTAGGCACCATGAAAATGGGCTGGATCATTGCTGTTTCACAGCTACCGCCACAACCAGTGAAACTGGCTGACATTCTGCAAAACAGTTCTATTGTGACCTTTCCTCGGCACTCGCAACCGCATTTGTTGTTGCTGAACATTCTGGAACAAGAGGGGTTGCAGCACACCAAAATCCACCACGTATCATCGATCGCGGCCAGTATGTACTTATTGGAAGCAGGGATTGGGGTAGGCGCTGTACCGCTGGCGGCATATCGCAGCGGGTTTCTGGAAGGTAGATTCTGCGAGTTAAAGTGCGATATCAGCTTGCCTGATATGAGCTTGGTCGCCAGTTGGCGTCCTGATGTAATTGCATCACTCACCAATACCATTGTGAACGCTGCCATGCAGGAAATGCGCCGCTTTGCGGAGCTAAATCCTGCAGACTCTAAAGCCAGTTTAGATGCGAGCGTGTGGTTAGGCAGCTAAGACGCAGACGCGTCTTATTCTAGACGCACACCTTCATGCAGCGCGGCAATACCGGCTGTTAGGTTGAAGTACTGCACGCGCTCTAAGCCAACAGAACGCATCATTTCTGCCAACGTATCTTGATCAGGGTGCATGCGAATAGATTCCGCTAAGTAGCGGTAACTTTCTGCATCGTTCGCCACCATCTGACCTACTTTAGGCAGAATGTTAAACGAGTACCAGTCGTAGGCTTTTTCCAGTGGCTTCGCGATGCGCGAGAACTCCAGCACCAACAACTTGCCACCGGGCTTTAAGACGCGTCGCATTTCTGCCAAGGCTTTGTCTTTATGTGTCATGTTACGCAAACCGAATGCCACGGTTACGCGATCAAAATAACCGGATGGAAAGGGCAGAAACTCGGCATCACATACTGCAACAGGCAACACCAGCCCGTTATCTAGCATGCGATCACGGCCTACTCCCAACATAGAACTGTTGATATCCGTTAACCACACCTCACCAGAAGGGCCCGCTTTTTTAGCCAGCGCCTTGGCAATATCACCCGTACCCCCAGCAATATCCAACACTTTCATACCAGGGCGCACATCGGCTCTGCCCACCGTGAAATGTTTCCAAATACGGTGCAAGCCACCCGACATCAAATCGTTCATGACGTCGTATTTAGTCGCTACAGAATGAAAGACCTCGGCTACACGAGAAGCCTTCTCTGCTTCACGTACCGTCTGAAATCCGAAATGCGTAGTGCTTTCGTTAGGAGGGGTTTGGTGATTTTTTTCCATGATGCGTATCGTACCTCAAAAAGCGCTTCTGGCGTTACTCTAGCACCAAGAAAAGCCGTAAAAAATCAATCATGACAGCGACTCCGCTTTTCGTCACAAACCTGAAATATTGACGCCATATCATATGGGCTATGATCCACGTTATATGCGTGCAAACCACTGTTTGGAATGAAGAGTATGAGTACGACTATTCTTGTTGTTGAAGACGAGCCAGCGATCCAAGAACTGATTGCTGTTAACTTGAGTTTTGCTGGCCACAAAGTGCTGCGCGCTGCCGATGCCGAACAAGCACAAACTCTCATAAATGCCGAATTGCCTGATCTGATTTTACTAGATTGGATGCTACCTGGCGCCTCTGGTATTAGTCTGGCTCGTAAGCTGCGCACAGATGAACGTACCCGTGAAATTCCTGTTATCATGCTCACCGCAAAAGGCGCTGAGCTGGATAAGGTAGAAGGTCTAGAAGCCGGTGCGGATGACTACATCACCAAACCCTTCTCGCCCAAAGAACTCTTGGCCCGCATCAAAGCTGTGCTGCGCCGTCGTGCGCCACAACTTACCGATGACCTGATCCAGATTGGCTCTCTGCAACTGGACCCTGCCACACACCGTGTTACGGGTAGTGAGCAGGTACTGAATATCGGACCTACAGAATTTAGATTGCTGCACTTCTTCATGACTCACACTGAACGCGTTTTCTCTCGCACCCAGCTGTTAGATCAAGTATGGGGTGATCACGTATTCGTGGAAGAACGTACCGTAGACGTACACATTCGCCGCCTACGTAAAGCACTAGAACCTAGCGGTCACGACGCTCATATTGAAACCGTACGTGGTGCTGGCTATCGCTTTTCTGCCGTGCTTTCCGCCAGCTCCGGCAAATCATGAACAAAACCCTTTATTCCATTGCTGCTTGGGCCATCTTGGCCGTGTTACTAGGCTCTTGGCTAGGCAGCTCCATAGGCTGGGCTGTTTTTGCCCTGGGCCTGCTGTTGATGGTGTTAATCAGCGGCATGCAATTACAAAAAATACGAGGTTGGGTGCGCGATCTGCATCAGCCTCCCCCAGTCTCTATTGGGCCATGGGATGAAATTCTGGCTCCTGTGTACAGGCAGCTCAAAGCTGACCGCGAGCAAATCGCGTCGCTAAACCGTGGCATTGAAGCCATTATGCTGGCGGCAGAAGCCCTACCTGACGGCGCTATCACCCTAGATGAAAGCATGGGGCTGCAATGGTGTAACCAAACTGCTGCAGAGCATTTGGGCTTAAACATAGACACCGACCTGCACCACAGTATTTTCAATATTTTGCGTGCGCCTGAATTCACACAATATGTGAATCAAAACAAATGGGATAGCCCGCTATTACTGCATACCGAGCAAGGTGGTTTGGATAAATCCCTGCTCATACAGCTTAGCCCGTATGGCTTTGGGCAATTCTTGATGGTGACACGTGACGTCACCCAAGTAGAAAAGCTGGAAACCACCCGCAAAGACTTCGTCGCCAACGTATCGCACGAATTGCGTACACCGCTGACAGTGTTATTTGGTTTCTTAGAGACATTACGTGAGCACCCTGCTGACAGCTTCAGCGTAGAGCAACGCGAGCGCTACGAACAAATGATGTTCGAACAAGCGCAACATATGCAGGCCATTGTGGCTGATTTGCTCACCCTATCTACGCTGGAGTCCTCGCCCCCTACCGAAGGTAGACCGGTACGCGTGAGCTTAATTATTCAACACGCCTTGGAGCAAGCCAAAGCGCTGTCCAACGGGCAACACCAGTTTGTAGAAAATATAGACCCAGCCTTATGCATTGTGGGCTCTGAAAACGAATTAACCTCTGCCATTTCCAACCTGCTGACTAACGCCATACGCTACACCCCTAAAGACGGCACAATTACCGTCAGTTGGTACAGCACCGAGGACGGCGGCGCCTGTTATTCCGTGCAAGACACCGGCATAGGCATTGCCCCACAAGACATTCCTCGCCTAACCGAGCGCTTCTACCGTGCAGACAAAGGCCGCTCCAGAGCCACTGGTGGCACAGGCCTAGGCTTAGCCATCACGCGCCACGTCGCCATGCGTCACAACGCTGAATTGCTGATTCAAAGCCAGTTTGGTACTGGGAGCATGTTCACACTACGGTTTGCTCCGTTACGTGTCCGTACTCTATAAAAAAATGCACCCTAGTGGGTGCATTTTTCGTTGTGCCGTATAGACGCGACTCTTACAAAAACATCTTGTACACAGGGTTGTGAGTCTCGCGCCAGTGCGGGTAACCCAACGCATTCACAAACTCTTTAAATGCCTGTTTGTCAGCGGGCGGTACCTGCAAGCCCACCAAAATACGACCGTAATCGTCACCTTGGTTACGGTAGTGGAACAAACTGATGTTCCAGTCAGGGTTCATGCTGCTTAAGAAACGGCGCAAAGCACCTGGACGCTCTGGGAACTCAAAACGGTACAGTTCCTCGTGCTCGGACAAAGGCGATCTGCCACCCACCATATAACGAATGTGGGTTTTAGCCATTTCGTTATCAGTCAGATTTAAGGTTGGAAAGCCCTTGCGTACAAAGTGATTTTCAAGCTTGGCTATATCGGCTTCTGATTGGATCTGCAAACCCACAAACACATGGGCTTCTTTAGCATCAGAAATTCGGTAGTTAAACTCGGTCACAGAGCGATCACCCAATGACTCGGTCAGGCGACGGAAACTACCGCGCTCTTCGGGTAGGCTCAGAACAAATACCGCTTCACGTGCCAACCCCACATCGGCCCGTTCTGCCACAAAACGCAGACGGTCGAAGTTCATGTTCGCGCCTGAAGTAATAGCGATCAGCGTTTTGTTTTTCAGCTTATGCTCTTGCGCATAACGTTTCAAACCCGCCAAGCCCAACGCACCAGCGGGTTCCAACACGCTACGCGTTTCTTGGAACACATCTTTGATGCTCGCACAGATCGCGTCTGTATCCACCAACACGAAATCATCCACATACTCGCGGGCAATACGGAAGGTCTCCTGACCTACTTGTTTCACCGCTGTACCGTCTGAGAACAAGCCTACGTCTGTCAGATTCAATCTGCGGTTAGCTTTGACGCTACGCGCCATTGCCGCTGAATCTTCAGTTTGTACACCAATGATTTTGATTTCAGGACGCAACTGCTTGATATACGCCGCCACACCTGAAATCAAACCACCACCACCAATAGGCACAAATACGGCATCTATAGGGCCTGGATGTTGATGCAGAATTTCCATACCAATAGTGCCCTGCCCCGCGATCACATAAGGATCATCAAAGGGGTGCACAAAGGTGAGCTTTTCTTTCTTTTCCAGCTCTTGTGCATGCGCGTAAGCATCGGAATAGCTTTCACCTGCCAGCACAACTTCACCACCAAAACGTCGCACGCCATCGATTTTTAATTGTGGGGTGGTCTCAGGCATCACAATCACAGCACGCGTGCCCAAGCGCTTGGCAGAGTATGCAACGCCTTGAGCATGATTACCCGCTGAGGCCGCAATCACGCCGCGCTTCAACTCTGCAGGGGTAAGGTGAGCCATTTTGTTGTACGCACCGCGCAGCTTGAAGCTGAACACATCCAGCTGGTCTTCTCGCTTGAGCAAAATTCGGTTGTTCAACCGCGCCGATGCCAAAGGGGCATGCTCAAGTGGTGTTTCTCGCACCACGTCATAGACTCTAGAAGTTAGAATGCGTTTAAGATAGTCGTTGGACATAATACTGACTGCCGAAACCCCGCGACAGATTAAAAATAGACAAGAAGAAAAAAGGATAACATAGAGTGCCATAAAATCAGCGCCCGTGGCACGCTATATACAAGGTACTCATCCCCCTATGGAAGCATGGCTGCAAACATCCATCAACTGGTTGCTACAATCTTTGGCGTTACCCGAGATAGGACTGACAGCCATTTTCATGGTCAGTTTTGTTTCGGCAACACTTTTACCGCTAGGCTCTGAACCCGCCGTTTTCGCTTACGTTACGGTTTCACCGCATATGTTCTGGCCTGCGGTGGTCATTGCCACCATCGGCAATACCTTGGGCGGTGTAGTCAGTTACTGGATGGGGTCCGCAGCACATCGTGCCTACGAGGTATGGAAAGAAAACCATCCACAAGCCAATGACGATGAAGCACAAAAAAACGCACGCACAGGTCGCTGGCATCAAACGGTACAAAACTGGTTAGACAAACTGGGGCCTCCGGCACTATTACTGTCATGGCTACCCATCGTAGGTGACCCCTTATGTAGCGTCGCGGGCTGGCTACGTTTACCGTTAGGCCCGTGCATGGCATACATGGCGGTAGGTAAATGTTTGCGCTACATCATCATGACCACCTTCTTGCTGTGGGTGTTTCCGATGCTGGGCTGGGGTGATCTATCAGTACCGCAGTCGTAATCAAGGCAGCCACCACAACACTACCTAGACTCTATGTGTATAGGCTGTTCACCCCGTGAGCCTTTTTCCGCGGTAGGCTGAACTGACAGAAAAAATGGTAAAGCAGCCACAGTTTGACGCGTTTTACCCCCTAGAACCGTCAAACCACACACTTAGCCAAGCCGAACACCAACGAATGAATTAAACTAAGACGTTCAGTCAATCCTTGTTCGCCTTGTAGGCCACACCAGATTTTATGAACGCCCCCATCGCCAGCCAGTATCTTGCCGCCCATTCTTCCTCGGTGCTCAATACACGCCTGCGTGAAATCCCCTACAACTACACTTCTTACTCCGATCGCGAAATTGTTTTGCGTCTACTCGGGGATGAAGCATGGGAAAAACTCAGCGAGCTACGTTCCGAACGCCGTACAGGCCGTTCTGCCAAGATGCTGTTTGAGGTGCTAGGCGACATCTGGGTAGTACGCCGCAACCCCTACTTGCAAGACGACCTGCTGCACAACCCTAAACGTTTGCACCAGTTGATCGAAGCTTTGCAGCACCGCTTGAACGAAATCGACAAGCGCCGTGATGTAGACGTTGCCGAGCGCGACCAGAAAGTACAGTTTTTGCTGCACAGCGCTCAAGCTGCTGTGACGGCATTTGAAAACGAATTCACCACGATGCGCGACCTACGTCAGCGCACAGTAAAACGCCTAGGTGCAATCACTGCCGCTGACAACATCAAGTTTGATGGTTTGTCCCGCGTGTCGCACGTGACTGACGCCACCGACTGGCGTGTGGAATACCCCTTTGTTGTACTGACGCCCGACCACGAAGCCGAAATGGCAGCGTTGGTACGCGCCTGTATGGAATTAGGTCTGACCATCATCCCTAGGGGAGGTGGTACAGGCTATACCGGTGGTGCTATTCCGCTTAGTCCACGCTCTGCCGTTATTAACACTGAAAAGCTAGAAGCGCTTGGCCCAGTAGAAGCCATCGCCATGCCTGGCCTAGACACCCCAGTACACACGATTTTGTCTGGTGCTGGTGTGGTGACTCGTCGTGTGGCCGATGCCGCGACCGCAGCAGGCCGCGTGTTTGCGGTTGATCCTACCTCTATTGATGCCTCCTGTGTGGGCGGTAACGTAGCCATGAACGCCGGCGGTAAAAAAGCCGTGCTCTGGGGTACTGCGCTGGATAACCTAGCCTGGTGGCGCATGGTAGACCCAGAAGGTAACTGGCTAGAAGTTACCCGTGTTAATCACAACTTGGGCAAAATCCACGAAGTAGACGAAGCGGTTTTCGACCTGCAATGGTTTGACGGGGCTTTTGCTCCCGGTGCCAAATTGCTGCGTAGCGAAACCTTGCGCATCAAAGGCCAGTCTTTCCGTAAAGTAGGTTTAGGTAAAGACGTTACCGACAAATTCTTGTCCGGCTTGCCCGGTGTGCAAAAAGAAGGCTGTGATGGTCTGATTACCTCTGCACGCTGGATTCTGCACCGCATGCCTGAACACACCCGTACCGTCTGTATGGAGTTCTTCGGCAGCGCACGTAATGCCGTGCCGTCTATTGTTGAAGTCAAAAATTATCTGGACACCGAAGGCAAAGAGCGCGGTGCGTTATTGGCTGGTCTGGAACACTTGGATGAACGTTACCTGCGCGCGGTAGGCTATGCCACCAAGAGCAAGCGCGGTGTACTGCCCAAGATGGTGCTGATTGGCGATATCGTCGGTGATGATGCCGATGCTGTTGCTCACGCTGCGAGCGAAGTAGTACGCATTGCCAACAGCCGTCACGGTGAAGGTTTTGTGGCTGTTAGCCCCGAAGCCCGTAAACGTTTCTGGCTAGACCGTTCCCGTACGGCGGCGATTGCCCGTCACACTAACGCGTTTAAGATCAACGAAGATGTGGTGATCCCGCTCAACCGTATGGGCGAGTACACCGACGAAATCGAACGCATCAACATCGAGCTGTCCACACGCAACAAACTGCGTTTGCTGGATTCACTAGAAGAATTCCTGCAAGGCGATTTGCCCATCGGCAAACTGGCCGACCCAGCCGATGCCGATCACACGCGCGAAGAAGTGCTGGAAAACCGTAGGCATGATGCCTTGGCTACCCTGCAATCCGTGCGTGATCGCTGGAGCTGGCTGCTGCAAAACTTGGATGCCCCCGTTGCCGAGCAACTGGATACCTTGCGAGCCCACGGCTTGGAAGCGGTAATCCCTGCCTTGCAAGAGCGTATTGCCGCTCAACCTGATGTGCGCATTGTAGAAATGCTGCAAGACCACACACTGCGTATTTCGTGGAAAACCGAAGTACGCTCGCGCTTGGAAGAACACTTCCCCGGCGCTGACTGTGCAGCAGTGTTGGCAGAACTACAAGCCATTCACGACAAAGTACTGAAAAGCCGTGTGTTTGTCGCGCTGCACATGCACGCGGGCGACGGTAACGTGCACACCAACATTCCGGTCAACTCGGATGACTACGGCATGTTGCAAGAGGCCAATGAAACTGTAGAACGCATCATGCAAATCGCCCGCCGTCTGGATGGCGTGATTTCTGGTGAGCACGGTATTGGTCTGACTAAGTACGAGTTCTTAACACAAGAAGAACTACAGCCTTTCCAAGATTACAAACGTCGTATCGACCCACAAAACCACTTCAACGCTGGCAAACTGATGCCCGGCGCTGATTTGAGTCGTGCGTGGACGCCTAGCTTCAACTTGCTGGGGTACGAGTCGTTGATCATGCAACGTAGTGAAATCAGCTCGATTTCTCACGCGATCAAAGACTGTTTGCGTTGCGGTAAATGTAAACCGGTCTGTGCCACCCACGTGCCACGCGCCAACTTACTGTACTCCCCACGCAATAAGATTCTGGCCACATCACTGCTGATCGAAGCCTTCTTGTACGAAGAACAAACGCGTCGCGGTATTAGCCTAAAACACTGGGAAGACTTTGAGGGCGTCGCTGACCACTGTACGCTGTGCCACAAATGCTTTACTCCCTGTCCGGTAGACATCGACTTTGGTGACGTCACCATGGAGATGCGCGCCTTGTTGAACCGCATGGGCAAAAAATCGTCCAACCCCGGTTCATCAGCAGCCATGTTCTTCCTGAACGCCAAAGACCCACGTGTGATCAACACCACTCGTAAAGTCTTGGAAGTGGGCTACAAAGCACAGCGTATGGCGAACAACTTGCTGAGCAATGCGGCGCATAAACAAACCGAAGCACCTCCAGCGTCGGTGACTAAGCCCAGCATTCGCGAGCAAGTCATCCACTTTGTGAACAAGAAAATGCCCGGTGGTTTGCCTAAGCAAACCGCGCGTAAGCTCTTGGACATTGAGGACGCCGACTACGTACCTATTATTCGCAATCCAGCCACCAGCGCGGATAGCGAAGCGGTGTTTTACTTCCCAGGCTGTGGCTCTGAACGTCTGTTCTCACAAGTAGGTTTGGCGACTCAAGCCATGCTGTGGCACGCTGGCGTGCAAACTGTATTGCCTCCGGGTTACCTATGCTGTGGTTACCCACAACGTGGTAGCGGCCAGAAAGACAAAGCCGACCAGATGATTACCGATAACCGTGTGCTGTTCCATCGCATGGCCACCACGCTGAACTACTTGGATATCAAAACAGTAGTCGTTAGCTGTGGTACCTGTTACGACCAGCTCTCTATGTACGAGTTTGAGAACATCTTCCCAGGCTGCCGCCTGATTGATATTCACGAATTCTTGCTAGAAAAAGGTATTCAGCTAGAAGGTATCAACGGTACTCGCTACATGTACCACGATCCTTGCCATACCCCAATGAAGCGTCAGGACCCAATGAAAACCGTCAAAGCCTTGGTGGGTGATCAAACCATCAAGAGCGACAGATGTTGCGGTGAATCGGGTACGTTAGCCGTTACGCGTCCTGATATTTCTACTCAGATCCGTTTCCGTAAACAGGAAGAACTGCAGAAAAACCAAGACAACATCCGTGCTGACGGTTTTGGTGGCGAAGTCAAAATGCTGACTTCCTGTCCATCCTGTCTGCAAGGTTTGTCCCGTTACCAAGACGACACTGGCGTAGAAGCCGACTACATCGTGGTAGAAATGGCTAAGCACATTTTGGGCGCAGACTGGCTGCCTAACTACGTGAAATCGGCCAATAACGGCGGTATTGAACGCGTACTGGTGTAACCACATCCTTTCCCAGAATAGCCTTTGTGAGTTTTCTGGGAAATTATGCACAAAATGAGCATTATGCAGAGAAATGCAGGTAGACTGTAGTTCTCTGCATGATGCATTTGGTGTGTAGTTCACGATGAATGTCCCGTTTTCTCCAGTAATTACGTCGTTGCTGGAAACAGATCTCTACAAATTTACGATGTGGCAGGCCATGCTGCATCGCCATCCAGCCACTCAAGCACGCTACGAGTTCTTGTGCCGTAACCAGACTGCCTACCCTATGGCTGAGCTGGCAGAAGAAGTAGAGGCGCAGCTGAATCATCTGTGCAGCCTGCACTTCAGCCAAGAAGAATTAGACTACCTGAGCCAACTGCGCTACCTGAAGTCTGACTTCATCGATTTCCTGTCACTCTTTCGCTTTCAACGCCGTTTTATACGCGTGGAAACCGATGGCGAACGCCTGATCATCATTGCCGAAGGCCCACAAGTACACGTGATGGGCTTCGAGATTTTTGTGCTCGCCATTGTGAACGAGCTGTACTTCAGACGCTTTGATCCGCTGACGCTGCTGACCGAAGGCCGCCAACGTCTGGCAGATAAAATCCAACGCCTAAAACACTTTGGCCAAGAAAAACAAGAAATCTTCAGTTTTGACGTATCGGATTTCGGTCTACGTAGACGCTACAGTGCTGCATGGCACGATGAAGTCATCGGCACCTTAGCACGCCAAGTACCTGAGTTCTTCAAAGGTACTTCTAACGTTTACTTAGCCAGAAAACACAACTTGGTGCCCATCGGCACCATGGCACACGAATATTTCCAATCCTTCCAAGCTTTTGGCTCCGTGCGCTTACGCGACTTCCAAAAGGCTGCCATGGAAGACTGGGTGCAAGAATACCGTGGGGACTTGGGTATTGCCCTCACCGACACCGTAGGCATGCAAGCCTTCCTCAACGATTTCGACCTGTACTTCGCCAAACTGTTTGATGGTTTGCGCCATGACTCTGGCGATCCATACTGGTGGGGCGACTTGGCCATTGAGCACTACCGAAAACTGCGCATAGACCCTAAATCCAAACGCCTAGTATTTTCGGATGGCCTGACTATAGACAGCGCCATTGCGCTGTATAGATACTTCGGTAGCCGCATACAGGTTGGTTTTGGTATAGGTACTAGCCTGACCAACGACATGGGCACACAGCCCTTGAATATCGTCATGAAACTGGTCAGCTGCAACGGTGCGTCTACCGCAAAACTGTCTGACTCGGCGGGTAAAACCATGTGCGATGATGAAACCTTCCTCGCCTACCTGCGTCAGGTGTTTAACCACTACCAGTAAGCTAACTCTGGCTTTTCCATTAAGCGCTTATGTCCACACATCAAGTTTTTTTGGATTCGCTGTACCAGTTGCTGCAACAGCAACGACTGGCTTCATTCGGCACCCTAACGAATCAAGGGCTGCCTTTTGTGTCCATGGTGCCGTTTGCCCTAGATGCGGAACATGGTCGACTGCTCATACACATCAGCGACATGGCGGCCCACACACGCTACCTAAAAGAGCGCCCTCAAGCCTCGCTGATGATTTGCCAAACACCGACTGAAGATGCCGGTGTGCACGATCTGCCCAGAGTCACACTACAAGTAGAAGCTACGCTACTAGAGCGCAACACCCCAGAACGTGAAGCGGCACGCGACACCTACTTGGGCCGCTTCCCTGATGTGGCCTTTATGACGGACTTCACCGACTTCCATTTCTTTGCGCTTACCGTGCAGCGTGTACGACACGTAGCAGGATTTGGTGCGGCTCGTACGCTCAGTGCGGAAGATGTTTGCGCTCGTATACGCCAAGGGGCGTGAGACTTTTTCTGCACTGCTAAACCCTGCGGCAGATGACAGGGACATTCTCGCTGGTACTCTCCCCTGCTGCTCTATCTCTACGCCAGATAAAAAGAGACACGGCCACAAATACAAAAAGTATTCCTGCAGCTCCCCTCCCAACATGGGCGATGAGTGCCGCCTCAATATACTCAACCATTGGCTGCTGTAGCTAGCACTGCGAAAAGTATTTTTTAATTTGTACACCAAATAAAAAAATACTTTCCTCCGTTTTCCCTTCATCGCTTGCAACGGTTTTTAGTGTGGTTGCCATTGAGGCTAACGCGTACTTCTGTGACAGATGAAAGGGGCTGCCTTACTAGCCCTTTAAGAACCCGAGGAACGCTATGCAAGATGCTAAAACGCGTGACCATCGCCACAGAATAAAGGGCTGTAAGCCTCACCGCATTTAGAACAATCGAAGGGGTGAAGGGATACTTTTTTGATTTAGTATCTCAAATCACAAAAAGTTTTCTGCAATCCCCTGCGTATGCAATGGATGCTGCCTCAACATGCTCACCACTAACTGCCGTAGCTTGCAACGAGTTAGGGATAAATTGCCGTTGAAGGTGATGGATAGTTCTGTCGCTGAAAATACCGCGACCACAGAAAGGTCTGTAAACCTCACCACATTCAAAACAACCGGGGGACGGAGAGGAAACTTTTTTGATTTGGTGTACAAATCACAAAAAGTATTCCTGCAGTTCCCAGCGCATGCGATGAATGCAGCAGTTCACACTTCTCCTTACTCACAGTAAGAAGCAACAAACCACCGCCACAAACAACAAACCCCCGGCAAAACCAGGGGTTTAGTAGCAACCATAACGCCAGCCTACACTGGCAACCTTATGTATTACTGACCAGGCAGAGCATCTGGATCAGGCAGCGACTCATCAAACTCACACACGGTGTACACCGGCAAGCCTGTTTCGCGCACACCCGCTGAACCACCCAAATCAGGCAGATCAATGATGGCAGCCGCTTCAATCACATTCGCACCCAAACGCTGCAACAAACGCGATGCCGCAATCATGGTACCGCCTGTGGCGATCAGGTCATCAATCAACAATACTCGCTGACCAGGACGTACTGAGTCAGTATGCATCTCTACCGATGCATTACCGTACTCCAAGGAGTACTCTTCAGCGACAGTCTGGAAAGGCAATTTGCCTTTTTTGCGTACGGGAACAAAGCCCAGATTCAGTTCGTAGGCCAATACAGACCCAACAATAAAACCACGCGCATCAATACCAGCAATCAAGTCCAGGCGCTGACGCATGTAGCGATATACGAATAAATCAATCAGTACACGGAACGCTTGAGGATCTTGCAACACAGGCGTAATGTCACGGAACATCACGCCTGGCTTTGGCCAGTCCGGTACGCTGCGTATCGTGTTACGGATGTAATTAGCGGGATCAGTATGCATGTTTCTACTAACTCTAGACACAAAAAAGGCCACAGCGCAGGATGCACTGCAGGCACATGTGCAGTGTACACAATAGCACCAGATAAAACCGGGAACGTATCCTAAAAGGAACGTTCGCTAGGAGACCTGCTGTAATGTGTCGCCCTGCACTTGCCATTCTTGTTCGAAGCATCCCTCGGGCACTTCATCATGGCTCACCATGATAACGCTACGTGTACCGGCAAACTGCAATACGTCTTGTAGCAAGGCATGCGCATTGGTTCTGTCTAGGCCACTAGTGGGCTCATCTAAGAACCACACACTCGCAGGAGCCAGCACAATACGTGCCAAACATACTCTACGCGCTTGGCCTGTGGATAAGGTATTACCACCCTCACCTATCCAACTGTCTAAGCCATCAGGCAAACTGCGTACAAAATCAGCAAGACGTACACGCTGTAACGCATCCCACAGTTGTTCGTCCGTCGCCTGTGCGCAGCCCAGCGTTAGGTTATAGCGTAGGCTACCCATGAACACCGTAGAGTGCTGCGACAGCAAGGCAAAACGTTGGAAACGCTGGTCGGTAGGACTTTGCTGTACATCGACATCACCGTACAACACCTGCCCGACCAACGCTGGTTGCACCCCCATCAAGGTTTGCAGCAATGTAGTTTTGCCTGAACCACTGACGCCACGTATTAAGCACCTACCACCTTGTGGAATGTGTAATGTCACGTCTTTCAACAACGGCACTTGCACATCAAAACCCACGCGCAAACCCTGTGTAAACAGTACACCGTGATCAGGTAACGGGGTAGAACCAGAGGGCATTTTCTCATCAACGCTGCGCAGCATACCCAAGCGTGATGCTGCAGCACTGGCCACACCTAAGCCTGCTGCACCTCGCATTAAAGGTGCCATGATTTCGAATAGCCCTAACGCCCCCAGTAACAAACCTACCCACATTGGGCCGGTCAGCAACTCTTTGCTGTAAGCATCCAAACCTATCACTACCAACGCCACCAAGGTCAGCGCCATGCAGCACTGCTGCCACAAGCTACCTAGGCTAGCCATGGCGGCCAACTTTTCACGTTGTTTTGACAACGCCTGGCTTAACTGCTCAAAACGCGCCTGTGCTTTGTCAGTGGCATTAAACACCACCACATCCACGTGCGCCGCAATCGTGTCGTGTAATACGCTACGGGCCTGAGCCACTTGCGCCGCCAATTGCATACCACCCGCGGCCGCTCTACGTGCCACCACATAAGGCACCAATACAGCCGCAATTAAGATCACCAACGCCAGAGCCACTCCGCCCCATGGCATTTGTGATCCTGTTAAAAGCGCATACATGCCACCGCCCAGCAAGGCCGTACACGTAGGCACTACCAACAGCAAATACACACTATCCAAACGCTCTACGTCATTCACCAAACGAGCTACCAAGTCGCCATCACGGTACTTAGCTAACTCAGACGGTGGTAGTTGCATCAATTGCGCAAAGGTTTGTGCTCGTATTTCTGCCTGCAATTCCAAGGTGACGGTGTGACCTGCTATACGCTCCACATAGCGCGAAGCAATACGCCACATGGATAACCCACGCACCAAGGCCGATGGCCCAAACAAATTAAAGCTAGTCATGGAGGCTGCAAGAAACGCCCCCGTCAAAAACCAACCTGCTACGGCGAGCAACCCTACCCCAGCGACGACAGTACCCAGCGCCACCAAGATGCTGCCCACGACCAACCAACGACGTCGTACTAACCAATCACGACACAATCCCCACCATAGCGTCATGATTGCACTCCTACCAAGGTTTGATCCTGCAGACTCCATTGCTGCTGCAAACGCGCTGCAACAGCTGGATCGTGTGTAGCAATAATTAATGCTCTGTCAGCACAAAACGCCAAGATGGCATCCAGCACACGGTCACGGGTGTGGGTATCTAGGTGTGCGGTAGGCTCATCCATCAACACCAACTCTGGATCACACAAGAATAATCGGGCTAACGCGATACGCTGTAACTGCCCACCCGATAAACCATACCCTCGCGTCCCTAACAAGGTTTGTAAGCCCGCATGCTGGGTACGCAGCACCTGTGCCATCTCTACCTTATCTAAGGCTTGCCACAGTTGTTCGTCGGTAGCCTCGGGCGCGGCCAGTTTAAGCACTTGCTCTACGGTTTCGCCCGATAAGAAGGGGTGTGCAGTCAATAAGCACACGCCCGGCAAAAACGCGTGCTCATCATCGGTTTGTTTGTCGGCTGTATATAACCGCACCTCGCCACCATGACGCGTACGCAGCCCCAAGAGACTTTCTAATAACGTCGTTTTACCGCTGCCACTGCTGCCTTGCAGCGCCACTGACTCACCCTTATTGACCGTAAAGGACACCGGTTTCAACAATACGGTATCGGTACCCGGTGCCGTTAAACTAAAACTCTCTGTTTGCAATATGGGCGTATCGCCCAGTGCATCCGTCATGGGGAAACGTACACTCACGCCCTCCCACTTTTCAGGGACAGCCTCTGTACAGGTGTGATCCACATGTTTAGACGGCACAGCAGGCAGGGTTTTAAAAATGCCTTCTAAGGAAGTAATGGCCGATTTAGCCTGAGCACGGTCGTGATAACTGGCGGCCATCTGGCGCAATGGTTGGTATACCTCGGGGGCCAAGAACAAACAGAACAAGCCTTGCTGTAGTGTCATACCGCTAAAGCTCTCGCCCAGCATGCCCAAATAGCTCAACCCTATATATACGGCTACACCCGCTACGCCCAGTGCCGCAAACAGTTCCAACACTGCCGAAGACAAGAAGGCAATACGCAATACCTTCATGGTGGTTTTGCCTAAGTCTTGGCTGGCTTGCTGTACCGCTTCTACTTCTTCCTTGGCTCTGCCAAACAATACCAAGGTAAATACGCCTTTGACGCGGTCGCCAAAAACGCCAGATAAACGTTGTAAGGCTTGGTGGTATTTTTGGTTAGCCGCTTCTGCTCCCCAACCCACCAACGCCATAAAAACAGGGATCAACGGTGCTGTCAGCAACAGCAGCAGCCCCACGACGATATCCACGCCCATCGCAACTACGGCCAACAGTAATGGCAAAAACACCGCCGCCACGGCTGCAGACATGTAACGTTGCAAATAGCCCTCTAAGGCTTCCACGTGATCTATTAATGCGGTGGTCAGCTCACCCGATGGATGCTGACGCGACCACGCCGGCCCCTTATCCAGCAAACGCTGCATCAAGGTAGCCCGTAACCAATGTTTGATGTGTTCAGCACCAGAGTTAGCCGCACGCTCACCAGACCAGACCAACAGAGCTCTGACTAATAAAAGTCCTGCCACAATGCTGATAGCGGGCCATAACTGCTGTAGCGCGGCATGACCGATGACGGCTCGGTCCAAAATATCTGCCAGCCACCAGGCCTGAAACAAAAATAGCACCCCTGCTAACAAAGGTGCACATAATGCCCAGAGCATACGTCTGGGGGCTAGTCGCCACGATTGCGCTAGCCACCCCCCGCTACGTTTCGCGCGGGGGGAAGAAACAACCAAAGGTTTAGTCACAGTTACTCATTAGACAGCGTTGAAGTATCGTTCTGTTGTCTGTTCTGTGAATTCACTACCCTTAATTCAAACCACATGGCATTCAGGATAGAGAACGCACAAGCTAGACTCAAACCCAATATCCAAGAAAAGTACCACATAATACAGCCCTCGCAAATCAATAGGAATGGGGAGCGTTATGCACGCTGTCTGCCGTTACCTTGCCACGCATGACACTGTATACCCAGCTGGTGTATGCAATGATCATTGGTAAGAAGATGCAAGTAACCAACAGCATCACCCATAGAGTGAGATGGCTCGCGGACGCATCGTAGATCGTCAAGCCAGCATCGGGTTGCGATGACGATGGCAGCAAGAAAGGAAACAGCGCGAAACCAAAGGTCAGCACTACCGCAATCACGGATACCGACGAGAAGAACACCGCCCACAGCGAACCACGCGACACGATCAACACCGCAGCTACTGCCGTCAAGACGGCAATAATAGGTGCCAACCACATCCAGCTGTAGAGACTGAAGTTCAGCATCCAACCACCCGCACCAGTCACTTCTACTGTTTTGCTCAATGGGTTAGAGAATGCATCGGATACCAGTGCGGATGTCACAACTTGACCATCCAAACCGTAAGCCACCCACACCCCTGCGCCAATAAAGAGCAGCACCATCAACAGGCCCGTGATTCTGGCACAACGTGTTGCACGCTGCGCAATCACACCGTCTGTTTTCCAAGACAGCACAACGGCACCTTGGAAAGCCAACAGCAAGATACTGACCACACCAGTCAACAAAGCAAAGGGTGTGAACAAACCAAAGAAGCTACCTGTGTACAGTGGACGCAGAGTTTCGGGATCAAAACCAAATGGCACGCCCAACAGCACGTTACCAATCGCCACCCCAAACACCAGCGCTGACACCACACCACTCAAGCACCAGATCGCATCCCAACGGTTACGCCACTGTTGCGACTCCATCTTGCTGCGGTACTTAATCGCTACCGGACGCACAATCAGCGCGACCAACAGCAACAGCATGGCAAGGTAGAAACCTGAGAATGCCATCGCATACAACACGGGCCATGCGGCAAAGATCGCACCACCGCCTAGAATCAACCATACCTGGTTACCTTCCCAGACAGGGCCAATCACGTTGTACAGCACACGTCGTTCATCATCGGTTTTGGCTACGGCTGGCAATAGCATCGCCACACCAATATCCGCCCCGTCCATCACGGCAAACAGTGCCAACAATACGCCTAGCAGCAACCACCAAATAATGCGCAGGGTATCGTAATCAAGCAAAATAAATGAATCCATGGTTATCCCCTTATTACTCCGCGCCTAGCACACTAGTCTGAGGTGTGAGCGGTACATTAGGCTCAGGACTGTGCTCATCTGGACCTTTACGGATAGAGTGCAACATCACCTTGATACCAATCACGGCCAATGTGGTGTACAGACCCATAAAGACAGCCATACTGATTACCAGATCTGTCACGCTCAAGCCCGAGGCGGCGTAGTAAGTAGGCAGTACCCCTTCAATAATCCATGGTTGACGACCAAACTCGGCCACAAACCAACCACACTCAATCGCAACCCATGGCAATGGAATCGTCCATAGCGCCACTTTGAGGAAGCGTTTGCTGTGGGTGATACGGTCTTTGGAAGCCAAGAAGAAAGCCACAGCAAAGAACGCAATAAAGTAGAAACCCAGCGCCACCATGACTCTGAAACTCCAGAACAGCGGTGCTACTTGTGGAACGGTATCCCACGCCGCTTGTGCAATTTGTTCGTCGGTCACTTGCGTCATATCGCTGACATGACGTTTAAGCAGTAAGGCGTAACCTAGGTCTTGCCAGTGCGCATCAAACACGGCACGTGCTTCGCTATCGGTTTTATCAGCACGCACTTTTTGCAACGCGTCATAGGCCAACAAACCATTGCGTATACGTACTTGAGCATGAGCAACCAGGTCGTTGATACCGGCCATTTCGGTACTCAAGGAGCGTGTACCGATAATGCCCATCGCCCATGGAATATCCAGCTCTATAACGTTTTCACGTTTTTCCTGATCAGGAATCGCGAACAGTTTGAAGCTCGCTGGTGCAGGCTCTGTTTCCCACATCGCTTCCATCGCTGCAACTTTCATTTGTTGGTGTTCAGTAGTGAGGTAACCACTTTCGTCACCCAATACAACAACCGACAAAGAAGCGGCCAAACCAAAGCTCGCCGCAACGGTCAGGGATCGACGTGCAATTTCAAGGTGACGTCCGCGCAAAACGTACCAAGCACTTACCCCTACCACAAACGCGGCACCCAACACGTAGCCTGAGCTAACTGTGTGTACAAACTTCGCTTGTGCCACAGGGTTGAACAGCACATCAGCAAAGTTGGTCATTTCCATACGCATGGTTTCAGGATTAAAAATGGCGCCTACTGGGTTTTGCATCCAGCCATTGGCAATCAGAATCCACAGCGCGGAGAAGTTCGCACCAAAAGCAACCAGCCAGGTCACCACCAAGTGGCTCACTTTGGACAACCTATCCCACCCAAAAAAGAACAACCCTACAAACGTCGCTTCCAAAAAGAAGGCCATCAAGCCTTCAATCGCTAACGGTGCACCAAAAATGTCACCTACGTAGTGACTGTAGTACGCCCAGTTCATCCCGAACTGAAACTCCATCACTACCCCGGTTCCCACCCCTAGCGCAAAGTTGATACCAAACAGCTTGCCCCAGAACATGGTCATACGACGCCAAATGGCGTTGCCCGTCATGACGTACACGCTCTCCATAATGGCAAGCAAGAACGATAACCCTAAGGTTAAGGGAACAAAAAGAAAGTGAAACATTGCGGTGGAGGCAAATTGCCACCTCGACAATGACACCACGTCTAAATCAATCATGTTGATCTCCGGATAACTTCACACTTTTGCGGACCTTGCCCACTAGGCCCAACACCTTCTGCACCTTGGAGCCAAGTTTCATCAAGCTCTGCAAGGTTTCTGGCGGCAAGTTCTGGATCTCATCAAACCAGCCCGTAGCCAGCTCTATCAACTCCAACATTGCCGCAATTCGTTGATGTTCGTACTCCTCACGCTCACCGTCTGGTTGCTCCATCAATATGGAACGCAACAGCGTCAGCGTAGGATCAATCTCGCGCTTACGTTTTTCCTCGACCAGGATGCGAAAGATTTCCCAAACATCTTTGGGTGATTCAAAGTAATCCCGGCGATCACCCACTTTGTGGGTCAGTAACACCAGCCGCCAAGACTGCAACTCGTGCAGGCTCATGCTCACGTTAGAACGCGAGATTTTTAAGGTTTCGGCGATTTCTTCTGCGTGCAACGGCTCAGGAGACAAAAACAACAATGCGTAAATCTGCCCTACGGTTCGATTTACGCCCCAGCGCCCACCCATTTCACCGAAATGCAAAATAAAGCGTTCGGCTTGCTGGTCCAATACCATCTGTGACTCCTGAAGTTTCAGTAATTACTGAAATTGCGATAATTACAGAATCATAGCGCTATGCACTAGCCTATTCAAGCCTCAAGCTTTAAATCATTACTTCTCCGCAAGCAGGCAAAGTCCGGCTAAAATACGCGATTAGGGTAGAATTTTGCTATGAGAGCCTTCATCACACCGGATCCAAAACGCGTTATTGCTTCGGCTCAGCGCACATTCGATATAGAGACTCATGCTTTGCAAGCATTGCGAGGCAGGCTGAATGACAACCTCGTCAAAGCGGTAGGCCTGTTGCTGAATTGCAAAGGCAGAGTAGTCGTCACAGGAATTGGCAAATCTGGCCATATTGCGCGGAAAATTGCCGCAACCTTGGCGTCCACTGGCACTCCTGCTTTCTTCATGCATGCGGCAGAAGCCCTGCATGGTGATTTGGGCATGATTACCGAAGACGACTTAGTGATCGCCTTATCGTATTCAGGCAAAGCACAAGAGCTCATCACTGTACTCACTGTGACACGACGCCTAGGCATCAAATTGATTGCCATGACAGGTAACGAGCAGTCCGAATTAGCACAAAGTGCAGACCTGCATCTAGAGGTGCATATAGACCAAGAGGCTTGTCCGCTGAATTTAGCTCCTACTGCCAGCACCACCGCCTGCTTGGTATTGGGTGACGCATTAGCTGTAGCGTGTTTAGAAGCCCGTGGTTTTAGTGCTGAAGATTTTGCGCGCTCGCACCCCGGTGGCGCACTAGGCAAACAACTACTGACCTTTGTGCGCGATGTCATGCGCCAAGGCGACGCACTCCCTATCGTTCATACAGACACTCTGGTTACCGACGCATTGGCTGAAATGTCCGCCAAAGGCATGGGAATGACCATCGTCGTGGATGCCCAGCAGCATCCTGTGGGCATCTTTACGGATGGCGATTTGCGCAGACTGATTGCCAAACAAGGCGACATACGCGAGGCTACGGTTTCGGTAGGTATGACACCCTCGCCGCGCCAGATTCCTGCTCAAGCGCTAGCCATAGAAGCCGCCCGAATGATGGACGATAATCGTATTCATCAAGTACTCATCACAAACCAGCACGGCCAACTGATTGGCGCATTGCATATGCATGACCTGCTGGCTGCGAAGGTGATCTAACATGTCTCAACACTCTCCCCTCACCGCCCCACACCCTGTAGAAGCCTTAATCTTGGCGCGTGTGGATGCATCACTACAGCAACGCCTCAAAGCCATCCGTCTGATGGTGTTTGATGTAGACGGCGTGCTCACGGATGGCCGACTCTGGTATGGCGAACACGGCGAAGCACTAAAAGCTTTCCATGCATTGGATGGGTTAGGCCTGCGCCTACTCAAAGAAAACGGTGTACACGTCGCATTGGTCACAGGCCGACAAGGAGCCATCGTGGCTAGACGTGCCGCCGATCTGGGTATTGCCGAAGTACATCAGGGCATAAGCGACAAGTTGCCAGTGATTCAAGAAATCGCCACCAAAATGGGGCTAAACCTTTCTGAAATCGGCTACATGGGCGACGACATTATTGACTTGATGGCAATGCAACGTGTGGGCTTTGCGGCGAGCGTGCCCAATGCACCTCCCTACATTTCACAAGTTGCCCATTGGGTCGCTGCGCAAGACGGTGGCTCTGGTGCCGTACGTGAGTGCTGTGATCTGATTCTGGCCGCACAAGGCAAACTAGGCGCTTGCTTGCAACCCAGAACCTTCAACACTGCTGGTTCTATTCAGTAAGGCTTAGCATGCGCGAAAAACTGCCTTCACTCGTTGCGATGATACTGCTGACCATTTTGGTCGCAGGCACATGGTGGGCGGCCGACTATACGCACCGTTCTATTGAAGTAGACCCCCCACGACGTTTCACACACGAACCTGATTCGTGGGCAAAGAACTTTATCTTGGTGCGTAGTGACGAAACAGGACGTGCATTAAACCGTCTGGAAGGTGAGCACATGCTGCACTTCCCGGACGACGACTCGTACGAAATTACTAACGCCCGTGCGGTGAGCAACCAAGTAGACTCCCCCATTATCATTGCCACAGCCAACACCGCCATCATGGATCAAGACGGCAGCCGCATTACCTTGGTGGGCGATGCACATGCTCAACGTTTGCCAGATGCCGAGCGCAAGCCCTTGGATGTACAAAGTGAAGTGCTGGTGATTCTGCCTGACGAAGATGTAGTACACACCAAAGAACCCGCCTTGGTCGTGAATGGTAATTCCACCATGCGCGGCACAGGCATGCGCTACAACAACACCACACGTCAGCTTGAGGTGTTTTCCGCCTCAGATGTCAAAATATCAGGCCAAGACCGACAAGAACGTCAGTCTTCCTCCAACCCTTGAAGACCCCTATGATTCCTGCACTTTCTACTCTTACGCAACCTCGCTCACGCCCCTTGCTTTGGTGTGCAGGGATTGTGTTAGCGCTAGGTACTACGATGGCGGCGGCGCAAACCACGCCACCTGTAGAAGAGCCTGACACGCTGATTTTGTCCGACACCCTACACTACGATGACATCAAGCGCGAAAGTGTGTTTGTGGGCAACGTGACCATGACGCGTGGCAATATGACGCTGTCGTCTGATCGCCTAGCCATGCGCGAAGATGCCGACGGTTTTCAATACGGTACCGCCACAGTAGAACAATCGGATCGCGTACATCTACGCCAAGAAAAGCCTGAAAAATTTGAGAACATCAAATCAGAAAGCATACGTGCTGAATACGATGGCAAAACCAAACAACTGATCTTGATAGGCCAAGCCGTGGTCACACGTTATGTATGCGGCCAACCCCAAGACAACATCCGTGGTGAGCGTATTGTGTATCACCAAGATACCGACACCTACGAAGCTTTCGGTGGCCCACAATCCGCCGGCCCCAACCAGCGCGTGCGTTCTGTGACTCGTCACCGTTCCAAATCTGACGCTGCTCTAGCCGATTGCACCAACAAATCCTCCGCTGCTGCCAAACGCTAATCACGTATCATGGAAAACACCGCTTCTACTCCTCATGAGGCCACTGGCCACCTTATCGCCACTGGGCTAAGCAAAACTTACGGCAAACGTACCGTCGTAAAAGATGTGTCCATCACCGTAAACAGCGGTGAAGTGGTAGGTTTGCTAGGACCTAACGGGGCAGGTAAAACCACCAGCTTCTACATGATTGTGGGCATTGTGGCTGCAGACCGTGGCCGTATAGAAATTGACGGCACCCCCATTGCGGCCCTACCCATGCACAAGCGCGCTCAGTTGGGCCTGTCGTACTTGCCTCAAGATGCTTCGGTCTTTAGACGTCTGACGGTTGAGCAAAACATTCGTGCTGTGCTTGAGCTGCAAATCGATCGCCAAACAGGCAAACGCTTTAAAGCAGCTCAGCTCAACGAGCAACTAGAACGCTTGATTGATGAACTGCAAATCAATCACATCCGTACCAACACCGCACTATCCTTGTCCGGTGGTGAACGTAGACGTGTGGAAATTGCGCGTGCTTTGGCTACCCAACCGCGTTTCATCCTGTTAGATGAGCCATTTGCGGGTGTAGACCCTATTGCAGTGATCGAAATCCAGCGTATTGTGCAGTATTTGAAATCCCGTCAAATTGGGGTACTGATTACTGACCACAACGTGCGTGAAACGCTGGGGATCTGTGACCGCGCCTATATTATTAGCGACGGTACAGTGCTCACCAGCGGCCACCCCGACGAGATCATTAATAACGAAGCCGTACGTCAGGTGTACCTGGGTCAGCACTTCAAAATGTAGGTACGGGAAAACACGGATTTTTGACCAGAATCATGCTCAAAGGCGTTGACTTATGTATACTGAAGTCATCGATAACAGATATGGAGAACACGCCTTACCTACTGTCCTTCGCACACGTACGCTGTGCATATTGACCTCACAGGAGAGCTTTATATGAGTCTGAGCATTACCGGTCGCAACGTAGAAATCACTCCAGCCATCCGCGAATACGTGGAAAACAAAATTGGCCGCGTCGGCAAACATTTCGATAGCGTCATAGGCATTCAGGTCGTTCTTTCAGTTGAGCGCGTACAGCACAAAGCCGAGGTTACCCTGCGTCTAGCAGGCAAAGACCTACACAGCGAAGCCGCCGAAGAATCCATGTATGCTGCCATTGATGTACTGGCTGACAAGGTTGAAAGGCAAATCATCAAGGCTAAGGACAAAGTTGGGAATCACGCACACACTCCGCACAAGCGTATGGAATCCGCCTCACTATAAAGTCAGAGTTACTTTATAATCAGTAGGCCTATACACTACTGCATCTACCTAGCCCCGTAACATGGGGCTTTATTATTTCTGCAGTTTCGTATTAAATGGCGCTTAACTCTCATTAATGTGACGGTGCTTACCCGCACTAGTCTCTGTACTGTAAATCATGAACTTACTGTCGCGAATTCTGCCTCCCTCAAATGTTGTACTGGATCTGGTGGCTACCAGCAAAAAGCGCGCATTTGAACAAGCAGGTTTGTTATTCGAAAACAATCAGGGCATTGCCCGTACGGTTGTTTTTCAAAGCCTATTCTCACGCGAACGCCTAGGATCGACCGCGCTGGGTCACAACGTCGCCGTTCCTCATGGCCGTATCAAAGATCTTAAAGAGCCGCTAGCGGCTTTTATTCGTTTATCGGAACCCGTTCGTTTCGATGCCTGCGATGGCCGCACTGCTAGTCTGTTGTTTATTCTGTTGGTTCCCGAAAATGCAACTCAGGTGCACTTGGACTTGCTGGCTGAAATTGCCCGCCTGATGTCCGACCCTGACCTGCGCCACGCGCTGAACACAGAAACGGATCCTGCTGTCATCCACCAACTTCTCACCAGCCATGTGGATAAACCAGACCATGTTGACGATACAGGAACTTGTTAGCGATACCACTGAACGTCTGAATTTTAAATGGCTGGCAGGTGAATTATCCGCCGCCCATATCCTGCTGGATCCCGGCATGGCTGCCGCCGATCTGCTTGGGCACTTGAACTTAATACACCCTGCCCGTATTCAGGTCTTTGGTCTAGAAGAGCTGTCGTACTATCACCGCTTTGATGTAAAGCGACGTCAACACCATCTAGAAGAACTGGCTCAAGGCGGCGTACCTGCCATTATCATTGCCAGCAATGCAACTGCCCCTGAGGACTTGGTGAGTTTTTGCGCACAACACCATGTTCCTCTATTAGCCTCGCCGCTGGATGCTGCTGAGATCATCGACCTACTTCGTGTTTATCTCAACAAGCGTCTGGCTCCCAGCACCATTTTGCATGGCGTATTTCTGGATGTGCTTGGGCTAGGGGTATTAATTACGGGCGAATCCGGTTTAGGGAAAAGCGAGCTCGCACTGGAATTGATTTCCCGTGGACACGGCTTGGTCGCTGATGATGCGGTAGAAGTATTTCGCACAGCCCCTAGCGTGATTGAAGGTCAATGTCCGGCATTGCTGCAAAATCTGCTAGAAGTACGTGGTTTGGGCCTACTTGATATACGCACCATCTTTGGTGAAACATCAGTACGCCGCAAAATGAACCTCAAACTCATTGTGCATTTGATGCGAGCCAACCCTGCGGACTTTGAACGTTTACCTATGCAAGATCGCACTCAATCCATTTTGGGAGTGGATATCTTGCAAGTCATGCTGCAAGTGGCAGCAGGTCGAAACTTGGCTGTGTTAGTAGAAGCTGCTGTACGAAACACTATCCTGAAGATTCGTGGCATTGATACCATGCGTGATTTTATTGAGCGTCAAGCACAGGCCATACAGGAAAGCAGTCAACAGCGTGTAGTATAGAATTGGTATGATAGTTGGGCAGTCCTGGTATAACGCCGGCCTTTTTTTCCTTCTGTATGTCGCTGACCATCCATGCTGAAAGTCGTACTTATCACCGGAATTTCAGGTTCTGGTAAATCCGTTGCCCTACGTTTGCTCGAAGATACGGGCTACACCTGCGTAGACAATTTACCTGTTCCCTTCCTGCAAGAGTTCATCACCCGTTCAGTTGAAACCCAACTGGAGCGTGTCGCTATTGCGATCGACGTACGTGCTCCCGGCGATTTGCACAGCCTACCCGGCATCCTTACCCAGTTACGTAACAGTGGCGTGGCATTGCAAGTCATTTTCTTAGATGCCAACGACCATACGCTGAAACAGCGCTATTCTGAATCTCGCCGCCGTCACCCGCTGACTGATCGCTTGCGTCAAGATAACCAAGCGCCATCATTGCAAGCCTGCATTGATGCCGAGCGCCAAATGATGGCGGCCCTGCGCGAACAAGAACACGTGATAGATACCAGCGATCTAGTCCCAGGGCAATTGCGCGCCTGGGTACGTGATCTGGTGCAAGCCGACCGTGCGTCTGTAGTGCTCACCTTTGAGTCTTTTGCCTACAAACGAGGGGTGCCTGGCGACGCCGATCTGGTATTTGATGTGCGTTGCTTACCCAATCCACACTATGACCCTGAGTTGCGTCACCTGACTGGCCGCGATGAACCCGTTGCGTTATGGCTAGACCGTTTTGGTAGCGTACAAAACATGGTGGATGACATCGCCAGTTTTGTTGAACGCTGGTTACCACTCTACATGCAAGACACGCGTAACTACCTAACGGTAGCCATTGGCTGTACCGGCGGCCAACACCGCTCTGTCTATGTGGTAGAGCAATTAGCCAGACGCTTTGGCCAGCATTCTCCGTTGTTAGTGCGCCATCGCAACCAACCCCCCATCAATCCGGTGCCATGACACGTAGCAAATTATTCTTCGTTCTTTTACTTAGTGCCATCCTGGCTGGATGCGGCACGACAAGCAAACGAGGCGGTGGTTATTATCAAAATGATGGCCCTGATGTTAACCCGCCCAAAAACCTGCAATCTATTCCCAATGCGCAACCCCGCATTGAGCGGCATGCCCCCGCCAACATGCGCCCCTACACGGTAATGGGTAAACAATATGTGCCCATGACTGGCGACCAGCCTTTTAGGCAAACGGGCACCGCTTCATGGTATGGCAAGCAGTTCCATGGCCGCAAAACAGCAAATGGCGAAATTTACGACATGTACGCCATGACAGCTGCTCACCCTACGCTGCCCCTACCCAGCTACGCCAAAGTTACTCGCCCCCAAACGGGGCAAAGCGTCATCGTACGGATCAACGACAGAGGCCCCTTTCATGGTGGGCGAATTATTGACCTGTCTTATGTTGCAGCCACCAAGCTGGGGCTTATAGGGCCCGGTAGTGGTGCTGTGATCGTCGAGGCCATTACCCACGATGACATACGCACCGGCGCCTATGCACAAGGCAGCCCCACGCCTGTCACCACACAAAGCCCCGCCACACTACAGCCTGCTCAACATGAGTACCAAAACGCATCCACGGGCAAGCTCACCCCTATCAGTGAAAACAGTGGCGTGCCGCAGGTATATCTACAATTCGGTGCTTTTTCCGCGCAGCAAAGTGCCAATTCGCTGGTGGATCATCTGAATCAAAAAATTAGCAGTGTGGAGTTCCGTGAAGCGCACGTAGCGCCAGCCAATGATTTGTACCGCGTACAAATAGGCCCTTACAACAGCCGTACTGAAGCGCTGGATGCCGGTCGCCGCATTGAGCAAGAAACCGGCATTGTGTCCAGTTTAGCGATACGCTAACTAACCCTGTTCTTTTAAGCGTAATGCGTAGTCGTACAGCGCATCACGCTTATACGAACTAGCTTGCCCTGCCAGCTTCACCACATCCTTCACGGACAACTGCGTCAACAATACGCGCATCCATTGCTGCGTCACTTCATCGATATCGGACTCTTCGGCAGCGCTTACCTGAGCGTTCGCATGCACGACCAAGACAAACTCACCTTGCTCATGGTGACTATCTGCATCTAGCCAGGCTTCTACCTCAGCCAATACTAGCGTGTGTACTTGCTCAAAACGCTTTGTCAGCTCACGCGCCACGCTCACCTGACGATCAGGACCGTACACCTCTAGCATATCCAGCAAAGTGGCACGCAGACGGTGCGGGCCTTCAAACATGAGCACGGGACCCTCAAATCTATCCCATTGCTGCAACCATTTACGTCTAGCCATTGTTTTAGGCGGAACAAAACCAGCAAAGGCAAAAGAGGGGTTTTCGTCAGTCGTGACACCCGTTGCCATCAATGCGGTAATCACCGCAGAAGGGCCCGGTAACGGCAATACCCTATAACCCGCCTCGCGCACCTTTCGCACTATACGCGAGCCAGGATCACTCACTGCTGGCGCGCCCGCATCGGACACCAAGGCCACGCGCTGGCCGGCCTCTAGTTTTGCCACAATTTGCTGAGCAGCTTGCTCTTCGTTATGACGGTGCGCAGCCATCAATGGCGTATCCACACCCCACGCTTGCAACAATGGGCGGGTTGAACGTGTGTCTTCGGCGGCAATCACATCACAACGACGTAAGGCTTGCCATGCTCGCAAGCTCATGTCGGTCAAATTACCTATAGGCGTGGCTACTACGTACAAGCAGGATTCAGGCCAAGACTGCTCTTCCGTACGTTGCAGCAGGCTCTGAACTGTCACACCCATGCCCTGCTCTATCTTGATCTCATCCATACTACGTTGTCACCTTCTCAAATTATCCTTCACCATGAGCCAGCCACTTACCCCTGCCGCTCTAGCACGTCTTGCTCAACGTCGCATACTACAACGACGTACCCGCGCCGCGACTCAACCTAAGCACCCTCAGCAATCCCCTACGCAACGTGTGGGACAGCGCTATGAAGAGCGTGCCGCACAGTATTTACGCAAGCAAGGCCTATGCATACTGGCTCACAATATCTCTAGCCCTTTCGGGGAAATAGACCTCATCGCTACAGATCAACACACACTGGTGTTTGTTGAAGTTCGCTATCGCCATCACACGCACTTTGACGGCGCAGCCGCCAGTGTAAACCGAAGCAAACAACAACGTATCCGCCTATCTGCATCTTTCCTACTTTCCCAGCTTTGCCTACAACATTTCGGTGGAAAACAGCCACCTTGCCGCTTCGACGTGGTCGCTTTTACAGGCGCTGAGCTGCTTTGGATTCCTGATGCTTTTACATAAGGTTGCGATTTTTTGCACTTTCACGCTATAACCAGTAGAAACCGCCCCCACTCTATACTAGAGCACGCCCCATTATGCAGGCAGAAGTGTCATAATCGTGGGAACCGATGCTACGGCATTCACCTCAATTCTTGATCATGCGATAATCAACATCATGGATCTGATCGCT
This sequence comes from Paenalcaligenes sp. Me131, assembly GCF_050487225.1. Taxonomy (NCBI): domain Bacteria; kingdom Pseudomonadati; phylum Pseudomonadota; class Betaproteobacteria; order Burkholderiales; family Alcaligenaceae; genus Paenalcaligenes; species Paenalcaligenes sp. Me131. The sequence continues at coordinate 197,074 of NZ_JBKQGY010000002.1, forward strand.
AAAATGACCCAGCACTTCGACGATTCTGCCGAAGCGCTTTATCTCAGTGCCCAGGAGCTCACCGAGCCACTGGCTGCCACTGTTGAACTTTTATTCGCCACCCTTACCAACAGCGGCAAAGTACTTGCTTGTGGTAATGGTGGGTCGGCAGCTGATGCCCAGCATTTTATTGCTGAATTGGTAGGGCGCTTTGAACGCGATCGCCTGCCATTGGCGGGTATTGCCCTAAACACCGACACCTCTATTCTGACTGCTGTGGGTAACGATTACGGCTTTGACGCTGTATTCGAACGCCAAGTCGCGGCCCTTGGGCAAACCGGCGATATTCTGGTGGCTATTTCCACCAGTGGTAACTCAGAAAACGTGATGCGTGCTATTCAGGTTGCCCACGAGCGTGATCTGGTCGTGATTGCCCTCACCGGTAAAGGTGGTGGCAAAATCGGCAAGATGCTGCGTGACACCGATATTCACCTGTGTGTTCCACACGAACGCACCATGCGTATTCAAGAAGTACACATGCTCATGTTGCATGCCATGTGTGATGGTATTGATGCGCTCCTACTCGGAGATGTTGAATAATGTTTTTTTCTGTTCGTACTACCCGCCTCTCTCTTATCGCTCTAGGTTTGGCTGGCAGCATCACACTGAGTGGTTGCGCTGCTATTGCCGTAGGTGGCGTTGCCGCTACAACAGCTACCGTAGCAACCGACAGACGTACAGCAGGCGAGCAGGTTGAAGACCAGAGCATTGAAATGAAAGCGGGTGCCGAAGCCCGCAAACTGGTTGGCGAACAGGATGCACGCATCAACACCAACTCTTACGCTGGGCATGTCTTGTTGGTAGGCGATGTACCTACCGAAGAACTGCGCCAGCAAGCTGAATCCAACATCGGCAAAGTGGCTAAAGTACGCAAGGTATACAACTACCTGCGCGTCGGTGACGTCACTTCGCTCAGCGTACGCTCAAACGACAGCTGGCTCACCACCAAAGTGCGTACTGCCTTGATCAACACCAAAGAAGTGCCTAGCCGCACTATCAGCGTCACTACCGAGCGTGGCGTGGTGTACCTGCAAGGTAAAGTCACCACCACCGAAGGCGAGCGCGCTGCCTTGGCAGCCGCCAGTGTAGAGGGCGTGAACAAAGTTGTTAAACTGTTTGAATACGTCAGCCCTGCTAGCGTGCAGAAAGAACAGAACCAAACCGACACAAACAACGCTAACACCAGTAACAATACCTCTACTTCACCCGCCTCATCCGGCTCACCGGATAACGGCCCTGTCGCGATGCCTGTTCAATGAGCAAGTTGTTTTCATTACTGTCTAAGTTAATGCTGGTAGGCGTGCTAGGTTTTCTAGCCGCCTGTGGTGACTCTAGCTCTGACTCCAGTGCTAAAGCCCCTGATGTTACCTTCCACACACTGGAGGGTAACGATATCAGTATGGCGTCCCTACAAGGTAAAGTAGTACTGGTGAAATTTTGGGCCACTGACTGCACTACCTGCGTCGCGCAAATGCCCGACACCAGCCAATACGCCACTGACTATGCCGATCAAGGCTTTGAAGTCATTGGCGTCGCCATGAAGCACGATCCCGAAGAATACGTACGCAACTTCACCAGCACACGCCAGCTCCCCTTTACGGTTGCGCGCGATGCCGATGGCAACATCGCCAAAGCCTTTGGCGACGTACGCTTAACCCCTACGGCTTTCCTAATTGATAAAAAAGGGAACATCCTGCGGCGTTATGTGGGAAATTACGACAAGCAAACCTTTATCAATACCCTTGAAAAAGCACTTGCCAGTTAAAATTTCCGTCATTTGGTAGTACAGTATTCATTCAGACCCCGGGAAGCGTTAGCGCCCGGGTTTTCTTTCATCTTTGCATGTGAACACCGAGATGACCACTTCCAGCGAATCACCTAGTTCCTCCCCCACCATTAAAGCGGAAGTTCTTTCCGAGGCCCTGCCCTATATCCGTCGATTCCACGGTAAAACGGTAGTGATTAAGTACGGCGGCAACGCTATGACCGAAGAGGCATTGCAGCGCAGTTTTGCGCACGATGTGGTGCTGCTGAAGCTAGTTGGCCTGAATCCTATAGTGATCCATGGTGGTGGCCCACAAATTAACAATGCCTTAAAACGCGTAGGCAAAGAAGGCAGCTTTATTCAAGGTATGCGCGTCACCGATGCTGAAACCATGGAAGTGGTGGAATGGGTGCTGGGTGGACAGGTACAACAAGACATCGTCATGATGATCAACGAAGCTGGCGGTAAAGCGGTGGGCTTAACCGGTAAAGACGGCTGCTTGATCCAAGTGAAGAAGAAATACCTGCCAGATGCCAACGACCCTGAAAACATGATAGATATTGGTTTTGTGGGCGACATTACTCGCATCGAACCCGCAGTAGTCAAAGCGTTGCAAGACGATCAATTCATCCCTGTGATCTCGTCTATTGGCTACGGCGAAGACGGTCGTGCCTACAACATCAACGCAGACGTTGTCGCCGGCAAGATGGCTGAAGTACTGGGTGCAGAAAAGCTGATTATGCTGACCAACACTCCCGGTGTTCTGAACAAAAATGGTGAGTTGCTGCGTCGTTTGTCTGCACAAACTATTGATGAGCTATTCCAAGACGGTACGATTTCCGGTGGTATGCTGCCAAAAATCTCATCCGCTCTGGATGCCGCTCGTAATGGTGTGAACTCTGTACACGTAATTGATGGTCGTGTGCCGCACTGCTTGCTGTTGGAAATCCTCACCGATCGTGGTGTAGGTACCATGATTAGCGCGCACTAATGCTGCATCCTCCGCAACGCCCGCTGCGTACGCGCAGTGGGCGGCATTATCCGCAAACCTCGGCTCCACATACTGTCTGGCTCTTTGATCTGGACAACACCCTGCACAATGCCTCACACGGCATCTTCCAAGCCATTGACCGCAGCATGACCGAAGCCGTGGCTGAGTTCGTGCAAGTAGACATGCACGAGGCCAATGCTCTACGTCAAAAATATTGGAAGCGTTACGGTGCCACAATGATTGGTCTGCATAGACATCATGGTGTAGATGCCCAAGCCTTCTTGCACCGTAGTCATGACTTTGATTTGCTGCCACTGCTGTCGGCTGAGGGTGACATCATCCATCAGCTCAATCGCTTGCCTGGCCGAAAAATAGTGCTCACTAACGCACCCGAGCATTACGCACGCGAAGTCTTACAGCTAGTGGGTATGCAATCACTGTTTGATGAGATTTGGGCCATTGAGCATATGCAATTGCAAGGCCGTTTTAGACCCAAGCCTTCACTGGCACTGATGCAGCAGCTACAAGCCCGTTTTGCGGTACCCGCCGAGCAGTTTGTTCTAGTAGAAGATACGTTGCGTAATCTGAAAAGCGCCAAGCAGTTGGGTATGCAAACCGTGCACATTTTTAACCCCGGTACACCGCACTCGGCACTGCACCGTGGTAGAAATAGTTATGTGGATTTACGTATTCACAGCATACGAGATTTAGCTCAACGCCATCGCAAGCTGAAATTAGTGGAATACGGCAGCCGTTAATCAGGCTGCCCGCATACCTCGCAGCCCGGATCTTGTTGGAAGCGTATGCTGTGCCATTTGGCCGTCAACGCATCAAAGCTCAGCAAACGCCCTACCAGCGGCTCTCCGAACTCACCTAACACTTTCAGTGCCTCAGCGGCTTGCATACAGCCTATAGTGCCTACAACAGGCCCAAACACCCCTGTAGTTGCACAACGCAGTTCCTCTACGTCATCCGCCTCAGGAAACAAGCAGCTATAGCAAGGTGCCGTGGGTTGGCGCAAATCGTACACGCTGATCTGGCCTGAGAATCGTATGCCTGCTCCCGATACCAGCGGTTTACGGTGGCGTAAGCAACTACGATTGATAGCATGACGCGTTGCGAAGTTATCAGTGCAGTCCAGCACCACATCAGCCGCCATCACCAACGGCCGCAAAGCGTCTTCATCTAGGCGCTGGCATACCGTATTAATCGTAATAGATGGGTTCAAGGCATTCAGGCTGAGCTTGGCAGACTCTGCCTTGTGCATGCCTATGCGATCGGTGGTGTGCAGAATTTGACGCTGCAGGTTACTGAGCTCTACCTCGTCGTCATCCACTAGGGTTAGGGTGCCCACACCTGCTGCAGCCAAATAAAAAGCTGCAGGTGAGCCCAGCCCACCAGCCCCCACGATGAGGGCATGCGAAGACACTATACGTTCCTGCGCTTCCACGCCAAATTCATTTAAGAGAATATGGCGTGCATAGCGCATCAAATGCTGATCGTTCATCGCTAGCTCAGCTTAAGGCTTGGCAGGCTCTAGTCCGTGCGGTGTGACTTTAAACCGCTCTGCTCCATCACTGTTGCGTGTCGGCGCTACTCTTTTTTTTTGAGCATCATCTGACCCTGCTTCGGTCGCAGTTTCCACTACTGTGCTGGGGTCTGATTTTTTCACCTCACGGCCTTCCAGATAGTTAACTGCTTGCATCAACTGGAAGTCGTCATCACCACCGAACTCAAACATTTTGGGCTCAGCCACGTATTCTTCCGTGTCTTTCTGCTCATCTTCGTTGTCGCCGTTTTCATTATGAAAATGACGCTGCAAATCAGCTTCACGTGGCAAACGGAACAAGTTACCTTGAGCGGTATCATCTACCAAAATATCAGGCTCTACACCTGTCACCTGAATGCTGCGGCCTTCTGGTGTGTAGTACAACGCGGTAGTCAGTTTGATACCAGAGTCTTCGCCCAAAGGCAGTACGCTTTGTACAGAGCCCTTACCAAAGGATCTGCCACCCAAAATGGTCGCGCGCTTGTGATCTTGCAATGCACCCGCCACAATCTCAGACGCCGACGCAGAACCTGCATTCACCAACACAACGATTGGGATTTCACGTAACCAACCCAGTGAGCGCAAGGCTTCTGGATCGCCACGCAAATCACTCAATACCGATGCCATAGGCTTAGCAAAGTATTCGCGGTTAGACGATGGAATACGGCCTTTGGTAGACACCACCAATTTGCCAGGCTCAACAAAGGCTGAGGTCACGCCAATCGCGCTTTCCAACAAACCACCGGGGTCATTACGCAAATCAAGCACCAGACCACGAGGTGTAGAACCTTCACTCAAAGTACGCAACTGGCGAACCAAATCGGCAGCGGTACGCTCTTGAAACTGTGCAATACGCACATACATCAAGTCGTTATCCAGCTTTTTACCACGCACACTTTGTACTTTGATCAGATCGCGAACAATGGTGATGTCTATAGGCTTATCTTGCCCAGCACGTTGAATCGTTAATTTCACAGAGCTTTGTGGCTCGCCGCGCATCATTTTGACGGCATCGTTCAAGCTCATGTCTTTGGTTGGCTTACCATCAATCTGCGTGATGATATCGCCTGCCATGATGCCTGCTTTCGCTGCTGGGGAGTCTTCAATAGGAGAGATCACCTTAGGACGACCATCTTCGCTACCGATTTCAATACCCAAGCCACCAAAACCACCCTGCGTCATGTTTTCCATCTCTTGGAATGCTTCGGCATCCAAGTAGGTGGAGTGAGGGTCTAGTTCGGAGAACATGCCACGGATCGCATCGCCGATCAGTTCTTGATCGGAGACGGGCTCTACGTAGCTGCTTTTAATTGCTGAAAACACATTGGCGAACTGTTGCAGTTCACGCAATGGTAGCGGCTCACCTCTTTGGGCCACTGCACTGACGGTTAGGCTGATCAGCACCCCACCCAATGCACCTAAGCCTATTAATCCAATTCCGCGAAGCCTGCGATTAGCCATGTATTTCCTGTAATCTCGAATTATTTAGTAGTGCCCTAAGAGGCAGTACCCGTACTATTTTAAAGGTTGAGCAACAGACACTTCCTGCGTAGTGGTAAAGAATACCGCCATCTGCCTAGCCCCGCAACCATAGTTGCGGGTTAACGGGCTGCCCGTTTTGACGGATTTCAAAATAAAGACCAGGCTCAACTTGCCCGCCTGTAGCACCTACTCGCGCCACCTCTTCACCAGCGCCCACCACATCACCTACTTGCTTCAACAAGCTTTGATTATGCCCATAAACGGTAAGCAAACCATTACCGTGATCAATAATTAACAAATTACCGTAGCCATTTAGCCAGTTGGCGTATACCACCTGTCCTGCGCCTACGCTTTTCACCGCACGGCCTTGGTCTGCACGAATCATAATGCCGCGCCATTTACCCCCACCATCGGGCCTATCTACACCAAAGCGCCCTTGCACTGTACCTTGCACAGGCATAGGCAACCCTTTGGATAACCCATTGAAGCCTCCGCTAGGCACTTCACGTATAGGGGTAGAAGGTGCAGGAGTAGGTTCAGGCGGTGCTGCACGCACCACTTCACGTACTGGAGGAGGCGCTGGCGGCGGCGTAGTCACCGTCGCGGTGGACTCCGTGATGCGTATGCGCTCACGTGGCGTTTCTGTCGCGTCTACGGCCACCACACCATCGCTAGGGCGAACTTGCACTACCTGCAACGGTTCACGAGCCTGCTCTGCACGACGTCGTTCTTCGGCCAACCGTATTTCTTCTGCACGTCTAGCAGCCACTTCGCGTGCTTGGCGATCTGCAGCCTGTTGACGGGCTGCCGCCTCGGCTGCTTCTCGGCGTTGACGCTCAGCGGCTTCGCGGCGTCGCTGCTCAGCCTGTCTGGCTAACTCAGCTTGTCTAGCAATTTCCACATCTAAGCCGCTAATCAGCCTGCCCAGACGCTCATCATTATTTTGCAGGCGCGACGCTTGCCCACGCTGTTGGTTCAGCTCTGTCTGTACTCGCGCCAAGACTTGGCTGCGTTCAGTTTGCTGAGCCACTAACTCTTCTTTCTTTTTCTCGCTTTCTTCGCTGAGCTGAGCCAACTCACGCTGCGATAACTGCACGTTCGCTTTCAACCGTTCTAGGTTACGCAACGTTGCGTGCAAGGCTTGAATTTTCTCTGCCTGCGCTTGTGAGACATACGACAAGTAGCCTAGCTCTCGCTGTATAGCCTGAGGGTCGTCCCCCGACAACAACGCAGCCCAGGGCGATAAGCCACTGGCATACATGGCACGTAACTGCTCGGCCAGTTCTTGCTGTCGTTGATCACGCAGTTTTTCTTGCTCACTGGTTTGTGCCTGCAACTCGCTTAGGTGGTTTTGCACCTGTTTGGAGCGTTGCTCTAATTCCAGTAAACGTCTATCCGTATCGGAGATAGCACTTTCGGTAGTACGCAGCGCCTGAGCTGCGTCTTGGCGGGAGGTTTCCGCCTTCTCGATATTTCGCTGTAGCGATTGTATGCGCTGGCGTAGCTCTTGCTGCTGCTGTCTCGCCTCATTTTGTCGGGACTGTAAGTCTTCTGCCCCCACCGCTAGCGGGGAAGCAGCCAATAATGACCACAGCAAGAGCACGCCACGACGCATATTATTTCGCCTTACCCTGAGCAGCTACGGCTTGCATTTGTGCCGCAATCGCTTCTTCGTCGCCCAGATAGGAATGACGAATAGGCTTCAGGTTTTCGTCCAGCTCATAAACCAGAGGTTGGCCTGTAGGGATGTTCAGGTTAACGATTTCGTCTTCAGACACGTTATCCAAGTACTTGATCAACGCGCGCAGGCTGTTACCGTGAGCCGTCACCAGTACGCGACGACCTGCACGAATAGCAGGAGCAATGGAATCGTTCCAGAAGGGAACCACACGCTCTACGGTTGTCTCTAAGCATTCTGTAGCGGGCAATTGCTCTGCTGTCAGACGGCTGTAACGTGGGTCAAAACGTGGGTGACGAGGATCATCTTCAGCCACTGGTTCAGGGCCGATAGAATAAGCGCGACGCCAGATATGTACTTGCTCTTCACCGTACTTTTCTGCAGTTTCTGCTTTATTTAAACCCTGCAACGCGCCATAATGACGCTCGTTCAAGCGCCAACTCATGCCTACGGGCGTGTACATCGCATCCATGGTATCCAGAACGATCCACAGAGTACGGATGGCGCGTTTGAGCACTGAGCAGAATGCGATGTCGAACTCATAGCCATTGGCTTTGAGCAACTCGCCCGCTTGACGGGCTTGTTCACGACCGGCTTCAGTCAAGTCCACATCTGTCCAACCAGTAAAACGGTTCTCCAGATTCCACTGGCTCTCGCCATGACGCATCAATACAAGTTTATACATGGTAAAAATACAGCCTCTAAGTTAAAAATTGCTGTCCATTTTATAATTAAACCCTTCAACCATTCATTTCCGGCTTTCATCAGGATTTATCGTGGAATTCTTATACAGTCAAAACAATCTGCTAATTTTAGTCGTTGCCGTGTTATCCGGCATCATGCTTCTATTACCAGCCTTCACTAAAAACCGTAATGGCCGCCCTATTGGCCCCTCTGAAGCCGTTGCTCAGATGAACCAGCACGATGCAGTGATCATCGACATCCGCTCTGCTGACCTGTTCAAAGCCGCTCATATTGCGCAAGCGCAAAACGTTCAACTGGCTGATTTGGAAAGCCGCAGCAATCACTTTGCTAAAGATAAGCCTATTGTAGTGGTATGCGAGCAAGGCCGCACCTCTTCTAAGGCTGTTGCAACTTTGCGTAAACTGGGTTTTGATAAGGTATTTAGCTTGGATAAAGGCCTACAAGGCTGGATTGAAGCTGGCTTGCCTGTGCGCAAGTCCTAACACTTTTTTACGCTTGTTGACACTATCATGGCAAAAGTTCTTATGTATAGCACCGCCGTCTGCCCTTACTGCGTACGGGCCGAGATGCTGCTTAAACAGCGCGGTGTCGAACACATTGAAAAAATCCTGATCGATCGTGATCCTGAACAACGCTCCATCATGATGGAACGCACCGGACGTCGTACCGTTCCCCAAATTTACATTAACGATACTCATGTGGGTGGCTATGATGATTTAGCAGCCTTGGATCGAGCTGGCGAACTGGTGCCGCTGCTGGAATCCTAATTACTTAACGGTATCTGTAACTATCACTTTTTCTGGAGCCCTCATGTCCGAACAGAACACACCCGAAAACAATGCTGGCGCAGCCTCTAACGAACAAGCTGTGCAACCTAGTTTCAGCCTGCAACGCACCTACGTGAAAGACCTTTCACTGGAAATGCCAAATGCACCACAGATCTTCTTGGAGCAAGAAGCCCCTAACGTTGAAGTTGAACTGAAAGTAGGCGCTCAGCGTTTGGCTGAAAGCATTTTCGAAACCTCTGTCACGGCTACGGTTACCACCCGTATTCAGGGCAAAGTGCTGTACCTGATCGAAGCAACACAATCCGGTATTTTTGAAGCCGCCAACATCCCTGCGGAGCAGTTGGATCCGCTGCTGGGCATCGTATGCCCAACTATGCTGTACCCCTACCTGCGCGCTACAGTCGCTGATGCAATCACTCGCACCACACTGCCAGCCTTGCACCTGACTGAAGTGAACTTCCAGCAGATGTACGAGCAACGCGTAGCCGAAGCTCAACAGCAAGCTGCTTCCGAAGCACAAAACCAACCCATCCAGTAAATCGGATGCACAGTTCTGCGCCCCCACGCGTCAGCGTACTAGGAGCCGGTAGTTACGGCACGGCATTAGCCGTGCTGTGTCACGCCAACGCTCCTACTATGCTTTGGGCACGCGATACAGCCAGCGTCGCTGAGATCAACCAGCAACATAGCCTGCAACGCTATCTGCCGGATATACAGCTACCCGATGGCTTATCGGCCACAGCATCGCTGGAAACAGCCATGCAACACGCCCTAGGTAACGATGACAGCCCAGCTTTCATCATTCTGGGTGTACCGGTGGCAGGTTTGGCGCAGATCTGTACCCAACTGTCGGCTTTCTTACCACGCACACGTCAACACCCTGTGCATTTGGTACATATCTGTAAAGGCTTTGATGCGCAAAGTGGCGATCTGCCACACGTCATTGCTGAGCAACACACCCCTCACCACGACTGGCTACACCACGGTGTGCTTTCAGGCCCTTCCTTTGCGATAGAAGTCGCTAATGGCTTACCTGTAGCACTGACCATTGCCAGCGACAACCCTGACCTCATGCACTGCGCCGTCAGCTTGCTGCATGGTACGCAAGCGCGTATTTACAGTAGTCACGATGTCATTGGCGTGGAAGTAGGTGGTGCACTCAAAAACATTATTGCCATTGCCTGCGGCATAGGCGATGGTTTGGGCCAAGGCGCTAATGCGAGAGCCGCCTTGATCACTCGAGGCCTAGCCGAAATCCAACGTCTAGGCGTAGGGTTAGGTGGTTTACCCGAGACATTCCAAGGTTTAACGGGTTTAGGTGACCTCGTGCTGTCTTCCACCAGCGATCTGTCTAGAAACAGACGCGTGGGTTTGGCCATAGGCCGAGGCGAAGACCTGCAGAAAATATTAAGTTCCGGCATGACTGCCGAAGGTGTACGCTGCGCTGAAGCCGCTCGTACCATCGCTTTGCGCTTGAATGTACACGCCCCCATTACCGAGGCCGTGTATCAAGTACTGCAACAAGGCTTGCCCCCTCGTCAGGCGGTACAAACCTTGTTAACTCGAGATCCGCGCAAAGAAAGCGCGTAACTAGACGTCGTATTCCACTTCCAGCGTTTGCCCTACTTCAATGAATGGGCTTTCGCTGGCTTGATACAACGCCATATTGATACCAAACAATATCCCTGCCGCTGAGCGTCTAGAACTCACCAGTGCTTTACCTGGTTGATCGCCCACCTCGGCCGTTTCAGGATTCACGTTCGGCAACGGACAACGAGTGCAGTTTTTGAGGCGCGCAAAATAATGCCCGCCACCTTGTAAGCTTTGTACGTAGTCTTCCTCATACGCATCCAAGCCTTGCACCACAATATTCGGTCTAAAACGGTTGATGCGTATATCGCTACCTTGCTGCAAGCGTATCTCGCCATTCAACTCATCCAACGAGCTTTCATTGCAAATCAGAAAAGGAAAGCCATCGGCAAAACCGAACATCCCTTTCTGTAAGAATTCCGCGCTTTCACCTGACCTATCGGCCCACTTACGCGACCATGTCGCACTCACCGCTCTATGCGCTGTAGGATGCACACGCAATAACCTACACGACATACCCAAAAAGGTAGACAACCACTCAGCAACAGCATCACCTTCGTCTTGACCGCGTGTCCAATCAGCCCAAATTTGCACATCCACGATGGGAGGCTGCTCTACACGCTGCAGACTTACCAGAATATCTGGCATGCCAGGTGCTTGCAGACGCATGTGTTCGGCTTCGATAGTGGGTTGTATTAAGGCCATGCGTGGAATGGTGCGTTGGGTCATCTTTTCACCTTCAGCATTGACCATCACCCATTGCCTATCCCACTCCAACCCAGAAGGCGAAATAGCGCTACGCGTCAATGTGACTGCTGCGCAAGATTTAATGGGATAACTGTATAACGCACTAATACGAACACTCATGGCCTATTCCACCCAGAAAAGCATCATTCTTTACACTGCACCTTCGTAACCCAGCTGTCGCCATGCCTCAAACACAGTCACCGCAACGGCATTAGAAAGATTCAAACTACGCTGCTCTGGACGCATAGGCAATCGCAAACGTTGTTCTGTTGCAAAGAGCGCCATTTGCTCGGCATTCATCCCGGCAGTCTCACAACCAAACACAAACACATCGCCAGCCTTAAACACGGGCTTATTCAGGGTTTGGCCTTTAGTGGTCAATGCAAAGCAACGATCAGGACTCGCCCCTATGGCTTCCAGTGCGGCAGGTAAGTTTTCATGTACTTTGACCTGTGCCCACTCGTGATAATCCAGCCCCGCACGTTTTAGTTTGCGATCTTCAAGCGCAAACCCCAGCGGTTTAACCAAGTGCAATTGGGCGCCAGTATTAGCAGCCAAACGAATGACATTGCCCGTGTTGGGCGGGATTTCCGGAGAAACCAGAATAATGTGGAACATAACAACCTGATGAATTCAAAAATGATCACGCCAAGGCGTACGAGCAACCAACGCTGCATACACGCGGTACGCCCCTGCACGCCGGCATAATTGTGCGGCATGCTGAAGTGTACTGCCGGTGGTGAGTACATCGTCAACTACTAATACCGTGCTGTTTACTGGCAACGTCACACATCGCCAAGCGGGCGCTTTAGCCCCTAAGCGCTGCTGACGAGTACGCTGCTTTTGCGCAGCAGTAGCCTGGGTGTCCACACTGTACAGCCCACCCACCAGATACGGTTGCCGTAATCGCTTTGCCACTACCTTAGCGACTTCAGCGGCAGGATTAAAACCTCTACGAATCAACGCAGCTCTAGAGGATGGCACCGACAACACCAACATCTGCTCAGGCCTAGTAATCCACTGCCCTACTATTTGCTGATACAGCGCATCGGCCATTACTGCCGCTAACCAGTGCTGCTGACGAGCCTTATAGGCTTGTATCAGCAGTTCAGCCGCATCGTGGTAGTCCCATGCCACAAACACCTGATCAACAGCCAGAGGACGCGCTGAGCAGTCTCTACAGCCTCCTGTGGCAGGCAACTGCACCCAACAACGCTCGCAGCGTCTGCCCTGCTGACGTTGCTGTGCTAGCTCGTGTAAACACGTTTGGCACACACCGTAGCGCCAAGCCCTCTGCTCACACACCAAACAAGGTCTTGGAATCTGTATAACCTGACAGAGTGGTTGTAAAAGGTCGCCTAAGCGAAATGCATGCGCCATAATAGTGTCTTGCCCTAACCAAACTTATACTCTAGCGGCCTCGTATGGCTGGCAGGGTTCTATCGCGCAATCATGTCACACCCTCTTCCTCTTAGCCTACAACACGTACAACAACAATTTGACCGCCGTGCACCCTTAGATGCACCGCAATTTTTGTACGGTGAAATTGCCCAACGCATGTTGGCAAGGCTAGGCTATGTACGCCTAGATGTACAAACTGTGCTGGATGCTGGATGCGGAGCCGGACACGCGATAGACCCATTACGTTCGCGTTACCCTGACATGCTCTATACCGGCGTTGATATCAGCCCGCGCTTGCTAGAGGTGGCCAAAGAACGGCACACCCATCGCCCTGGCTTATGGGAACGCCTGCGCAATAAACCAGGTACAAACAACAACTTTGTGTTGGCTGACATGGCCAATACACAGTTGCCTCCTGAAAGCCAAAATCTGGTGTGGTCTAACCTGTCATTGCAATGGCAGCCCGATCCACAAAAAGTATTCCAAGAATGGCGACGTATCTTGGCGCCCAATGGCTTAGTGATGTTCTCCGCACCGGGTCCCGGTACGTTCCTAGAACTGCGTAATGCCATGGAAGCCGCCAATGCTCAAACCCAAACCTTGGCATTTGTGGACATGCATGACTATGGGGATCAACTGCTGCAAAATGGCTTTACTGATCCGGTGATGGATCAAGAAGTCATCACCCTGACCTACCAATCTGCAGAGAAACTACTGCAAGACGTGTATGTGCTGGGTGGTAACGCCAGCACCTTGCGCAGAAAAGGTCTACCAGGCAAAGCGTGGTACAAGCGCTTGGTGGATGCACTCAATGCTCAGCGCCATATGGATGGCACCATTCATTTGAGTTTAGAGATTGCCTACGGGCATGCATGGCGCGCAACAACGTTGCGTGATGCACAAAGTGGTGAAGTGCGTATTCCTATTTCCAGCATTAGCCGCAAGCGCAACTGACTCATAGAATCACACGTACATAACCGCGCCACTCCTTATTGGACTGGCGCGGTTGATTTATTCTGCTTAGCTTACTGGTTATTGTGGCTACGACGGCGAGCCGACGCGTCAATACCCAGTTGCTTCAGCTTACGGTACAAGTGAGTACGTTCTAACCCTGTACGCTCTGACACACGTGTCATGCTGTAATTTTCACGGGCCAGATGGTATTCGAAGTAAATACGTTCGAACTCATCACGTGCTTCACGCAAAGGCAGCTCTAGCGAAATGCTGCCCAAGTGCGAACCACCTTGCTCACCTTGTATGGCTGAAGCAGGTGCTTGCATACGGTTCTGGGCATTAGCTACCACACCCACATCAGCACTTGCCGCTGGCACCCCACCAACGCGTGGTGCAGCAGCCATAGCTGGTACTTTGGGTGGCACAACTACCCGTTCTAAACCGGAGGCCACAGTTTGCAATAGCTTTTGCATAGTGATGGGTTTTTCTAGGAAATCCACCGCCCCTATACGTGTAGCTTCTAGCGCTGTGTCAACGGTGGCATGACCACTCATCATGACTACAGGCATGTCTAGCAAACCTTGTGATGCCCATTCTTTCAATAGGCTAACGCCATCCGTGTCCGGCATCCAGATATCCAGAAGTACCAGATCAGGCCGTGCCCTTAAGCGGGCAGCACGCGCCTGCGCGGCATTTTCTGCGACTTCCACCGTATGCCCCTCGTCATACAGAATCTCAGACAAGAGTTCACGGATTCCGATTTCATCATCAACTACCAGAATTCTGGCCATAAACCGTCCCTACGAGCTTTTTACGCTATTATCATTACCTTCAACAGAATCAGCTACTACTTTTGATCCTGCCAAGCGGGCCAAGAGGATGGTGATGCGTGCGCCCCCTTCACGTTGATTCGTCACGCTTATCTTACCGCCATGTTCCTCTATGATCTTTTTCACAATGGCTAGCCCCAAACCAGTACCTGTCGCCTTTGTTGTTACGTAGGGTTCAAATACTCGAGCCAACAATTGTTCATCAAAACCTGGGCCATTATCCGCCACCACCAATCGTACCCCATGTATGCCCTGTTCTGCATCATGAATGGTACAGGAGGTTTTCACTGTGATGATTCCCTCGCTAGGCTCGCGCCCTTGAGTGGCCGCATACACAGCATTGGCCAACAGATTATGAATCACTTGACGTAACTGTGTTGGATCACCTTCTACGGCGGGCACCCCCGCTCCTAGCGATACTTCCCAGTTTACACGTCCGCTGTTTTCTGCAGAAGCACTTTCCGGATCCCATCCGTACAAAGTCAGTACTTCATGCAGTAACGCATTTATATCCAATTCTTGCATCTGCGCTTGTGGCACCCGAGCATACTCTCGGAAGTCGTCCACCATCTGCTTTAACGAGCCCACCTGGTTCACAATGGTGGTGGTAGCTCGTTTCAGCATCGCTGCATCCGTCTCATCCAGCTTCGATTCTAGCTTCAGAGCCAAACGCTCCGCCGATAACTGTATGGGCGTCAGTGGGTTTTTAATTTCGTGCGCCAAGCGTCGTGCTACCTCTCCCCACGCTACTAGACGGTTCGCCGAGATAATATCACTGATATCGTCAAACACCACTAAATAGCCGCTTGAGTCTCGTCCAATCCTAAGCTCCATACCTCTTGCTAGCAAAGTAATAATAACAGCACGCATATCATGCCTACTGCCAAAGCTTAATTCAAATTGTTGCTGCCAATATTCACGAGCCCCTACGGCTGAATGTTCGGCAAATGCGTTACGTAGTTGGTTAGCAAAACCATTGTCATCGGTGACGTGCTCTAGGGGTTTGCCTTTCACTAAACTCAAATCTGCACGCAAAATATTCTGTGCAGCTTGGTTAAACATGGTCACACAGAACGCATCATCAAACACCAAAACGCCAGACGACAAACTGCTTAACACCGATTCTAGATACAAGTTGGAACGTTCTAGTTGCTGTCTATTACGTTCTACTGTACGTCTGGCATCATCCAATTGTCGGGTCATCGTATTAAACGATCGTGTCAGTTGCCCTACTTCGTCTTTATCCGAGTTCTCAGGTAGCGGACGATAATCCCCCACCCCTACGGCTTGCGTACCTGCCGCCAGTGCCAGCAAGGGTCGCACCAACCGACGAGAAATCGCAATCGCTGCAGCCATAGCGGCAAACACCGCCAAAATCAACGCCAACGTTAAGATGATGCCATATAACTTGCGCAAGCCTTGGCGCGACAACGCTAGCTCTTGATAATCCCTATACCCTTCTTCTACCAACATAGCATGTCGCGCAATGTTTTCAGGCACGGCCTCGGTCACTTGCAGCCAACGCTTATCACTAGGCTGCGTAAACTGACCTAGGTAACTGTTGCTACTATCTAGCGGGATCACCACTCGCAAACGCAGGCCAGTAGAACCTACGCCTTGACTGTCGTCTAGCTCGGCTGAGGCATACTCTTTAGCCACCCGCAAATAGTTCTGCACGTTTTGCTTGGGGATCTCGGGCAGCGACATATCAAAACGCGTGGACGAATACGCAATCAATCTGCCAGCACTGGTGAAAATCATGGCATCACCAATGTTGGTGCGTTCACGCAAACTGTTTAGCACCAAGCCTGGATCAACATGGCTTTCATTCAGCATGACAGCTAGGCTTGCGGCCCGCTTTTTTAAATCGCTTAAACGCGCATCTAACGCGGCCCTACCTAAATCCAGCCCCGATTCCAAGGCTCGGTCTACACGCACGTTAAACCACGACTCAATAGAACGTGACATGAACTGCACGGACAACACGTAGATCAACGTGCCCGGCAATATACCTATTAACGTGAAATACAAGGCGAAGCGCGCTGTCATTCTCGCGCCAAATTGCCGCTTTTTTACTTGCTTGAATAACCGTCCGCCTAACAGCACCACCCAAAAAATCAGGGCAACCGCCAAGATGCCGTTTAACATCAACAGCACGTCGTAGTATTCGTTATAGCGTGAGGCGTTAGCGGTAGACCACACCAATAAGCCCAGCAACGCCACTGCACTTACCGCAGCGATGATCAGGGCTATACGCAGCACCCAGCGAATTACGGCTGGTGCTCGGCGTCGGAAATCGAAAAAGTGAAGTTTTTCCATGGGGTGGACAACGTCCAAGCGCGGCGATTCATCGCATCCACTTGGAAGGGCCTAGTCAATAAAGAGGTATCCAGACGCAAACGTAAACGCCCGTACAGTTCGGTGTTTTTATCAAAATCACTTACTGGTGCCACAGCCCAGCCTCGTATATGACGTAATGAGTCCAAGGCTTCGTTTAGGCTGCTTTCCGGCAATAATAGCTCCCCCGAGCCCACACGCCACTGTCTGGTTAACGCATTGTAGGTGACCCGCCAAGTTTGATTGGCATCCACTATTGTTTTATCGAACCACCACCAGCGTGTGCTACGTATCTCCACATCTACGGTGAAGTACAGGGGAATCCCTTTATAGACTACGTCCTGAAGCTCAGGACTTAGCTCAAAATCCACATCGGCGTCTATGTATAGACGACCATCTCGTATAACAGGCTCTACCCGTATCACTTCTTCGGTAGTGCCCTGTTGCCCCGTGTCCACCACGGTGGTCATCGTAGGCGTGTTGTCTGTTACCGCATCAGCAACCCGTAAACCTTGAGCAGAACCAACAGGCACCACAAGACACAAAGCTAATGCTAGCCCTGCCTTGCGTACAAACCGGTTGAAAGATCTACCCGCTCTCATGGTCGACGTTTATGCCTCTTTACGCAATAACTGATAGAAGAACCCATCACCACATGGTTGCCCGTTTTCTACAGGCTGTGGCAATACTTGCCCTGGACTAGGCAACGCAACGGCATCAGCATGCCTAGCCAAAAATGCTTTGCTTTGCTCAATACCCTCTTGAGGGAAGATAGAGCAAGTGACATACAGCATATACCCACCAGGTTTTAATGTCAGCCATAAAGCATCCGCAATGGTTGCCTGCAAAGCCGCTGTCGCCGCTACGTCTTGAGGGCGACGCAACCAACGTATATCAGGGTGACGACGCACAATACCCGATGCAGTACATGGCACATCAGCCAAAATCGCATCAAAAGGGGTACCGTCCCACCATTGTTCTACAGTAGCTGCATCAGCGGCTTGTATCGTGACCTGATCAGAATCCAAGCCCAATCGTTGTAAGTTTTGTGGCACACGCTGCAATCGCGTGGCATCGGCATCTAAGGCCACCAGCGAAATATCAGCACGCTCTAACAAATGGGCTGTTTTACCCCCAGGGGCCGCACACGCATCCAGCACATGCATGCCGTCTGTTACCGGTAACAACGCTCCTGCTTGCTGAGCCGCATAATCTTGTACTGACCACCACCCTTGCTCAAAACCGGGTAACTGCTGCACAGGCAGCGCCTCGGCCAGCACCACGGCCTCGCCACCCGGTGTCCAGCACGCAATACCTGCCTCTTCAAACAGCGCTTGCAGTCGAGCAACAGAGCAACGGCGCTGGTTCACACGTAACGTTAACGGACCGGGACGGTTTGAATGCTGCAAGATGGCTTCCCACTGCTGCGGATAGGCCTTTTTGATTTGTTTGATCCACCAATTGGGGAAATTCCAACGGGCCTCTGGATGACTATTGGCCTCAGCCAGTAGCTCGGTGCGTTCACGCAAATAGCGGCGCAACACGGCATTAATCAAGGCTTTATACACACGCAACAACCTGTGATCAGCAGCGGCTTGCACGGCTTGATTCACTACAGTATGTGGGGCATAAACAGGAACTTCTGGCTGATCAGCGAAAGCGTCTTCGTTTTCTTGTACTTCGGCAGCGCTATCTAGCACAGCCAATGACACCAGCAACAACGCTTCGGTTAACCCTGATGGCGCTTTACGGCTAACCAGTTGGCTAAGCAACTGCTTCGCCAAGCCCAAACGTCGCAAACTGTGAAAGCTCACGGCCTGAGCCGCTGCACGTACCGTTGCGGGCGTTTGCGTTAAGCATTCGGTGAGTGATTTCCCTGCCAAAACTCCTTGCACGAGCTGGGCGCTGGCCAGCAATACAGTAGATAGAGAAGGAGTAGTAGAAGACATGGCAAAAAAATACTAAAAAAACAGCCTGCCCTTTTAGAGTTGGGCACAAGAAACTGTAACATCTTTTGTGTAGTGCCATACAGCTTTTATACAGTTGGTGCTACGATCGTAGTTTGGTCCAATCTGGGAAGCGTGGCATGACACAATACAAACTTGATGATAACAGCCCTGACGTACATGACAGTGCCTATGTGGCCGAAGAAGCCGTATTGATCGCCAAGGTGCAGCTTGATGCCCACACCAGCGTCTGGTCGGGTGCTATTTTGCGTGGTGACAACGAGCTTATACACATAGGCACGGGCTCGAATGTACAAGAAGGAGCCGTGCTGCACACAGACCCCGGTTACCCGCTCACTATTGGTACTAACGTCACCATTGGCCACCAAGCCATGCTTCACGGCTGTACGGTCGAAGATGGCTGTTTAATCGGCATTCAAGCCGTCGTCTTAAATGGTGCTGTCATTGGTAAAAATAGCCTTGTAGGGGCTGGAGCCTTAGTCACCGAAGGCAAGACCTTCCCAGAACGATCCCTAATTATTGGTTCTCCGGCTAAAGCCGTACGTACGCTCAGTGACGAAGAAGTCGCTAACCTACAGCGCAATGCCAAGACCTACCAAGAACGTTCCGCACACTACAAAACCGCCTTACAGAAACTATGAAGCCTTACATCCTTGTGACGGGTGGTACCGGTTTTATCGGTAGCCACACCACAGTTGCCCTGCTACAAGCTGGCTATAACGTACTGATACTTGATAACCTCAGCAACAGCTCGGCTTCAGTGCTGGATGCCATAGAAGAAATCGCCACTATCCGCCCTGACTTTGTGCAAGGTGATATACGCGATGCTGCGCTGCTCAACGATCTGCTCACACGCTACCGTATACAAGCGGTTATGCACTTTGCTGGGCTTAAAGCCGTCGGTGAGTCGGTACAGTTCCCACTACGTTATTACGACAATAACGTACACGGCTCCGTACAACTGCTGCAAGCCCTGCAAGACGCTAATGTGCGTACCTTTATTTTCTCTTCCTCGGCAACGGTCTATGGTGACCCCCAGTTCTTGCCCTTAACTGAAGACCACCCGCTATCCAGCACCAACCCCTATGGTCATAGCAAGCTGATGGTGGAAGAGATTTTACAAAATCTTTATAAAAGCGAAGAAGGCTGGAAAATTGCCTGCTTACGCTACTTCAACCCTGTAGGCGCACACCCAAGTGGCCTAATCGGTGAAGCCCCTCAAGGAATACCCAACAACCTCATGCCGTATGTGGCTCAAGTAGCCATTGGCGACAGACCGCACCTGAGCGTATTTGGCGATGACTATGACACACCAGATGGCACAGGAGTACGTGACTACATTCACGTAATGGACTTGGCTGATGGTCACTTAGCCGCATTGAAATACTGCTTAGACAATGACAGCGAGTTGCTGGCCGTTAACTTGGGTACAGGCACAGGCTATTCGGTGCTGGATATGATCTCGGCTTTTGAACATAGTAGCCAACGTCGTATCGCTTACCAGATTGCTCCTCGCCGCCCTGGGGATATTGCTTCGTGCTGGGCAGACACTACCTTAGCCAGAAAAAAACTAGGCTGGACAGCGTCGTCCGGTATTCAACAAATGTGTGATGATGCGTGGCGCTGGCAGTGTCATGCCGCTTCTGAAAACAGCTGATATTTTGCGACGGAGCAAAGCATTCATTGCGCACGCTGGGGGACTGCAGGAAAGCTTTTTGTGATTTGAGACACCAAATCAAAAAAGTTTCCTCTCCGTCCCCCGACGGCTCTAGCATCTAATAGGTTTACAGCCCTTTTTACTGTAGCGCTGCAATAAAGACTTCTAGTAGCGACATGCGTTCTTATCTGTCATGTCACAGAAAATGAAATACCTAGCAGCAACCACCAAAACAAAAACCTAGGCAAGCGACGACGGAAAGGCGGATGGAAGTATTTTTTTATTTGGTTTACAAATTAAAAAGTATTTTCGCAGCCTTAGGCTACAGCAGACAGTGGTTGATCAGTAGGCTCTTAAGCCTCTCTCCGCATGGACCTCACGCCATCAAGAATCAGCAGCAAAATGGCCGTCCACACACACCCGTACGTGATCCATTGCATATTTTCAATGCGCTCACCCAGCAGCAAGGCCACCACGACCAACAAGGCAGGCTCAACGTAAGCCAGCAGCCCAAATAGCCCCAGTGGTAAACGGTGATTAGCCAACACCATCAAGCCCAACGACTTGGCACTCAAAACACCCAAGCCCAAAATCAACCACAACAAGGTGGCAGTAAAGGTGCCGTCAGGTAAGGCTTTACTAGTTTCTACGATGAACCATGCAGCCACAGGTGCGCTTAACAGCAAATCAAACCACATCCCCCCTAAGTTGCTGGTTTTGAGGATGCGACGCAAAGCAAAGTAAAACGGATAGCCTAATGCCACCATAAAGGCGGGCCACGATACTTGCGGCGCAAACAAAAGCTCATTGGCTACCCCTACGCCGGCAATAGCACACACTATTTTCTGCAGCGTGGTGATGCGCTCTTTAAATACTAATCTGCCGGTTAGCACCAAGGTAAGAGGCAACAAGAAATAGCCCAGCGACACATCTAAGGCATAGCCGTTTACGGGTGCCCATAAAAACAGCCACAACTGCACTCCCACCAAGAAGGACGAGACAGGCAACGCCAGCCACAGCCAGGGTTCATGCTTTAACCGTTTCCAAATAGCAGTCACGTCTTTGGCTTGGCGTGTCACGATCAGAAAAAGTGTCAGGCAAGGGATGGTAAGCAAAATACGCCAACCGTAGATTTGTATGCCGTTTAACGGTGCTAACAAGGTGGAATAGTAGTAGAGCACCCCGAAGAGCACAGAGGACGAAATAGAGAAAATAACGCCCGCTACAGAAGCTGAATTATGGGTACTCACACCACACACCTTGTTGAACAGTTATTCATATGTAAAGCAATTGATTATGGTGCTCCACTCAGAGCCATGCAAGCCAGATGCCAGAATGCCACAGCCTCAACAACACACCACGCATTAGCCCTTAACAATCACACAGCGCCCCAAGTACACGTAGTCTGCCTACGCCGTCGCAACAACAACAACAACAACAACAACAACAACAACAACAACAACAACAACAACAACACGTACCAGCACTCAGGCACAAAAAAACCTGCCCGCCTAAGCGAGCAGGTTTTTAATCACACAGTGATAGAGGCTTAAATACCGCCCATCAACATGTATTTAACAGTCATGTAGTCGTCCAGACCGTAGAAGGAACCTTCACGACCTACGCCAGACTGTTTCACGCCACCGAATGGAGCTGCTTCGTTGGACAGGATGCCGGAGTTAATACCGATCATGCCGTATTCCAAACCTTCAGCAACGCGCCATACACGGCTCAAATCGCGGCTGTAGAAGTAAGCTGCCAAACCGTAGATCGTGTTGTTCGCCAGAGCGATCACTTCTTCGTCTGTTTTGAAGCGGAACAATGGTGCCAAAGGACCAAATGTTTCTTCGCCAGCAACGATCATGTCTGCTGTAGCGTTAGCAACAACGGTAGGTTGGAAGAACAGACCGCCTTTCTCGTCGGACTCACCACCAGTCAACACTTTACCGCCTTTGGATACGGCGTCAGCAATGTGTTCACGGATTTTATCTACTGCGCTTTGCTCGATCAGCGGACCTTGAGTCACGCCGTCGTCCATCCCGTTACCTACTTTCAGTTTTTTCACTGCGGCAACGAATTTCTCAGCAAACGCGTCGTACACGCTGTCGTGTACGTAGAAGCGGTTTGCACATACGCAAGTTTGTCCGGTGTTACGGTATTTGCTGGCCATCGCGCCTTCAACAGCAGCGTCCAGATCCGCATCTTCAAATACGATGAAAGGGGCGTTACCACCCAATTCCAACGATACTTTTTTGATCTGCTCAGCACTTTGCTTCATCAGCAAACGGCCGATTTCTGTGGAACCAGTGAAGCTCAGTTTGTGCACAGTTGGGTTGGAGGTCATTTCGCCACCGATAGCGGAAGCAGAACCCGTCAACACAGAGAACACACCAGCAGGCACACCCGCTTCTTCAGCCAACACAGCCAACGCAAATGCGGAGTACGGTGTTTGTGTAGCAGGTTTCACAACGATAGAGCAACCAGCAGCCAACGCAGCAGCCACTTTACGTGTGATCATGGAGGATGGGAAGTTCCAAGGAGTAATCGCTGCACATACACCGATTGGCTCTTTAGTTACCACGATACGACGGTCGCCAGCTGGGCCAGGGATTACATCACCGTAAGCACGTTTGGCTTCTTCACCGTACCATTCCAAGTAGGAAGCACCGTAAGCAATCTCACCACGAGACTCAGCAATAGGCTTACCTTGCTCGATGGTCATGATTGTTGCCAGGTCTTCTTGGTTTTGCATAACCAAGTCAAACCATTTACGCAGAATGTTTGCACGCGCTTTAGCAGGTTTAGCACGCCACAATTTGAACGCTTCAGCAGCGCTCTCGATTGCGCGACGTGTCTCAGCAGCACCCATTTTAGGGATAGTGCCGATAACTTCAGCGGTTGCGGGGTTTTGCACTTCCAGTGTCTCACCGGAATCAGCGTTTACCCACTGGCCATTAATATACGCTTGCTGCTTAAACAGCTCAGGACGCGTCAGTTTCATTTGTGTACTCCACGAGCAAAAATCAATTTCATTATTTACTACCACCTACCCCTAGCTACATTGCATGTAACTGGCGGATTGAGCAACTGGCCTACATTGATACACCAGAATAGGCAAATAACCTAGAGCCATTGGCTCAACGATTCACAGTGCCATTCCCAAGTACCTGATATTTCTATCTATGCGTTGCAGGCCTTACAACGCTGCTTTGATCAATTCTGCCAACTGTGCAAAAGCAGGACGAATGTCATCTTCATTTTCTACCGCTGCGTAGCCAAAAAGCAAGCCGGGCGATTTACGTTCACTCGAGTAGTAGCGCGTTAAAGGTCGCACCCAAATACCCGCTTCGTGGGCGGCTTTGGTAATGGCCTCATCGTCAGTGCCTTCTGGTAAATGCATCACCAGGTGCAAGCCTGCCTCTTGGTTAGACAAGGGCCATTGCGGGCCAAAATGCTCGCTAATGGCATCACGTAAGATCGTTTGGCGTCGTGCATACACCGCCTTCATTTTGCGGATGTGTGCAGCGTAATGCCCCTCTGCAATGAAGTCAGCCAAAACAGCTTGCTCCATCAACCTACCTTCACGGTACAACTCAGACAGCGCTACCGATGCCGCCCTAGCAATAGCTTTGGGCAACACCATGAACCCCATACGCATACTGGGGAACAAGGTTTTGGAAAACGTGCCTAGATAAATCACTCGATCGTAACTATCTAGCCCTTGCAAGGAAGCAATAGGACGTCCACCAAAACGGAACTCACTGTCGTAATCGTCTTCAATAACCCATGCGCCGCACTGGTTCGCATATTCCAGCAACATACGGCGTCTGGCCAAGCTCATCACATTGCCCAGCGGGTACTGGTGCGAGGGCGTCACAAAGATGAACTTAGGCACGTCTTGCTGCATTTGCTCAGGCGTCGGGCTCATGCCCTCTTCGTCCACATTGATGGAACGCAAATCTATGCCTGCCGACGTCAGCACGGTACTGGCCCCCCAATAACCGGGGTTTTCCATCCATGCCAAACAATCTTTGTCGCCTAGCAATTTGGCAATTAAATCCAGCGACTGGTGAATACCAGAGGTAATCACCACTTGCTCGGGATCGCACTGCACTGAACGCGCCAAGCGTAAATGTTCGCTCAAGGCTCTACGTAACGGCTTATACCCAGCGCCGTGCGCATAGGTCATTAACGATGGAATGGGCTCACGCCAATAGCGGCGCTGCAAACGCATCCATACTTTGCTGGGAAACATCGTGACATCCGGCACACCCGGAATAAATGGCCCCCACTGATGGCGTGATGCTTGCGCGGTACTTACTAATTCAGAACCACGCTCAGACAACAGCCCATCACCCGTCACTGGCTGCACCAGTTCGGCGTCTAAGGGCATGACCTGCCCCACCATCACAGGGACTGTGTCGGACACGAAGGTGCCACTACCCGTGATCGTAATCACATACCCTTCGGCATTTAACTGTTCATACGCCGCAATAATGGTGTTACGGGACAAGCCCATGTCTCGGGCCAAAACACGGCTAGCGGGTAGCTTAGTACCCGCACGCAGATCACCCTGCAAAATTAGTGCGCTAAACGCCTCGTAGACCTGACGGGATAACGGCTTCCCGCTATCGCGCTCTAGACGTTGTAAAAGCAACTCATGCAATACGCTTGCGATCATTTTTCTGTCTCATCACACATACGCTTTTGGGGACAGGCATCACCTATGGAAAATACTGTGCACCTTTTTTGGTGATTTTCCATTAAACTGGTCTTGTGGCCTGACCACCTGAATACTAAACCTAAACACCCCTATCAGGGAACGCGTTGACTCGGAATAGAAACGCTTTTTACCTGTAATGGTTGAAGGTTATAAAAATCATACCACCCTAAATGGCCCCATGACTGAATGCAAAACGCTTTTTTCTTCAGCACCATGGCCATGATGTAGAAAGTGATTACCAACCAAAGGACAGTCTATGAACCAGCAACGACCAGCAGCCCGCCCTACCGTACAAATTGACAACGATTTCACTCGCGTCACCGAATGGTACTTCGAGCCCGGAGCCCAAACCGGCTGGCACGGCCACGACATGGACTATGTAGTAGTACCAATGACTACCGGCACTCTGCAGTTGGAACTTCCTGACGGTACTCGTCATAGCAATGCTCTCACGCAGGGTCAAAGTTATTGCCGGCAAGCCGGTGTGCAACACAACGTTATTAATCCTGGTCCCGAGCCCTTTGTATTCGTAGAGATCGAGTTCAAACGCTAGGCATCATCGTTTTTTTTGCAGCAAGGAAAATCTCATGACCGACATCACCTCCCTAAACATCAACGGCGAACGCCTCTGGCAATCGTTGATGGAACTGGCCAAAATTGGCGCCACACCCAAAGGCGGTAACTGCCGTTTGGCGTTGACGGCGCTGGATGGTCAGGCCCGCGACATGGTTTGCGGCTGGATGCGTGAGGCGGGGATGACCATTACCGTTGACCAAGTGGGTAACATTTTTGGTCGACGCCCTGGCCGTAACCCAAGCCTCCCTCCCGTTGCCACTGGCAGCCACATCGACACTCAGCCCACTGGCGGCAAGTTCGATGGCTGCTTTGGTGTCATGGCTGGCTTGGAAGTCATGCGCACCTTGCACGAGAACAACATCGAAACTGAAGCGCCTATGGAGTTGATCATCTGGACCAACGAAGAAGGCACACGCTTCGTACCCGTGATGATGGGTTCCGGTGCGTTCTGCGAAGTATTCCCTATTGAAACCGCACTGGATGCTGTGGATCTGGATGGCAAATCAGTACGTGAAGAACTGAAAAACATCGGCTACGACGGCGACTACCCTGTGCCCGGCCACGCTTTTGGCAGCTACATCGAAGCGCACATTGAGCAAGGCCCTGTATTGGAAGCGAACGACAACGTGATCGGTGTGGTTACAGGCTCGTTGGGTCTGCGCTGGTACGACGTCGCGGTAACAGGTATGGAAGCTCATGCTGGCCCTACCCCTATGGAATTGCGTAAAGACGCGTTGTACTCCGCCTCTTACATTGTTCAAGGTGTGATTGATATCGCCCGCGAATACGCCCCTCAAGGCCGCGGTACCGTTGGCGTGCTGGATGTATACCCCTCTTCCCGTAACGTGATCCCTGGCAAAGTCAGCTTCAGCGTTGACCTGCGTCACGAAGACAGCGCGTTGCTGGACGAAATGGAAGCACGTTTCCGCAAACTGTGCGCCGACGTTGCCCAAGGTGAGCACACAGGCTACACCACCGATATCGCTATCACTGATATCCAGCAGTTCCCACCTACCCCCTTTGCACCTCACCTGATCAACAGCGTGCGTGCACAAGCTGAGGCTCGTGGTTACTCTCACCAAGATATCGTGACTGGCGCTGGCCACGATGCGGTGTTCGTTGCAAGCAAACACCCCACATCCATGATCTTCATCCCTTGCAAAGACGGGATCAGCCACAACGAAATTGAAGACGCCAAACCCGAACACGTAGCCATCGGTGCCAACGTGTTGCTGGGCGCCATGCTGGAGCAGGCTAAAGTCTGCTAATTATTCGGGCTGCCCACACGGCAGCCCTTTTTGCTCTACGGAAGTGATACATGACTACACCCCTCACCTTGCAGGACTGGGAACAACGGGCAGCCCAGTTGTCGTTCCGCAGCCAAGCCATCATTGATGGTAAAGCCTACCAAGGCAATGGCGACGTTCTGGACATTGTTAACCCTGCTAGCGGCCAAGTGTTGGCCCAAGTTGCCTCCTGCAACGAAGCGGATATTGATGTAGCCGTTCAATCTGCTCGCCGCGCCTTTAAATCTGGCGTTTGGCGCAACATGCCACGCGTAAAGCGCAAAGAAATTCTGCAACGCTTGGCGCAACTGATTCGTGAGAATCTGGACGATATCGCGCTGTTGGAAACGCTGAACATGGGTAAGCCCATCAGCGAAACCACGCAATTTGATATCCCAGAATCCGCCACCGCTTACGCGTGGTACGGCGAACTCATCGACAAACAATACGATGAAATAGCTCCTACTGATAACAATGCGCTGGCCACCATCACACGTCACCCCTTGGGTGTAGTGGCTGCCGTGGTGCCCTGGAACTTCCCACTGATGATGTCATCGTGGAAAGTGGCTCCTGCACTAGCAGCAGGCAACAGCGTTATCTTGAAACCTGCCGACGCCACACCGCTGACCGCTATTCGTTTGGGTGAGTTGGCGCTGGAAGCCGGTTTGCCTCCAGGCGTGTTGAACATTGTGCCTGGTACAGGCCCTGGTGCGGGTCAAGCATTGGGCTTGCACCCAGACGTAGACTGCCTGACCTTTACCGGTTCCACCATGACCGGCAAACGCTTTATGCAGTACTCAGGCCAGTCCAATCTGAAACAAATCTGGTTGGAGTGCGGTGGTAAATCTCCACACATCGTGTTTGATGACTGCCCAGATTTGGACAAAGCGGCGCTGATGGCTGCGGTTGGCATTTTCAACAACCAAGGCGAAGTATGTATTGCAGGTTCACGCCTGTACGTACAACGTGGCATCTACGAAAGCTTCAAAGAGAAGCTGATTGCTCACGCCAAAACCATGCAGCCGGGTAATCCTTTGGACCCCAACACGGCGATGGGCGCTATGGTGACACAGCAGCACATGGGCACCGTGATGAACTACATCGCGTCTGGCTGCGAACAAGCCACGCTGCTCACAGGCGGCCAGCAAGTTCGTACCGAAACTGGTGGTTACTACATTGAACCCACCATTTTCGAAGTGCCTTCACAAGATGTACGCATCATTCGTGAGGAAATCTTTGGACCTGTGTTAGCAGTAACGGTGTTCGATACGGAAGAAGAAGTGCTGCACATGGCTAACGACCACGAGTTCGGCTTAGGTGCCGGCCTGTGGACCAGCAACATCAGCCGCGCGCACCGCATGGGCCGCGAGTTGGAAGCTGGCTTGGTCTGGGTGAACTGCTACTTCAATGGCAATATTGCGATGCCATTTGGCGGTGTGAAACAGTCCGGCTTTGGTCGTGACAAGTCCATACACGCGATAGACAAATACACCAGCTTGAAATCCACATGGATTGATCTGACGGTGTAAGTAGTACACACGCTTTCGTGCGAGCATTCTTGCACGAAAGCGTGCCCTTCCAAGGCCTATTCTGCGCCTCTACAGCACGTTTTGATGTGTGCTGGCAACACATCCTTCCTACGTTCCACTTATCGTCCTAGCAGCGCCTCACCAATCTGAGAAAATGTTGTACTTGCTGCACCCACACGGCTAAGAAACGAAGCCCCGCTCATTATCTACACCTACAAAAATAAGTGGTAGAGGCATGCCCTCTAGCACTGTTATCGCCTCTCTATTCCCCCTCTACCCAGGCTCTTTATATACCACACCTCGCCACATCACCGACCGCAGAGGCACGGCCTCACAGAGCCCCAACCTACGGAGAGATAGCTCTGCGACGAGGCATAAAGCCGCCCCCTTCCCCCACAAAGAAAAAGCCCGAACCTGCTTTCACAGATTCGGGCCGTTCCTAGGTGCTCAACAGCTTTTAGCCGTAGTGTGGCAAGGTTCATCGCTCTTCGGCGAGTGGCTGCACCTTAAGCTACAGACTCGGGCAATGCCAAAGCCTGATCTGTCACGATCTGCAAAAGAGCAGGTCGTTTTTCTTCTAGAATTGCTTTGAAGGCAGCTTCTACAGCCGCTTCAATTTGGGAGTCATCGGTAATACGCGCACCGTATGCACCAAAGGCTTGCGCCAACAATTCGCAATTAGGATTCTTCAACTGTGTACCCGACACACGGCCTGGGTAATGCTGCTCTTGGTGCAGACGGATAGTGCCGTACTCTTGGTTATCCATCATGACTACCAAAATAGGTGCACCGTAGGTCACGGCAGTAGACAGCTCGGCTTCGTTCATGAAGAACTCACCGTCACCGGCAATCACTACCGATACACGCTCAGGCGATTGCAGCGAGGCCACAATACCAGCGGGTACGCTGTAACCCATTGCACCGTTACGGGCACTCAATTGGCTAGGGAACACGTTAGTAGGCAAGTAGCGCTGTGCCCAAATGCAGTGGTTACCAGCACCAAAGCTGTACACCGCATCCTCAGGCAAGCGTTTAACAATAGCTTCCATCAGCGCTGTCATGTGGGCTGTACCAGGTGCAGTACGTGGCAGCTCTGTTGGGAAACGGGAGTATTCGCGCTGTACTGCGTGGCAACGATCAAACCATGCTTGACGTTGTTCTGCACCAGGCAATTCCAGTGTCTCTACCGTACGCGCAAACACTTTAGGGTTTGCCAAAATGTGGTGCGTCATGGAACCGCTGCGACCACGCAAGCTGGTGTCCAAATTCACTTGGTACGTAATAGCGGAGGTATCTTGACGCAATGTGTAGCCATCAGTGGATACGTCGCCAGGAACTACCCCTACAGCAACCAGCACGTCGGACTCTGTGTACAACGCAGCAGTTGCGTCATCACGGCCATAACCCAAGTAACCGGCATGCGCTGGTGAGTTAAACGGAATACGATCTGCAGCACGCCAATCGTGCAGCACAGGAATACGGTTTTGCTCAGCAAAGTGTGTCAATTGACGGGACGCTTCGCTATCCCAGTTCTGACCACCTACAAACAGCAATGGTTTTTTAGCGGATGCCAATGCTGCTGTCAGTGCTGCCAACTCATCTTGGCCTACAGCACCTTGCGCCACGGGCAATACAGGTTGCAACTCACGTGTGAACTCTTCACGGATGATGTCTTCAGGCAAACCAACTACCACTGGGCCTGGACGACCTTCCATCGCGGCGAAGAATGCTTCCGCCACAACTTCAGAAGCACGTTCCGCGCTATCCAAGACAAACACACGTTTGCACTGTGAGCCAAACCACGCTTTAGGATCAAATTCTTGGAAAGACTCGCGCTCGCGGTCTGCCACGGGGATCAAGCCCACGAACAATACCATTGGCACGCCATCTTGCCATGCAGTGTGAATACCAGTGAACGCCTGAGCGGCACCTGGACCACGTGTCACCATGGCCACACCTGGTTTACCAGTGAACTTACCGTAGGCATCAGCCATGTAAGCCGCAGCGGCTTCGTGACGGCACACCACACTCTGGATATTGGTGTCATACAGACCATCCAGCACAGCCAGATAGCTTTCGCCTGGCACTACAAACACCCTATCAACTCCGTGAAGGGCCAAGCTCTCGGCGATAGCTCTACCAGCGTGTAGTTTATTGCTCATTTCCATTCCCTATAACAATGATGGCTACCACTGTTCATCCGGTATGCCATTCCATATTCTTACAAGCGGCCTAGTGGCCTGACCACCTAAATTACAATCATAGCAGGTTTGTTTGCTTCAACGTATAAAAAAAGCCAGACAATTCTGCTAAAACCCCAGCACAATGGGGCTTGTGCAGCCTGCACCCACGCCAAAGGTGACTACAAGCTGCGATTTGTACTGCTTTAGAGGTCAGGCCAGTTAGGCGCCTCTACTATCCTGCTCGTATGCCGCAAACAACGCCGCACGTTTTACAACACGTCTAGCCGTAGCAGCAACCGGACCATCTACCCACAACGCGTCCGGCGTAGAAGCATCTTGGCTGGCCGCTTTGGCAAGCACCGCTTCGGCTTCTGCGACCTCAGCAGCAGAGGGTGAGAAATACTCATGCACCACTGGTGTTTGACGCGCATTGACTACACACTTCGCTTGCAAGCCTACGCTACGTGCCCACGTAAGGTCTGCTTTGAAAGCGTCTTCATTTTTGAAGTTAAAGGGGCAATCAATGGCTAATACACCAGCCGCACGACATTCGACCACAAAGCGTTGACGAATGGCATATAGCGCCGTGCCAGTAGCACTACGTTCCAACCACAAGTCGGCACTAAGATCTTCAGCAGCCAGCAAGCAAGCCGATACACGTGGTGAGGCACGCAATACTGGCGTGCAGTTCACCAATGCCAATGCGGATTCCAAGGTAGGAATGATTTCCGTTTGGCCTGCATTCAGGCCGCACTTCACTTCCCACTCGGTAATCGCGGCATCCAAGGCAGCAATCTGCTCGGCATGCTCTGAATGTGGCAACAAAATGGCTTGCGGTGCTGCTGCCATGATGCCGGCCAAATCGTCGTGCCCGTCTTCTTCCAGTTTATTAATACGCACTGCGGCAACCTTGCCCGCCGCTTTGCAAGCGGCGAACAGATCATGCAGACGTTGGCGTGCTACCGGTCTATCTTCTGGACGAGTGAACTCTTCCAGATCCGCCACCACCACATCAGCCATGCCTTCTACAGCAGCTTGATGTGCGGCTTGGTCCATACCTGGCACAAACTGCCAGGAACGACGCAATGCAGGCGGACGACGTAACAATGAGAACGCTTGTGTCATGCTTGGTCTCCTACGCTACGGTGTTCGGCAAGAACATCACTAGGGATGGCACGAACATCAACAGCATCAAGACGGACAACATGGCCAGCACCATCCACGACAGCGGACGCAAGGTTTGCACCATACGAATACCACCGATTCGACACGCTGCCAGCAAGTCCACACCCAACGGTGGTGTGTTAGCACCAATCGCCAAGTTAACCACCAACAAAATACCGAAGTGCACAGGATCAATACCAAAGTGGTGAATCGCAGGCATCACAACTGGAGCCACGATAATGATCAGCGCGATCGCTTCCATGAACGTACCCAACACCAGCAATACAGCCATGATCAACAGCAATACGCCGTATTTGCTATCGGTGAAGCTCACCAAGAACTGCGCCAAGCTGTGTGGCAACTGTTCTGCAATCAAGATCCATGCAAACAACGCTGCTGCACCGATAATCAACAGAATAGAGGCACTGATTTCAGCCGTAACTTTCAGGTCGTTCCACAGC
This sequence comes from Paenalcaligenes sp. Me131, assembly GCF_050487225.1. Lineage (NCBI taxonomy): Bacteria > Pseudomonadati > Pseudomonadota > Betaproteobacteria > Burkholderiales > Alcaligenaceae > Paenalcaligenes > Paenalcaligenes sp. Me131. The sequence continues at coordinate 229,476 of NZ_JBKQGY010000002.1, forward strand.
TTTTTCAGGGACAGAGAACGGTACCAGAATGCACCAATCAACAATGCATAGACGATTGCGCTAGAAGCCGCTTCGGTCGCCGTAAAGATACCAAAACGAATACCACCAATAATCAGCACAGGCACCATCAGTGCAGGCAGAGCATCAATGAATGACTCACGCAGTTCTTTAGCGTTGAAAGGCTGACCACCGCTCCAACCGTGTTTGCGAGACATCCACACCGCAACGACGATCAAGGACAGGCCCAACAACAGACCAGGAACAATACCGGCCATGAACAGTTTGCCAACGGACGTATCGGTAATCGTGCCGTACACAATCAGCACAATACTTGGTGGGATAATGGTGGAGCTCGCCCCAGCACACCCAACCAACGCAGCACTAAAGCCTCGGTCATAGCCACGCTGCGCCATGGTTGGCAGCATCAAGCTACCAATCGCCACAACGTCAGCCACGCCCGAACCGGACAATGCGCCAAACATCATACAAGCCAGAACCGCTACGATCGCCAGACCACCGGGGACATCACCCACGATAGCGGCACACAAACGCACAATACGTTGTGTCAGACCTGCACTGTTCATCAACTGCGCCGCCAACACAAACAGCGGGATGGCGAGCAACGTAAAACTATCCAAACCGGAAACAAACTGTTGGGCGGCAACCATCGTAGGTGCGGCATCAAACAACAGCAAGTAGGCTACTGAAGCCAGTACCAGGCCGAAGGCCACTGGCACGTCGATTAATAGGGTTACAGCAAAAATACCAAGAAGCGCTAAAGCACCTAACGACATGATCAGCTCTCCTTCGCTTCATCCGAAACCAGCCCGAACAATTGTCCCAGCTGAACGATCACCATGGCAGCACATGCCACGGGTAATGCTAAGTAGACATACCCTGCATCCACGCCAATGGCGGGTAAAGGTTGTCCCATTGTCAATTCACTCAGTTCCCAGCCGGCGTAACCCAATACGGCCAGACCAAAAATCATGGCGACATCCCCAATCTTGCGCACGAAATCTTGCAGTGGGCCATCAGGTAGGATGGTGGACAGCAAACCTGCTGTTAAATGTGAACGACGGTACGTACATGCCACGCCGCCCAAGAAAGCACTCCATACCAAGATGAAGCGAGGCAATTCTTCTGCCCAATGTGGAGTTTGATGCCAGCCGAAACGTAGCACCACCACATAACTGATCAACACCGCCATTAGGGCTGCCCCAAGCGCTGCCAAGTACAGGCAGGCGTGGGACAAACCGGCGATTAGTCGCCGTATAACCATTATTTAGTTCTCCTGACGGTATTTCTGCAAAGTATCCATCAGGTCTTGACCAAATACTTTCTCGTACTCAGCCCACACTGGTTGTACCGCTTCCATGAATGGAGCTGGATCAACCGTATTCACTTTCATACCTTTTTCTTCTAACAGACGAACAAATTCCAATTCGCCTTCTTGAACCATCTCGCGCTGTTTGTCACGCCATGTAGCGGCAGCTTCCAGGATGATTGCTTTGTCTTCGTCAGAGATTTTCTTCCAGATAGGTTTGGAGATAATCAAGCTGGCAGGACCCCATACGTGACCTGTCAACGAAGCGTATTGCTGCACATCAAAGAAAGACGATGTGTAGATGATGGACAGAGGGTTCTCTTGTGCATCAAATACTTTTTGCTGCAATGCAGAGTACAACTCACCGAATGCCAAAGGAGCTGGGTTTGCGCCTAACGCGGTGAAGGTATCCAAACGCATTTTGTCTGGTGTTACACGTGTTTTCAGGCCAACCATGTCAGCAGGAGTATTGATAGGGCCGCGGTTGTTTGTCATGTGACGGAAACCGTTTTCCCACCACGATACGATGACCAGGTTGCGTTTGTCGGCCAGTTCAGCCAACTGCTCACCCAATTCACCGTCGTACGCGTTGTACGCTTGCTGAACGTTAGCCCATGTGTAAGGCAGTTCTACGATACCGAATTTGGCATCAATAGGTTGCAGGGAACCGCTACCGATAATCGCTGCGCCTTGGCTACCAATTTGCAGACCTTCCAGCATGGTTTTTTCATTGCCAAGCTGACCGCTAGGGTAAGTCACGAAATTCACGCGACCATCTGTACGCTCTTTAACTTCTTGAGCGAACCCATCTGCAGCCACGCCCCAACTATGGTTAGGTGCCAACACGTGGCCCAGTTTGATATCCAATGCGTGTGCTGGAGCCATCGCCAACAGCGATGCACCTGTCATGACTAAACCGAATAAGGATTTCTTCAGTCTCATTCCCTTCTCCTAAGAACAGCCTAAATAAGGCGGCTAACCTATACCTTCATTTCCAAAATCGACGCGTAAACGCGCCAAGATGCTAACCAAGTGGTCATGCATCGCAGCTCGAGCTCGCACTTTGTCGCGAGACTTGATGGCATCCAAAATACGGCCATGCTCAAGCTGGGCTTTTTCCCAAACATTGGCATCTACAAAATGTCTTTCCATACGGGAGAACATAGGGCTGTGCAGCGCGAGTTCCCATACATGCGCGATCGTCGCAGCCAAGGCACTGTTACCGCAGGCAGCGGCAATCGCCATGTGAAACGCTCTATCTTCGCGCGCGGGCGTGGAACTACCTTCCATGCTCTCGTATGCGGCTTGGATCGCTTTCAGTTGCTCATCCGTTGCCAAGGCAGCCGCTAACTCTGCACTTTCTGGCTCTAGCAACAAGCGTGTTTCCAACAAACCAAAAGGGCCAAAATCATTGTCCACTTGAGCTGGCTGGCTCACATCGGAGCTGTGGTTCAGGTTACGTTGTTGGTCACTGATCACAAACACACCAGTGCCTACACGTACTGCCACATAACCTTCCAACTCCAACGCAATCAAGGCTTCGCGTATAGACGCGCGACTCACTTGCAATTGCTCTGCCAACTCGCGTTCAGACGGCAGCCTGCTTCCTACAGAGAACTCTCCCTGCTGGATTTTTGAGGCAATTTGATCGGCGATAACCCGATACAAACGCGGCACTGCGACGGCTTCAAAAACGCTCATGATTGTTCCACATTATTTTGGCCTAGTGGTCAGGCCACTAAGCTACCTGATACCACGGCGATTAATCAAGAAAAAAAAATCAAACCTAGGGTTAACCATCATTACCTAATGGCACCTTTCCCCACTCTGAGTCAGAATCATAACGAAAAAAGAGGAATCTCCGCAGATTTGACTGCAATGCGCCCGTGGAGTGCACAAAAAAACCCCACAACAGATGTCGTGGGGCAACCTAACTAACGGACTAAAGGTTGAAGCTGGTCAGGCCAGAGATAAGGTCAGATCAACATACCACCATCAATGGCGTATATGGAACCTGTGGTATAGCGTGCGCCAGTCAAGTACACCACTAGATCGGCAATCTCCTCTGGCGTACCTAAACGCCCCATAGGTTGGCGAGCAATAAAAGCCGTCATGGCAGCATCGTAATCGCCCGTAGCAGTCAAACGCTGGTCTAACGATGGGCTTTGTACCGTACCGGGACAAATAGCATTACAACGTATGCCTTGCGTCACATAATCTGCTGCAATGGACTTGGTTAAACCAATAACGGCTGCTTTAGTAGTTCCATAAGAGCAACGGTTGATCACCCCCTTCAATGAACTCACTACCGATGCCACATTGATAATGCAGCCATCACCGCGCTCTAACATACCGGGCAAGACAGCTTGTACCGTACGCACCATGGATTTCACATTCAAATCAAAAGCCACATCAAAATCGTCTTCCGTGGCCTGCAAGACTGTTCCGTTTTGCACATAACCTGCGCAATTGAACAGTATGTCTACTGCCCCTATGCGTTTGACTACAGCATCAATTTCTTCACGATCACGCACATTCATCCTATAGGTAGTCAAAGACGGCTCTTGCCTAGACAGTTCCTGCAAAGCAGACTCATCTATATCGGTGGCATACACCGTCGCGCCCGCCTTTGCCAACGCCAGCGCCGACGCTTTACCTATGCCATGGGCTGCTGCAGTTATCAGTACTACTTTCCCTTCTAGACTCATTTTTCTCTCCCACAGGTAGCCAATGCTTCATACATTGGCTACCCCGGATAAATTACTGGTTACGAAGGGCCGCCAATGACTCTTGCACACGCTGTACTACGTCTTCTCCAATTTCAGCTTTGTGCTTCTCATACACCACCTGCGATTTTTCTAACATGCGTTTTTGCTCTTCTGGCGTTAATTCATTGACCTGTACGCCTGCATCTTTGATCGTAGCCAAAGATTGTGCTGACAACTCGCGAATTGCCTGACGCTGTACATCACGCCCAACGATGGCACATTCACGCAAAGCAGCTTGTTCCTCTGGGGAGTATTTATCCAAAATGCGCTTAGAGAACAGTACCAAAAAAGGCGTGTAAGCATGGTTAGTTACTGACACGTATTTCTGTACCTCATAAAATTTCGAGGTATCAATAGTCACGAAGGGGTTTTCTTGCCCATCAATAGCACCTGTTTCCAATGCCGAGAAGATTTCCCCAAAGGCCATAGGTGTGGGGTTAGCTCCTAGGTTATTGAAGGTATCCAAGAAAATATTATTCTGCATCACGCGCAGTTTAATGCCGTCGAAATCCTCCCACTTCTCTATAGGACGTTTGGAATTACTGAATTGCCTAAAACCGTTTTCCCAGTACGCCAAGTTCACCAAGCCTTGCTCTGCCAATTTCTCATTAATGAAATCACCAAAAGCACCATCTTGTATCGCATCAGCTTCTTGGTCGTTCGCAAACAAAAATGGCAAGTCAAATACGCCCAATGCTGGCACCAAACCCACCAAAGGTGAGGACGACGTAATCACAGCCTCTTGCGTACCTGAACGCAGCGCTTGGGTAGCCTGGATATCGCCCCCCAACGAACCACTCCAGTATGCTGTTAGCTTCATTTCACCGCCAGACTTCTCTTGCAAGCAGGCATTAAATGCTTCTACGCCATTGCCAACAGGGTGTTCTGCATTCAATCCGTTAGAAATACGAATATTGCGTTTTTTGAAGTCAGCCTGCGCGGGCAACGCCACACTCATGCTGATGAGTGCAATCATGCTGCTTAGTACTATTTTTCTCATGTCATTGTCTCCTTGGTTCAGAATTTGCCTGTCTTCTAGGACACGCTTCAATACAGCCATTTCATGGGTACAGTAATGATTTCAGGTATGGCTACGAACAGCATTAACAACAGGAAATAGCCCAACAGGAATGGCCCCACACCCACAATGACCTTCCCTAATGGCACTTTGGCTACGCCACTAACCACGTTCAGCACTACGCCTACAGGCGGCGTCAGCAAACTAATGCAGGTATTCATCACAAACATCACCCCGAAGTACACCGGATCAATGCCTGCCATCTTCACGATAGGCAATAACACAGGGGTCAGAATCAATAGCGTTGGGGTCAGATCCAATGCGGTACCAATCACAAAGATCAGCAGCATCATGATCAACATCAGCAGCTTGGGGTGCTCAATAAAGGGTTCTAGGAAACCACCCAGCTCAGCTGGAATATCCGCTGCCGTAATCAACCATGCAGACACCAAAGCCGCTGCCACCAAGAACATCACTACAGCAGTGGTTTTGGCCGAGCGCAGTAGTACGGTGTAGAGATCACGTAGTCGCAGCTCTTTGTAAACAAAAGTCCCTACTAACCAGGCATACACCGCAGCAATCACTGCAGCTTCAGTAGGGGTCACCATGCCCATGCGAATACCGCCCAGCACAATGACAGGCATCCCTAACGCCCATGAGGCACGCGCGGTGGCTTGCAAGCGCTCTTTACCCGAACGTTTTGGTAGCGTGGTGCTGGCACTATTGCGCCCTACCACCATCCAAATCACCACTAAGGTCAGCGCCATCAACAAGCCCGGCACAATACCTGCCATAAACAAGCGCGAAATCGATACGTTGGCAGCCACACCAAAAATAATGAATGCCATAGAGGGTGGAATAACTGGCGCAATAACACCGCCAGCCGCAATCACCCCTGCTGACCTAGGTACGTTATAGCCAGCCTCTCGCATCATGGGCACCAAAATCGCGGCTAACGCGGCAGAGTCCGCTACAGCCGAGCCCGACAAGCTGGCCATAATAACGGCCGCGACAATCGCCACCAAGCCCAAACCACCCTTGATATGCCCTACACACGCCAATGCAAAATCAATAATGCGTCGTGACAAACCACCCGAATTCATCAGCTCGCCCGCTAACAGGAAAAAGGGGATGGCAAGCAAGGTGAAAGTGTCTGCGCCAGAGATCATGTTTTGCGCCACAATTTGGGCATTAAACATATCCAGTTGCAGCATAAGCATGAGTGAACAGAAGATCAGTGCGAAAGCAACAGGCACGCCTATGGCCATGGCTCCTAATAATGAAGCCACAAAAATCAGTAATGTCATGGTGAGGTTACTCCGCGCTAGCCCCGTGGCCGCCTGCAAAGCGGTCTAGTTCTGCTTCGCTGACCTTACCTGTCAGCACCATCCAAAGTCTGTAGGCAGCTATCACAAATACGCCTACCCCAGTGAACATTCCTATGCCATATACCCATGCTAATGAAAGGCCCGTAACCGGGGCATACATGGTGGCATTCACCTCTAATTGTTCCCACGTACCCGCAGCAAAAATATAGGCGCACGCCATAATGATGAAGTTGGTGACGGCCATGCAGAGCAACTGACCACGACGAGGTAGTCGAGAGGTAAGTGTTTCAATGCCCATATGACTGTGCTCCTTAAAGGTCAGCACAGCCCCTGTAAAGGTGAGCCATACAAAGAAAAAACGGGACAGTTCTTCTGAGATCATCCATCCGGTATTAAACGCGTAGCGCAGCACTACGTTGCCAAATACCATGACCACCATGCCTGCAAGAAGAATGGTCAGCACTAGGCCAAGAAAACGGTAAAACCAATCTATTATCCACTGCATGTACCTTGACTCCTTTATATGTATTTCGGTGCATCTGCAGCTTCTCCCTACCGTCTTGGCATGAAGAAAACCTACAGCTCGCCACGCGGCTTATAGAGTGCCGCTTTGTCTTCTGCCTGCAATTTGACACGCTGTGCACCACCCAGAATATGGGCCTCCATGGCTTTACGTGCTCCCTCCACATCCCGTTTAGCAATGGCGTCGCGCACAGCAACGTGTTCATCAATAGTGATTTTGACTATCTCGTCTCGCTCATAATACGTACGAGACGTATTCATGGCTTGATGCATTTTTTCACTGATAAAACCTATAAACAGCGGGAAGTACTCATTACCTGTCGCGCTAGCTACTTCGTGGTGAAAATCCAAGTCGGCCACTACGCCATCATCACTCCATTTATCAGCATGAATCATGCGGTTTAGCGCATCATCAATTCGCACCATTTCTTCCTCGGTATGGTGCTGTGCTGCTAAACCTGCCGCTTCCACCTCCAATACGCTACGCAGTTGAAATAAGCTACGGAAGGATTCAGGATCATTCAGCGACAAATCATCTAAGCGCAGAAACTGCCTACGCTCTGGCTCGGTAATAAATGCACCGACTCCACGTCGTGTTTCAACCAGTCCCTCATGACGTAGCTGAGCAATGGCTTCACGCACTACAGTACGACTCACACCAAAACTTTCTGACAACTCACTTTCCGTGGGTAGCCTGTCCCCTGCCTTCAACAGTCCCTGTGCCACTTTTTCGTAGATCTGGCGGGCAATCATCGCTGGCAAACCTTCCACGCGCTGGATCTGATCAAAAATAGTCATGACTGACATTTCTCCTTGGGCTGACACTTGCTGAAAATAGCGAGTGTGCCTTGTAAGCGCACATAGCGTCCAGTCAGGACAACAAACAACCTGGGTTCATGATGTTTTTTGGATCTACACACTGCTTTAATTTGTGCATCAACGCTTTCTGGGACACATCGGCATATTGTTCAAACGTACCTTTCTTTAATCGCCCTACACCGTGCTCGGCGCTAAAGCTACCGTTAAACGTCATGACACACTCTGTAATGATGCTTCCCCCCTCGTCTATCAATGCCAACCGTTGTTCTGTGGTGAAATCGGCAGGTGGCAATACATTCACGTGTACATTGCCATCACCTATATGGCCGTAACCCACTACCAATGCGCTAGGGAAAGCCTGCTGTAGCCGTTGCTGTACCTGCTCCACAAACTCAGCCATACGAGAAATAGAGACCGATACATCCGAACGCAAATGCAGACCGCGTAAGGCTTGCGCTTCGTTTACAGCTTCGCGATAACGCCATAAGGTGGCCGCCTGCGTGTGCGAGTGGGCAATCACGGCATCATGCAATACACCGTCTTCCATCACGCCCTCTAAAAAGCCTTCCAAAATACCGGCCACATCCACCAACTCAGCGCCTGAAAATTCCACCAATACATAAGTAGAATGCGAAAACGACATGGGTGGTGTGGTATCAGGCAAGGCTTCTTGTGCCAATAACAGTACGTTTTGTGGCATAAGCTCGAACGCCGTCATTAGGTCGCCGCAGCGTTTTCTAGCCTGCAAATACAGTTGCACCGCATCGTGCACTGAACCCAAAGCCAATAAGGCCGTCACCACATTGTGCGGTAAGGGCGACAACCGCAACGAAGCAGCGGTCACAATACCTAAGGCGCCTTCTGCCCCAATGAAAAACTGGTTCACATCGACGCCACGATTATCTTTACGCAAACCTTTTAGGTTATGCAGCACACTACCATCTGGCAGTACCACTTCTAAGCCCAACACTTGCTCACGCATCATGCCGTAACGTAGTACGTTCACGCCGCCTGCATTCGTGCTGATATTGCCGCCTATTTGGCAACTGCCCTCAGCACCCAACGAGACCGGAAATAAAAAACCTTGGGCAGCAGCGGTCTCTTGTATTGTTTGCAAGACACAACCCGCCTCTACTGTCATCGCATAATTGTCGTGATCCATGTCCCGGATGGCATTCATACGCCCCAAGCCCAGCACAATGACACGAGCATCCGTACCTAGTGGTAGCGCCCCTAACACCAACCCTGTGTTTCCCCCTTGTGGCACAACGGCAATCGCTTGTTCTGCACAGTAGCGCACCACCTTTTGTACTTGTTCAGTGCAGGCTGGCATCACCACGGCCAATGCGGTTGCCACATGGTCTCCATGCCAGTCGCGCAAACACGGCTCAGCTCGGACATCATCTCCCAACCACACATGCTCCCCCCCCACCAATTGCCGCAACTGCGCACATACTGTGGCAGCATCGTGACGAGCTACGGGGGCTTCAGCTACTGCTGGCGAGGAGGAGTGTGCGTTCAATTTGTTTCTTTCCTGTAGGAATTAAATGTGGCCATTTTGTGATTGACCTGCACTTTTAAACCAGACATCATATTGTCAGACAACTCAACTATAGAAAAAAAATCCTGATGACTCTAATCAGGTTTTACCCTAAGAGGAGACAGACAACATGCGTATTGCCATCATTGGTGCCGCTGGCATGATAGGTTTTAAGCTGGCTAACCACTTGCTACAACACGGTTTATCAGCCAGCTCGCCTATACAGTCTATGCAACTGTATGACGTCAGCCCTGCTCTACCCATGCCGCTGGCGTCAAACAACTACCAGTATCACTGCATTGATTTTTCTAGCCCCCATGCGGCAGAACTGATTGTGCGTGACAGACCCGACCTTATCATTCATCTAGCTGCCATTGTGTCTGGCGAAGCTGAGAAAGATTTTGACAAAGGCTATGCCATTAATCTGGCCGGTAGCCAGCTGTTATTTGATGCCATACGTCATGCCCATGAGCAAAATGGCTATTACCCTCGCATGGTGTTTGCGTCTTCTATAGCGGTAGTGGGCGCGCCCTTGCCTTTCCCTATTCCTGATGAGTTTCACCTCACTCCGCTTACCAGCTATGGCACGCAAAAAGCCATTACTGAGCTGCTGCTAGCCGATTACTCACGCCGCGGCTTTATGGATGGTATAGGTATTCGCCTACCTACCATTTGCGTACGCCCTGGCAAACCGAATGCCGCAGCATCCGGCTTTTTCTCGTCCATTATCCGTGAGCCTTTACATGGCCAAACTGCCATCTTGCCTGTTGATCCTAGCGTAAGGCACTGGCATGCTTCACCACGTTCTGCCGTAAATTTCTTCCTACATGCTGCCACCATGGACACTGCCCCCTTGGGGGCCAGACGCTCACTCTTTATGCCTGGCGTAAGCGTCACTGTAGACGAACAAATTCAAGCGCTGCGACGTATTGCAGGTGACGACGCTACTCGTCTTATTCATTACCAACCCAATCCCGACATACAAAAAATGGTTACTGGCTGGGCTCCTGGCTTCGAAGCCAAACGGGCACTTGCCTTAGGCTTTAGCGCCGAGCAAAATTTCGATGAGATCATTCAACAATACATTGACGACGAAATGAGGGCTGGAGCATGACAACAACACCACCACGCATCGCTTTTTTGGGCACAGGTTTAATGGGGGCTCCCATGTGCGCCAATTTACGTAAAAAGGGCTTTGAACTATGGGTATGGAATCGTAGCCCTGAAAAAGCAGAAGCCCTGGTACCACTAGGAGCCACGCTAGCACACAGCGCTGCCGAAGCCGTAAGCCACGCCGATGTCGTATTTACCATGCTCAGCAATGACGAGGCCGTAGAAGCGCTTTTACTGGACCCTGCGGTGATTGCAGCAGCTAGACCCGGTACAACTTTTATAGATAGCAGCTCTACTCGCCCCGCTACTGCTAAAAAACTGGCGGCAGCCTTAGCACAGCATCAATTGCAATTTATTGATTGCCCCGTATCCGGTGGCGTGAAAGGAGCACAAGAAGGCACGCTAGCCTTAATGGCGGGTGGCCCTGCAGCGCTAATTGAATCATTAGCCTCTGTTTTTGCGGCGTTAGGGCGCTTAACCCGCGTCGGTGATCACGGTGCAGGCCAAGTCGCCAAACTGGCTAACCAACAAATTGTGGCCATCACCATCGGAGCCATTGCCGAAGCAATGACGCTGGTATCACGGTCAGGAGGTTCTGCCGCCGCATTCAGAGACGCCATACGCGGTGGTTTCGCCGAAAGCACCATTTTGGCTCTACATGGCGAGCGCATGATCAACCGCAACTTCGAGCCCGGTGGCCCTTGCAAGCACCAATATAAAGACCTGCGCAATATACAGTCGCAAATGGCCTTGCATCAGTTGGAACTACCCCTTACCTCTGGCGTGACCGAACTGTTCGGCACCTTATGCGAAAACGGTGGCGCTGATTTAGACCACAGCGCTTTGCTGCTACAGATTGAATCCCTTAACCCTAAGGAGGGTTAGCGCATGACTAGCCCACACAACCCTAAGCGCCTGCGCTCGCAAGACTGGTTCGATAACCACGAACACATAGATTTAGCCGCTCTGTATATGGAGCGGTTTATGAACTACGGCATCACCCCCGAAGAGCTGCGCTCTGGTAAACCTATTATTGGCATTGCCCAAAGTGGCAGCGATCTTACCCCCTGTAACCGTGTGCATATAGAACTGGTAAAACGGGTACGCGATGGCATACGAGATGCAGGTGGAATTCCTATGGAATTCCCCACCCACCCTATTTTCGAGAACTGCAAACGCCCCACAGCCGCACTAGACCGTAATTTAGCGTATCTAGGTTTGGTGGAAATTCTGTATGGATACCCTATAGATGGTGTGGTGTTAACCACCGGCTGCGATAAAACCACTCCCTCTGCCTTGATGGCTGCGGCCACGGTTAACATTCCCGCAATTGTGCTGTCTGGTGGCCCCATGTTGGACGGCTGGCACGAAGGTAAACGCGTAGGATCTGGCACCGTAATCTGGCAATCACGACGCGCCTATGCAGCAGGAGACATAGACAAAGAAGAGTTTTTCCAACGTGCTTTAGATTCTGCACCCTCGGTAGGCCATTGCAATACCATGGGCACGGCCTCTACCATGAATGCAATGGCTGAAGCCTTAGGTATGTCGCTAACCAGTTGTGCCGCCATACCCGCCGCCTACCGTGAGCGCTCTCAAATGGCATACCGTACCGGTAAACGTGCCGTAGAACTGGTACACGAAGACATACGCCCTCTGGATGTCATGACTCGTACGGCGTTCTTAAATGCGATTAGGGTGAACACAGCTATTGGTGGCTCTACCAATGCGCAACCTCACTTAGTCGCCATGGCACGTCATGCAGGGGTAGAGCTCGCTGATACCGACTGGCAAACCTACGGCTACGACATTCCTTTGCTCGCTAACGTGCAACCTGCTGGCGAATACCTCAGCGAAAACTTCCACCGAGCAGGGGGGGTACCCGCCATCATGTGGGAGCTATGGCAAAACGGTAAGCTAGATGAACAACCCGTCAACGTGAACGGTAAACCCCTAAGCGAATCCCTACGAGATCGAGAGAGCACCGATCGCAATGTCATTCTTCCCTACACAGCACCGTTAAAACACCAAGCTGGTTTTAGAGTGTTATCTGGCAATTTATTTGATTTTGCCATTATGAAAACCAGTGTAATTTCTGAAGAGTTTGCACAACAGTATTTGCGTAAACCGGGCCATGAAGGAGTATTTGAAGCACGTGCTATTGTGTTTGAAGGCTCGGAAGACTATCACCAACGCATAGACGACCCCTCACTTAATATCGATGAGAACTGCATTCTAGTGATTCGCGGCACTGGCCCCTTGGGCTGGCCCGGCGCCGCCGAAGTGGTCAACATGCAACCACCTAAAGCTTTGCTACAAAAAGGTATTACTAGCTTACCCACCTTGGGTGATGGCAGGCAGTCTGGCACCTCGGACAGCCCCTCTATTTTGCATGCCTCGCCTGAAAGCGCTGCTGGTGGTGGCTTATCGTGGTTGCAAACAGGTGATCTGATACGCGTAGATTTAAACAATGGTCGCTGCGATGCATTGGTAGATGCAGAAGAAATTGCAAGGCGCAAAGCCCTCTTTAAGCCACCAGTTGTTGCCACCGCCACACCATGGCAAAAAATCTACCGTGACGACGTGGGTCAATTAAACACAGGAGCGGTACTGGAAAGTGCAGTGCAATTTAGTAATGTCAGCCAGACCTTGCCTAGACACAATCATTAGATACGACCTAACAACCACAAATTTCCGTAACACCCTCTTCCTCGCCCCCATACAGTTTCTGCTGTTTGAGGGCGTTTTTTATGTCGCACACAAGTGGTACGGTAATGGTTCTCTATAATCCATCACAAGTGGCTCTTTTGAAAGCACCAGCTAAGACTTAAGCTATACCCTATTCACGATGACATCGCTTTTTCTTCGGTTACCTGTCAGCAACCAGATAGCCCTGTCTCGCGAAAAACAGAATACTTGAATACACGAATTGACCCGGAGTCGCCTCATGAGCAACGCAGATCTGAAAAAACGTAAAGATGCCGCCACCCCACGTGGTGTTGGTGTAATGTGTGATTTCTACGCAGAACGCGCCGAAAACGCTGAACTGTGGGATATCGAAGGCAATCGCTACATTGACTTTGCTAGCGGTATTGCGGTGCTGAACACCGGTCACCGTCACCCACGCCTGATGAAAGCCATTGCTGAGCAAATGGACCGTTTCACACACACTTGCTACCAAGTGGTTCCTTACGAAAGCTACGTAGAACTGGCTGAGAAAGTAAACGAACTGTCCCCAGGCACAGGCCCTAAGAAAACTGCATTCTTCACCACTGGTGCTGAAGCTGTTGAAAACGCCATCAAAGTAGCACGTGCTTTCACAGGCCGTCCTTCCGTGATCGCTTTCAACTCCGCTTTCCACGGTCGCACTCTGCTGGGTATGGCTCTGACAGGTAAAGTAAACCCATACAAACTGGGTTTTGGTCCTTTCCCAGGCGACATCTACCACGCTCTGTACCCTAACGCACAAGCTGGTGTGACCATCGAAGACGCTAAAGAAGCGCTGAAACACCTGTTCTTGGCTGATGTAGACCCTAAACGTGTGGCTGCAATCATCCTAGAACCTGTACAAGGCGAAGGCGGTTTCAACGTATGTCCTCCAGAATTCATGCGCTTCTTGCGTGAAACATGTGACGAACACGGCATCTTGCTGGTGGCTGACGAAGTACAAACTGGTTTCGGTCGTACAGGCAAACTGTTCGCCATGGAACACTACGATGTACAACCTGACCTGACCACAATGGCTAAAAGCTTGGCCGGTGGTATGCCTCTGTCCGGCCTGAGCGGTCGTGCAGACGTTATGGACGCTGCTGCTCCTGGCGGTCTGGGTGGTACATACGCTGGTAACCCATTGGCTGTTGCTTCCGCATTGGCCGTGATCGACACCATCAAAGAAGAGAACCTGCTGGCACGTGGTGCTGAGTTGGGTGATCTGTTGCAAGCACGCCTGAACGACATCGCTAAAGACGTTAAAACCATTTGTGAAGTACGTGGTTTGGGCGCAATGGTTGCTGTTGAGTTCCGCGATCCAGAAACTGGCAAAGCTGCAGCACAACTAGTTAAAGACATTCAAAACCGTGCATTGGCCAACAAACTGATTCTGTTGACATGCGGTATTGAAGGTAACGTTATTCGCTTCCTGTTCCCATTGACCATCACCGATGCAGTAATGGCTGAGGCTCTGGATATTCTGGAAGCGGCTATCCGCGGTTAATACAACCGCACGACGCAGTTGCGCCTGCGTCAAACCATGACAACATGGTGCTCTTCATCCCCAGTAACGTTTACCGTTACTGGGGCTTTTTTTATCCCAATGATGCTGCCCCGCCTAGCAAACGCGTTTGTTACACTACGCTTTTCGCTGCACCATCGCCGCGTGATCCTCACACCATCCATCAAGGAGTTTGCATGAACTACGTACAGATACCTACAGGACAGGGCAAAACCATGAAAGCCCTTTATGTCGCTGCCGCTGATAAAAATGCTCCAGGACTGGTGCTGATTCAAGAGATTTTTGGCATTAACCACGCCATGCAGAAACTGGCGCAATACTGGGCGGCTCAAGGCTTCAACGTGATTTGTCCCGATTTGTTTTGGCGTCAAGAGCCCGGCCTAGAGCTCAACCCCACCAACCAAACACAGTTTGCATTGGGCGTAGAGCTGATGCAAAACATGCAAGACGACGAGACACTGGCAGACTTAGAGGCCACTCGCAGCTTCTTAGCCAAACAACTAGGACACCAAAACATTGCAGCCCAAGGCTACTGCATGGGCGGTAGATTAGTAGTATTGATGGCGGCTCATAGCCCTATTCGCTGCGCTGTCAGTTACTACGGCGTAGGCCTGCAAGACCTGCTACCGGCTCTACCCGCCAAAGCGGCCCCTGCTTTGCTACACATTGCTGAACTAGACCACTATGTACCTAGCGATGTGCGCAAAGTCATTGAAGACAATGTAGCTCAGCGATCTGAGTGGGAAGTAGTACTGCATGAAGGTTGTGATCATGCTTTTGCTCGTCCCGGTGGCGTGCACTTTGTAGACAGTGCTGCACAACAAGCCAATGCACAATCACTGGCTTTTCTACAGCGTTTTACAGCATAACGTAGCAGTACATACGCCGCCCTTATTCGGCGGCGATCAACACATCGAAGGCTTGGGCAGAGGCGGTTCCGTGGTCTGCCCCTTCAATCACTGAAAAGACCACGTCAAAACACCCCGTTGCATCCAGCGTCTCAAACAACTGGCGTGCGCCATCCACCATGCGTCGACGCTCACGACGCTGCTGGTTTTCTTGTTGTTTCTCTATGGGTTGCAACAAATCAGCCGGCGTTAGCCCTTGTTCTAAACTGCCTACACTCACATACACAGCAGGCCTATGCGTCCCCAGACTACGGCAACGCCACTCCACAGCCTGACGTAATAGATAAAAATCGCCCCACCATACAGAAGGGCTGGAAATCACGTAGCGTTTAAAGCGAGTGGGCTCTTGCAGCAACAACTGCGACACAAATAACGCCCCCAACGAATGACCTGCCAACGTCGCTGACGATAAGGGTTTGACTGCTAACCAACGCTCTACCTCAGGCACCACCACATTAAGTAAGGTTTGCAACAACACACCGCTGCCACCAGTACCAGCCGGTTGCTCGGTCACTCGTCCCAGCCTAGGGGTGTAAAAATAATGTCGGCGCTCAGCATCTGGTATGCCTATGCCCACCAGCACCGCTTCCTGACTTTGTCCGCCCGCTTCGCGCCGCATTTGCAACAGCAGCCTAAATTCTTTTTCATCCAGCACGTAGATCACTGGCCACCCGCCCACAGGGGGAATCGCCTCTGGCCACGCTAGCCAAACAGGTAACTCATCGCCTTCAGCGGTTTGCACCGTCAATTTTGCATGATTCATAAACGCCTATTATCACGATTCAGTCCAGCAACTCGCGGCTCAATCCACTATACTCATAGTTTCATAAACCATTCTCATTTACACCAGGATGTCCATCGCATCAAACCCTGCGCTTGCAGCCCATACCTACCACCGCCTGCTACGCACGCGCTGGTTACTTATTGCCGCTCTGGTTTTTGTTATTGTACTGTCCACTCTGGCTGATTTTACGCTAGGTCCGTCAGCATTGAGCTGGTCAGAACTCTTTACAACTCTATTGAGCCCTGCGGACGCAGAACCTACCACACGAGTCATTGTGTGGGAGTTCCGCCTGCCCTACTCCATGATGGCGGTTGCCATAGGTCTAGGCTTAGGCTTGGCGGGTGCAGAGATGCAAACCATCTTGAATAACCCACTGGCCAGCCCCTTTACGTTAGGTATCTCGTCAGCAGCAGCGTTTGGTGCCTCGTTAGCCATCATTCTGGATTTATCTTTACCTGGCCTGCCCCATGCATGGATGGTGGCCAGTAATGCCTTTATTTTTGCGCTGCTCTCAGCATTTCTGCTGGATGCCGTAGCCCGTTGGGGGGGCATGAGCAGCTCAGGTTTGGTGTTGTTTGGTATTGCGTTGGTGTTTTCGTTTAATGCTTTGGTATCGTTGATGCAGTTTGTGGCCAGCGCCGAAGACTTGCAAGCGTTGGTGTTCTGGACCATGGGCAGCTTGTCGCGTGCCACGTGGCCTAAAGTGGGCGCCATGTTCTTGGCGGTTGCCATTATTCTGCCCTTAGCTTTACGTGACTCATGGAAGCTCACAGCGCTACGTTTAGGCGAAGAACGTGCCACCAGCTTTGGTATTAATGTACAGCGCCTGCGTTTAACATCGCTACTGCGCATCAGCTTCTTAGCCGCTTTGGCCGTCTCTTTTGTAGGGACGATTAGCTTCATTGGGCTGATTGCACCGCACATCTCGCGCCGCCTTTTTGGTGAAGACCACCGCTTTTATTTGCCTGGCAGTGCACTGATTGGTGCCATGATTTTGTCCTTGGCTTCTATTGCATCCAAAAACCTCTCCAGTGGCATCATCGTACCAGTAGGTATTGTGACTTCCTTGGTGGGTGTGCCCTTTTTCCTGTCGGTGGTGTTGCGCCGCCAAAGCCGTTAATTGCCCATGCTAGACGTAAGTAACCTGCAACTTTCCTACGGCAAACGTACGATTATTTCCGATCTCAGTTTGGCCCCCATGAAAAGCGGTCAACTGGTTGCCTTGTTAGGCCCGAATGGCAGCGGTAAGTCCACCCTGCTTAAAGCCTTGGCTGGCCTTTTAAAGCTGAGTAAAGGCGAAGTGGTGCTGGATGGCCAAAACCTGGCACGCAGCAGCTTTGAGCAACGCGCGCAGCATGTGGTGTACTTACCGCAATCGTTACCTGCGTCAGTACACCTGCGCGTATTTGAATCTGTGTTGGTTGCCGCTAAAGCATCAGCCTTAGCCCCAGATAACAGCACGCAAATCAACGAAGAGGCCATCTTATCGTTGCTCAAACGCCTTGGCATTGAGCACTTGGCCCTGCACTATTTAGATCAACTATCTGGCGGCCAGAAACAGTTGGTGGGGTTGGCGCAAGCCTTAATTCGTCGCCCTCGTTTATTGCTTCTTGATGAGCCGCTCTCTGCGCTGGATTTGAACTATCAATTCCACGTAATGGATCTGCTGCGCCAAGAAACCCACGAGCACCAACTCACCACCTTGATTGTGTTGCATGATCTAAACATCGCTTTGCGCCATTGCGACTACGCCGTCATGATTAGAGGCGGTGGTTTGTTAGCAGAAGGTCCGCCCAACGAGGTGATCAACAGCCAAACACTGGGCGATGCTTATGGCGTTTCCGCCCGTATAGAAAGCTGCTCTAAAGGCATACATCAAGTGTTGATTGATGGCCTGCGCAAACCCATTTTATAGGTAAGACCACATGCTCCGTTCTTGCGTAAACCTGCTTCGCGTCGTGGTAGTGAGCTGCTGCAGCCTTTTGCTCATTGCTCCTGCTCACGCGGCTGACACCGATACAACGCCTATTGTGGTGACTGACGCCTTAGGCCGCACCGTTACGCTGCCTGCGCCAGCTAAACGTGTCATTCTGACCCAAGCCCGTCACTTGCCTGTATTAGCGCTGGTACACCCTGAACCCGCTAGCATCGTAGCAGGTTGGTCTGATGAGTTCCGCACCTCGTTCTCCAATGAATACGACACCTACAAAGCACGCTTTCCTGAGATCGCGAATATTCCTGTAGTAGGTCGCCATACCGCAGAAAGCTTTTCTGTGGAACAAGCCTTGGCACAACGTCCAGACTTAGTCGTTTTGACCTCCAACTTTGCTGGCATTAAAGCAGGCGAAGACCCAGAGAACTCACAACTGATTCAACGCTTCAGCGCTGCCAATGTACCGGTGATCGTGATTGATTTCTTTGTGGACCCACTCAAAAACACCGTACCCAGCATTCGTGCTTTGGGTACAGCCGTAGGCCAAGCTGAACGTACGGAAGAATTTATCTCCCTTTACGAATCCCACATGAAAGAAGTGGCCGACCGTTTGGCTGATGTAGATGCCGAAGATCGCCCCCCTGTATTTGTACACGCCCATGCGGGCAGCACAGACTGCTGCAACTCGCCTGGGACAGGTACTTTCAACGACATGATCAGCTACGCTGGTGGCCACAACATTGGCAGCGACGTATTAAAAACTGCAACAGGCAGACTGAACTTCGAGTACATCAATGCACGTAACCCTAGCGTATATGTGGCTACCGGCACAGGCGCTGGCAAACGCGCAGACAAAGGCCTAAGCATTGGTACGGGCATAGAAGAAGCCCAAGCCCGCGAGAGCCTGCAACGCATTATCGACAGCAACCGCCTGCAATCCTTGCCCGCCACGCAAAATGGCAAGGCCTACGGTATTTGGCACGCTTTTAATGACTCACCCCTGCACGTGGTATTTATTGAGGCCCTAGCGGCTTGGATACACCCAGAGCGCTTTCAGGATCGTTCAGCCTTAGATACGTTGAACGAAATCAATGAGCGTTTTCTGACAATTCCTATGCAAGGCACCTACATGGTTGAGCTACAACCTAGCGCCACACAACCCTAATGCGTGCACTGCTGCCCCCTGACCATACCCTGTCACTGACTAACCCCACAGGCCAGACCTATACACTGCGCCTGTGGACGGCCTCAGCAGAAGCCCCCACCTTGCTGTTACTGGATGGGGATTGGGTACAGGACAGCATTCAACAGTTTGTGCAGCGTTACCCACGCAGCATCAATATTGCCAGTGTAGGGTATGGCTTGTCGCAAGCAGAAACCGCTGTACGACGCGCCTACGACTTCACCCCACCACACCCTGATGGCAACGTAGACCCCCGTGTCTCCACATGGAAAAATGGTGGTGCTGCTGAATTTAGTGCTTTCTTAACGCAACACGTTTTGCCAGCCCTGCAACCACACGTAGATTTACAGACGTCACGACTAGGCTTGTTTGGACACTCCTACGCAGGCCTGTATGCGCTGTACGCTTGGCTACAACCAGACACTACGTTTGCACAGTACATCGTCGCTAGCCCATCAGTATGGTGGCGGTGGCCGCATCTGCATCAGTTAGCGGCGGGCATTCATCCTGCCCCTCACCCCGCTCCTTTGCGCATACTGTTGGGCGAAAATGAACAATGGCATGCGCACCCGCAGCAGCCTGGGCAAGTACGCCCGCCTGGCGAACCCACTCTGCCCCTGATACAAGCGTGGCTACATGCCTTACCGAGTACGCTGCAACCCTACTGCCAGTTAGAGTTATGCCCACAAATGGCACACGGCCCCATGCTGGCTCACTCAGCCACAATCGCCCTTGAACTCATGCGGCTATAACGTGAATTACCGTCGTGATGCTGGCTTTCACCACAAAAGCACTTTAGAATGAGAATGATTATTAAATGGAATGGATTTCATTCCGCAAATAGGTATCATTTATAAGGGCATCCGCACGGTCGCATGCACACACGGCGGTACTACAAGCATTGCTGCAATGAACACCATTTACGTCTATCACTTGCATACTCACATAGCGAAGGGGCTGCCATCGTCCTTCTTTGCGTGTCTGCGTGATCAAGACTGGGCTCATGTGAATGCAGCGCGCCAACCCTCACACCAACAGATACGTAAACTGGCCTATGCCACAACCTATCATTTGCTGGCACACCACAATCGCGTAGGTACTCACACTGTACGTCTGATGCCTGATACCCATGGCAAACCCCACGCCCATTTCGCGGCTGACGTTCCACTGCCTTGCTTTAACATTAGCCACTCACATGAGCTAATCAGTATTGCGGTATCTAGCCTATCTGTAGGTGTGGATGTAGAGCACACAGCAACATCGTTGGACACCCGTGCACTCGCGCAGCATTTTTTTGCAGAACCTGAAGCCCAGCATTTGCATGGCTCAAGGTTTTTTGCCTACTGGACCAGCAAAGAAGCCCTACTCAAAGCACACGGAAATGGCTTACGCACTGACCCTGTAGAGCTAGACTTACTTCCTCCTACAGAACACTTCCAACCGCTACGTCACAGCCCAGCCACTCTGGGGCTACAGCACCATCAAGTGAGCCTCTGCCCGGCTCCTTATAACTACTGTTGTGCGGTTGCCTCCTCTTTAGCTGATCCTCTGTTGCAGACACACCATCTCCAGAGTGAACAGCTTCACCGTTTATTGCACTGATATTTATTATGAGTCTAGAGACCCCTACCCAGATTTGGCCATCCGAATTTGTACAACGCTACCAGCAAGCAGGCCATTGGCGCGGCGAAACCTTTGGCGCCATGCTGCGCCAACGCGCGACCCAATACCCTGATCGCGTAGCCATTGTGGGCGGCACTCAACGTTTGACTTATGCCGAACTGGATCAACAAGCCTCAGCCATTGCCGCTGGTTTGTTGCAAAAAGGGCTGAAAAAAGGTGACCGAGTCATCGTGCATCTGCCGAATATTCCAGAATTTATCTGCGCTATTTTTGGTCTATTCCGTGCAGGCATCATACCGCTATACTCGTTGCCCGCACACCGCATTACCGAGATCGAGCACTTTGCCAAAACAGGTGGCGCCAAAGCTTATTTGTGCGCCGATAACCATGGTGGTTTTGACTACCGCGACTTGGCTGCTGAACTGAAAGAACGCTGCCCTGAACTGCAAGATATCTTTGTAGTAGGCGATGCAGGTAGCTACACGCCTTTTGCTGAATTGCAGCAAACTGACGTGCCCCACGATTTCCCTATCAACGTATCGTCGCCTCAAGACGTCGCCTTTTTACAGATCTCTGGTGGCAGCACAGGTTTATCCAAACTCATTCCGCGCACGCATGATGACTACATCTATACCTTACGTGAAAGTGCCCGTATTTGTGACCTAGACGAAAACAGTATTTTCTTAGGTGCTTTGCCCTTGGCACACAACTTCCCCATGAGCTCCCCCGGCTTTATGGGCACCTTGTATGCGGGTGGTTGCGTGGTCTTGTCCCCCTCCCCTAGCGCAGAAGACTGCTTTGCATTGATAGAGCAAGAGCGTGTGACCTTCACCAGTTTGGTACCGCCTTTGCTGCTGTTATGGCTAGAAGCCGTCAACCGTTCTGCCTACGACATGTCTAGCCTCAAAGTTATACAAGTGGGTGGTGCCAAGCTGATACCTGAAGTGGCGAAGCGCGTGCACCCTACCTTGGGTGTTACGCTGCAACAAGTATTCGGCATGGCCGAAGGCTTGGTGAACTACACCCGCTTGGGTGACGACCTAGAAACCATCGTGGAAACCCAAGGCTATCCTATTAGCCCCGACGATGAAATCCTGATCGTAGACGATAATGACCAGCCCGTCGCACCGGGCGGAACGGGGCACCTGATTACTCGTGGGCCCTACACCATTCGTGCTTATTACAATAACCCCACCGCCAACCAACGCTCATTCACCTCTGACGGTTACTACCGCACAGGCGATATCGTGCGCCTGACTGACGACGGTTATTTAATTGTTCAAGGCCGCGCAGGCGATCACATCAACCGTGCCGGCGAGAAAATCTCTGCTGAAGAAATTGAAGACCACTTGTTGGCCAATCCACAAGTTTTTGATGCAGCCGTAGTGTCTGTTCCCGATGATTATTTGGGTGAACGCAGTTGCGCCTTCGTGATCCCTAAAGGTGAACAAAAACTACGTGCTATAGATTTGAAAAAATGGGTACGCGAACGCGGTGTAGCCGAGTTTAAAGTGCCTGATCAAATCATTTTTGTGGATGCTTTCACCTCTACTGCTGCGGGCAAAATCAGCCGTAAAGCGTTGCGTGCCCAACTGCAGGCTCAACTACAAACTCAATCAACCGAATCATGAGTACAACCTTAACCTTAGAACGCATGCGTGCAGATATTGCTGCCATGCTACATGAAGACCCCAGCGAGATTGCCGATGACGACAATTTAATGGACTGGGGCTTAGACTCCATGCGCGCCATGACCTTGGCGTCACGCTGGCGTGAAGCTGGCGCTCGTATTGAGTTCTCACAGATGGCAGAAGACGCTACCCTTAGCCACTGGTGGTCGCTGGTTAGCGCTCATACTGCCTCCTGATTTGTTTCACGCTGTTGTTACCTACTCATGAAGTCTACTGCTCGTACTGATTCATCGCTGGTTATTCCTCGCATGCATTCCGCAGAGGAAGCTGTTCCTCTGACCGAAGCCCAAGAGGGGCTGTGGTATGCCCAGCGCCTAGCGCCAGATAACCCGATTTTCAATACAGCACACTGCACTGACTTCATCGGTAGCCTGCAACTGCCTACTCTGCAGCACGCCATCAATCAAGCCTTGTTAGAGGCCGATGCACTGTCCTTGCACATGGTTGAAAGCGACGCAGGGCCATTGCAGTATTTTGATGCTACCCATCGCGTACAGTTGGAAGTGATAGATCTGCGTCATCAACCTGATGCCGCTCAGCATGCCGCAGCACAAATGCATGCCGATCATAACCACCCGCTGGACCCTACGCAGTCCCCTCTGTCTAGACAAGTGCTATTCTTGCTGTCAGATACCCATTGTCAGTGGTATCAACGTGTGCATCACTTAGCCGCTGACGGCTATGGGATGTCACTCATTGAGTCGCGTGCGTTAACGCTGTATCACGAGCAGGTATCCGGCGATAGCCCCCCCAGTGCTGCACTCACCTCTTTTGCTGAAGTGGTAGCAGACGATCAAGTTTATAGACACAGCGAAAAACGCCAAAAAGATGCCAGCTATTGGCATCAAGCCCTAGACGCTTTGGGTGACGTAGGTAGCCTAACTAGCGGCGTAGCCCTAAGCGCACCATATTTCTTGCGTGCTGATGCACCTATTGATGCATCCACGCTCTCGCAACTGCTGGACGCCCAAACACGCCTCCAGATTAGTTGGCCTGATTTGCTCACGCTACTCAGCGCTGCCTACATTCAACGCCACACCGGTCAAAGTGATGTGGTGGTAGGTATGCCGTGGATGGGGCGTATGGGTAATGTGAGCGCCCGTAGTGTTGCCACCGTGATGAATGTGGCTCCGTTGCGCTTAACCATGCCGCAACATGAACCGCTCGCTGACGTGTTAACCGCTGGCTCGCGCGCTATTATAAAAGCCCGACGTCATGGCCGTTACCGTAGCGAACAATTACGTAGAGACTTGGGGTTAGTGGGCGGTCAACGTCGATTACATGGCCCACTGATTAATATTCTGCCTTTTGACGCCCCTTACACCATTGCTGGCGTACAAGCCAAACAACGCGTGTTATGTGCTGGGCCAGTAGAAGACCTGAACTTCAATTTCCGGGCTGCGCCGGATGGCCAAAACCTACGTCTAGAAATTGAAGCCAACCCCAAGCTATATAGCCAGCAAGGCCTGCAAACCCATTTGCAGCGCTTTCAGTACTTCGTGCAACAAGCTTTGCAAGCCTCCTCTTTGGAAAGCGTACCCAGCGTAACACCTGCCGAGTACACCCACTGGGTAGAAGGCCAAGACAGCACAGCCCACCCTATTCCGCATACCACGCTTACACAGCTGATTCGCGAGCAAAGCCAACGCAGTCCACAAGCGGTAGCCTTATCGTATAAAGGTCTGCACACCAACTTTGCTAGCTTTGATGCGCAAGTAGAGCGTATTGCCCAGCACTTGATTAATGCTGGTGTCACCCCTGGCAGCATTGTGGCGGTAGGTATGGCGCGCAGCGATCAAATGGTGATGTGCTTACACGGTGTGATGGCAGCCGGTGCAGCCTACTTGCCGTTGGATACAGCACAACCTGCAGACCGTATTTGCCGCATCCTGGGCTCTGCTAAACCTGCTGCCTTGATACACGACAGTAGCTTGTGCACGAACAGTGCTGAATTTGCTGTGCCAGCCTATGAGGCGACTCAGTTATTTAGTACGCAGCCAAGCACCACACATCCCCTGCCAGAAACACACCCTGATGATGCCGCCTATGTGCTGTATACATCCGGCTCTACGGGTGACCCTAAAGGGGTAGTGGTGAGCCAGAAAGCGATCGTGAACCGATTGCTGTGGATGAAAACCCATTATGGTTTCACTGGCTCGTCACGTTTCCTGCAAAAAACACCGTATACCTTTGACGTATCGTTGTGGGAACTCTTCCTGCCTATGCTGTGCGGTGCAACCCTAACGGTAGCCGAGCCTGAGCAGCACAAAGATCCCCATGCATTGGCTCAACTGATACACAACGAAAACATCAGCGTGGTGCACTTTGTGCCCTCCATGCTGGCCGCTTTCTTGAATGAACCACAAAGCCAAGGCCTGACGATTGGCCATGTATTTTGTAGTGGTGAAGCGCTAAGCTCCCACTTGGCAGCGCGTTTCTACGAGCGTATGAATGGTACGCTACACAACTTATATGGCCCTACCGAAGCGGCTGTAGACGTTACCTACTGGCCCGTCAGCAAAGAACACCCCGACGACCCTATTCCTATTGGTCTGCCCGTATGGAATACCCAACTGTATATTCTGGATGACTGCTTGCGCCCTGTAGCACCTGGTGTAGCCGGTGCGTTGTACTTGGGTGGTATTCAGTTGGCTGATGGCTACTTGGGCAGACAAGACCTGACCGACAAAGCATTTATTACCAGCCCCTTTGATGCGACCAAACGCCTGTATCACACAGGTGATTTAGCGCGTTGGCGTGAGGATGGCGCGGTATTGTATTTGGGCCGTGCGGATCATCAAATTAAATTGCGTGGTCAACGTATTGAGTTGGGCGAGATCGAGTCTTGCTTGGCCCAGTACCCCGATCTGCGTGATCTGGCCGTAATAGCTAGAGAAGACCGACCTGGCGATCTGTACATTGCCGTCTATGCGGTAGCCCGTTCTGCCGAAGGCGCAGACAGCAATGCGCTATTAAGCTTTGCTCGCGCTCATCTGCCAGAAGCGATGGTGCCTAGCGCAGTAGTGTGGATGGACGATCTGCCCATCAACGCTAACGGTAAACTAGATCGCAAAGCGCTTCCTGCCCCTACACGTGAGCGCCAAGAAGGTGCTCCGTTAAAAGGTGAAGTCCAGCATCAATTAGCGCACTTCTACCAACAGTTGCTGCAACTACAGCACCTGCCTTATGCGGATGATGACTTCTTCGCCTTAGGCGGGCACTCGTTATTGGCGGCCCAACTGGCTGCTACATTGCGTGAGCACTACCAAATCACCTTAACACTGGGGGCTATTTTTGAGCACCCCACCATTGATAGATTAGCCAATCACGTGCAGCGTTTGCTGGATGGTCAGCAAGACGCCAATGCAGGCTTTAACCCTATCTTTACCTTACGCCCACCAGCGCATGGCAAGCCCGCTAAGCCAGCATTATTTTGCATACACCCAGCAGGCGGATTGAGCTGGTGCTACAGCTTGTTGGCTCGTCAATGCGGTAGCGACCAACCCGTATATGGTTTGCAATCGCGCAGTTTGGATGCAGCACAAATTGTGCCTACTAGCTTGCACGATATGGCCGAAGACTACGCCAATCAAATACAAGCCGTACAACCCCAAGGCCCTTACCATTTATTGGGCTGGTCCGTAGGCGGTCTGTTGGTGCATGAAATAGCGCGTATTCTGCAATCTCGCAATGCCGAGCTGGGCGTTGTGGCCATGTTAGATGCCTACCCTAGTGATGTATGGCGTGGCCGCGAAGAGCCTGCCTTAGAAGCCAGCTACAAAGCGTTGCTGTATATTGCTGGCTATGATCCCGACAGCTTAAACGTGCCACTCACCCAAGATGGTGTCATTGGCTTCTTACGTCAAAGCGGTCATGCTCTGGGCACCCTCAGTGATGCCCAGTTGCAAGGGGTATTCCGCTCTGTAGAGTTAAACAACCGATTGGTACGTCAGCACTGGCATCAACCACTGAATCACCCCGTACTGTATTTCCGCGCCTCACTGGATCACGTGGGTGACACCTTAGAACCAGCAATGTGGAACCCTTGGGTCAGTCACTTGCAGGTACACGACGTGCCTTCACTGCACGCCCACTTAACAGGAGCCGATGCTCTCAAGCACATTCTTCCTGTTCTGCAATCTGCGTTACAAGGCAGCGTGACTGCCCACACGGTATAACAACTATGTCACTAAAGCGTTTTGTCATCGATATCACCCCACTCAAGCAAAGCCGTGCGTTCCGCTTTGCCTATATGGCACGTACCGCATCGGTACTGGTGACCGGCATGATGTTGGTGGCTGCTAGCATCCACTTATACGATCTAACCAAATCCAGTGTGGCAGTGGCCTTCCTAAGTGTGGCCATGTCTGCCCCTATGGTGATTGCGCTCCTTATAGGTGGTGTACTGTCTGACCGTATGGATAGACGCAAATTAATGATGTGGTCGCGTAGTGTGTACGTCATCAGCGTGTTGATGTTCTTGATCAATAGTCTGTTTGCCAACCCATCCATTACCGTCATCTATGTGGCTGCCATGATTGGTGGCGCGGCAAGCGGCATCAGTGTACCTGCCATGATGTCTGCTACCCCTGCGCTAGTAGGGCGTGAAAATTTGGCTGCAGCGGCAGCGTTGTCTGGCTTGTCATTGCAATTAGGTGGTGTATTAGGCCCATTGCTAGCGGGTGCACTGATTGCAGGCCCAGGTTTGGTTGCCTGCTATAGCATCGTATTGGTAGGCGTGTTGCTGACGCCCTTCTTGCTCTCTGCTCTCCCTCCGTTGCCACCACAAGCCAAACCCGGAGCCGCCGCCCCTAACAACCGTGTGCACCATGCCTTCATTGAGGGCTTCCGCTACATGCTGACCACGCCTCTGCTGCGTTGCTTGTTACTCATAGACTTAGGTGCGGTGGTGTTTGCTACACCGTTGGCGCTGCTGCCCGAGTGGGGCGATAAAGTGCTAGGACAAGGCGCTGAAGTAACGGGTGCCTTGTATGCCGCACCCGCTATAGGAGCTGCCATCACCGCACTAAGCAGTGGTTGGATTCGCGGTTTAGAGCGTCCTGGTCTTACCATCATCAGCGCCGTGCTAGTGTGGGGCTTGTCGGTAGTGGCGCTGTCATTCAGCACTCACTTGTATCCGTCTATGGTGGCACTGGCCATCATGGGGTCTGCTGACACCATTTCCAAAATGTTGCGCATGACACTAGTACAACGTCATACGCCTGACCATCTACTGGGCCGCATGTCTGCCTTGTGGATGACCCAATCGTCCATGGGAACAGCCTTAGGTAACCTACAAATGGGTGCTGTATCGCGCTGGTTCTCACCTTCTACCGCCTTACTCATAGGCGGCGCAGCCTGTAGTGCCTGTGCGGGCCTGTTTGCTTTGCGGCGAAATGCGCTAAAAAGTACGAGCAGTTCCTAACACAACACGTGTTCCAGCCTGATCGGGCTGGGGCCTTCTTATTCGTCTGACGATGTACACAGCATGGGAAGCCCATGCTCACTTAACCAAGGAGCCATAATGCAAATCAATACTCTTTGCATTAGTAATAAAAACACTTTTAAACGCGTTTCACAGGTAGCTCTGGCTGTAGCACTAGCTATGGGTAGCGCACATGCTCAAGGCGTTTTTGATCAAGCCGACATTGATTTCAAAGGCAATGTATCCAGCATGGGCGTTGTTACTCCTGGTAGCGAAGCCACCCTGCAAGGTCGCGGCTTTACTCCTGGTCAGGAAGTTTTGTTGCTAAGCAATGGTCAATCCATTGTGGGCGATCAAAAACTGGTAGCCGATAAAGACGGCGAGTTTGTGAGCAAAACAGCTATCCCTGCCAACGCTTCCGTAGGCTTGCACCCTGTTGTGATTCAGGCAGCTAAACCCTCTGCTGCTGCCGTGTTTGATCTGAAGATTTCTCCTAAAACAGAAATCATCGGCACCGACCTGTTCACTCAGCAATCTGCTCCTATGACTCGCGGTCTGTACCAAAGTGCTTACAGTCCTAAAGAAAACAAGTTGTACGTAGTGTCTTCTGTAGGTCGCCCTCCAGTACAGCAGTCTGAGCTGTTGAAAGTAAACCCAGAAACACTGGCTATCGAAGCGCGTATTACGCCTGCTGCTGACCCTAACCGTGAAAACCACGTATATGCGTTGTATGGCATCAGCGTTGACGACGATAACGGCAACATCTGGGTGTCTACTACACGTAACGGCAGCGTAGCCGTGTACAAACAGTCTGACCTAAGCCTGGTTAAACAGTTTGACGACAACACTGTTGCACACTCTCGTGACGTAGTGGTTGATGCGGCCAACGGTCGTGCGTATGCGTCGGCTTTCGGCGGTGGCGAAATTGCAGTGTTTGATACCAAAACACTGGAACAACTGCCTTCCATCGAGCTGAAATCCAAAGGTCGTCAAGCCCCATCCCCAATGAGCTTAGCTTTGGATGCCGCGAATCAAAAACTCTACACGATCAGCATCAACACAGGTGAGGCCTTTGTGATTGACCTGAAAGATCAGAAACAGGAAAACGTCATCACACTGCCACAAACACGTGGTGCTAGTGGTGTAGCTGTTGCCCCTACAGAGCAGTTGCTGTGGGTAGCCGCTCAAGGTACCGATAACGTACTGATGATCGACCTGAAAAATGGTGAAGTGGTACAAGACATCAAAGTTGGTGCAGGCCCATTGAACATCGTATGGGACGATAAAAACAAACTGGCTTTTGTCGCTGTACGCGCTAACGGTCAAGTGACTGCACTGAACACCAAAGGCGAAGTCGTCGCCAATTTGGAAGCTGGCCGTCAACCTAACCATATCAGCACAGATGGTAAAGGCAACTTGTTTGTGGTGCACAAAGCTGCAAGCACTGACAAAGATGCTGTAGACCAAGTAACACGTCTGCACATGAAATAAGCCATCACACCGCCCGACTATCTAACCGTAGTCGGGCGTTTTTCACTTACTACTTACTGCACTGTCGTGACGCCTACTTCTCTACTTGATAACAACGCTGACACAGCACGCACCGATTCCTCCTTACAGCAGTGGCTGAAGGCTCATCGTTCCCGTAGTAGTCTTTTTTGTTCCCCCACGCTAGCGTTGATGGCACATGGTCAGGCACTGGTATGCCGTGGTAGCAATGCCAACAACGATCTGGACGCACAAGCAACCCAACTGCTTACCCAAGCGCACGAACAAGGTTTGCCATCACTGTTGATGGGTGTATTGCCTTTCAACACTACACAACCTGCCCATTTGTTTGTCCCGCATTCTGTACTGCGTAGTGCCCCGTTGCAGCCTTCTGCCGCGACTACGCCGCAACCGCATCCCGCCGCCACGTTGCAGCCGTTTCCGGATGGCGCAGGCTATGCCGATATGGTGGGACGCTCATTGCCATTGCTGGACGATCAGCCTCTGAGCAAGATCGTTCTGGCTCGCACGATGGATGTGGCCCTAGAACAGCCACTGCAACGTCAACAACTGTTGCACAATCTGATACGCCTAAACCCTCACGGGTATAACTTTGGCATCAACCTAGATGACCAAGAAGGCGATAACCCCTGTTTTTTTGGCGCAAGCCCCGAATTACTGGTACGCCGCAGCGGCTCACAAGTCAGTGTGAACCCATTGGCCGGCACGGCTGCGCGTGTGGCCGACCCTGAGGCCGATGCCCGCATAGGCCAAGCCCTGCTGCAGTCGGCTAAAGATCTGCATGAACACGCTATTGTGATTGAAAGTGTGGTGCAAGCTCTGCGCCCCTTCTGCACTAGCCTGCATGTGCCTGATGGCCCTGAGTTAGCAAAAACCGCCACACTATGGCACTTATCTACGCCCATTCACGGTACGTTACGTGCCCCTTACGCCAGCTCACTAGAACTGGCCTTGGCGATGCACCCCACCCCTGCCGTGTGCGGTACCCCTACACTGACGGCCCGCGATATGATTGAGACGCTGGAGCCTTTTGAGCGCCAATTCTATGCTGGTGCTGCTGGCTGGTGCGACGATAAGGGTGACGGCGAGTGGGCCGTTGCCATACGCTGCGGTCTGTACCAAGAACAACGTATACGCCTGTACGCAGGCGCTGGTATTGTGGCCGCATCAGACCCTGATAGCGAACGTCGCGAAACTGGCAATAAATTACGAACGATGCTCAATGCACTGAACATTGAGCCCGCTACGATTGAAGGAGGCATCACACTATGAGTCATATTCACCAACTACCCAGCTACACCATGCCAGACGTGTCTGTGCCTAATCGTGTGCAGTGGGAGGTGCAAGCTGACCGCGCTGTACTGTTAATACACGACATGCAGCATTATTTTCTGAATAAGTACGACATGCAGGCAGAGCCTATTCCTACATTGGTGCGCCACATTCAGGCTATTAAAGCACAATGTGTGAAGCTAGGAATCCCGGTGATTTACACCGCTCAACCTACCGAACAAAACCCAGAAGATCGTGCGTTGCTAACCGACTTTTGGGGGTTGGGCTTAAGCGCCCCCGAGTACGCAGGACAAGAAGCTGTCATCGATGAACTGGCTCCTAGCGCGGATGACATACTGCAAACCAAATGGCGTTATAGTGCGTTTTTCCGTTCGCCCATGCGTGAGCAAATGCAAGCATGGAGCCGCGACCAACTTATCGTGACAGGTATCTATGCACACATAGGCTGCATGACCACCTCGTTGGATGCTTTTATGCAAGGCGTACAAGCCTTCATGGTGAGCGATGCCGTGGCGGACTTTTCTGAAGAAGAACACCGTATGGCTTTGCGCTATGTGTCACAACGTTGCGGCGTAGTGGTAAATAGCCAGACTCTACTGACTCAACTAGGAGCAGAGTGATGTATCCCGAGTTTCAACAACAACACGTGCTGGTCAGCGGTGCAGCCAGCGGTATTGGCGAAAACGTTGCCCAGCAATTGCTGGAAAGTGGTGCACGCATTACCGCGCTGGATCTACACACCGACACCTTAGACGCTCTGGTCAAACAATACCCAGATCAGATCTTGGTATTGCGTTGTGATGTGGGCAACTTCGACGAAGTCGCCGAGGTAGTGTCCAAAGCCGAAGCGCATTTTGGCACTATACATAAGCTGGTGTGTGCTGCAGGCCGTTTGCAAATGGGCGATATTACCGACCTAACAGCTGAACAATGGCAGAAAACGTTTACCACCAACACCAATGGTGTGTTTAACCTCTGCCACCATGTGGGCTTGCGTTTGAAAGCACAAAAGCGTGGTGCCATCGTAAACATCAGTTCCAATGCTGCGACCTCTCCGCGCATGAGCATGGGTGCTTATGCAGCCTCTAAAGCCGCTGTGACACAAATGTCTCGCTGTTTAGCGCTGGAACTCGCCGCCTATAACGTGCGTGTGAATGTGGTATCCCCAGGCTCTACAGATACGCCTATGCAGCAAGCGATGTGGCAGCAAGGTAGCTCACGAGAAACCGTAATTGCGGGTTCGGGCAGCCACTACCGGTTGGGTATTCCCCTGCAAAAAATTGCGACACCAGCAGAAATTGCGAATGGCGTACTGTTTTTGCTATCTGACCAAGCCAGCCACATTACGCTGCATGATTTACGTATTGATGGCGGCGCGACACTAGACCAATAAGCGTCCAGCTACGTACGCACAGGCCGTAAACCTGCTAGTACTGGGGGATTACAGAAGATTTTTGTGATGCAAGATACCAAACACAAACGTTTTCACTAGATCCCCCGGTATGAGCGATGCATGCGGTAGTCGGCTCTCAAACCCTACACAGCACGCCCTCAGCCTCTGACTACAGGCTTTCAATACTGGCTAAGCCCAGCAACACCCCGTCTCTGGACATGGGGCTACCCAGAAACTCACCTTGCACATACGTAGCACCTACACGTACAGCGGCATCTCGTCTGGCTTTATTCCAGACATTTCCCACAATCGTTTTCAGCCCATGTTCTGTCGCCAATGTACAGGCGTGCAGCAACGTTTGCTGTACTTGATCTGCCAAGGGCTGTTCGTCATCGGGATAACAAAAACGTAGGCCTTCTAACATATCCACACCCAAAGTTTGTGGGCTAGGAATGCTGACATCATGCTCTAACCAAATACTCACGCCTAAGGCGCGTAATGGCGCGCACAAGGTAATCCAGGTGAGATCGGGGTCCGCTTCAGTATGGCGCAACACCAGTTCTAGGTTTCTAGCCTCAGACACATAGAACGACAGCAAGCGCAATAAAGAGGGCTGTAACTCAGGCAAGATGCTGGCCGGTATGCTTAGCTGCACAGGCGTGCTCAGCCTATACACCTGCTGCCACTCACGCATATCAGCACACAGCATCTGAATGCTGCGCTCTAGCAGCCCTACTGCCACCGTCTTATCCAACTGTTCTAGCAAGGCTGAATGTATGCGTTGCGAACCATCCCAATACAACTGCATCTCTACGCCTTGCTGTATGGCATCTTTAAGCTGAATACGGCTTTGAAACTGCAGGCTTAGGTGTCCATCTATAGTATCTTTGTCTTGCCACGCACTTTCTATGTGCTGCAACAACCGCGTCTGTTCTTCCAACGCCGTTAACGTTTCAAAGCTACGTTCTTCTCTACTAATCCGGCCTGCAAAACTGTAGCCCCAACCGTGCACTGAACGTATGGGCAAATCCAGCTTCAACTGCGCTGCTTTACGCTTTAAACGGCTGATTAACGAATCTACAGCCCGCTTGCTTTGCAACGCACCTGATTTGATCTGCAGAAAGTCTTCTCGGCTCACTCGTCCATCATGGCTATGACTAAACAGCTCTATCAGCTGTTTCTCGCCGTAGGTAAGCTCCAGCACAACGCCTGACGGGGCAACCATGCTCCACCCCTTGTCTTGTAGTATCCACGGCGTATCAGCATTAAAAGAAGCCGTTTGCTGTTCAGCGACTGTGCCTGACATTTCTGCCGTATGGCTAAGAAAACGCTCCGCCCTACGGCGTAAGGCATGCTTAGTGGCTACGACTTCCGCTGCGCTCGTGTGCATGGGCAATACAGCATCCGCCCCCGCAAACAATAACTCGGTGCGTTGGGCTTCAGACTCTACCTGACTTAGCACCACAATGCCGCTCTGTGGCACGATAGAGCGCAAATTCGCGACGACGAGCGCTAGATGCGCACGCTCACACACCAGCAGGATAATCTCTACTGCGGCGTCAATATTTTCTAATGCGGTTCTGAAAACAGAGGGGCCTTGTAATAGGGTCTGAACAGACGCGCCCAGTAAGCCCAGCTCTTTTCCCATGTTTTGACATTGGTTGGCGTCATCAACCACCACCACTACTTTTCTTGCGTACTTCATATCAACCCTGCCTCAACGTATGCAACAGGAGTTACCGTTACATCAATACACTAATTCTTTTCTGATTGTTAACGTTTTACACATCCAGTCAAAGACAAGCATTGTCAATTTACATCTTTGTTCGGCTTACATGAACCTACGCAATCCAACATCAGGCATCGCCTTATAAACTGCCCTACGCTGATGTAGATACAAAAACAGCACTGGTTTTACGCAGTGCTGTTTTTAATGTACCTAGCTATTAAGGCTGACTGCTTTGTGTCAGTTTTGCCTCAAGTTGCTCCTTAGGCAAAAAGCCACTCACGCGCGAACCATCTTCAAAAATCAGGGCGGGAGTGCCACGAATATCCATGCTCATGCCGGTAGTCAAAATTTCTTTGATGGGGTGCTCACAACTGCGTGCTGTAGGCTCTACACCCGTCAACATCCAATCACTCAGCGCTTTGCTTGGCTCTTCTGCGCACCAGATATTTTGAGCCTTGGTGGTAGAGTCTGGGCTCAAGATAGGGTACATCATGGAGTAGATCGTGACGTTATCCATATCCTTCAGCTCAGTATGCAATTTTTTGCAGTAGATACAGTTAGGATCCTCGAACACCACCAACTGACGGCTACCATCACCTTTCACGGTTTTAATGGCTTTATCCAATGGCAGTTGCGTGAAGTCTACCTTGTTCAACTCTTCTTTACGCTGCGACGTCAAATCAATACGCTCTTTGATGTCTACCAACGAACCTTGCATGAGGAAATCCACCTCTGGATTCACATACACCAGCTCATTCCCTATACGTACTTCTAACAGCCCTGGGAAAGGAGTAGGACGAATTTCATCGATAGTGATATCGGTAAACGTCGCTTCCAGTTTCTGACGGACGTCAGGGTAATCGGTGGTTTGTGCCTGCGCGGTACCTGCCAAACCTAGACCCACACTGAATGCCAGTGCAGCGACAAGACGGCCTGACCACGTAGTTTTTACTTGCATGTTGACTCCATTAATAAGCGATATCGTTAGAGCGGGAAAATCTTGTCCCCTGCCGCATTGGCGATCAAACGTCGCTTGATAAAAGGCAATTGATTAATGATGGACATTCCGGCATTACGTGCCCACGCTACTGGTGCTTGCTGCGCCATAAACAGGCTATGTAAAGAGTCTGTCACGGCACGCATGGCGGCGATGGGTTCTGCCCGTCGTCGCTTATAACGCTCCAGCACGGGCAATGCCCCTACGGATTGATGAACAGGTTTGGCTGCCAGAACACGTATAAGTTCCTCTACGTCACCCAAGCCTAAGTTCAGCCCTTGACCCGCCAACGGATGCACACGGTGCGCGGCATCCCCGACCAAGGCTACACCTTCTGCTACCATGCCTGTGCGCTCGAATGTCAGCGGGAATGCAAACATTTTTGAACGTACACGCATATTTCCTAGACGCCCTTGGGTCACGCCCATCAGCCATTGCTGCAAGCGCTGTGCTTTGTCTTCGTCATTCAGCGCCATCAATTCAGCAATTTGCTCAGTAGGGCCAGACCACACTAACGAAACCTGCGGGCCTTCATCGGTATCCGGCATAGGCAATAAGGCCACCACCGCATCACCGGTAAACCACTGCAATGCCACACCCTGATGTGGTAACTCGGTAGTCAGGTGTGTCACCAAACCACTGTCACCATAGGCTTTAAAGTCGTGCCAGATTTCTGCTACTCGACGCACTGTGGATTTAGCACCATCGGCCCCCACCAACAGTTGAGCGTCCAGTGTTTTCCCAGATTCTGTGTGTATGTGCTCACCATCACGCGACGCCAATTGGTCATCGTGCCAACGTACGCCATACACTTTCAGCGCCTGACGTAGCGCCCGTTCTATTTCGCCAGACTCTACTATCCATGCCAGCGTATGGCGCGCATCTTGCCACGCATCCAACGCCAAACGCCCACCACCATCGCCATAAATCTCCATGGCTTGAACAGGAGTAAGGCGCGCAGCATCCATCAGATCCCAAATACCTAACGACGCCAGAAAGTTCTGGCTAGCGCCGGAGATGGCATACACACGTGGGTGGTACTCGTCGTGGCGTGGTAGCTGACGCGACATCTCTGGCGCTAGCACATCTACCGTAAAGGCTTTCTTTGCTAGGCCCAAGGCGCATGCCATACCGGCAATACCTGCTCCACACACCAAGATTTTTTGCTGTGTCATCGTGCTGACGGTGCTCCTGCTGATTTAGGCCATAGCACCCACATTTCACCGCGCTGCTTCATACGTCCGGCCTGCGCACCGGCTTCATCGCCAGTACCCCAATAAAAGTCGGTACGTGCAGCGCCTTTAATCGCAGCACCGGTGTCTTGTGCAAACACCAAACGCTGCAAGGGTTTCTGGCTGCCTGGGTATGAGGTAGACAAGAATACGGGTGAGCCCAGCGGCACAAAGGTAGGATCAATCGCTACCGCACGCTCGGCGATTAGCGGAATACCATATGCCCCTTTAGGCCCCAACAATGGGTCAGTAATGGTTTCTTGACGGAAGAACACCATTGCAGAGTTGGCATTCAGCATTTCCTGTATACGATTAGGATTGCGTTTGGCCCATGCCTTAATATTTTGCATAGAAGTTTGTGCCAACGGCATTTCGCCCTGCTTGGCTAACCACTGCCCAATAGACGCATACGGACGCCCATTATGATCGTCGTACGCTAAACGCACCGCTGAACCATCCGGCAATACCGCACGCCCCGAACCTTGAATTTGCAAGAAGAAGGCTTCTACCGGATCGGCCGCCCAAACCAATGCTTGAGGCTGGCGATGTGAGTTGGCCGCAATTTCTGCACGTGTATCGTAAGGCACCACACGCTTACCTTCTACTTTGCCGCGCACACGCTTGCCCGCCAATTCTGGGTACACAGCCCCCAAATCGATGGTGAGCAAGTCGTCGGGGGTCGCGTACAGCGGCCATTGGTATGTACCGCCACGCGTTGTAGAGGCTTGGATCAACGGCTCGTAATACCCCGTAACCGTATTGCTGGCTACCGCACCGTTAGCATCCAACACGCGCCATGGTTGCAAATGCTGCTGTAAAAACTGGCGTACCGCGGCGGTATCTTGACCAGAAATATTGCTGTTCGCGGCAGCGGAACACACGCCTTGCCATGCACGCGGAGCAGCCCGCGCAGGCATCGTTAACGAACCACTTACCGGACGCATCAAGCCCTTACAGTTATTGATAAAGGCTTTCCAAACATGTTCTAAATTATCCTGCTGCCAACCCGGCAAAATAGACCAATTCACCGCAACAAAGCGGCCAGTCAGTGGGCGCACAGGGGTTTCAGGCAATGCCGACAGCGCAGGCACTTGCAAAGCACGCAAGGCCACATCGTCAGTCGCGGCAGTAGAACTACTACTGGATGAACCCACCGCACTACCAGTTTGGTCCAAATCCACTGTAGAACAAGCAGAAACCAAAGCCAGCACGGAAGCCAGCACAGTCAAACGAAATACAGTCATAGTGTTTATTAGTGCAGAGTGCGTGGGATAGCCAAAACAAATTCTGGGATCGCCACATCAAAGGGGATACCGTCTTCGCTGACACAATGATAAAACCCTCTCATCGTACCAACAGGGGTCATGAGCGGACAGCCACTGGTGTATTCAAATGTTTCACCGGGAGCCAATAATGGTTGCTGGCCTACTACGCCCAGACCACGTACTTCTTGTACATTTTGATTCGCATCAGAGATGATCCAATGCCGGCTGACTACCTGTATAGGCTGCTCAGCATGGTTAGTGATCTGTACGGTATAGGCAAATACGAACTGCTGGCGCTCAGGTTCGGACTGCTCGGGTAAATAGCGTGGCACAACTTTGACCACTACATTTTCTGACTTCAAACCCGTCTCCCTCAAAAATCAGTTGCAAAACTGCAGGGTCATGGAACATCACCCCTAATCATGACACAATTGCAGTATGTACGTCACAAACCAACTTACTCGCTGATCTATGTCACACAAACAAGCTGCCCGCATTGCTCCCAGTATTTTATCCGCGGATTTCGCCCGTTTGGGTGAAGAAGTCAAAAATGTCGTCCTCGCCGGCGCTGACTGGATACATTTCGATGTTATGGACAACCATTACGTTCCTAACCTGACGTTTGGCCCCATGATCTGTAACGCACTACGCCCACACACAGACGCACCTATTGATGTGCACCTGATGGTTGAGCCTGTAGATTCGTTGGTTGAGCCTTTCGCTAAGGCTGGTGCAAACATTATTAGCTTCCACCCTGAAGCCACTCGCCACATCGACCGCACACTATCGCTGATTCGCGACCAAGGCTGTAAGGCCGGGTTGGTATTCAACCCCGCCGTAGGTTTGGAGTGGATGGATCACGTTATGGACAAACTAGACCTCGTGCTCTTGATGTCCGTGAACCCCGGTTTTGGTGGTCAGAAATTTATCCCCCACACACTGGAAAAAGTACGCCAAGCACGTCAGAAAATTGACCGTTGGGTAGAAGCTGGCGGCCACCCTATCAGCTTGGAAATTGATGGCGGCGTGAACGTGCAAAATATTGGTGAAATTCGTGCAGCAGGTGCGGATGCTTTTGTAGCCGGTTCAGCTATTTTTAACCAACCCGACTACAAAGCAGTAATTGACGCCATGCGCGTGGAAATCGCCAACGCAGACGCTAAAGCCTAAGCGTCACATCAGCCAGTTGCCATTACGGCCTTGCCCTTTATCTCCGTGTTTTACCGGAGATAAAGGCTTGCGACGCTCAATAAACAGCGAACTACCCAAGGTTTTCTTCGCCATCGTTTTCGCAGAGGCTGCCATCTCAGCCACTAGGCTGCTGTTATACAGATGCACCGGATTCACCTCTACCACCCCTAGCGACAGCGCCACTAACGAATGGAACTCTTCCACCTGCTGGCGATTTTCAGCGTAGTAGCCGCCCATACGCAAATGCTCAGCACTATAGAGGTGGCTTAACGCCAACGGTAAATTCTGGATAATGCTCTGGCAGCGCCGCTCCCAATCGGAGCTTTTGAAAATCACAATAAAGTCATCACCGCCCACATGCCCCACAAAATCGTGCTCAGGGTGGCTGGCTTCTACGAACAGACTGGCCGTAATCTGTATCACCTCATCCCCTTTTCTATAGCCGTATAGGTCATTAAAAGGTTTGAAGTAATCCAAATCGCCGTAGCAAACCGCAAACGGACTTTGCCCACGCAGCAACTGTTCTAAGTGCTCATTAATAGGCACATTGCCAGGCAATTGCGTTAATGGGTTGGCATAGCGGGCTGCTTGTAGTTGCAGTTGCGACACTTCACGCATCAAATCTGCGCTAGACCCTACGCCCAAGTAGCTGCCGTCACGCGTGATGATAAAACCATCCGACATATAGTGTTCAGGCCCATCCGTCACCCATTGCGCTAATTCCTGCAACGGCATTTTTCTATCAATGATCAGCGGCGTATTTTCTATCATTTCACCGCAGGCACGGCTGCCGTACAGTTCGCGGTGATACAACCTTGCCAACCTATCAAATAACCTATCGCGTCGTAGCAGCCCTACTGGCATACCTCCTCGCAATACCACCAACGTGTTTAACGAAGCGTCTTTTTGAAAGCGATCACACACCACATTGGTAGGAACCTCAAATGCCACCACAGGCACTTGGCGTACTAAACGGTGCGCTGTCACCGGTTTATCCGCACGCCCTAACGCCGTCAACGTGGGGGTACCAAACGGGGTTCGGAACAATGCCAGCAAAGTGGTTTCTAGCGAGGTCTTAGGCTGTTTTTCTGGCCTCCCCAAGAAAAAGCCTTGGCCGCACATCACACCTAGCCTGCGCAGCATCACTAATTCTTCTTGGGTTTCAATCCCTTCGGCAATCACCGTAGATTGCGCTTGGAAGGCAATTTCACAAATGGATCGCACTAACTGCTGGCGCAGCGGGTCTTCGTGTATGCCGCGCACAAAAAAACGATCTATTTTGACGTATTCAGGACGCAGCTCCGTCCATAACTTCAGCGTAGAGAACCCCTGCCCTAGATCATCAATAGCTAGTTGCACGCCAGTTTCTCGGTACATTTTGACCACATCGTGCAGCATCTGCATGGAGCTAACCGAGCAATCCTCTGTTAGTTCCACCACCACTTGATCGAATTCTCTGTCACGCAACGTTGAGAAAAAACTGCTCAAACTGCGCTCATCGCCCTCAGTTTGGTGCAAACTCGGACTCGTATTTAGAAACAATTTACCAGTAAGCCCTAGGGTTCTGAACTGTTCTAGATGCAACTCACAACATAAATACTCTAATTCAAAACGCTGTCCATGCTGGTCTGCTAGCTCAAACAACGCTAACGGCGAATACAAAGGCGTATTTTCAGGCCCTCGAATTAATGCCTCATAACCAACGATAGCGCCATGTCGCAGCTCGACTATGGGCTGAAATAAAGGTGTTAGTTTTTTATTCTGCAGTACTTCTTGAAAAGCAGTCAGCATGTTCTCCACCTTAATACTGCCGTCTCCTATTTGTATCAGTTTGTATCACCGACACGTTATGCTACAAGCAACACCTTAACTCAACAAAATTACCAAACAATCCAAAGATGACAGATAGTGCAAGAAAACAACTGTCACTTAGTATCTGCTCTACAATGTCAAGCAATGCTTTACTTTTTCTCACAGAGCCCATCATGCAATACACCGCTGTACTTCTTGACCTAGACGGTACTCTTGTAGACTCCATCCCTGATATTGCCGCAGCGGCTAATGGCGTCCTGACCGACTTAAAACGTCCACCCTTACCCGAAGATGTGATTCGTTCTTTTGTGGGCAAAGGCTCTGATGTCTTAGTACAGCGCCTACTGCGCCACACCTACAATAGTGAGCAGCTAGATCCTGACGAGTACGAGCGTGCTAAAGCATCGTTTGCCCATCATTACGCGCAAAGTAATGGCCAGCACAGCACCATTTATCCCGACGTGGTAGAGGGCCTTAACGCCTTTAAGACTGCTGGCTGCAAACTCGCTGTAGTCACCAACAAACCCATAGAATTCACCATCCCGTTGTTAGATGCGCTGCAACTATCGCCCTACTTTGACCTGATGGTTGGCGGGAATACCACAGCACAGAAAAAGCCCCATCCCCTGCCGTTTATACACGCCAGCAACGAGCTCAATGTGCCTGCTTCCCAGTGTTTGGTCATTGGTGATTCGGTGAATGACGCTCAAGCAGCGCGCGGTGCTGAAATGGATGTGTTGCTCGTACCTTACGGCTACAACGAAGGAATAGATATACAAACCCTGGATGCAGATGCTATAGTGTCCAGCATTAAGCACGCTGCTAAGTGGGCAACCACACGCAGTTCCATAACGGATTAAATGTTAACGATACGAATTACATGATGTTTGCTACCTTTACACACAATGCACAGATCGGCGCCTATTGGCGCTGGTGGCGTTTGTGTTCCGGGTAGCTAGCATACTGTCCCGGTGTTTTTGTTGAGCATACTGTTGTACCTATAACATCTCAGCACCTGCACCACCCAGTCAAACCAGCCCGGAATCTATGACAGCCGGGCTGTTTTGTTTTCAGGGCCCGGCCAACAGAACTTTTAAAACAAGGCCGTACCATGACAGAAATTGAGTTTAAAGCGCTTGCCGCAGAAGGTTTTAACCGCATTCCTCTCATTGCCGAGACCTATGCTGATCTGGATACCCCCCTTTCCATTTACCTGAAACTGGCACACAACGGCCCTGAAGGTGGTCGCAACAGTTGCTTGCTGGAGTCCGTTGTAGGTGGAGAGCGTTTTGGCCGTTATTCTTTTATTGGTCTACCTGCCAAAACGGTAATTCGTGCCACAGGCAACGTCACCGAAGTACTGCACAACGACGAAGTTATCGAGCGCTACGAAGGCGATCCACTGACCTTTATCGAACAATACCAAGCACGCTACAAAGTGGCGATTCGCCCAGGCATGCCACGCTTTGCAGGCGGCTTGGCTGGTTACTTTGGTTACGATACCGTGCGCCACATTGAGCCTTCCTTAGGCCAACCTACCAAACCCTTCCCAGCAGGTCAGGACGAAGGCACACCAGACATTATGCTGCTGCATATTGATGAGCTGGTGATTGTGGACAACTTGGCTGGCCGCACCTACTTAATCGTATACGCCAATCCTACTCAGCCAGAAAGCTACTCCCGTGCTAAACGTCGCCTGAAAGAATTGCGTGAAAAACTGCGCACTCCTGTGGTGATTCCTTACGCTTACGCAAGCTTGGAAACTAAAGAACGCCGCGATTTCGACAAAGCCGACTACATCAAAGCCGTAGAAAAAGCCAAAGAGTACATCACTGACGGCGAAATCATGCAGGTGCAGGTTGGCCAAGTGATTGCCAAACCTTTCCGTGATGCACCGCTGTCCTTGTACCGTGCGCTGCGTTCGCTGAACCCATCACCGTACATGTACTTCTGGAACTTCAGCGACTTCCAAGTGGTTGGTGCTTCGCCAGAAATCTTGGTGCGCCAAGAAAAAGAAATGATTGATGGCGAATACAAACAAGTTGCCACCATTCGCCCCTTGGCTGGCACACGCAAACGCGGCTCTACGCCTGAAGAAGACAAACTGTTGGCTGAGGAACTGCTGGCCGATCCTAAAGAGCGTGCTGAACACGTCATGTTGATTGACTTGGCGCGTAACGACATTGGCCGTATTGCGGAAGGCGGCACAGTGAAAGTGACCGACACCATGACCATTGAGCGTTACTCACACGTTCAACACTTGGTATCCAACGTGTGCGGTGAAGTGAAAGAAGGCCTGTCCTCTATGGATGTGCTACGTGCGTCTTTCCCCGCTGGCACACTGACTGGTGCACCAAAAGTACGCTCCATGCAGATCATTGACGAACTGGAACCCGTACGTCGTGGCATTTACGGTGGCGCTGCAGGCTACCTGAGCTACAGCGGTGAGATGGACTTGGCCATTGCCATTCGTACTGGCGTGATCAAAAACGGCATGCTGTATGTACAAGCCGCTGCTGGTGTCGTGGCCGACTCTAGCCCTGAAGCCGAATGGCAAGAGACTGAAGCTAAAGCCCGTGCTTTGCTGCGTGCAGCAGAACAAGTGCAGCTTGGCTTAGACGATCCCATTTAATCCATTTCAGTCTTACCCCATACGTTCTCTTTTTAGACCAGGTGCTCCCATGCTTTTCATGCTCGATAACTACGACTCTTTTACCTATAACCTCGTGCAGTATTTTTACGAACTGGGACAAGAAGTCACCGTTGCCCGTAATGATCAGGTCACGATTGAAGAAATAGCGGCATTGCGCCCTGAACGCATCTGCGTCTCACCTGGCCCGAGCACACCTGCTCGGGCCGGTATTTCTATAGAGTTGATTCGTCACTTTGCGGGCCAACTGCCTATTTTGGGTGTGTGCTTGGGGCACCAAGCTATTGGTGAGGCCTTTGGCGGCAAGATTGTTCATGCACAACGTGTGATGCACGGTAAGGTTTCCCCCATTACCCACAACAACACCGATGTGTTTGCCGGCCTGCCCTCTCCTTTTAACGTTACGCGCTATCACTCGCTGGCGATTGAACGTGCCAGCTTGCCGGATTGCTTAGAGATCACCGCACAAACCGAAGACGGCGAAATCATGGGTGTACGTCACAAAACCATGCCCATCAGTGGCGTACAATTTCACCCCGAATCGGTACTAAGCGAACACGGCCACGCCTTGCTGCGTAATTTCCTGACCCTCTGAATTTGAAAAAAGAAAAAGGACCATCATGACAACCATTACGCCAACCGAAGCCCTAGTGCGCTGCATTGAACACCGTGAGATTTTCCACGACGAAATGCTGCACCTAATGCGTATGTTGATGCGTGGCGAAATGCCTGCGCCATTAGCTTCTGCACTGCTAATAGGGTTGCGAGTCAAAAAAGAAACCATAGGCGAAATTACCGCCGCGGCTCAGGTCATGCGTGAGTTTTCTACCCCTGTTGTCGTACCTGACACATCCGATTTATTGGATATGTGCGGCACCGGAGGAGACAGTAGCAATACCTTCAATATCTCTACCGCCTCTATGTTTGTGGCGGCTGCCGCTGGCGTCAAAATCGCCAAGCACGGTAATCGTAGTGCGTCTAGCTCGTCTGGCAGTGCTGATGTATTGGAAGCCCTGGGTGCAAACCTAAATCTGAACCCTGAGCAAGTCGCCGAGTGTATTGAGCAAATTGGCATAGGCTTCATGTTTGCCCCTGCTCACCACGGTGCCATGAAGAACGTGGCCGCCGTACGTAAAGAACTGGGTGTGCGCACCATTTTCAACATCTTGGGGCCACTCACCAACCCAGCCAATGCCGCTAACCAGTTAATGGGCGTCTTTCACCCTGACTTGGTGGGTATTCAAGTACGCGCGATGCAGCGCTTGGGCTCCAAACACGTACTAATTGTGCACGGTATGGACGGCATGGACGAAGCCTCACTGGGTGCAAGCACCTTGGTAGGTGAACTGAAAGACGATGAAGTGCGCGAATACCAAATTCACCCCGAAGACTTCGGATTGAGCATGGTATCCAACCGCTCTATTAAAGTGAACAACAGCGAAGAATCTCGCGACATGATCCATCAAGCGCTGGACAACCAAGACGGCCCTGCACGTGACATTGTGATGTTCAATGCTGGTTTGGCCATTTATGCCGGTAACGGTGCCAGCAGCATCAAAGCTGGTTTGGAAAAAGCATCCGACATACTGGCCAGTGGT
Source organism: Paenalcaligenes sp. Me131 (assembly GCF_050487225.1). NCBI lineage: Bacteria > Pseudomonadati > Pseudomonadota > Betaproteobacteria > Burkholderiales > Alcaligenaceae > Paenalcaligenes > Paenalcaligenes sp. Me131. The sequence continues at coordinate 274,358 of NZ_JBKQGY010000002.1, forward strand.
GCCGCCCGCGACAAACTGGAAGAGTTCTGCCGCTACACCAAACGCTTTATTTAAGCCGCTACGACCAAGGCATGATCGTCATATAATGACGGCTCATGCTATCGTAGCCCTACATTTTCTTAATGACGTCACCCACCTGACGAAGAACGCTGAACGCCATGAACGATATTCTCGCCAAAATCCTGGAAACTAAAAAAGCAGAAGTTGCCACGGCCCGCCAGCTGCGCAGTGAAGCAGAAGTCCTGCGCGAAGCCAAAAACCGCAAAGACCTACGTGGTTTTGCCCGTGCGTTGCACGACAAAAATGCCGATGGCAAATCGGCTGTGATTGCGGAAATCAAAAAAGCCTCGCCCTCCAAAGGCGTGATCCGCGAAGATTTCCAACCAGCTGAAATTGCGAGCTCCTACGCCGCTCATGGCGCAGCTTGCCTGTCCGTACTGACCGATGTGCAGTATTTCCAAGGTGGCTACGATTACCTGCGCCAAGCGCGTGCAGCCTGCGCATTGCCAGTACTACGTAAAGATTTTATTGTGGATGCCTATCAGGTGATCCACTCACGTGCCATCGGTGCAGACTGCATCTTGTTGATCGTCGCTGCGTTGTCACCTAACCAGTTGAAAGAATACGAAGCCTTGGCCATGGAATTGGGCATGGACGTCTTGGTAGAAGTGCATGGTCGTGACGAGCTGGATATCGCACTAGAGCTGAAAACCAACTTGCTGGGTATTAATAACCGCGACCTGCGCAGTTTTGATGTCTCGTTGGACAACACCTTATCCCTGTTGAAAGACATTCCAGACAACAAACTGGTGATTACCGAAAGCGGTATTGTGACTCGTGATGACGTGGCTATCATGCGTGACCACGATGTAAACGCCTTCTTGGTAGGCGAAGCCTTTATGCGCCAACCTGACCCTGGTGTCGCTCTGGAAGAACTGTTTTTCACGGCCTAATATCACCTTATGCAGCCATCCAACACCTTACAACAAAGCCTGTTTACGCAACTGCCGCATCTACATGCCGACTGGCAAGGCGTCATGGCAGAACCTGCCATACATAAACAACTGCAAGTGTTGGATGACTGGCTAATGCCTCAGGTCGCTGCTGGCACCATCATCTACCCCAAACACCCTTTTAAAGCGTTGGAGCTTAGCGCCCCAGAGCAAGTAAAAGTAGTGATTTTGGGGCAAGACCCCTACCACGGGCCAGAGCAAGCACAAGGGCTATCATTTTCAGTGCCTGATCACGTACGTACGCCACCTAGCCTACGTAATATGTTCAAAGAACTGCACGCCGAGTACCCTGACGTCACTACGCCACCCACCAATGATCTTAGCCATTGGGCATGGCAGGGTGTACTGCTGCTAAACACATCGCTAACGGTAGAAAACGGTAAGGCCGGTTCACACGCCAAACAAGGCTGGGAACGTATTACCGATGCCCTGTTGCTACATCTGCTTAACTTTGAGACGCCTAAAGTATTCTTGCTGTGGGGTAATCATGCCCAAGCAAAAGTACCACTGATTCAACGCCATGCGCAGAAAGGGCCCATAGAAATTTTGTGCTCTAACCACCCTTCCCCGTTATCCGCCTTGCGTCCACCCGTACCTTTTATGGGTAATGGGCATTTCCGTAAGACGAATGAATGGTTGATTAGCCAGAATCACGAGCCTATTAACTGGCTGTCCTAAGGTGGTTTATCAGAGCATGAGTGTTAGGGCTCAGTGCTGAGACGCAGCATTCATCGCACATGCTGGGGACTGCAGGAATACTTTTTGTGATTTGCACACCAAATCAAAAAAGTTTCCTCTCCGTCCCTCGAAGCTTCTAGCGATTGCTAGGTTTACTGCCCGTTCTGATGTAGTGCTTTCTCTGGTGACCCATACCTGAAGATGAGTCATGAGCACGCTCAAACTACAACTCTAGAGTCACTTGTAATGGCGAGGGATTCAATCTGACAGCGACCACCGTATAAAAACCGTGGCAAGCGATGAAGGGAAAAACGGAGGAAAGTGTTTTTTTATTTGGTGTACAAATTAAAAAATACTTTTCGCAGTGCTAGCTCATGCAGGCAATCTTAGATCAGCGTAATGCTGCATTCATCGCACACGCCGGGGACTGCAGGAATACTTTTTGTGATTTGTACACCAAATCAAAAAAGTTTCCTCTCCGCCCCCTGATGCTTCTAGCGGTTGCTAGGTTTACTGCCTACTCTTATGTAGCCCTTTTTCTCGGTATCTCACACCTAAAAATAAACATGCTGGTAAATCACGCCTACACGTCGTGCATTTACCAGCAATCGCTACCCGGCAGCGTTAACTAGCCTACTTACTGATTCGTGAATTTAGCAATTTGCGCCGCATCCAACCCTAGCACATCACGCAACACCTCTTCGGTATGCTCACCTAGCATAGGTGGCGCATTGCGATACTCCACAGGCGTATCAGACAAACGGATGGGGCTGCCCACCAAGGTTGCTTGCCCCGCTGTAGGGTGTGGCATAGTGATTTTCATGCCACGCGCCAGTACTTGTGGGTTGTCATGCACTTGATCCAAAGTGTTAATTGGACCCGCTGGCACACCTACGGCTTCAAGTTGTTCTAACCACGTTGCGCATGAACGCGTCAGCATAATGTCAGTCAATACGGGAATCAGAGCATCACGGTTCATGACACGTTGGGGGTTAGTCATGAAACGGGGATCTTCGGCCAACTCGGTGCATTCTGCCACGCGGCAGAAGTTACGGAATTGGCTGTCGTTACCGACGGCTACGATGATGTGACCATCGCTGGTCGCAAAGACTTGGTATGGCACTAAGTTAGGGTGTGCATTACCAGCACGCTGCGGCGCTTTGCCGGATGTCAGGTAGTTCATATTCTGGTTAGCCATCATGGCAACTTGGCAATCCAACAAAGCCATGTCTACATGCTGCCCCAAACCCGAACGATCACGTTCACGCAACGCGGCCAAAATGCCTACTGTGGCGTACATACCGGTCATCAAATCGGCGACTGCTACACCCGCTTTTTGTGGACCACCACCAGGCTGGTCATCTTTCTCGCCAGTCACGCTCATCAAACCACCCATGGCTTGAATCATGAAGTCGTAACCAGGGCGTGGGGCATACGGGCCGGTTTGCCCAAAGCCTGTTACCGAGCAATAAATCAAACGGGGGTTAATGGCTTTAAGCGACTCGTAGTCCAAGCCATATTTAGCCAAACCACCTACCTTGAAGTTTTCCACCACGATGTCTGAACGCAAAGCCAAATCACGTATTAGCTCTGCACCTTCTGGCGTGGCCATGTCTACCGTTACGGATTTTTTGTTGCGGTTAGCAGCCATGTAGTAGGCCGCTTCACTGGTGTTATTACCCGCTTCGTCACGCAGGTACGGAGGCCCCCAACCGCGAGTATCGTCGCCCGAACCTGGGCGTTCAATTTTGATAACTTCGGCACCCAAATCAGCCAAGTTCTGGGTACACCACGGCCCGGCTAAAACACGGGTCAAATCCAATACACGGATCCCAGCTAACGGAGCTAAGCGAGTAGACATAAGGGGTAAACCACCTACCAAGAATAAGGGGAAGTAGAGACATACGTTAGCATCAATACTCGCCACACTTCTTTATTTTTTGACACATCAATGTGCAAATAGCGCTCAGGGTTTACGCCGCTTTCCCCCGTAAACACACGAAAAACAACATCTTTTAATGACACCTAGGGTAAACCCTTGCTTTAACCCTAGGGTAAACCCTATAATTGACTCATCTGCTCTGAAATGAAGAAGAGACGTACATGATTCCTGCAATGTCTTACCTATACAGCCAGCGCTGGAATGATGTACAGCCTGGATACGCAGCAAAACTGCAGCACATTTCTACACCCACCCATTACGTAGAGAGATCCACCATGAAAAAACTATTGATTGCACTGAAACGTATTATCAAAGACGCACGCGTTCAAGCCGCTCAAGACACCATCTTGTAAAAACTGAGGCTGCAAAGCCTACCGAATTCCGTACCATTGATTAGGGGATAGTTGCCATGAAAACCGCACTGCATACATTGAAACGTTGTTCTTACGGCGCTGTTCATATGCTGTGGACATTGGCAGATACTATCCATGAAGCCCGTATGCGTGATCCACGCTACCGCTCTCACTGGTACTAATCTTTACGATACCTGCGGTTATCGGCAGTAATGTAGTTACCGCAAATTGCATCACTTCGCTTAGATCCCAAATCGATCTCCCTTCGATTTGGGATTTTTTTGTCTACCAGCTTTGCTCCTAGCCTACTTGTATTCGGCTAGGCATTACTGGGTTTAGTCAGCAAATCTTTAAGACGACCCAAACGCTCTTTGGGGCTCAAGGCTTTATCTTCTGGGCTTTCCTCTGGCACCGCTTCTAAGCCCATTTCCTCTATAAAGCGGGATTTTTCGCGTACCACATACTCACGTGCTCGACGACGACGCTTACACCAGCTCAAACGCAAACTACGCTGAGCACGCGTAATACCTACGTACATCAACCTACGCTCTTCCTGTACGCGATTGGCGAGCACCTCATGCTCATCACCCACGATATCTTCGTCTTCACGCCCTAAGTGAGGCAGCAAGCCTTCCTCTACCCCTATCAGCAACACATGTGGGTACTCCAAACCTTTGGATGCGTGCAAGGTAGACAGCCGTACTGCATCTGGCTCTTCATCGTCTTCACCACGCTCTAACATGGTGATTAATGCCACATGCTGTACCAGCTCGCGCAGACCCATACCGTCTTCATCAGCTTTGCGTTTTAGCCAACCTATAAGCTCCAACACGTTTGTCCATCGCAATTGGGCGGGACGCTCATCAAACATGTCATACAGATAACGCTCGTAGTCGATGGCATGCAGCAATTCATCAAGCAATTCACCCGCATCCGCCCCCTCTTGCTCTGACCTATCCCGTATACGTTGGATAAAGTCAGCAAAGGTGCGTAGAGGCTGCAATTGACGCTCTGCTAAACGATCTGTCAGCCCTATTTCAAAAACGGCTTCATATAAAGACTGCCCACTACTGGCGGCATACTCACCTAAGCTCTGTAACGTAGTCTGGCCTATACCGCGTCTGGGGGTGGTGGCTGCACGAATAAAAGCGGGATCATCTTGGTCATTCGCAATAATGCGTAGGTACGCCAAAATATCGCGAATCTCGGCTTTATCAAAAAAGCTTTGCCCACCCGCAATCACATAGGGGATACGCATATCACGCAGCGTTTGTTCCAAGATTCTGGCTTGGTGATTACTGCGGTACAAAATGGCAAAGTCTTTCCACTGCGCTTTACGATCAAAACGATCGGCTGAAATGGTGACCCCTGCCCATTGGGCTTCGGCCAACTCGTTCTCGGACGCCTTGATAGAAATGCTTTCGCCTATCCCCAAGTCTGACCACAGCTTTTTACCGAACACCACAGGATTATGACCAATCACATTATTGGCGGCCGTCAAAATGCGCTGCACGGATCGGTAGTTTTGCTCTAGTTTGATGAGCCGTAGATCCGGAAAGTCTATACCCAGACGTTCTAAGTTTTCTACGGTAGCGCCGCGCCATGCATAAATAGCTTGGTCATCGTCGCCCACCGCTGTCAGCATGCCTCTGGACCCAATTAGGCTAAGCAAGAACTGATACTGACACTGATTGGTATCTTGGTATTCGTCTACCAGTAAATAATGCACTCTGGCCTGCCAGCGCTGGCGTACCTCTTCGTGCTCTAACAAAATTTGCGCGGGTAGCCGTACTAGGTCGTCGAAGTCTACTGCTTGATACGCTGCCAACGTGGCACAGTAGTCTCGATACACACGAGCCGCCTCTACCTGACTGGGCGTGCTAGCACTACGCTCGGCAGCATCTGCCCCCAAGAGCGCATTTTTCCACAAAGAGATTTCTTGTTGTACCGCGCGTAACCGCCCTTTATCGGTGGTCGCCAATAACTCTTGGATAACGCCTAGAGAATCATTGGAATCCATAATGGAGAAGCTGGTTTTCAACCCTACACATTTGGATTCTTCACGCAAAAACTTCAGCCCTAACGAGTGAAAAGTACTCACTGTAATGCCACGCATCAACCGCTTATCTACAATCTGTTCCAACCGTTCGCGCATTTCTCGCGCTGCTTTGTTGGTAAAGGTGAGCGCCACCACATTACGCCCGCTGTAGCCGCAATCACGCAATAGATACGCAATTTTCTGCGTAATCACACGGGTTTTACCACTGCCCGCACCGGCCAATACCAATGCAGGGCCATCCAGATACAGCACGGCCTCGCGCTGCTCTGCATTCAAATCCGTGGGTACTTGATTGCTCACGGTCATAGGGTTCTATCCTTAAATCTCCAAGGGGTCTACTTCTAGTACCCAACGTACCCGATACTCTTTAGCCAACGGCGCCAACACATGGCGCCAATGGCGTAAAAACTGCTGCAAAGCTGGACGATGCTGGCTTTCTGCCAGCAACTGCGCCCGCTCACTATTGGCAACCCGCACAATACGCAACGGCACTGGGTCATACAACTGCACATGCTGTATGCCCGTCAACGTTTGCGCCTGCTCTTTGGCTACCGTCAAGAAACTCAACACACGCGCTAATTCTGGCGCGTCTGCCGTCAACAAGGCCTGATACGAATACGGAGGCAACCCTACCGTTTTACGTTCTTCCAAGGTGACGCGTGCAAAACCAACGTAATCTTGCCTTAATAACGACTGATACACCACTTGTTCTGGATAACCTGTTTGTATCAGTACCTTTGCACCTGCCGTATGTCGACCTGCCCTACCCGCTACCTGCATCAATTGTGCAAAGAGGCGCTCTGGCGCTCGGAAGTCTTGTGCAAACAACTGCGAGTCGGCATTTAGCACCACCACCAAGCCCAAATTGGCAAAGTCGTGGCCCTTGGACACCATTTGCGTGCCTACCAAGATATCCACATTGCCTGCATGCACCTCGGAAAACAGTTTTTCGGCACTGCCTTTTAATCTAGTGCTGTCGGCATCAATACGCATCACCCGTGCACCCGTGAAGTGTTCTGCCAAGAACTCCTCCACACGCTGTGTGCCACGCCCCATGGCTTTAAGGTCTTGGTCACGGCAATCCGGACAAAAACGTGGCACAGCCGCTTGATAGCCACAATGGTGACACTGTAGATAGGTTCTGCCACCTTTACTACGATGCAGTACGGTGTAGGCACTACAACGTTTGCACTGGCTTAACCAACCGCATGAGCTGCAACTTAACACCGGCGCATAACCACGCCTATTTAGAAATACCAACACCTGCTGCTTATTATCTAAACAGCTTTGCATGGCCTCTAAAAATTGCGGCGAAAAGCCTTCTTCTAGCTGAGCCCGTCTAGTATCCACTAAACGTATTTCAGGCAACGACTGGGTACGCGCACGCTGCGTTAACGAGCACAGTTGATAGCGGCCTTCTTTGGCATGTGCCCAACTTTCCATAGACGGCGTGGCAGAGCCCAGCACCACCGGTACTTGTGCGGCATGCCCTCGCCATATTGCCAAATCTCGCGCCGAATACCGTAAGCCTTCCTGTTGTTTGTACGAAGTGTCGTGCTCTTCGTCGACAATAATCAGCCCTAGCTCTGCTAGCGGCGCAAAGATAGACAAGCGCGTGCCCAACAAAACGCGGGCCTCGCCTTGCTCCAACGACAACCAAGAACGTAAGCGCTCGCCCTCGGATAGCCCGCTATGCAACACAGCGACCTCATAGGCTTGGCCATCTTTTTGCAGTCTACGGCGCAAGGCTTGCTCGAACTGTGGTGTCAGATTGATCTCTGGCACCATAAATAAGACTTGTTTGCCCTGCTCTAACACCTTCAAAGCAGCGGCTAAATACACCTCGGTTTTGCCACTACCAGTAATGCCGTGCAGCAATACTGTTTGATGCCCTGCAATAGATTGAATGTGCTGCACAGCCTGTTGCTGCTCAGTATTCAACACAATGGTTTCTTGCTCGTTGGATAAGGCTTTAGCAGCGACTTTACGTCGTTTACGTAACCGCGCGACTGGCCCACCTGCAGCACGCTTACCGGTATAGGCTGCGGGCTTGCGCAAACTCAACGGCAATACCGGCAACAATACCTCGCCTACTGGTCGCTGGTAGTAGCTGGCGGCAAAATACGCCATCTGCAAACTGGCAGCACTTAACGGCGCAGTATCGTCCAGCAGCATATCAATGGCTTTGACCTGCTTAGCCTCAAACACCGGTTGTTCAGGTGTTTCTACCACCACCCCTACCATCTGACGTCGCCCAAAATGCACTAACACTCTACTGCCCACAGCCACGGCTGTGTCATGGTAGTAATCAAATACGTCATCCAGCGGCACATCCAACGCCACCCGTAACCAATATTTGGCGACCGACTCAACGCTCAAGGTAGGCTCTGCTGGCGCAGGGATTGGACTATGCATAATGGCTCGCGCTGGTCAATAAGACATCGATCATGTACTTAGCACCAGCCTGTGGATAACTTTGGGGAAAAAACACCGGAAACTGTGGGGATTGATGTGGACAACCTACTGTGAAAATAAACAGTCTCTGTTGGAAAATAAGTATATTTATTTAAATTCAATCACTTACAAAACAAACCAAAGACTTATGATGAATAAAGACTTCTAAGTGGGCTATTTTGTAAAACTGTGTACAACCACAGTATGTCAATCGTGAAAAAGGGCCCAAAGGCCCTTATTTACTTACTTGTGCATGGCCGCGCTGTAGCTATGTACCTCGTCTACCAACACTTTCACCATATCAGGGTCTGTGAAGCGAGAGATGCCGTGGCCAAAGTTAAAGACGTGACCACCTTTACCTACCACACCATAGTCATCAATGACTCGACGTACTTCGCGGCGAATCGCTTCTTCGCCACCAAACATGGTCATAGGATCTAGGTTACCTTGGAACGCGACTTTGTCTTGAATACGCTGACGCGCTTGCGACAAATTCACTGTCCAATCTAAGCCCATGGCATCACAGCCACACTCAGCGATAGTTTCTAGCCATTGGCCACCGCCTTTGGTAAACACAATCACTGGTACTTTTCTACCATCGTGTTCGCGAATCAGGCCATCAACCACCATTTTGGTGTACTGCAGCGAGAACTCTTGGAACAGGCCATCGGCCAATACACCACCCCAACTATCAAAAATCATCGCGGCTTGTGCGCCGGAACGAATTTGCTGGTTCAGGTATTCAATGGTGGTTTCTGCATTGATTTTCAAAATACGGTGCAAGAGATCAGGACGTGCGTACAGCATGCTTTTGATCATGCGGTAATCAGACGAACCTTGGCCTTCTACCATGTAACAACCAATCGTCCATGGGCTGCCAGCAAAACCAATTAGCGGTACACGACCATCTAACTCTTGGCGGATAAGCTCGACGGCATCAAACACGTACTGCAGTTTTGCCATATCAGGCACATGCAGTTTATCTACATCGGCTTCAGTACGAATAGGCGATGCAAAGCGTGGGCCTTCGCCTTCGTAGAAGCCCAAACCTAAACCCATTGCATCGGGTACGGTCAGAATATCGGAAAACAGAATTGCCGCATCCAGATCAAAACGGCGCAATGGCTGCAATGTGACCTCACACGCATACTCCCGGTTTTGAGCTAGCCCCATAAAAGAACCGGCCTCAGCACGAGTTGCTCGGTATTCTGGCAAATATCTACCTGCCTGGCGCATCAGCCAAACAGGGGTATATGGCACAGGCTCACGTAACAATGAACGCAACAGAATATCGTTTTTAAGTTGTGGTAAAGACACAGCAATCCCTATAAGAAAAATGCCCGACAATTTTAGCTGTCGGTGTGTACTGGGGGCCCTGATGGGCTTCTAAAGCCTTCTGCCTTGATATCGTGCTTACGCATCAGCGCCCAAAATGCGCGTCGGTGCTTTTGCACTGAACGCGCCGCCATGGCTATATTGCCGGCACTACGCCCTAATGCTGCTCGTATATACGCTTGTTCAAACCGCGAAACCACGATGTTTTTAGCATCTTGAAAGGATTCTCGCGATGTGGCATACCGTGTAGCAACTGCTGCGGCATAGGCTTCAAGGGTGGCCCCGCTCTGCTGCAATATGGTAGCGCATAAATGGTCTTCTTCGACACTGTGCCCTGCGCCCACCTTATTGAGGTCCACCGCATAATAGGCGGTAGTTGCCTTATCTTGCAAAGCATGGGCCGCCTGTCGTACCCGTTTCAACATATGAATACGGGTACGTAATTCTTCCAAACACATAGGCGCACGTAGAAAATCTGCCACACCTAACTTCAACAGATCGTTCATGGCCGCCGCCTTTAAGTTTTCTACCAAACAAAACAGAGGCGTCTGAAAGCTTTGTTGAGCAAAAAACAGGTTTTGACGTACCAACGCTAAGTTTTGCTGACACACAGAAAGCAAACACGCATCAAAGCGTCGGGCCGGCATTGCTAAGGCTCGCAATAACTGCGTGGCTTCCGCCTCTTGTGCGAGTAGTGAATCCTCGCGCTGCAGCATCTGGACGCGTAATTTACCTTGTGCATACTCGCCAACCACAGCACTCGCCCAGTCATGCTGGCCATCTAACATCAATACTGCACAATCGATGGGATCCCTCATCGTTTACCTCCGTGAATGACTGCACTTCAAACATGGAGGTACTGTAGTTAAAGCTTAAAGCACTCACAATTCGGTGTTTTAACAACTCAGCAACTACTAAGTGCTAAAGCTTTCACTTCTTGCTAGTTCGTGCACACCTACGTAGCTCTGTGGGCATCGCTTCACCATCATCCCACGAAGCGGGGTCTTCCAAAGGCTCTAAATGGCTATCTATTTGGATGGGATTCACCACTTCAGCAATACGCTGTTCTATGTCTTCTAATAAATCGTGCCCCTTTTGCACCGACCACGTACCTGGCACCAAAATATGTACGGACATAAAGCGCTGTGCCCCAGAGCGTCGGGTACGCAAGGCATGATATAAAACGCCCTGCACTTGGTAGCGATCCAATACAGCTGTGATTTTGGCAATTTCGTCATCAGCGAGGGCGGCATCCATCAACCCATTGATAGAGCGTTTTACCAAGCCCCAACCGGTACGAATAATATGCAGCCCCACGATAATGGCGACCACTGAGTCTACCCATAGCCAGCCGGTCAGCATCACCACGCCCACCCCTAGTAGCACACCACCAGTCGTCCACACATCGCTAAGTATGTGCTGCGCATCGGCCTCTAGGGTAATAGAGTCATGGCGACGTGCTGCCGACAACAAAATGCGCGCCAACACAAAGTTCACTATAGAAGCCAGCACCGCCAAGCCCATACCCAGCCCGGGTTGCTCTAGTTCAGTAGGATGCAGTAAATGTTTGACGGCAGTCACAATAATCATCAGCGCCGCAATCAAGATCAGCATCCCCTCGGCACCGCTAGAAAAGTACTCTACTTTCTCGTGCCCATACGGGTGTTTTTCATCGGCAGGTTTAGCAGCAATAATCAGCACTATCATGGCCAATATAGCCGCCACCAAATTCACGACGGATTCCATCGCATCGGATAACAAACCCACCGAGCCTGTTAAGACATACGCGCCCGATTTCAGTGCGATAGTAATCATGGCCCCCACAATGGAGAGCACCGCAAAACGTACTAATGAAGGCCTTTCTTGCCGCTGTGCAGCCTGTTGCATACCTGCTCCTGCTCTAGCTTGAGGGCTCAAAATGCGATTATACGTCAGCGCATTTTTCCTAAAGAGGATGCGAATCAGACGCGAAAACTCTACACTGTCTTACTACTTGACCACCGCTGTGTCACCACCATGTCTACCCTTTTTTTACTTGAACGCGCACCCACCCCTTTGGGAGAAATGTTGGTCGTTACCGACGAACTGGGGCAACTGCGCGCACTGGATTGGGAAGACTACGCCCAGCGCATGCACACCCTCATGCAACGGCAATATAAGGGGCAGGCCTACACCGTACAACACACCTCGCAGCGTTCTAGCGCAACCGACGCCGTACTGCGGTACTTTGACGGTGATATGCGCGCCATAGAACAATTAGCAACCTGCACAGGTGGTACAGCGTTTCAACGTCAGGTGTGGCAAACCCTGTTAACTATCCCGTGTGGCCAAACCATCAGCTACGGTGAATTAGCAGAGCGCATCCACAACCCCAAAGCGGTGCGTGCGGTAGGATTAGCCAATGGTGCTAACCCCATAAGCATCGTGATCCCCTGCCACCGTGTGATTGGTAGCAATCAACGGCTAACCGGTTATGGCGGTGGCTTGCCGCGCAAACTCTGGCTACTGCAGCACGAGCGTGCCCATACACAGCAAGAAACAGAGTGTGGTCAATTGCCTTTGGCTTTACGCTAAAGGCTCATAGGACTTTTTATGAAGCTCTGCCATGCGTACTCCTACACACCATACTACTCTTATTGCTGAGGCGTGCCGCCAACTGCAAACACTAGACCCCGCGCCTAGCTTGGCAGAGTTGGCAGCGTCAGCAGGGCTAAGTAGTTATCACTTTCACCGTGTATTCAAGGCAGAAACGGGTCTAACCCCCAAAGCGTATGCGGCCGCCTGCCGGGCACAGCGACTACGCACCGCCCTGCAAGACCCTAAACACAGTGTCACCGATGCCATCTATGAAGCAGGCTTTAATTCCAATAGCCGTTTTTATGAGCAATCGCAGCAACTGCTAGGCATGCCTGCCAAGAACTACAAAACAGGTGGGGCCGGTTCAGATATTCGCTTTGCCTTGGGACAATGCTCTCTAGGTGCTATTGCTGTGGCGCAAAGCCAGCATGGGGTGTGCGCCATCTTGTTGGATGACGACCCACAAACCGTACTACAACAGTTGCAAGACTTGTTTCCTAACGCGCAACTCATCGGTGACGACCCCGATTTCGACGCGCTGGTGGCTCACGTTGTGGGGGCTATAGAGCAGCCCAATATCGGTATACACCTACCCCTAGATATACAAGGCACTGCTTTCCAAGAACGGGTGTGGCAGGCACTGCGCGAGATCCCGCCTGGCCGTACGATTAGCTATAGCGAACTTGCCCAACGCATAGGATCACCGAAAGCGGTACGTGCTGTCGCCAATGCCTGCGGGGCGAATAAGTTGGCTTTTGCCATTCCCTGCCATCGTGTCGTGCGCAGCAGTGGTGAGTTAGGAGGTTATCGTTGGGGCCTAGCTCGCAAACAGCAACTGTTGCAACGCGAACAATCAGCCTAAACACAGATAGTTCTCTATAAAAAACACCCCAAACAGTGGGCACGGACCCAACCTTGGGGTGTTACACGTACAGAGTGATGGTGAGAGACCTCGCCCTGCATTCACCACGGAAAGTGCTTAGAAGTGATGGGTCAGACCTACGGCAACACGGTTTGAGTGTGGCTCAGCCGCTGTGACGACATTTTCAGGATCGTAGTGTTTGCCGTGTGCCGCAAAGGCATACAGGCTGGTGCGTGGTGACAGGGGGTACACATACCCCAGCGACATCACCTGCATCTTGCGGGCTTTGCTACCTGTGTCTTCCCAAGTCCAATTCGGTTTACCCAACGCCCATTGCAGTTGCACTTCGCCACCGCCTAGCTCTACGGCCGCGCCCAGATACCATGTATCCAGTCTGCCGCCGTTCACGAATTCCTCTGGGCCCAAACCATCCAAACCAATACTTTCTAGACTAGCTGGTGCCTCTTCGCCATTACGTCCTACAAAACCGTTTTGCTGACGACTCCATGCCGTGGCCAAACGCACGCTGCCAAAGTCATAGCTCAACGCTACCTGCAACGCTTGTGGTGCGCGGGCTTTATCAGCATCTACGCTCACGCGCTGCAGACGTTCGTAGCTGGTAGCAACCTGCCACGGACCATTCTCATAGCGGCCAGCAACGCTATAGACTTGTTTACGGTTCTTTTCCCAATCACGCTCACCCACATCACGGCTATGCGTTACCCCCAACTGAAAACCAGACCACTCGGGGCTAATCCATGTTGCCGCACTAGAGACCTGATAATTATCGGACGCACGCATCAAGGCACCCATGCCAAAGTCTTTCCAGCCGGCGATTTCTAGCTCAGACACAAACTCTTGGCCCACGGTGTACTGCCGACCAAAGCGCAACTCGCCCCACTGCTCGTTACTCAACCCCAACCACGATTGGTAATTGAATAAACGGTCAGGCTCTTCTGCCGAACCTGTCAGCAAGTTCAAACCACCCTCTAGTTTGAAGTTCACGTAGGTGCCGCCACCTATGTCTTCCTGACCACGTAGCCCCCATAGAGAATCGGTTTGTCCGCCTTCTTCTAGACCAGTGCGATGACCAGCCCCAGATATACGTGTCCAGCTCATGCCTGTATCCAACGTACCGTACAAGGACAATTCAGTTTCAGCATGACTAGCCGCTGAATGCAGGGCCAGACCGCCTGCTACCAACATGGCAGCACAGCTCCCCAGCACACGCAGCAAGCTGTGACGCCAACTGGCCACTAATGAATGGTGTTCTTGTGCGGTGCGCTGCTGTTGTTGTGGCATGTGCAGTAATAAACTCAACAAGGTGTGTTCTCCGGTTGCCACCACTACCGCTTGCGCTGTACCAGCGATGACTTTGTCACCCATTGCACAACTATCAGGCCATGCTTGCAAGACCATACGCTCTAAGACCAAGTTGTCTTGGCTAATCAAACGTACATCGGCTGGAACCCAATCACCCGCGCCCAACAACACCATATCGCCAGGCACCAACAAGCTTGCAGAGACTTTACCTTGGTAACTGCCTTCATGACCTGCCACAGGGTTTTGTCTACGCACCATACAGCTTTGTTGTGACATCAATTTTGCATAGGCTGCCAAATCTGGCGCACTGCCTTTTTTTACCGCAATACGGTTTAGACCTTGCTTCATCAGTCTATTGAGCACGTCGGTAAAAGACAGCCCTTGATGTTGCGTACCCAACTTGCGTAGCACGGTTGCTAAAGGCAAATGGGCGTATTGGGATAGTTGGCAGTTGGCTCTACGCACAGTACGCAGTGGCGTAGCGGCGGAGCCATCAAAAAATGCGGGGGATTGGTATACATGTTGCATGGGTCTGTCCTGCAAGTGATGCGAAAATACGGGGTTATTTGACGACGTAATCATCAGATAACGCGAACTCCCAGTATTTTCGCACCGCCCCACACCCGCAGCCAGCCTGCCTTGGCATAGTACTGGCATCTAAAAGCATCACTTCGTTATACACAGGTATAGTGCCTGCGCATAACGTGTACATAACGCCCTCATTACCCTGGCAACACGCCATGATAATTAGGTTTTAGCGATGGTCATCACTATGGATTTGCAGGGCTTCTAAGAAACGCGACACCATGTTGTAGGTAGCAATAGTGGCGGTAAGCTCAACGATTTCACGCTTATCGAAATGCGACTTAATAGCGGCAAACACCGTGTCATTCACTTGTATGTCACGCGTCATCGCATCGGTATACGCTAGTACGGCACGGGTACGCTCATCGAACAAGGTAGAGCTTTGCCACGTTTGCAACTCATCTAACTGCGCTTGGCTTACCCCTTCTTTCAGGGCAATAGGCGCATGCTGGTCGGCCTCGTAAGGCGCGTTATTCAGCACGGCTACCCGCATGATAATCAGCTCGCGCAAATCACCCGGCAAACTGCTATTCAAGCGAATACCCGTCAAATGATTCAACCAACCTTTAGCAATAGGTGGGCTATTTAACAGCATTTGATACAAATGCAGCACGCTGCCGCGTTCTGCAATGATCTGCTCAACCAGCGGGCTTACCTCGGGGTCTTGTAAATTGGCGTAATCAATACGGGCCATCCAGAATTCCTCCGTTAATCAAGATTGGACAGGCAACACCTGATGAATGGTCTGCGTCAACAGTTCAACAATACGACTGATATCTTCAGCCGTGCAAATAAATGGGGGGGCCAACAAAATATGGTCGCCGCGCACGCCATCAATCGTGCCACCACCGGGGTACATCAACAGCCCTAGCGCCTGTGCTGCGGACTTCATTTTTGCATGCGTTTTTAACGCGGGCTCCAAAGGCGTTTTGCTTTGTTTGTCGGCTACCAGTTCAATACCGGTGAACAAGCCACGGCCACGAATATCCCCCACATTAGGATGCAAACCTAACGCTGCATGCAACTCACTGCGTAGCTGTTCGCCACGGACCCGCACGTTTTCTAGTAAGTTATCGCGCTCGATGACCTTCTGTACGGCCAATGCCCCGGCACACGCAGTGGCATGACTCATATACGTATGACCGTGTTGAAAATACCCCGTACCCGCCAAAATAGCGCGGTAGAGCTTTTCACTTGCCAACATCGCACCTATAGGCTGATACCCAGCCCCCAAGCCTTTAGCGATAGTCAAAATATCAGGGGCAACGCCATCTTCGGCACACGCAAACAAATGCCCTGTACGCCCCATACCGCACATGACTTCATCAAAAATCAGCAACACACCATGGCGGTCACAGACTTCGCGGATTTTTTTCAAATAACCATTAACGGGGGGCAGCACACCAGCCGTCGCCCCCACTACGGGCTCAGCCACAAAGGCCGCGACGTTTTCAGGGCCTAGGTCTTTGATCATGCTATCTAGCTCATCGGCCAAGCGCTGTGCGTAAGCTGCTTCGCTTTCACCTGCCTGTTGGTCACGATAGGCATAGCACGGTGAGACGTGGTGTGACTCGGTTAGCAACGGCAAGAACGGCGCACGACGCCATGCGTTACCACCAATCCCTAACGCGCCCAAGGTATTGCCGTGATAGCTTTGCTTGCGGGCAATAAAGATACGGCGTGAAGGCTGATTTGTATCTACAAAATATTGTCTGGCCAGTTTCAGTGCTGCTTCTACGGCTTCAGAACCACCTGACACAAAATACACATGATTCAAATCGCCCGGTGCACGCTCAACCAAGAAATCAGCCAAGTCCTCTACCGCATCGTTGGTAAAAAAAGCTGAGTGAGCATACGGTAATGCATCCAACTGTGTTTTGATCGCCGCGACCACATCAGGGTGGCTATGGCCTAGGCACGATACCGCCGCCCCGCCCGACGCATCAATATAACGTTTACCTTCTGCATCAATAAGATGTATCCCCTCACCGCGCACAGCACGTGGCAGCTCTGTTTTGGGGTTGCGATGAAACACATGAGTCATAGCGGCTACCTTTAAATTTCTGTCAGAAACAGCACTAATATAAACAACATTTGTTGAATATAATAATAACAATACAACAAATAAATCAACCCTAGTGCATAATCCAGCAAAAGCCTTTTTTCTGTGGCCTCTTTGCAGCAGCCTAGTTGAGATATACTTTGCGAATGACGCGTCCACACCTAGCCCCTCCTACGACTTTTGATGATCTGATCCAGCGCTTACAGGCCGAGTTTTCTAGCCTGCCGCCTCAGTTTCAGGTCGCTGTTCGCTATTTGCTGGATCACCCTGCAGAAGTGCCGGTGGTGTCCATGCGCACGGTTGCTAGCCAAGCTGGTGTACAACCGGCAACCCTAGTACGTCTGGCCCAATCGTTGGGCTATAGCGGCTGGGCAGGGTTAAAAACCGTGTTTGTGCACTCACTGCCGCAAACCGTAGTGAAAGGCTATGCCGAACAAGCGCAACGCGTGGTGCGCAGCAAACGTTCGCCAAACAAGCAGCAAAAAATGCTGGATGCACAAATGCTGAACATCCAAGCGTTGGAAAATCTGAATACCGAAAAGCTGCCCGCCGTTACCGATATGATTCACAAAGCCAAGCGCGTGTATGTGGCAGGCTTCAGAGCCTCGTATCCGCCCGCATTTGGTTTTCACTATCTCTATAGACTGTTTCGCCCTTCTGTCTACATGCTGCGCAGCGATGCGGGCACATTAGAAATGGAACTGCGCAGCCTAGGCCCGCAAGACGTGGTGCTATTAATAGGCTTTGCGCCCTATTCTCAAGAAATCGTACAGGTATACAAAGCGGCTAAAGCAGCAGGTAGCCAGATCGTGGCCTTATGCGATAGCGCGGTTGCCCCCATTGCACTAGAAGCCAATGGTCTGCTGCTGTTCAACACAGAGACCTCGTCGTTCTTCCCCTCTATCACGGCAGCCTCTGCACTGGTAGAAGTGTTGGCTGAGCAGTTGCTGGCTCGTACAGGCATGCGTGCTGTTAACGACATTGCTAAGGCAGAACAACAGTTACACCACACTGGTGCCTATTGGGCTAAACGCTCGTAGCAAAGCAGCCGGGCAACAGAGACCGGTAATCACCCCGTACGCCCCTCAGACAACACCATGACTTTCTGCACATCACCTGCAGCGTGTCATGCTGCCCATATTCGCAAATAAATTTGCTCAAATATAAATACGCAAATAAATTTGCGCAATTTGGTTACTTCTTGCATACTGTAGAAAATAATGCCCATCTTACGGATGCGCATATGTATCTTTTTTGCAGGTCCTAGAGCAATGTCCAGTCTCCACTATTTACCGATCAATGGCTCACACTATGAAATAGGTGTTCAACTTGGTCAATTCGGCGCGTCTGTCGTCCACCAAAAACTGCTGAAAAGCGATACATGGATGCAGTTACGCCAATGGCTAGGGTCTACCGAGCTACAGCACATGAAAGCCCAGGTACAAAGCCTCTTTCCTACTATTTGGCAGGAAATTGAAGGCTTATCCGTAGGGTTACAACTGTCGGTAGAAGAAACATTTATGTGGAACTGTAGGGGTGACCTGTGGGCCATGGCGCCAGATGGCTGCACCACCGTACAGCAGGCCACACCCCGACACCGACGCATCACACACAACGAGGATGGCGACCCTAGCTTTTATGGTCACTGCGCCATCGTGCACGTTACGCCTAAGGACGATACTGCCTTTGTGTCGTTTGCGTATCCAGGCTCTATACCCGGACATACTTTTGCTACCAATGCCCATCAGTTGGTTATGACCGTGAACAACATACGCTCATTGGATGCCAAACCTGGTATTCCTCGCATGGTGTTATGCCGCGCGATTCTTAGCCAGCCCTCCGTTGAAGCCGCCATTCGTTTGTTACGTCATCAGGCTCGTTCTGGTGCGTTCCACCTCAGCTTGTGTGACGCCCACAGTGCTATACATAGTGTGGAATTTAATAGAGCCGATGTCTCGGTGCAGACCATAGAACATTTGGGTTTTCACGCTAACCATGCTATTCATACGGCACAACGCGACTACCCACAAATCATCACCGGCTCGTCAGGTTACCGACAAGTACAAGGCGAATATTTGCTGCAACACGCCCGTACACAGCCTAATAGCACGGTAGATGCTCTCGCTATATTAGGCAGTCACGAACACGACACTTACCCTATTTATAGACGCACGCCTCACGACCCCGACAACGAGAACACCATGGCTACTGCCGACTTCTTGTTTGAAGGTCAAAACCTGCGTTGGTCGGTGTATGACAGCCCTAGTCGCGTACCCTTATTTTCGTTTATTGGCCTACAACGTAACTTACAAATATGAGCACTCCTCGCCCCGCCAACCTAGAAGCACTGCGCCAACTGGCTCACAATATTAGTGACCAGAGTAGCGCTGTGCGTTTAGGTGACAAGACACTGACCGCATTGGGCAGCATTTTGGCTCACCCTCAAGAAGCCGCTTTACTGTCCATTACCGAGTTGGCCGAGCGACTGCAGATCAACCCTTCTTCCCTCACCCGCTTGGTCAAAAAATTAGGGTTTAGCGGGTTTGCCGATTTTCAACGTTTGTTGCGGGACCACTTAGCATCACAAACCTCGTCGTTTTACAGTGTGCAGGCCACACAACTACTCAAAGCATCGCAGCCACAGTCTCCTTTACAGGCTGACAATGATGCGCTGGCACATGCAACCACCTTAGCCACAGAAGCCTGTCACACTATTCAGCACAGCCTGCAACTATTGTCTGCCGACGCTATTAGCTCGGCCGCACAGACGCTTGCGCACGCATCGCGTGTACGCATTCATGGCAAACGCCAATACAGTGCGTTGGCACAGTTTCTTTGTTATGGGTTGGGCCTCATCCGCAGTGACGTAGGGTTGTTAGACCCTACTAGCTTAGGTGTGGCCGAGGGGTTGGCACAGCTAGAGGCCGGTGACGTGCTGATCACCGCCTGTGTCTACCCGTACACCCGTGAAGTGATCGCCGTTGCTGAACTGGCAGCCAAAGCAGGCATTATCGTGATTGCGCTCACCGACCAAGAGTTATCACCGCTTGCCCGCGCTGCTACACATAGCTTTATCGTACCGTATCGCAGCAACTTTTTTACTAACAGCATCAGCGCGTATTTCCTGCTTGCTGAGGCTTTGCTCAACCAAGTCGCCCGTGAGCTAGAAGACACTGCAATTACCGCATTAGAGAAACGTGAGCAGTACATTGCCGCGCTACAAATAGAGCAGTCCTGAGGTATTGCCGCATCACCAGCACCTCAGGGCCCTCTTCTTCACAACAACACCTACTTATTTTTTATAGGCTATGGTGGGCAAGGTGATTCGCCAGTTTCACCAGCATCGCATCACACGCCGCTAACTGCTGTACGTGGATGAATTCGTCTGGCTTATGACCTTGGTCCATACTGCCCGGACCGCAGACCACGGTGGGAATACCGGCTTGCTCAAACAACCCACCTTCGGTACCAAATGCCACCGTACCAAAATCATCTGAACCACTGATCAGTGCCAGCAATTGTGCCGCTGTGCTATCTGGTGGTGTGACCAACCCTGGGTACGCACTGAGTGGCTGCATTTCAATACCCGTATCTGGCTGCACGGCTTGCATAGCGGGCACCAACTCATTCTGTGCGTACTGCTGCAACTCATCGGCCACGGTTTGCGCATCGAAGTCAGGCAAGGCGCGCACTTCAAAATCGAACTCGCACTCGGCAGGAACGATGTTTAAGGCTCTACCACCCTTAATCACACCGGTCTGAATGGTGGAATACGGCGGATCAAAACGGGCATCATGCAGCTCAGGTTGCGCCTGGCGTTTACCCATTTCGCCCAAACGGGTGATCAGTTGCGCGGCGTATTCAATGGCGTTCACGCCATAAGGCGCGTACGCCGAATGGCAGGCCGCCCCTTTGATGCAGCAACGCATAGCCAGCTTGCCTTTGTGACCCAGTACCGGCTTCATTTCGGTAGGTTCACCAATCAAGCACAGACTGTATTTCAATGGACGCTTAGCCAGCTCAGCCAACATCGGGCGCACACCCAAACAGCCTATTTCCTCGTCATAGGAAAATGCCAAATGGATGGGTGTTTTTAATTCAGTTTTGACAAACAACGGTACCGCTGCCAATACGGAGGCAATAAAGCCTTTCATGTCAGCCGTACCGCGTCCGTATAACTTGCTGTCGTGTTCGCTTAACTGAAAAGGGTCTACCGTCCAGTTTTGACCATCTACAGGCACGACATCTGTGTGCCCAGACAGCACCACCCCGCCCCTGTCTTTAGGGCCGATGGTGGCAAACAAGCTGGCTTTGGTGCCCTCTTCGTTATGGAACAACTCACTCTCTACGCCGTGACTCGCCAAGTAGTCACGCACAAAAGTGATGAGCTGCAAGTTGGAATCTCTACTGACCGTCGCAAAGGAGATCAGTTTTTCCAAGATGTCACGGCTAGAGAGATTACTCATCCCCAGGCACCCCGTAGCTAGGTGCTGCCGTCGGGTTCAACGCGCGGGTTAGGTAATCTTGCATTTGCGGTTTGTAGTCGTGCCACAGCGCTTCTAGCTTATCTATAGGCGCTTCGTCTGCCCAATCCACACGCAGATCCACCATAGGCCAACTCACGTCGCCCGCGATTTTCATTGCAGCAGAGTGCACAGGGCCTGCTTCACCACCAGCGGCCATCGCTGCTTGCATGGCAGCAAGCAATCGATCAGCCAACATGCCGGTGGTGGTTTCAAACGCCTTGGTCATGGCTTCAATCACCGCCTTGCTGGACAGCAGGTTGCCGGCCGCAACACATTGCTGCCCTTCAACGGCGTGATAAATCCCCAATGCTTCACTACCACTGAACAAAGCAGTACGCCCTTGTGCATCCACTACCGTTACTTGGCGGTAGTCGTTCCAGTCGTCTGTGGATAGCGCCTGTTTCAATGCCTCGGCTGCACCCAGCTTATGCTGCTGCAACTGATCCAACACACGATGCCCCAACGCTGGCAAGGTCACATTCTGAGTGGCTACCACGCCCACCCCAGCACGTACCCATGGGCATCGCGCACCCACGGCAATACTGGAGGAACTAATGGCCACACCCAACTGACCGGTTTCTGCACAACGTCCAATAATAGAGAAGGTCATGGTCTGACTCCTTACTTAGGCTTTGCTGGCTTCCCAACCTTCAGGGATCACAGCGATTACATCAATTTCCATCAACCACTGGGGCTGCCCCAGTGCTACAACTACCAAACCGGTAGAAATGGGGTATACGCCTTTCAGCCATTTGCCCACGGCTTGGTACACCGGCTCGCGGTAGCGCGGGTCGATGATGTAGGTAGTTGTTTTCACAATGTGTGACAGGTCACTGCCGGCTTCTTCCAACAGTTGCTTCACGTTTTTCATGGCTTGTTCTGCTTGTGCAGCAGGATCGCCCAAACCCACCAAATTACCGTCAAAGTCCGTACCTACTTGGCCACGAACATAAACAGTGTTGCCCGCACGTACGGCTTGGCACAGATCGTTATCCAACGTCTGGTTAGGGTACGTGTCTTTGGTGTTGAACATACGGATACGAGTATGTGTAGGCATTGCGTTATTCCTCATCAATGGAATGCACTATTAGGTAATTACTCAGCAGTTACTGCTTGGGCTGTAGGGTTTTCTTCGTGGTACGCACGGTAGGTTTGCTGTGTAGCAATGTGACCGGCTACGTGTTTAGCGTCGTGCCATACACCCCAGATAAAGGAGGAACCACGACGGGACTGCCATGGCAAGCCCAAGAAATACACGCCACGCTCTTCAGTAGACACACCGCGCTGGTGCAATGGTTTGCCTTTTTCATCAAAGGTATCCACTTCCAACCAGCTGTAGTCAGTGGCGTAACCGGTTGCCCAGATAATGGTGCGTACACCAGCGTTGATCAGGTCTAGCTCCAGCACAGGGTTCACCATGCAATCTGGGTCAGCTAGTAGCGCACGTGCTTCTGGGTCTTCAGGTAAATCCAAGCCATTACGGGTGACGTACTCATCCGCTGCATCCAACAAGGCCATCAAGTTGGCATCACCGGCACGAATGTTGTCGCCCAAATCGTTTTGGAAAGACACTTTGCCGTCTGCAAACGACTTAGTCAGGCCCACCAGTTTCATGCCTTGGGCAGCCAGTTTGCGGAAGTCGATGGTGTAACCACCGTTAGCACCGCTCACGGCAATGGTGACGTGCTCACGACCGGGGGTGACTTTCTCGGCATCCCACAAGCCCAACACACCCAACCACCAGCAGAAATCACGGTTACGGTAGCTACGTGGTGGACGGTCGTGCGGGCCTACTGACAGGTAGACATCACGGCCAGAGCGCAGCAGTTCTTCTGCGATCTGCACACCAGATGAACCCGCACCGACCACCAACACACCACCCTCAGGCAACTGCGCAGGGTTCATATATGCCGCCGAGTGAATCTGGTGCAAGCGCTCATCTTTAGGCGCAATGGCAGGAATCACTGGGCATTGGAAAGGGCCAGTTGCCACAACCAAGTTCAACGCATCGAACACGCCATCGGAAGTTTCAACGCGGAAACCTGGGCGACCTTCGTTGCGCACCGCTTTTTTCACTTCTACGCCGGTACGAATAGGCGCATTAATTTGTTTGGCATAGGCTTCGAAGTAATCAGCCACTTGGTCTTTGCTGGCAAATGCATCAGGGCTAATGCCTTGGAATGTCATGCCAGGAAAGCGATCGTGCCATGCTGGGCCGTTAGCCACTAGGGAATCCCAGCGGCCTGTACGCCAACGCTCGGCAATACGCTCACGCTCTAGCACCACGTGTGGCACACCCAATTTGCTCAAATGCTCGCTGGCCGCAACACCAGCTTGACCGGCACCAATCACCAGCGTATCAATGGATTCAATAGTCATTTTTCGGTTTCCTTCTGAACGGATAGAGTCCGGCAGCGTTATCTCGCTGCTACAGCTGCCACCACACCTGCCCGGTATATGTTTGCGCTGCGTTAAATATCAAAATTAGAGTTGTGTAAGCACTGCTCTATCAGTGCTCGCTGTCGGGCCAACGCCATGCTATGGCCCGACTGACGAGGGAAATTACGCTGTTTTGGTGCTCAGACCTGGCACAACACTACGCTGTGTCAACGCACTCACCACGAATACAGTGATGGAGTTCAAGACTAAGGCGATCAAACCAATGTTGAGGGCGTACAGGTTGAATTCGCTGAAGTACATGGCGAACACGGCAGCAATACCTACCAGCAAACCACTTAATACACCGGCAGCAGTCGCTCGTTTGAAGAATATGACGGACAACAAACCTGGCAACATCTGGCCAAAACCGGCGTAAGCGGTGTTCATCAAGTTCAGCATCAAGCTTGGCAAGACCACGGTCAAAATCATAGAAATGATCAGGTACACCAGAATCACGATCTGCGACAAACGCTTCTGTGATTGCAGAGGCACGTTGCTCACGATGTTGCGGGTGAAAATCCCACCTACAGACAACGAAATCACCGAAATCAAGATCAACCCAGACAACGCGGCACCAGCGGCCACAAAACCAACTGCCCAGCTTGGCAACACATCAATAGCCGTTGCAATGAACGCATGGTTAGGGCTAGTGAGATCAGGGATACGAACCATGGCGTAGTAAGCCGCTGCAATCAGGAACGGGAACATCAGCATGTACAAAGGCATGAAACGTTTGGCACGTTTAATACCGCCTTCGGACTTACTGGTGAACAAGATCGTGATCATGAATGGCAAGCAGTAGAACGCCATAGACTGGAACACAATGGTGGACATAGAGAACACCACTTCATCTTGGTTGGCGTACGCAATGGACGCACCTTGATCACGTGCTGCCGTAAACAGTTCTTCCACACCACCCATTTTGTGGAACGCCGCCCAACCCACACCCACAATCGCGCCAAACAACAGGATGTCTTTCAACACCGCAATCATGGCGGGTGCTTTCACACCAGAAATAGAGATGTAGATAAAGGCAATTGCACCCGCAATAATCACGGCGACTACAGGGTCAATTTCGTAGCCCAACGCATTCAATGCCACGATCAAACCTTGGAATTGCATTTGCGCCCAAGGGATCAAGAACATCAAGTAGCACAGTGCCACTACCAGTTCCAAAGTACGGTTTTTGAAATGGCTCTTAAACAAATCGGGTGCGGTCATCGCATCGTAATGCTTACCGGCTTTCCAGATTTTGGGGGCCAAAAAGTAGCCCACAGGGTAGATCAACAGCAAGAACGCCATGAACCAAATACCGTAGTTCACGCCCTTGGCATAAATACTGCCGGGCAAACCAATCACGGTTGCCACACTGTAGATTTCACCTACGGCCAAGAAAAACAGGATGATCACGCCAAACGAGCGGCCACCCACCAGAAAATCAGCCACGTCCCCTTTCTTGGCATTGCGGTTGACCATCAACGCCAACAGCAACGAGAACAGGATGATTGCAATGAAAATAAAAGCTGCCATGAGTATTCCTTAGCGATTGTTGTTATTCGTCTTGGTAGTCTTTTTTATCCAATAACCACGCTGTGGAAATACAGATGGTGGTCAGGAAAAACCACAAGAACACCCAGAAATACAAAGGCGGAAAACCTAAGATGAACTCGGTACTGAAGCGAAAATGGTAAATACCCAGCATGACGCTGGCGTAGGGAATGATCAGCCCAATTAATAGGCTCAAGAAACGTCTTGTCATGACCCCTCCTCGTGTGATGACTTGATGAGGTAGTGATGCTAGCTCACGGGTGCTTGAATCCTTAACTACTAAAAAGCTTGTCAAGCCATAAGCTAAATATCACTAGTCAGGCTAAGCCGCGCCACGATTGGGCTTCAGGGGTATGAAAAAAATCCTATGTTTTAAGCTTCTAGGGAAAACCCCAGCACCAACAACCGCCCTCAACATTGCGTTATGAGCTCTCAATTGCCGGTATTTAACGTAAAAATCCCTCACGTATCGATTTTCAGCCCCTACAATAGCGACACGTACACCGGTGCTAGGACAAGCACCCCAAGCAGGAGGGCCGCATGGCTTTCTACACATTACGACAACTCAAATACTTCGTGACCACCGTACAAGCCGGTAGTGTCGCTGGTGCCTCACGCCAACTGCATATTGCACAACCCTCTATTTCCAACGCCATCAAGAACTTGGAAGACAGTTTTGGGGTGCAATTATTTATTCGCCACCATGCGCAAGGCGTCACCCTCACCTCGAGTGGCGAACGTTTCTACCGCAAAGCAGAAGAGCTGCTGCGACTGTCTTACGAGTTTGAGCAAAACGCGCTGGCCGATAACGATGTGGTCACCGGAAAAATAGACATTGGCTGTTTTGAAACCGTGGCACCGCTGTATTTGCCCATGCTGTTGGCTGAGTTTCGCGAGCGACACCCTGGGCTCAATTTGCGTCTGCGCGATGGCGATCAACAAGACTTGGTGCAAGGGCTTACGGCTGGTACGTTCGATCTTGTGTTTCTCTACGAGCACGAGCTAGACGGCACTATCGAAACCGAACCCTTGATGCCGCCGCAAAAACCCTATGTATTGCTGCCCGAAAACCACCCTTTTGCGCAGCAAGAAAGCATTTCCATGTTTGATCTGTGCGCCGAGCCCATGATCTTGCTAGACATACAGCCTAGCCGTACTTTCTTTGTGAGCCTGTTTCACGACCTAGGGCTCACCCCCAACATCGTATTTGGCTCACCCTCCATTGAAATGGTGCGCGGCATGGTGGCCCAAGGCTTTGGTTTCTCACTACTGGTGACGCGCCCGGTGATTGATCGCACCTACGATGGCAAACGCATAGTGTGTGTGGATATCAAAGAACCTGTTGCCCGTTCAGGTCTAGTCTGTGCGCGTTTAAAACGTACTCAACTCACCAAACCTGCTCAACTGTTTTTAGATTTTTGTCGCACCCGTTTGGCACAACTGGACTCTGCGGGCAGACTGCCCCCACCCGTAGAATAAGCACAGCAAACGAGTCACCATAAAAAACGCCCCACAACAAGGAAGTCTCCTGATTGTGGGGCGAACTCATTGCATCATCCACGTTTGTGCAGTGATTACCGCTTAAAAGTGCCACTCTGCCTGCAACATTGGCGCAGTCGTTTTAATGCCTGGTTTCACGTTGCCATTGGCCATGTAGCGATTACCAAACTTGTTATGCCAGTACTCATAGCCTATGCCTAACCAGAAGGTGTTTTTGGTGTCGAACATCACCTTACCCACGTCCATCATCAGCGAGGCACGTACTAGCACTTCCGATTTAGTGCTGATACCCGCATAGTCGCGGCCTTTGGGGCTGTTGTAGTTGGCAAAACCCTGGAACTTAAACGGTACAGCGCCCACATCAAAGGGTAGATTCCATGTGAGGTTAGCCATAAATTGTGGGTCAAACGAGATATTGCTGTCTGGGCAGGCCGGCGCACCCAACCCGCAGTGGTTCCACTCTTTACCGTACATCAGGCTCAAATCCAAGAACCCACGCGGCACATCAAACTTAAAGGTAGGCCCTACCACCAACAACCGCTTACGCGGGCCAAAGGCTGTGTTTTTCGTGTTCAGATCAAACCCTGCGGTTAAGGCCACATCTTTCACTGGCCCAAAGCTTAAGTCTGTATCAAACACCTTCCCCATAGACAACTGATGGCGGTAGGTCGCATAGAACTCCGTCGCCCCGTTGTTGCCACTCCCACTAGAGGGGTCGGCCTTGCTGGATTGCAGCATGTCTACGTTAAAGAAGTTTTGCCCGTAGTTGTAGCCACTGACGTGCGTGAAGCTAAGGATGTTCTTAGTCACATCCTTATCATTCATAGGCTCGTGAAACTGTGTGCCATAGCGATAACTAAAGAAGTTGTCGCTCCATGTAATCGCTTGTGCTGACGTGCTGAACGCTGCCATCGCCACTACCGATGCTCCCAGCAGCGTAGTACTTAGTTTTGTCATTATTGTCTCCCCTTCGTTATAGAGTGCGCCGTAGATCTTTGTCCGTTGTAGACGCACCTTTGGTGTAAAAAATCGTCGTGTTTACTTTCCTTTGATTACCAAAACAGTGGTGGCTGGGCGTTAACCCTTAGATGGGCTAGCCACCAAAGCAAGAAGGCTGCCCACCGGACAGCCTTCTATGTGTTTTCGTTTAGTGCTGTGAAGCCAGCTGCTGTGTAGAGGACGGCTCTTGCGTGACCAGTCTAGGCCCAGCCTGCCCTACTTCAGTAGTCGGTGCAGCAATCGCTGCGGGTGCACTGTTTTCTTCTTTGCGACGCTCTAGGCGGTTAATGCCATTGAAGAACAGGTTCAATGAGATCGCCGATACCGCAGCCAACAAAATACCACTGTGCAGCAACGGAGCCAGTACGCTAGGCATTTTGTCCAGCAAGTGCTCAGCCACCAGAGGAATCATGCCCATACCCAAGCTGATCGCTACGATGTAAGGGTTGTAGCGGTTGCTGTTCAGATCGGCAGACATCAGGATTTTGATCCCTGTGGATGCCACCATACCGAACATCACGATCCCGGCACCACCCAACACGTAGTTAGGGATAGAGGCCACAATGAATGCCATTTTCGGGAACAAGCCTAGGGCAATCAGGAACACACCACCCATCACACATACCCAACGACTACGCACACCGGTCACACTCACCAAACCCACATTTTGCGAGAACGAGCTGTGTGGGAAGGTGTTCATCACACCACCAATCAGCGTACCCAGACCGTCCGTAGACAAGCCACGTACCAAGTCTTCACGGCTAGGAGGACGACCACAAATAGAACCCAGTGCCAAGAACATGCCCAGCGATTCCACCATGATTACCACCATGATCAAGGACAAGATTGCTGCTGCACCCAACAAGCTCCAGCTCAATGTAGGCACACCGAAAGCAAACGGCTTCACAATGGCTACCCAGCTTGCATCGCCCAACCCATCAAAGTTAATGCGACCTTGAGCCAGTGCGATAAAGAAACCTGCCAGCAACCCGATCAATACGGCCACGTTAGACAAGAAGCCTTTAGCGAATTTGGTGATCCCCAAGATGATCAACAACACGATCAGTGCCGTACCCAAGTTCTGCATAGAACCGTATTCTGGGTTGGCAATCATTTGACCGGTGACTTGGTCTAGGATTTGCGGCTTACCGCCCCCTACCCACTCCAAACCCACACGCATCAAGGTAATACCAATCACGGTAATGATGATGCCAGTGACAACTGGCGGGAATAGCCCCATCATGCGGCTAAATATAGGCGCAATCAGAATGCTGAAAATACCGGCCAAAATGGTGGCCCCGAAAATCCCCGTCAACCCTAGACTTGGATCCAGACCAATCGCAATCATGGGGCTCACTGCCGCGAACGACACACCCATCATCACAGGTAACTTAATACCAAACACGCCAACCCCACGCGCTTGGATAATGGTGATCAGACCACAGCACAACAAATCTGCATTAATCAACAAAGCAATCTGCTCTTTGGTCAGACCCAGCGCAGCACCGATAATCAACGGCACTGCCACTGCTCCTGCGTACATGACCATCACGTGTTGAATGCCCAGCGTAGCCAGACTACCTAGCGGCAATCGCTCATCTACACCACCACAATCAACAGGCTGACTTTTCTCTGTTTGAGCTGACATCTAGGGTCTCCTTTTTAATATACGTTTCAGACTCCCTACATATCCCCAGAAATGGCCTATTGCAGTCAAACAGGTTTAGAGAGTCGGTCAGGCTGTTGGGCTTGTTGTGTTGTCCCTTATTAGGTTGCGACCTACACAACCACAGCCTGCACATGCTGCGATGTCTAGCAGCACACGCATAAAGTTAAAGGAAGGGTGATATCACCGAAAGGTGGTACGGTTTGATAAGTGGAATATGCAAACGCTTATAGCCTCGACGCGTTTTCTTGCATTTGCTGATAGACCCGATGAAATGGGGCTTAGCGTCTATAGACCGTGATGAATACACCACGTTTTTCTGCTTTTTTTAGCCCTTAGGGGTATTGCCCATCTAGTAGACGTAAAAAAAATATGTTATTGCCCGCCAGACTGCCTTGTTACCACTCTAGCCTGACCTCCTTATCAAGCTATCGCCCTTCCTTTTCCAGATACTAGTTTAGCGCCTAGAACTCATGGCGGCTCCGGCAGAGGCCACAATCACTGCAGCGATACCCAACCACTGCAAGCCTTGCAACTGCTCGTGCAAAAAGAGCAGGCCAAACAACGCCGCAAAAGCAGGCTCTAAACTCAGCATCATGCCAAACACACTAGCAGGCATACGTGTTAAGGCCATTACCTCTAAGGTAAAGGGGATAGCTGTAGACAGCACCCCCACCGCTAAGGCCACAGGGATTAACGAGGCATTTAACAGCGTTGAGCCTGCCGTCCACACACCTACTGGTAGCACCACCAAGGTCGCAATTAACGTGCCCCATGCAGCGGTAGACGTGCCGTAGGCAGACCCCGCCTTCTTACCAAACACAATATACAGCGCCCAGCAGCCACCTGCCGCCAACGCGAACAACATACCTACAGGGTCTAGGTCTACCCCGCTTACGCTGGGCAATAGCAAAATCAAACCACTGGCAGCTATCACCACCCACACAATATCGCGCACTCGTCTAGAGCCTGCCAAGGCCACAATCAATGGCCCTAAGAACTCCAACGACACGGCAATACCCAGCGGGATCGTAGACAGCGAGGTATAGAACAGCATATTCATCATGCCCAGCGACACGCCATACGCTAACAAAGCTTTGAATTGCCCACGGCCTGACACGGGTGTACGCCATGGTCGCAGCACTAGCATCATCAGCATCGCACCCACGGCTAGACGTAACGTCGTTGTGCCCAACGCCCCCACGGTCGGAAACATACTCTTTGCGAGCGTTGCCCCAAACTGTAGCGAGGCCATCGCCACCAATAACACACCAATCGCAAATAATGGCACCGACACA
Organism: Paenalcaligenes sp. Me131; assembly: GCF_050487225.1. NCBI lineage: Bacteria > Pseudomonadati > Pseudomonadota > Betaproteobacteria > Burkholderiales > Alcaligenaceae > Paenalcaligenes > Paenalcaligenes sp. Me131. The sequence goes on from NZ_JBKQGY010000002.1 coordinate 305,577, forward strand.
GGCGATGCAGTAGGTTTATTCAACACAACAACCATCAAAGAAAACTAAATAACCATTGTGCATGAGCGCACAAGACTCATGCCAGCGACAGAACGGTAGAACAACAGTTTTAGGCGGTATTTCACGACCGTTTGGTGACTCGGCCCATTCTGAGTACCCAATACGCGATTAATCCTATCACTACGCCCCAAAACGCCGACCCTAAACCGCCCAGCGACATGCCAGATGTCGTCACCAAGAAAGTAATGACGGAGGGTTCTATATACGTCAGGTCATCGGCTAACAACCGAATATTGGCCACAATCGCACCGATTAAGGCCAGACCAGCCAAGGCAGACACTAACGCCGCCGGTATAGCCGAAAAAATCAGCACAATACTGCCTGCCAGCGTGCCACCAATCAGGTAGACCACCCCGCTAGCAATACCCGCCACGTAGCGCTTTTCTGGATCCGCATGGCTTTCTTTGCCAGTACATAATGCCGCAGTGATTGCCGCCAACACAATGGTAATACCACCAAAAAACGCCACCACCATAGACGCTAGCCCAGCACCCGTTACCACGGCACGTGACGGCGCGTTGTAACCCGCCAAGCGCATCACCACCATTCCGGGTAAAAACTGCCCTGTGAGGCTTACCACCACCAACGGTATGGTGAAGCTAAAGAACACTTTTAACGAGAATTCAGGCATGGTGAAAATAGGTGTGCCCCACTCCAGCCTTAAGGTATCTAACTGCGTATGGCCTTGCAGATACGCCAGCAAAAACCCAGTAATGGCGACCAAAATCACCGTGTAGCTAGGCCACAAACGTTTGCTAATCAAATACACACCCAGCATCGCAAATACGACCGACGGCAAATCCATACTGGCCTGAAAGGCTTGTACACCGAACTGGAACAAAATCCCCGCCATCATGGCTGCCGCAATCCCCTTGGGGATGTACTGCACAATGCGCTCAAAATAGCCGGTGACGCCAATCACAGCCGTAATCACCGCCGCACTGAAATACGCCCCCACTACTTCTGCCATGGAAATTTCTGGGAATAGATTAATCAGCAGTGCCGTACCGGGTGCCGTCCATGCCGTAATCACGGGCATACGCAACCATAAACTCAGCGCCAAACCACTCACGCCCGACCCAATGGAAATTGCCCAAATCCACGAGCTCAACATTTCTGATGAAAAGCCACCTACGTGCGCTGCCTGAATAAAAATTACCAACGGCCCGCAATAGGAAATCAACACAGCCAAAAAGCCGGCTACCCATGCCGACAACGACCAATTCTTCATCTACAGTCTCTCTCTTTTATTCTTCGTCGTCAGTACTGTACACCTATCTTTTAGCCTTAGCGAAAACACGACATTTTGCGGATTTCTTTTGCGCGTTTCATGCATCTGGATATAGACTACTTGGTCTAATTCCAAAAATACTTTTTAGGGGCCTGCTGAGTCCCTGCGGCTTGTGCCCCTTCGTGGTACGTGACTAGGCCGCCATTCCTTTTATCATTTACCTCACCAACCTCGCTAACCAGCCAGGCTGAAACCAACCCCTTACGTCCTCGCCTTATCTGGGTGATGACCACTGTTGAAAATTCCGTCTTACCCTTTCGGAGCGTTATTGTGTTACGTCGCTTTGAGGGTCTAGTTGACCCTTTCCCCCCTACGGAAAGCCAAGTCCCACCTAAGGGCTTAGTTCCGTTCCTTTGGTATTGCACGCAGGGTTCGCGCAAATACCTCGCCTTATTGGCCCTTTTTAGCGCCAGCGTCTCTATTTTTGAGGCATGGCTATTTGCCTTTTTAGGCCAAGTCGTCGATTTGCTATCGGTGTGGCAGGCTGGCGAGCCGCTTTCTAGCCATGAACAAACCGTGCTGTGGAGCATAGGTGCTGTGCTGGCAGGTAGCGTCATACTGGTTGCCCTACACACCTTCATACAGCATCAAACCTTGGCGATTAACTTCCCCTTACGGTTGCGTTGGAACTTCCACCGCCTGATGTTGCGCCAAAGCATGTCCTTTTTCTCGGACGAGTTTGCGGGCCGCGTGACCACTAAAGTCATGCAAACCGCTTTGGCTGTACGTGAGGTGCTCTTTACCTTCAGCGAAATCGTGCTGGGCATAGGGGTGTATTTCTTAACCATTCTGGCACTAACAGCTGGGTTTGATGTACGCCTGATGATTCCGTTTGTGGCGTGGATAGTCGCCTTTGGCCTAACCATGTGGTATTTCGTGCCGCGCTTAGGCAAAGTCGGCGCTGAGCAAGCACATGCGCGCTCGTCCATGACTGGCCGTATCACCGATGCGTACTCCAACATCACCACCGTCAAACTGTTCTCGCACACCAAACGTGAAGCTCTGTTTGCACGCTCGGCAATGGAGGACTTTCAAGAAACTGGCTATAGGCAAATGCGCCTGATCAGTATGTTTGAAATCGTGAACCAAATTTTGGTCGCCTCCCTGATTGCTAGCGCGGGGGGTTATGCCTTGCTGCTCTGGCATCACGGTGAAATCGGTACAGGTGCAGTGGCCGCTGTTACCGCTATGGCGGTACGTGTGAACGGTATGTCGCACTGGATTATGTGGCAAATGGCATCGCTGTTTGAAAACATCGGTACGGTGCAAGACGGTTTAGCGACGCTGACCCGTGCGGCTGCCGTACAAGATGCGCCTAATGCGCCTGCGCTCAACGTGAAACGTGGTGAAGTCGTCTTTGATCAAGTCAGCTTCAACTACAACGGCGAACGCCAAGTATTAGATAACCTTAGCCTAGACATCAAACCCGGTGAAAAAATCGGCTTGGTGGGACGATCTGGTGCGGGTAAATCAACGCTGATTAATCTGCTGCTACGTTTTTACGATGTGGACAGCGGTCAAATACGCATTGATAACCAAAACATCGCTACCGTTACCCAAGACAGTTTGCGTAGTGCGATTGGTATGGTGACGCAAGATACGTCGTTGCTGCACCGTTCTATTCGCGACAACATTGCCTACGGTCACCCTGATGCCACGGACGAAGACATTCGCGCAGCAGCTATTCGTGCTCAAGCCGATGAGTTCATCCAACAGCTTAGTGATCAACACGGTAAAACCGGCTACGACACCATGGTGGGTGAGCGCGGTGTAAAACTGTCTGGTGGCCAACGTCAGCGTATTGCCATTGCTCGTGTGATGCTGAAAAACGCCCCTATCCTACTGTTGGATGAGGCCACCAGTGCGCTGGACTCAGAAGTAGAAATCGCCATTCAAGACAGCTTGAATGAAGTTATGGCAGGCAAAACGGTAATCGCTATTGCGCACCGTTTATCTACCATTGCAGCGATGGACAGACTGATAGTGATGGATCAAGGTCACATCATCGAGCAAGGCAGTCATGCCGAATTGCTGAAACTAAACGGTGTATACGCCCGACTGTGGCATCACCAAAGCGGTGGTTTCTTAGCGCAAGACGAGTAAGTAGCGTGACTAAAAAGGCCCCATCGTTGGGGCCTTTTTTATAGCCATAGCCATCATCATGATAAACAACGTGGCTTAGTGTTTTGCCTCTGGCTCAGGATAGGTTTCCCTTACCCCTAACGCCGCCACAAAACCTAACACACTGATCCCCGCAGGCAACCATAACGCCATGACGTAGACCGATGTGCCGTCGGTAGCGGCCGACGCTATTAACCAGCCATATACGGTTTGCACAATAGCGGTCACTAAAAACACACCCATATTCACCAACGCGATAGCCGAGCCAGCCACAGCCGCAGGCACACTCTCTTTGGCTGCTGCAAACGCTACCGTTACCTGTGCACCACTGGATAATCCCAAGACTAAAAAACACACTAGGCTCGCAGCAAAACCCACATCTGGCCCACACAGCAGCCATAGCCACGCGGCGACATTCAATAATGACGACAGCCAAATAAAGTGCTTACGTGTGCGCCAACTGTCAGAGAGCTTACCCACCAATGGAGAACATAGCCCGTATGGCACTAGCGCCAGCGTTAACACCAACGATGCCGACGCCCCAGACAAACCATAGCCATCGCTTAATAAATGGGTACCCCATAAGCCAGCAAACGCATAAAACGTGCCATTCGTACCCGCAATAGCCACTAAGAGCAGCCATAGCTGGCGGCTTTTTAGTACATCTAACCATAGCTCACGACGTAATACGTTTTGCCCGGCTGGCCCCGCAGGCTGCATGCTATCGCTATACCCAGCAGGGGCGCGCCAGCTCAGCACGATTAGTACCGCCACAATCAGCGTCAACACGCCCAGCGCCATGAAGATCACACGCCAATCCGTAAACGCTAACAAGAGCCTGGCTGGCGCTTCCGACACGATAGAACCCAAGGTACCTATTAATAGTGTTACCCCTGTGACCAAGCCAAACTGGCGTCCGTCAAACCAGATCGCATTGCTTTTCATCACCGCGACAAACACCAGCGACATCCCCAACCCTACGAGTAACGGGCCTAACAATGCCACGCTATAGCTTTGTGCCAGGCTCAAAATGACCGCCCCCACGCCTGTGAGCAATGTACCTAGCGCAGCCGGTAAACGTATCCCAAAGCGGTCTATCACCAAACCCGCTGGTACCTGCATCACGGTGTACACCCAGAAATGCATAGCTGCCAAACCACCCAAGGCGGTAGCCTCTAGCCCTAAGCTATTACCTATAGGAGCGGCAAATGTGGCGGGAGCAAAGCGATTAAAGAATCCAATAAAAAATGCCGTTGCCAATAACGTATAGCTGATTGCCCTTGCCGTACTTTTATCCTGCATTGGCGTCCTCCTGTCTACGTCTCTGTTCGTCTCGTTTTCATGGCGCTGCCTCTAGCCGATATCCATATAGTCAGACCTCCCCCTGCATTGACGTAGCCATAGCAAAACCTATCGCATTACTCAAAAGTAGCGATAACTAACGATAAAAAGGGATATTCGATGTTGAATAGTGGGCCAATAACACAGTGCCCATGTCGCATAACGGTAGAGGTGTAGCGTTGAGTCTAGAGGTTTCACTATACGCGCCTAGCAACCACCTATCTACTGCGCGTAGCCTCTCTTTCGTTTCAAGGGGTAAACCTAAGCGCGCAAAAGCCTGATTCGCCCACCCGCCCACCGTATAATTCATAGACGTCTTTTGCATATGCGAACACTGCACAGTCTATGTCGTACCCCCCTCTACTTAGTGCCTACTTCCACCTTCTTAGCGACGGCGACTACCGCCATACGACATTGCTATCGCCCATTGCGGTGCAAGAATACAGTGAAGAGTTTTCTTTTCACCCAGCCGTTCAACTGTTTGGCGGGTACGTACTGGACGACCTAGGTACCAGCAATCACCATTTGTTGATTACCACCGGCCCTCTGGCTGGCAGCGTGTATTACTTGTCGCACGACGATGATTCACGCGTGGTATTTGCGAGCTCTAGCGACTTTCTGGCTGCCGTTTTACAGGCACTGCACACCGAGCAAGAAAGTAGCGATCTGCACCCTGCACTTAGCCCTTTGGCAAACGACCAAAGCGCGCTAAGCGAGCTGATCACGGAGTTATTGGATTCGGACGATGATGAGGCAGAAGACCTGCTGCCCTCGCTATTGCCGTCTGTAGACTTACACGACCTTGCTTTGCTGCAACGCCTAGCCACCAGTGAGAACTTTTACCTAAGTGAAGCGCTGGCACATGAAATCATCAAACGCCCTGCCGCACATCTACTACCCATTGCACAATTATGTGCGGCGCATGCGCACAGCCAAGTGTCTAGTATGGGTGCCAAAGCGGTGCGTAGCATCCAAGCCTTACGCTACGCACCAACTTAGGTTTTAGTAGCGGTACTTCACCGTCAGCATCGCATTACGCGGTGCGCCATACAGGTTCAAGAACGTACCGTGACCTACGCTTTCCAAGTAGCGCTTGTCGAAGAGGTTATTAATAACCAGCAGCGCTTCCCAGTGCTTGTTAGGTTGGTAGCCCAGCTTTGCTGATACCGTTGTATAGCCGCCTTGATATACCGAGTTGGTATACAAGTTGCTTTGTGATTGCACACCAGCCCCTACAGACCAGCCACGTAAGCTACCACCAAAATCGTCTGGTGCAAACTTATACTGCGTCCACATACGGAACAGATGTTTAGGAATCAGGTTAGAGTTAAAACGCTGGCCTTCGACTTCGTGGTCGCTGTCTTCACGCACACGCACATCGGTATAGGTATAGCCAGCCCCTAAATCCCACCCTGCCAGTGGACTACCTACAACCTCAAACTCCCAGCCTTGGCTCTGCACCAAACCTGAACCCCGGTAACACGTACCCGTAGGCGAGTTGCCGCAACCTATGTGATCGGTGTCCACCACGGCACGGTTGGTATCGCGTAATCGGTACACAGCCAATGAAGTATTTAAGCGACCATCCAGAAATTCTCCTTTTACCCCTGCTTCCATCTGCCAGCCTTTACGGGGTTCCAACGTTTTACCGCTGTAATCGCTATCCGACTGCGGAACAAAGGTTTCAGCGTAGCTACCGTACACCGAAATTTGTTCGTTCACGTCAAAGACCAAACCCGCAAACGGTGTGAACTTGTTATCCGCTTTGGCATCACTTTTTTCCCAAGGGGACGTCGTTGGTTTTAGGTCTCTGCTTTTAAGGTCGTAATTACTCCAACGACCACCCACTACTGCTGTCAGATTGTCCGTTAAGGACAAACGTGTAGAGGCATACAACCCAGACTGCGTGGTGATGTCTTGGCTCTTATTTAGCAAAGGCAAGTCCAAAGCACCATAGTCAAAATCGTTATACGCATCCCAATCGGGGAAGGCACTAAATCTAGAACTGCTAGTTGTGTCGTAACGCGCCCAGTTATAGCCGACGGTCACGAAGTGCTCACGCCCTAACAACTGGAATGGCCCTGTCACGTTGGCATCCAGTTGATCCCACGTAAAGGTGTTATTAATGCGTCCAGCCCAACCACTGGTTAGCCCCGTTTCCAACGAAACTGGCGTTAGTGCCATCGCACTATAGCCTTTGTAGGTGTTTTCTTTATGGCTGTAGTTGGCCTTGAATTCCCACCCCTCACCAAAGCTATGCTTAAGATCAGCCCCTAGCTCAAAGGTCTCGTGACCTGATAGTTTGGTGGTGCCCAAAAATGTGTCATAGCCAGGCAGGCTGCCATCGTCATACAAAGGCAAACCGTTAAACACACGGAAATTCATCTTGCTATATAAGCCCGTGATGCCCACGGTAGTGTTCTGCCCTAGGTCATATTCCAGCACCCCATACAGCAGTTGCGGATTGTTTTTACCGTAGGTGTAATACTGGCTTTTGTCTTGGTAAACACCCACCAACCTACCGCGTAAGGTGCCATTTTCGTTCATAGGCCCTGATATATCCGCTTCGGCACGGTAGTTATCCCACGAGCCTACACCCACTGCGCCCTCTAGCCTGAACTCATCGGTTGGGCGTTTACGCACCATATTGATAGCACCACCTGGTTCGCCTGACCCCGTCAGCAAACCAGAAGGGCCACGTAGCACTTCCAAGCGATCATAAATGGCCAAATCTTGATGCGGCACCCCTGGGCCTAAAGCCCCTTGCTGTGTAGGTACGCCGTCGTACTGAATATTGGTATTGAAACCGCGGCTGGTAAACAGCTCTGTGTCGGAATAGCTGCTACTGCGTATACCCGTGACATAGTTCAGCGCATCGGCCACACGGGTAAAACCTTGGTCATCCATCTGCGTTCTGGTCATCACCGACACCGATTGCGGAATCTCACGCAACGACTGTGCCGACTTACCTATGGTGACGTCACGCGCCGCATACGAGCCCGTGTCTTCCGTGGTTGCCAATGAACGGCCTGTCACGGTGATGGATTTAAGCTGCGTGGTGGAGTCAGTAGGTCGCCACAAATTAATGGTATTGCCTTCACGCGAATACTCAATCCCCGTGCCTGCTAACAAACGTCGCAGCGCCTCTTCCGGCGACATGGTGCCGTTGATGGGCTGCGCCGAATAGCCGCGCACCAAATCCGAGGCATAAATAAACTGCAGCGACGTTTGCTGCCCTAATTGCAGCAACGCATCACTTAACGATTGCTGCTGAATATGAATTTGTGTTGCCGCAGTCTGTGCATACGCCTGTGGTGCAACACCACATACCGCCAAAGAAACAGCAACCGTCAAACGACGTAGCGTTGCAGAAAAAATTACTGCTGAGTGGTTTGAGCTTCCCGTTAAACGAGCAGCGGTGGTCTTCCTATCAATCACGAGAATTGTTCCTGGTACATATGCCTAGCGTGTAGACGCTCTATCCCTTTGGCCAAAGGATCCTGGAAGAGGTGGCTCAACACACAAGAACACCCTCTTCACTCTGTGAGACGGATGAACCTTGCTAAACCCTCACCTAATTCTTAAAAAAAGTTGTAACAACAACGATTCTTATTAAGAATTAATGGTGTATGAACAAAAAAGATAACTGATGCCCTTGCTCGTGCAACCATGATGCGGTCACGCTGACCGCTCAACAACGTTGTGGCGTTAACGCAGTAACGCGAGGTTCACACTGCCGTCTGGTCGCTGCACCACCACGACCGGCAGATGGGTTTGCAAGGCCTGCAAAAACCCTTCGGCATCCTGAATATTAAACACGCCTGCCATACGCAGGGGCTTTAACCGGCTATCCGTCAGATGAATGGGGTGGCGTAAATAACGGTTCATTTCTCGCACCACATCGTCTAAAGGCTGGTCTCTAAACACCACTTTGCCCTGACGCCATGCTGTCAGTACGCCCACATCGGCACGCTCTACATAGAGGGAACGATTGGCCTGCACTTCTGCCACCATATCGGCCGTTAACATGGCCTCATCCCTACTCCACCACCGCCCTGTTGTTACCTCTACAGAACCCGACTGCACCGCAACCGCTACACGATCCGGTTCTCGCCTCACATTAAACACGGTGCCCGTAACCCGCACACTGGTATCGCCCGCATCCACAATAAAAGGCCGTTCTGAATTAGACACTACCTCGAAAGTCGCCTCGCCTTGTGCGAGCGCTATCACGCGACGGCTGGCGTAATACTGCACCGTCAGCTCGGTGTTCACGTTCATTTCGATGACGGAACTATCCGGCAGCTGGACTTTGCGCTGTTCACCTTGCGCCGTCGCATACTGCAAAACATCGGTAGTGGCGTCCAACACACCGTAGTGATGCACGGCAACGCCCCCCACTACCGCCGCAGCACAGACGGCTCCAGCCCCTACCAACCACTGACGTCTACCTACTCGTTTCTGTGCTGAAGACTCTGGCACTTCCAGCAACGCACGCAACTCATCCTCTGGCAGCATGCCAGTGGCCTGCCAAATCTGATCTAACGCTCTATATTCCTGTTCATGCTTGGGATTCGCGCTACGCCACGCCATAAAACGCTCACGTTCAGCCACCGTGAAATTACCGGAATGCACGCGAGCAAACCAGTAAGCAGCAGCGTCTTGAATATCGTCAGGAGTAGTAGTGTTTTCTGTATGCATAACAAGCAGGATGCCGATGGATAACCATCAGTAGGATTTCAGCCCTTCATTAAGTAAGACGTACGAGTGACTAAAAAACCTGACTTAATGTGGCGCATGATTTTGTAACTCTTTCCTAAGATGCCTGCTAGCCCGAATCATATATTTTTCTACCATACTGACGGAAATACCGAGCTTGGCGGCAATTTCCTCTTGGGTATAGCCCTCTAATCGGTGCAGTAAAAACACTTGGCGGCATTTCAACGGTAACTGCGCCAGTGCCACTTTCAAAGAAGCCAATAGCTCTGAAGTTCTGGCTTGCGCATCAGGGTCGGTGAGTAAGGGGTGCTCGGCCTCGTCCAACTCGTGTAAGGGCACCACATCCAACACACCCGAACGCCTATAGCCATCCACCAAACGATTATGCACACTACGATGCAAGTAAGCGCGTGCATTCACCAGAGTACTGGGATCGTTTTCCAACACCCGCACTACCGCATCTTGTGCGGCATCTTCTGCATCTTGCCTATTACCCGACCAGCGCGTCCATACCGCCACCAGCTCACCATAGTGAGCGAGCCAACCTTTCTTAGGCGCGGATGAACGTGACATAGGAAACCGAATCTGAGCAATGCAAAAGCCGATATATTAGCAATGATTCTCATTATTGTTTTAAGAAGAACGGTTTTACAACAGTCAGCCACCCTCTGTGCTACTTGACTACACACACCACACCACCAATAATATGTAGCAAGCTACCTATTTATTGACATCATGTTTGAACTTAAAGACCTTCCCTCTCGTGAAACCCTAGAGCAATTCGGGAAACAGTACGGCAACCCCAGTGTGGAAAGCCTGCATACATGGTTAGTCTGGGCATCTGCCACCGACGAAATGTTGGCAGCCTTCGAAGCTAATCTGGCTACACACGGTTTATCGCAAACGCCTTTTTTTGTACTGTTACTGCTCAAGCGTAATCCTGAAGGTCTGACTATTGGGGAGCTTGCCAGTGGTGTAGCGGTGGCTTCTCAAACCATGACACGTGCCATTAACAAAATGGAAGCCTCGGGCTTGTGCAGCAAACACCCCGACCCCAAAGATGGCCGAATCTCTGTCGTGCGCCTAACCACACAGGGGGAAGACGCCTTAAACGCTGCCCTACCCAAACACTATGAATGGGTAGCCAACTTCATGAGCGACTTTACGGCAGACGAACTGGCACTACTCAACAAAATGATGCTTAAAGTTGGCCCTGCACTAAAGCGCATGAAACTCACCGCAGCACACTAAGCGTTCGTAGCCCTAGGCATTATGACTGTTTATTTTTTATTTCCCACTTATGTAGCAAGCTACAAAGCTAGCTACTTATATTAAATAACTCACCTGGAGATAGGTAGCACAACACATAAATGATCTTTGCTGTTCTTCGCAACCGGAGCCTCTATGACCCTATCTAAACCGTTATTGCCTCTAGCCCTGGCCTACTTACTACTCAGCAGCCCTAGTTTTGCCACTACCCCTTTTATTCAGGAACACACCATGACCACACCACACTCTACATTCACCATCCCCTCCACGCACACCCAAACCCTACAGCAAACGGTTCAGGTAGATGGTGAAACGGCGGTACTTACTCGCTATAGCCGTACAGATGGCCGTAACAGTGAGCTAGGCGGCGAACACTTCAGTACCGTGATCGCTGCCGACGGTACGCTTAAAGGCTTTAGCAATATGTCACTGGAATTAGTCAACCAGCCCCTGCCCTCCCGCGAAAAAAGCGAACAAATCGCGCGCGCTTTTTTACAAGAGCATGCGCCAGATTTACTGCCGCGCATGGAAATTAGCTGGATTGATCCCCATGATGAGCCGCTCACTGTAGAACAAAACGGAACACCACAAACGCTGACCTTAACTGGCATGAAAGTGAAGGCACGCAACTTAGCAGATGGGCGCTGGTTTTGGGTCATCGTAGGAGCCGATGAACAACCTATGGTCTTTGAGCGCGACATCGTCTGGATTAGCTTTCCCGGTAAACGCCAAACGGAAAAGTGGCTACATGATGCGTGGCTAGCACAGCAAACCAACTAAACAGTCACTCGTGCCCTCTGTTTTTAACGATCAAGACCCAGCTCAAGCTCTGGGTCTTTTTCGCCCCCTAGAGCTGCGAGCTACCTTAGCTTAACGCCCAGACCTATTAGCGCTATGCAGCTCATAACACAGGAGCCACATGCTATTTCGCATCAGCACCATCACTACAACACCACACGTCAATAACATCATCACTCACGCAGCCAACACAGCTGTGCTCTACGTACCTTTACGGTGCGCTCAAACTCTCTTTGCGAAAGCTCTGATGGATATTTGAGATCAGGCTCATGTTTCAGCCCTAAAGATTTTTAGATCATGGGTATTTATTCACCCTAGAGCCTTTTATCCGCACTGCTTTATTGCAAGGTCTCCAATCCTGATCAGGATACGGCTCGACCAGACAGAGAACCCTATGCCAATACGATTAAGCCCCATCATGATGGGCCTGCTTGCCGCATCTCTGCCCTCGGTAGCATCCATAGCGTGGGCTGCCGACCTTGGCCAGATTATTGTGGACGACCCCACCGGCAGCACACACCGCACCTTAGACCCTGGCGACACCGTAACCTTTGCAGGTTATGGCGCTGCTATTGATGTTTCTGTTGCAGGTAATAGCCTGACCGCCGATCAAATCACCATCAACACCAGCAATCAAGGTATTGGTGCACAGGCAAAAATGGGCGGCAAAATATCACTAGCCAATAGCACCATCAAAACGGCAGGCTCGAACCAAGGTATGCATGGTTTGCTCGCCACAGGCACAGACAGCCTGATCACAGCAACCAACACCGATATTTCCACCCAAGGCTCATTCTCATATGGTGTTCTTGCCCAAAAAGGGGGGCGCATTGAACTCAATGGCGGCCATATAACTACCGCCGACAACCAATCCAGCGGCATCAGAGTTGAGGGCACGAACTCAAACGTAATAGCCAAGAATCTAGACATTACTACTAGCGCTTACTCAGCCCATGGCGTTTATATTACAGACTCAGGCAAAGCCACATTAGAAAACGTCAACGTGAAGGTTAGCGGAAACTCTACACAAGCCATACTTGTTTATGGCGCGAATGCTCTCTTATCACTACGCGACACTCACCTAGAAGCCCAAAATGGCCTCGGTGTACAACTACAAAGCGGCAAATTCGACATGGATGGCGGCTCTATTACATCAGCCAGTACTGCACTGTATCTAGGTTCACTTTCCGGAAACCAAGGAGCCTCCGCCACACTAAAGAACACAAAGCTAGTCTCCAACGGTGGTTTCCTCTATGGCATTGATATAAATGCCAAAAATGCCTCTGCTACGCTTGAAAACGTTTCTATTTCAGCCTTCGGAACAGTAGAAGGAACCGGTGTATGGCTACCATCAGTTGGGACTTCGTTAAAAGCCAAGAATTTTGAGATTAACGTCTCTCATATGGGCATTGACAACCGAGCCGGTCACGTCACCTTAGAAGATGGAAAAATTACCACCCAAGCAACCAACGGCTATGGGTTGTATGTGTCTAGAGAGTACGGTTCTTCTGCCACCATTAAAACCAAAAACGTGCAGATAGAAACCTTTGGCAATAGCGCCGTGGGAGCTCTCACTCGTATTTCTGGTGCTGAAATTCATTTAGAAGATAGCTCTATCACCACACACGGTGATGGCGCATACGGCTTATTTGCCAGTGGCACCAACTCAAAACTTACCACCCGCAACACCACCGTCACAACCTCTGGCGATGGCGCGAGCGGTCTGGCCATGAGCAACCGCACCATCATCAATTTGGACAACACCAAAATTGATGTATCTGGCGTAGACGCACGCGGTATATGGAGCTACGTCACCGTCGCTGATTTCACAAATGCTTTCTCTCTAACCAATGGCTCTAGTATCAGCACGCAAGATGGCGCTGGCTTATTGCTTACAGGTGGTAATCACAACATCACTCTAGATAATGCCAGCATCACTGCCCGCACCGGTGGCGTGGAAGATGATGGCATACTGTTGCACGCTCGCGCCCTGACCGTCACCAGCGGTGGTGTATCTACTGACCTAGAAACTGGCCAAGTAGACCTAGACGCTACCAAAGCCACCCTCACTGGTGATGTGCTGATGGATAGCGGTGTCATCGACATTTCCCTCAAAGACCACTCCACTCTCACAGGCGCACTACGAGAGCGCGGGACTGGCCGTATTAATAGCCTAAGCGTGGATCAATCTAGCACGTGGAATGTACGCGGCAACTCCACTCTGGACTCCCTCAACAATACCGGCGTAGTAGCTTTTGTTTCCCCCGGTGCCAGCGGCAACTTCAAAACACTGACGGTTAAAAACTATGTAGGTGGCGGCACACTGGTGATGAACACCAAGCTGGGCGATGATAACTCCCCTACCGATAAACTCATCATTGATGGCGGAACCACTTCTGGCAACACCGCTTTGCGCGTACGCAATGCGGGCGGTTCTGGTGGCCAAACCCTTGAAGGTATACGACTCGTAGAAACCATCAATGGCGGCACTACCACTACCGACGCCTTTCACTTGGACAGCGGCTCTACCGGCTATCGCTCCAGCACTACCACGGTAGCGGTCAATGGCTATGACTACAGCCTAATACGAGGCGGTAATGGCGGCACGGAAAACGACTGGTATCTGACATCGGAATACACACCACCCGTAGACCCCGAACCACCTGTAGACCCAGAGCCGCCGGTGGACCCTGAACCACCAGTAAAACCTGAACCTCCCATAAAGCCGGAGCCTCCTATTAAGCCACCAGTCATTCCACCGGTAGGCCCAGGCGCTAAGAACGTATCACCGGAAAGTGGTGCTTACATAGGCAACCAACTAGCCGCTACGCGTCTGTTCATGCACTCACTGCACGACAGATCATCCGTCAGTAATGACTCGGTGGACCTGAGTGATGGCCGTCGCATGTGGGCACGCGCACAAGCTCGTCACGACAGCGGTTTGCGCATGTCTGAAGGCAACGTGCGCATCAAAACCGACAGCACAATGTTGCAACTAGGCGGCGACCTGCTACGTCACTCTGTGAGCACCGATGGCGCGCTGTACGTAGGCGTCATGGCGGGTTACGGCGACACCCAAACCCACTCCACCTCTACCATGCGCGCGCCCAAAACCGGCAAAACCTCACGGGTACGTGCCAAGGGTAAAGTCTCGGGTTATTCAGTAGGTATGTACGGCACTATTTACCAAAACGACAGCACGCGCTTAGGTGCGTATGGGGATGTTTGGCTGCAATATGGTCGCTACTCTAACCGCCTAAACAGTGAGTTAGGTTCAGCCAGTTATCACTCAAACATCTGGACTGCCTCGGTAGAGTCTGGCTATGCCTTCCAGCCTTTTTCTGCTGACTCTGCACTAGGCAATATGGTGGTAGAACCTCATGCCCAAGTCACCTACAGCAACTACGATGCCAACGATGTCACCCTACAAGGCACCAGAATGCGTAGCGGTAACAACGACAACTGGAACACCCGTGTGGGTGTCAGACTCTACCCACATGCCAAGCCAGACGCCAGCCACGCTACGCTCTTGCCTTTTATAGAAGCCAACTGGCTGTACAGCGGTGATACCGCATCCGTACGCATGGGTAACAACACGCTGGACGCACAACCGTCCCGCAATGCTCTGGAATTAAAACTTGGGGTACAAGGCCAACTTAGCCAACGCGTAGACATTTCTGGCCACCTTTTCGGTCAGACAGGCAGCCATAGCCAACGCGGTTACGGCGGCATGCTGAAAGTGGGGTATCGCTGGTAAGCAAATACAGCCTAATTTCAGGTTGCGGAAGACACCCACACGCTATATTTTTAATCAGGGAGAAAGTAAGCTATCGTACTTTCTCCCTGTTTTTATTCTGAAGGTAGTCATGGGCAACGCTTCCACACGAATCAGACATTGGCTATACGCCTGCTTCCTCTCGCTCTGCATGCTTCCGCTTGCAGCACACGCCTCTGCTCCACAATCCCCTGCAGCAGAGCAGAGATGGCAACATCAGGTTCGTTCACTCATTTCCAGAAATGTAAGCTACCCCGCTAACGCCCGCACCGCAGGTGCCTCGGGTAAAGTAGTGGTACATCTAACGGTAAAGCGTGATGGCTCTATAGAGTCACTTGAACTCGCTGAATCCGCAGGAAATCGAGACTTAGACAGTGCTGTACTTAACGCTATTAGACGGGTTAGACAATTTCCTCCCTTCCCTGAGGAAATGGCTGCTCAAGACAGCGTAGCCTTTGCAGTACCTATTGATTTCCACCTCGACACCCCATCCCCTAACCCCTATACCCCACCTACTGCCCGACCCAAGGTCAAACCGTCGCCTGCTGCTGATGAGTTTGCTGAGTTCCTGAAGTCGCTGTCAAAACCAGCGGAAAAACGATAACCACTGTATCTTCACCCCTACTTTTGCGATGGAAGCGGCCATGAGCAATGCGACTTTTACCATTGATGCAGACCAGATCCGGTTCACACAGCCAGCGCTCTCTTTAGGCATTGGTTATCGCACGCTTGCGCAACAATGCTTCCACCACACGCCCCCAACGCCCTACGAAGTAGAGATGGCGATCGCCACGGTAGAAGATCACATTGAGTCCATGCCTGAACTACTGCAAACGGCTTCGCAGCAAGTCTGTGCCGATGCTTATCTGCAAGACATAGCGCGTAGGACGGGTGACGAGCAGACACTTAGCCAACTTGAGCTAGAACGCCTCTTTAACCGGATGGCCGATGTGGTGTCGGGTAGCCCCATGAAAGACGGTGAGTTTCCCGACGATACGAACTTTTTTAGTTATCTGCTGATCGTTAGGGAGCTGTCGCACCATTTAAAGATTCAGCGCATCGCGACTGCATAGCGCCTAGCAAGACACCACTCAATCATGCTGGCACAGAAGTCCTCAATGATGATGAAGCAAACAGGCACTACGTTGTAATCGCCTGCGCCAACTTCTGAATGGACAACGGCGCACTGCCCTCGGCATCGTTGCTGATGGTCACGTAAGCAGGCTGCCCTGCCCCAGTAATCCCACGAATCGTACGCGCTAATACTGCTCGTGTAGGCTCATCCTCGCTGAGAATGGCATCAAAAGGATCGTGCTTTTTCTGCGCATCCGCATAGCCATACGCACCAAAAATACGGTTCAAACTCCACCGGCACACCAACGGCCCCGGCCATAATGCGCGCAGTATAGGTAGTTGCGCTTCTATAGGTGGCATTTTCCCGTGCAGACCTAGACAGAACGTGGCTCCATTCGCTTTTAGCGTGTCTACCAAGGCTTGCCCTAGCAGTTCGGGGTCGCGTACTTCGACGGCGACAACCACGTAGTCACACCCAGATAACTCTTCTCGAACCGCCGTCAACATATGACCCATTTTTTCAAACAGTTCAGCGGTGCTGGTCAACCAACTCAAAGGCAAAGGGCTTAACTGAAACACCAGCACACCCAACTTGTCCCGTAACCCTTCAAGCGCTGGCCGCACAAAATCTCGTATGGCCAATGACGGATCAAGAAAACTAGGATTCAGCTCGCGCGACCTACCCTCTTCACTACGCACCTGAGCATCGGTAATACTGGCGGGGCATTTCACCACAAAGCGAAAATCATCACTCACCTGCCCGGCATACGCCGCATACTGACTGGCCGTTAACGGACGCCAAAACGTGCGATCAATACATACCGTACGTAACAGCGGATGCTGATGATAGGCCCCTAGGCCATGCTTAGACAGCACACTAGGGTCGTAATCGCCATCCCATATCAGTCCATCCCAGCCAGGGTATGACCAGGTAGAAACACCGAAGCGCAGTTGTTCAGGAAGTTGCTGCGCAAGCGATTCCCACTCTTGTGCTGCCGGAGCAGGCAGCACTTTGGCTGTGCCTTTGCGTGCGGCAGTTGTAGGTTTCTTACGTGAAGTCGCCGGCGTAGCGGCGGTGGTCTCGGGCAACGGCAGCGCATTGCCGAAAAGGTCGTCTTGCATACTGGTCTACGGGTACTGAATTAAGCGTGAATACCACCGTACCAAAGCTGTGCTATCACAGCAAGAAGTGCACTAAAAGGGGTATCCGGGATAAGTCACATTATTACATCTCAAACATGTGCTGTACGTAGGTTCATCAGAGTTACCCCCCTCGTTTGCACAATAATTTCTTCCATACTCCCACAATGTCAACGAAAGATAACGAATACCTAATAGGAAGAGCTTTTCTTCTTATTTTTTCATAGCGCAAAAACCATCATACATTCCTAGACATCAATAGTAAGACTTTACAAAGAAAAACAAATTTCACTATTTAATTGAAAATTTATTAATAAATAAAACATAAACATCACAAAAATTTACCAACACAATTAAACCACAAAATACCTCATATACTTTAGTCTATATTTTTTTAAAAAACACCAGATTCATCGCATACCACTACAAACCCTAGTAGAATAAAAAACCAAAACCTCAACACCCAACACATAACAAGTCAAGCACAATGAAAAAAACCATCACAATACTTATTACATCTATCCTTTTATCATCTTTCGCAACCATAAAAGCCAACGCTAAAACAACAAATATATCAGAGGAAATAGTCGGAATTTGGGCAATGCATCCATTAAAAAATGGAATTGCCAATGTGGTTGATATAAGAGAAAACGGTGAGACAATCTTGCATCCTTTCAATTGCGAAACAAGATCAAATGAAAAACCCGAATCATCCACATACTCAATTAAAGATGAAAAATATATAGAAATAGGGAGTGGAGAAAATGCTCAAACACTAGAGATAGTTGAAATAAACGAAAACTCCATGACCTTAAGACAATCAACTGGAGATTACAGCCTAAGCTTTAAGTACAAAAAAATAGATGAAATAAACCCAATGTGTGAATTATATTATTTATACAAAAACAGATAACACAAAACAACCAAATAAAATCTATTTCATTTAAAAAACAATCTTAAATATAGATAAAAATTAAACCGCACACCACTCTCATAGCATGATGATTAATTCGGTATAGTCTTATTGAGATCAGAGCAGGGTCGGTAACCCCAAAAGGGTGTACAGAAGGAACGCAGCAAAGAAGCTAACAAAAAGGCCCAAACCGAAGTTTGGGCCTTTTCAGAATTCTGGAGCGGGTGAAGGGAATCGAACCCTCGTATGCAGCTTGGGAAGCTGCCGTTCTACCATTGAACTACACCCGCATGGTGATATGACGCAATGCTGCGTAAAATAGAGACTTTGTCTAAGCAGCAAAGTATACCGCCGCACTGACAAAGTACCAAGATTTTTTTAGTGCTGGCTTACCCCCCTATACCGAACACCATGACACACGACACCCAAGACAACGATAGCCCTGAGTCGCCTCACGGCCACATCAAGAGCTTTGTACACCACCGCTCTCATATCACTCCAAATCAGCAATTGGCGTTGGAACGCCTGAAGCCGCTTTGGTCTATAGACTACCGCAACAACATCCTGCAACCGGCTACCGTCTACAAACGCGAAGCGCCTCTGATTCTAGAAATCGGTTTCGGGATGGGTGAAACCACACTTAGCATTGCCCAACAACGCCCTCAAGACGACTTCTTGGGTGTTGAGGTTTACGATGCGGGTGTGTGCTCGTTGCTACGCCGTATTGATGACAATAAAGTCTCGAATATCCGTATCATCCAGCATGATGCTGTGGAAGTGGTGCGTGATATGATCGAACCCGATAGCCTCGCTGGGGTACATATTTATTTCCCTGACCCTTGGCCCAAAAAGCGTCACCACAAGCGCAGGCTAGTTCAATCGCCTTTTATCAATCTGCTGAGCACCCGTCTGGCCAAAGGTGGCTACATCCACTGTGCAACTGACTGGGAACACTACGCTCACCAGATGCTGGAAGTATTGTCTGCCGAGCCGCTGCTGCAAAATACTAGCGACGGTTTTGCTGAAAGGCCTGATTACCGCCCCCTCACCAAGTTCGAAGCCCGTGGCTTGCGCTTAGGACATGGCGTGTGGGATCTGATTTTCCGCCGCATTTAATTGCGCATCCTTTTTGACGAGCTACACCGATGAATATTACGTTAAATGGTGAAACCCGCCCGTTACAGACTCCCTGCACTGTGCTGGAGTTGTTGCAGGAACTGGATTACGTAGGCAAACGCATTGCTGTTGAGATCAACGGCGACATTGTTCCCAAAAGTCAGCATGCGACACACCAACTGAACGACGGCGATCAACTGGAAATTGTGGTGGCTGTGGGCGGCGGTTAAGCCGGTCTCACAATCGTTAACAATCAGCGCCATGTCTGTTACACATTTGTGGTGAATAATGAAGGCTCTTTGCTTTATTCACCACAAGGACAGACACCATGAGCGTACTAAGCTTTCTGAAAAGTGTAGGCGAGAAACTGTTGGGTGCTAGCGATGCCAAAGCCGCTACCCCTGATGAATTACATAAAGAACTCGCCAAGCACCAACTGGATGCCGACGGGCTGGATATTAGTGTGAACGGCGACACCGTCACTGTTTCCGGTACTGCTGCAACAACTGAAGCCGCTGAAAAAATCGTATTAGCACTGGGTAACACCTTGGGCGTTGCAGGTGTGGATAACAAACTGACCGTTACTGCCCCCGCTACGGCTGCTCGTATGGTTACCGTACAAAAAGGCGATACGCTGTGGAAAATTGCCGAAACTGCTTACGGTAAAGGTAAAGGCAACGAATACAACCGTATTTTTGAAGCCAACAAACCTATGCTGAGCCACCCAGACAAAATCTATCCAGGCCAAGTGCTGCGTATTCCTGAACTCTAAGTTCAGACAGTCGGCTCTAAATAGTCGCACGAATACGTACGTTATTGACGCCTGCTACTCGTTATAAACAAGGCCGTTTACGCGAACCTCGCATAAACGGCCTGTGCATAAGTAAGCCGCCTCTGGCCTTAGTACCAGAGGCGGTTTCTTATTTGACGTGCTGGCTTACGTGCGCCAACAATACTTGCAGCGGGTGACGTAACGTTTGTTCGTTCATGCGTTTCACCTGACTGCGGCACGAATACCCTGTAGCCAAGGCTTCGCCTTTTTCAGCAGGTGCGTCCAAGTGCTTAGCCCATGACTGACTAAAGATAGTCTTGGACGTTTCTTGGTTACGGCTTTCATGTCCGTAAGTACCCGACATACCGCAGCACCCTGCTGGCGGAATGTTCAGCGACAAGCCACAACGTTTGAATAACTGCGCCCACGGCTGAATACTATTTGGAGCATTGGTTTTTTCAGTACAGTGCGGCAGCAGTCGGTATAGCTGCTCGGTAGACGCTACTGCCACATCTTCAGGCAACGCGTTCAATAACCACTCTTGTGGCAACTGCACTTGCGGCACGATGCCAATGTCAGGCACCGAGGTGTATTCCTGACGGTACACCAGCGTCATGGCAGGGTCTAAGCCCACCAACGGAATATCAAAGCCCGCGACGGTCTGCAATTGACGCGTATTGTGTATGGCTGCTTTAGCAAAGGCTTTGCGGAAACCCTGTACGTGCAACGGTTTACCGTTGGGGTTCAACGGTGCCAACCACACTTGATAACCCAAGCGCGAAGCCAGCTCGATTAACGCTGCCAACACAGGAGTTTCAAAATAGCGGGTGAACACGTCTTGCACGAGGATCACGCTACGTGCGCGCTCTTCAGCCGTCAACGCCGTTAATGCTAAGGGCGTAGCAGGACGCACATTCCACGCTTTTAGCACCTCGCCAAAATCCATAGAACTGAACATGGGGCTATCCACCATGCCTATGCGTTTTTCCAGAATACTTTTCACCCACTTCTGACGCAGCATGCCGTTATACAGCCACGGCATTTTGCTTAACGTTGGCATGCTGTATTCCAACGAGGCAATCAAGTAATCGCGCACAGGGCGGGCATAGCGACGGTGGTACAAACCCAAGAATCTAGAACGCAGCTCGGGGATGTTCACTTTAATTGGGCATTGGCCTACACATGATTTACAGGCTAAACACCCCGACATAGCTTCATACACTTCGTGCGAGAAATCGGGTGTTGCTTGTGGGTCTTGTTTAGACGCACGCTTTTTCCACAGCCCTTTCCAGAACGATTGTGGCTCTTGCTCTACGGCGAGCACATCCACACCAGACTGCTCTTGCAAGCGCAGCCATTCGCGCATTAACGATGCACGCCCTTTAGGAGAATGGGTGCGCTCACGCGTGGCTTTCCACGATGGGCACATGGCGTCGTTTAGATCGTAGTTAAAGCAGGCGCCATTACCGTTACAGTGCATGGGCGTGCCAAAACTTTGCCATGTACGCAGCGGCATTTGTCGGTCGTACTCACCACGTAGTGTCACTTTGTCGATCTTGAGCAAAGCCGCTTCAGGCTGTGTGGCGGGCGTCGCAATCTTGCCGGGGTTCAGCTGGTTATGCGGGTCAAACGCCGCTTTAAGCTGCTGCAAGGCTGGGTACAAATCACCAAAGAAAGCAGGTGCGTATTCAGAGCGCACGCCTTTACCGTGCTCACCCCACAACAAGCCGCCGTAACGCTGGGCAAGCTCAGCCACTGCATCCGAAATAGGACGAATCATCGCGGCTTGCGCTGGGTCTTTCATGTCTAAGGCCGGACGCACGTGCAACACACCAGCATCCACATGACCAAACATACCGTATTCCAGATTATGGCTATCCAGCACCGCACGGAACTCGGCAATAAAGTCGGCCAAATTCTCAGGGGGCACAGCGGCATCTTCCACAAACGGCTGTGGACGCGCTTCGCCCTCTACGTTACCCAGTAAACCTACTGCACGTTTACGCATGCCATACACGCGTGTGACGGCGTCAGAGCCTTGTGCAATGGTATGCCCCAAACGAGTAACAGTCTGGTCTTGCTGCAAGTGCTCAATAAAGGTGCGTACCTGCGCTGCTACCTCGTCTTCACTGTCGCCGCTAAATTCCACCAAGTTAATACCCAAGGTTGGGCGCTCATCTTGCGGGAAGTATTCCGATACGCTGTTCCAGACGAAATCTTTCATCGCCAGCATCAACACCTTGGAATCCACCGTTTCAATGGACAAGGGGTTTTGTGCTTGCAAGGCATGCGCATCACGCAGCGCATCCATAAAACTGCCGTAACGCACATTAATGAGGGTAGAAAACTTAGGAATAGGCAGCACATTGAGCTTGGCCTCAACCACAAAACCCAGCGTACCTTCGGCACCGCACAACACGCTGTTCAGGTTAAAGCGGCCGTCTTGCTCCCACAGGTGAGCCAAGTCGTAGCCCGTCAAACAACGGTTGAGCTTAGGGAAACCTTTTTCAATTTGCTCAGCACGCTCTTCGCTGATTTGGCGTGCTGTACGGAACACTTCACCCACTTTACCGGGCTGCGCACAGGCTGCGTCTAGCTGGTCTTTGTTCAGCGGTTCACCGTGCAGGGCTTCGCCGCCCAGCAGCACCATGTCTAGTTCTAAGACGTGGTCACGTGTTTTACCGTACTTACAGCTACCCTGCCCGCTGGCGTCGGTATTAATCATGCCGCCTAAGGTTGCCCGATTCGAGGTGGACAACTCTGGCGCAAAAAATAGACCGTGAGGTTTTAGGGCGGCGTTCAATTGGTCTTTCACCACACCGGCACGCACGCGAACCCAACGCTCTTCTACGTTGATTTCCAGTATCTGGTTTAGGTGACGTGACAGATCCACCACAATACCGTCGGTCAGCGACTGACCATTGGTACCGGTACCACCACCACGCGGCGTCAGGGTGATATTGCTATATGCCTTCTCGCCCATCAGGCTCGCCAGACAGCGCACGTCTTCTATAGAGCGAGGAAACACCGCCGCTTGTGGCAAACGCTGATAAATGGAGTTATCTGTAGCCAACACCGTGCGGTGCGCGTAGTCGGTTTGGATCTCACCCGTGAAGCCACGCTGCGCCAGCGCCTTCAAAAATTCGGCATAACGGGGAGCTACTGGATCGAGGGTCTGGACGGAAGCAATATTCATAAAAACAAAACCACAGATTCCTGAGTTTTACTCATGTAAACTAATAAGAAAGGGCTAGTCTATAGTTTCAGTGATTACACGCTAGACCACAAACGAAATCTTCACCGTCGGATGGTGAACAAAATTCATGAACGCTAGACATCTCACTCCCTCCATGTCGTTGCTATTGGTGTTTGAATCCGCCGCACGCCATGAAAGCTACACTCGTGCAGCTGAAGACTTATCCCTTAGCCAAAGCGCCATCAGCAAACAGGTACAGGCGCTAGAAAGCCATTTGGGGCTACAGCTTTTCAGACGCGAAGGCCGTTCGGTACGTTTGACGGATGCTGGCCGCCGTTACTACCTAGAGCTTACACACGCCCTGGGTTCTATACGTAGTGCTACCCTGCAAGCCATGTCGCACCAAAGCGGCAGTAGCACCCTACGCCTTGCCACCTTACCCACCTTTGGGTCAAAGTGGCTATTACCGCGTATTCATGAGTTTTATACCGCCAATTCCGGTATTACCATCCACCTGCATTCACGCATTGGCGATCTGAATTTTGAGCAAGGCGACTTGGATGCCGCCATCACAGTTGGTACGGGATATTGGCCTGATTGCACGGCACATCAACTGCAAAACGAACAATTGATTGCCATCATCAACCCCGACGTTGCCAAGCAAAATGATGTCACTGCCGAATGGCTAGGCAAACAAACCCTGCTCACCATCAACAGCAACCCACAAGCGTGGGGCGACTGGTTCTCACATTTCAATTTACCGCATACTCAAATGCGCATGGGGCCAAGCTTTGAGCTGACCTCGCATTTGATTCAAGCAGTACGCGCTGGCATTGGTGCGGGTTTGGTGCCGCAAGCATTAATTCTGGATGAGCTGCAACGCGGCGAATTGCAAACCGTAGGCCCCACCCTGATTAGCCCACGTAGCTACTACTTGGTGTACCCCAACCGTAACGCCTCTCTGCCTTCACTGATCGCGTTTAGGGAGTGGCTATTACAGCAATCGCCGCATCACGCGGCGACCACTGCGTAAACTTAGAAACCGTATAATTGCGCCGGATTATCCGTCAGGATCCTCTGGCGTAGTACGGGGTCTGGCAACAAGCGCAGCACTTCATTAACCAAGTCCTCATCGCGTGGCATAGAGGTAGACAACTGCACATGCGGCCAGTCAGTACCAAACACACAGCGATCAGCACGTTGCTGCACTAGGGCTTCGAAAAATGGGTCTACATCGGTAAACGGTGCAGCATCCAATGTGGAAATACGATTAGGGCCAGTTAATTTCACCCACGTATTGCCCGCTTTCATCAGTTCCAACAAACCTTGGAAGCCTGCTTCTTGTGTACCTTTAGCGGTAGACACATGCCCCATGTGATCAATCACACACGGCGTAGGCAACGCTGACAATCTATCTACCAGATGCTCAAAACGGGACACATCTACCAAGAATTGAATGTGCCATCCCAATCCCTGCAAACGGTTGGCCAGACTGCGTACATCATCAAAGGTGATACCACCGGGGAACACCAAGTTAATACGCACACCGCGTATACCCAATGCATGCATACGCTCTAGCTCAGCGTCGGTCACCGAGGCATCTACCACGGCAACGCCACGCCATTGCATATCATCGTTTTGCGGCAATCCAGCCAAGGTATCCAGCATGAGGCTGTTATCAGTACCGTACACACTAGGCTGTACCAGCACTGCACGCTGGAAACCCAACGTGCGCAACAGCGTTCTGTACGATGCTTCACTAGCATCAGGTGGCGTATAGCTACGATTCGCCTGATACGGATATTTCTGCTGCGGTCCAAACAAATGAGCATGGCAATCACACGCCCCAGCAGGTAAAGCCGCCTTATATAAGGGGCTTACCGCCAATGGACCGGGGATTGTTGGGGCAGCAATTGCTGCCTGTTCTACAACCAAACTAACCATCTATGTTCAACCTACCAAACCTGGCAACCACAGCGTTACGGCAGGCACGTATGCCACCAGCGCCACCACGGCCAACAGCACTACCAGGAACGGCCACAAATGGCGCGCTACTTGTTCTACTTTCAAGCCACTAATACTGGATGCCACGAACAAGGAGTACCCCAACGGTGGAGTCACCATACCCACGGCAAAGTTGATCACCACCATCGCACCCAATTGGATAGGATCCAAACCAATTTGCAAACCAACAGAAATCAGCACACCACTCAGGATCACCATGGCAGATACGGTATCCATGATCGCGCCCAACACTAACAGCATCAGGTTAATCAACAGCAGCAAGACAAATGGGTTGGAGGTCAGGCTCAGCAATACATCGCTGATTTGTGATGGGATTTGCTCACTTGCAATCACCCACGCAAAACCGTAGGCCACCAC
This sequence comes from Paenalcaligenes sp. Me131, assembly GCF_050487225.1. Classification (NCBI taxonomy): domain Bacteria; kingdom Pseudomonadati; phylum Pseudomonadota; class Betaproteobacteria; order Burkholderiales; family Alcaligenaceae; genus Paenalcaligenes; species Paenalcaligenes sp. Me131. The sequence goes on from NZ_JBKQGY010000002.1 coordinate 331,544, forward strand.
AATGATGAACATGATCACGGTAGTAGTACGCAACGAACCCATCAAAATTCCGGGTAGCGCTTTCCACTGCAAGTCTTTGTAGACGTACAAACCAATCACCAAGCTGTACAACGCGCCAACCATTGAGGCTTCGGTAGGTGTAAACACACCACCGTAAATACCACCCAGAATCACCACTGGCGCCATGATGGCCCAGAAGCCTTCACGCAATGCCTTCAGCACGTCGCGACCACTAGGGCGTTTTTCTGGTTGAATCTTGTGCTTACGTGCGTACAACACGCTGACCACGCAGAAACCACCTGCCGCCAACAAGCCAGGTACTACACCAGCCAAGAACAGTTTGGAGATGGACTCCTCAGCCAACACACCCCAAATAATCATAGGAATGGAAGGAGGAATCATCTGGCCCAACGGCCCGATGGATGTCGCCAGCGCTGCGCCGTAACCGCGTGAGTAACCACGCTGCTCCAGCTCGTTAATCATGATAGAACCTACAGCAGCCGTCGTCGCTGGAGCAGAACCCGAGATCGCACCAAAAAACGTACCAGCTGCCACGGTGGACATGGACAGCCCACCCGTAAAGTGGCCAAACAACGAGGACGCAATACGCACCAAACGTCGTGACAACCCACCAGCAGTCATCAAATCACCCGCCAGAATGAAGCCAGGAATAGCAATCAAACTGGTGACGGCACTACCGGCCAACAAACGCTGCACCAGAATCATCTGGTCAAAATCGGCCATCCACAACCCTACTGCGGTCAGAATGCCCAGCGTAAATGCAATGGGCACACCCATCAGTAGCAAGATGAACAGCCCTGAAATCAGTACGATGCCGACTTCACTCATGATGCCTTCTCCTCGGAAGCTTTAGCAGGTACGGGCTGAAACAACAGCACCAACGAATGCAGCACAATCAGAGCGCCACTCACAGGAATCGCAGCCGTTTGCAACCACAATGGGTAACGCAAAGCGGGCGACACCTGAGTTGCCGTGAAGCCTACAAATTGCCACCCTGCCCACACCATCAGCGCGCCGAACAACAACACTAAAATGCAGCTGATTTTTTCCAAGCTAACCTCTAGCGGACGCGGCAGTGCAGCCAGCAGTAACGTGATACGCACGTGCCCCTGCTCTTGCACCATCACACTAGAAAACAAAAAGATGCTCCAGCTAAATGCCAATACAGCCACTTCATCTGACCACGTCAGAGAAGCATTTAGCACATAGCGGAAGAACACACCGTCCAGCAAGGAAAACACCATAACCAACAAGCAAAGAGCGGCCAGAACGGCCGTTCCTCTGCTTATCCACTTGCTGACATTCTCAAGATACTTGCTCATGTCACTGCTCACGAGAAAAAGACATCACACTAGGCTCTCGACTTATTGAGTCACTTGCCCCAACGCACGATCAAATACGTCAGCACCAATACTGTCGCGGTACTCGTCGTACACAGGCTTCACAGCCTCACGGAACGCTGCAGCATCCGTCACTTCGTTCACTTGCATACCTTCAGCCGCAATACGCTCCAACAAGTCCAGCTCGTTCTGAGCTACGGCAACACGTTGACGCTCAATCGCTTTGCGAGCAGCCGCCTGAACAATGGCTTGCTCTTCTTCGCTCATGCGGTTGAATGCTCGTTTGGACATCAACAGTGGCAGCGCGTTGTACGTGTGGTTAGTCAAGGACAGGTATTTCACTTCGCCAGCGTATTTGTTGGCGTAAATCACGGCCAATGGGATTTCTAAGCCGTCTACCGTACCTTGTTGTACCGCCGTAAATGCATCGCTCCATGGCAGCGCTACAGGGTTAGCACCCAAGGCTTTAAAGCTAGTCAAAAACAAGCTACTAGGCTGTACGCGCAGTTTCAAACCTTTGAACTCGGCAGGCTCAGTAATAGGACGTTGGTTGTTAATTGCGTGACGGAAACCCGCTTCAGCAAAACCCAACCCCACAATCCCTTTAGCATCCAAACGCTGCAGCAGGTCTTGACCTACTTCACCATCCAACACGTCGTGCGCTTGTTGCTTGTTAGCAAACAAGAAAGGCAAGTCAGTCAATTGAAAGGCGGGCTCAATCGTGCCTACCTGTGTACCGGTGATCACACCAGCGTCCAAGGTACCCATCTGCATGCCTTGCAGCATTTCAGTGTCGTTACCCAACTGGTTGCTAGGGAAGAACTTCACGCTGAATTGGCCAGGTGCCGCTGCTTCCAGCTCTTCTTGAAAGTAATGTGCAGTAATCGCGTACGGATCAACGGCGCTATCCGATGTTGTCCAACCCAAACGAATATTGGTGACTGCTTGTGCTGCACCAACCACTCCCAGTGTTAAGGCACACGCCAGCGCTACGCGCCATTTACCTTGTTTGCTTCCAATCATTGCATCGCTCCTAAATATTCATGTCGTGTGCTGGTTTTATTCCTCTTTGCACACACCACTTGTACTACAAGTTTTTTTATCATAACATTTAAAACATAGAGCTTTGCAACCAAAAGCCTTGCCACATACCAAAAAAAAGCAACAACCCCAATAAAAAAACCTGTTTACCAAGTAGTAAAAACAAGGAAAAACAACTCAAAAAATAGGCAACTTGACCAACAAGAAGCGCAGCAACTTCTATGAAACAGACCTAAATCAGGCACTTTTCAGGGCTAAATAAACAAGTAACAGCAACTTGTTATCAAGTGACAAGCTCCGATGGTATGATAGCTTCCATGAAAAAAAGCCCTGCACCCTCTAGACGTCAGCTATCGGAAGACATCTCGCGTTATTTAGAAACCGAGATTGCTCAAGGCCGCCTTAAACCTGGCGATCGCATTCCCACAGAATCGCAACTGACTGCCATGTTTGAAGTCAGCCGTAACGTGGTACGCGAAGCCGTGGCACGCCTGAAATCCGATGGTCTAGTAGAGAGCCACCAAGGGCTTGGGGCATTCGTTTCTGAGCGTGGGCTACACAACAGCTTCAAGATTGACCACGAAGAACTCAAAACCCTCTCTAAGCTGCGTCAGCTCTACGAGATGCGGTTAGACCTAGAAGTTTCCGCAGCCGGCATGGCCGCCAGAAGGCGCACCCGCAGCCAGTTAGAAGCCATACAAAATGCCTTCTTAGAGCTGCGCGAAGCCTTGCACCTTAATCAAGAGTTGATTGAAAAAAGCTTGGCGTTTAAACGCGCTATTGCTGAAGCCACGGCCAACGAATATTTCAAGAATTTCATCTTGTTCCTGACAGCGCATATCTTTGAGGTAGCCGCGCTGGAACGACGCGTGGAACACTCCAGCACCTTAAAGCGCACACTGCTGCAAGAGTATCAAGCCATCTTTGACGCCATCTTGTTGGGCGACCCAGACTTGGCACGACGCGCAACTTGGCAACAAGTGATCAACTCGGCTGAACGCAATGGTTTACAAGGCTTACAGGGCTGGGAAATCACCCGTATGACTTCCCTGGGTGAGACCTACGCACCACCCTGCCCCGCACCGTTACCAGTTTCTACACCGCCATCCATTACGCTGCCTGAAGGCGCGTGCGACTGTCACTTCCACATTATTGGTGACTCGTCCGTACACCCCTTCACCGCTCACCGTTCCTATACGCCACCACTGGCCACCCTAGAAAGCTACAAAGCCTTGCAACACACATTGGGGCTGAGTCGCGGCGTCATCGTGCAACCTAGCGTGTACGGTTATGACAACAGCGTACTACTAGAAGCCTTAAAAGAAGGCGGTGACAACTACCGTGGTGTAGTCGTGATCAGCCAGCAAACCAGCGACGAAGAACTCTGGCGCATGCATGCGTTAGGGGTGCGTGGCGTACGTATTAACTTGTTGTACAAGAGTGGCGTAGAGGTATCCGACGTCACTAGCTTGGCGTACCGCATTGCGCCACTAGGTTGGCACTTACAACTGCTGGTGGACATTTCAGAGTTCGCCGACCTGTACGACACCCTAGCCTACCTACCGGTAGAAGTGGTGATTGACCACATGGGCCACATGCCAGCCAGTATAGGCACGGCGCATCATGGTTTCCAAGCACTGCTGCGCCTGCTGCAAGAAAACAAAGTGTGGGTAAAGCTCTCTGGCCCTTACCGCTTCACCAATCAAGACGCTACACCCTACCAAGACGTCGCCCCTTATGCCACCGCGTTGATTGAAGCCAATGCCTCTCGTATGCTGTGGGCTACTGACTGGCCACATGTCTGCATACGCGTACCTATGCCTAACGACACCACGCTATTGGAAGATTTCTTTAGCTGGGCGAACCACGACGAAAAAATCATCCACCAAATCTTGGTAGATAACCCCGCGCGTCTGTACGGGTTCTAACCTCCACACATAAAAAAAGCCCTGCTTGTTGCCACAACGGAAATACAAGCAGGGCTTTTTTGCGATGGTAGATTAACGGCGCTTAGAACCGCCTTTCTTACCGCCACCAAAGCCGCCCATCATATTGCGCATGCCGTTGGCCATGCCGCCCATACCACTCATAGCGCGCATCATTTTGGCCATACCGCCGCCTTTCATTTTCTTCATCATGCCGCTCATCTGATCGTACTGATTCAGCAAACGGTTTACCTCTTGCACAGGCACACCAGAGCCCGCTGCAATACGGCGCTTGCGAGAGGCTTTTAGCAACTCGGGCTTAGCGCGCTCTTGTGGTGTCATGGAGTTCAAAATACCTTCAGTACGACGCAATTGCTTTTCAGCTTCACCACCCTGCAACTGCTCAGCCGCTTGCGCAAATTGCGCAGGCAGTTTTTTCAGCAATGAGCCCATGTCGCCCATTTTTTTCACTTGTTGCAGTTGGTCGCGGAAATCGTTCAGATCAAAGCGGTCGCCCGATTTGATCTTCTGCGCCATTTTCTCGGCTTCAGCGATGTCGATGTTGCGCTGAGCTTGCTCAACCAACGAAACAATATCGCCCATCCCCAAAATACGTTGCGCCATGCGCTCGGGGTGGAAAGGCTCTAGACCATCAACTTTTTCGGACACCCCAACAAATTTCAGGGGCTTGCCAGTGATGTGACGCACGGACAATGCCGCACCGCCTCGGGAGTCACCGTCCAGCTTGGTCAAGACCACACCAGTCAGTGGCAACGCTTCACCAAAGGCCTTGGCGACGTTCACCGCATCCTGCCCCTGCATGGCATCCACAACGAACAGCGTTTCCACTGGCTTCACTGCTTGGTGCAGTTGCTGGATTTCCAGCATCATGGCTTCGTCCACACCTAGACGACCGGCCGTATCCAGAATCAGCACATCGTAGTGATGACGCTTTGCGTGATCTACCGCGCGCACGGCGATATCTACTGGTTTTTCAGAAGTGTCGCTAGGCAGGAAATCGACGCCCACTTGTGCGGCAACGGTTTTCAACTGCTCAATAGCAGCGGGTCGGTACACGTCGGCACTGACCACCAATACTTTTTTCTTACCGGTTTTGCGGCCATGCTGGGTGTGACCACCCTCGTGCAGCCATTTCGCCAGTTTTGCCGTGGTAGTGGTTTTACCCGCACCTTGCAAACCCGCCATCAAAATGACGGCAGGAGGTTGTGTGGCTAAAGACAGTTCACTGGCTTCGTCACCCAGATCGGCTCCCATCAGCGAGGTCAACTGCTTATGCACTACCCCCACCAATGCCTGACCTGGGTTCAAGGAGTCGGCAACGTCACTGCCCAAAGACTCTTCTTTGACCTTTGCAATGAACTCCCGCACCACGGGCAACGCGACGTCAGCCTCAAGTAATGCCATGCGCACTTCGCGCAGCATATCCTGTGTGTTGGCTTCGGTAAGTCGCGCCTGACCACGCATTGTTTTTACAACACGGGCCATGCGCTGAGTAAGATTTTCGAACATATGGCTGGTTTCGCTTAAACTAGTGATTCGTCGGGGTTACTACCCGGTTCAGGGCCAAGCGCCCTGTAAAGCTTTAATCGTCTGTCGGATATTTATGTCTGCAAGCATTGTATTTCACTTGCTGGCCGCTCTGGCTTATATTGTATTAGCGATTGTCTTATGGCGTCCTATTACTCGAGGCAGCCAGCAACCCGTACTCAGCGGAGCATGCCGTATAGCCCTGCTTGCTGCCATCGTACTACATGGCGCCGGGCTATTGCTTACCATTATATTGCCACAAGGCCTGCACTTAGGGTGGGCTCTGGCACTTTCAGCCGCAATCTGGCTGGGTATGGTGGTGTTCTGGTTTGAAAGCCTTTTCCTGCGTTTAGACAGCCTACTGCTTATTTTGCTGCCTGCCGCCACCATCGTGAGCTTACTCGCCGCCTTGGTACCCGGTGGGGCCATTATTTTGCACGGCGATAACGAATGGCTGCGCATACACTTATTGATCGCCATTTCTGCCTACGGGCTGATGACGGTTGCCGCGCTGCATGCCATCTTAATGACGGCGCTCGATAGGCAACTGCACCGTCCAGCTTCGCACCCTGAAATGCCTAGCCTATTGCACCGTGCCTTAGACACCATGCCACCGCTGCTGGTGCAAGAAGAGCTGTTATTCCGCTTGGTACGCATAGGCTTTGTGATGCTGACGCTTACCATTTTGTCGGGTAGTGCTGTCAACATGCATCTAGCAGGTACGCTGTTACCGCTGGATCATAAAACCATCTTCACGCTGCTCTCTTGGTTTACCTTTGGTGGGCTGCTCTTGGGACGCCGTATCTGGGGCTGGCGCGGTCGCACCGCTCTGCGTTGGATGCTAGCTGGTTCTGCTTTCTTGATTTTGGCGTACTCCGGTACCCACTTTGTTTTAGACGTTATTTTGCAGCGAGGCGCTATTGGCTAAGGTTTTACTCTGGGTCATCGTTATTCTGGCCGTTATTCTGGTGATGCGCGTAGTGGCTGCGCAAAAGCTCAGACAAAACCAGCAGACCCGCAATCCACAACAAGGCCGCGCACAAACCAAACGAGGCAAAGCCGAGCCCATGGTGCGCTGCGAACACTGCGGCGTACACTTGCCTCGCTCACAAGCCCTGATGAGCGATGGCCACACATGGTGTAGCCTGGAACATGCCAAGCATGGCCCACGTAAATAACAGCGCTTTGCATCTGCAACCAGACGGCTGGCTTACCCCCGCCGCTGGTGTCACGCTTGCCCCATCACCTAATTTCGATACGCGCCCTGAGGGCACTCCTATAGATTTACTGGTGATTCACAATATCAGCTTGCCGCCCAATGTTTTTGAGGGCAACGCGATTATTGATTTCTTTCAGAACAAACTGGATATCAACAGCCACCCGTGGTTTGAAAACATACGTGGTGTGACGGTATCGGCGCACTTTCTGATTCGCCGTAATGGTGAAATCGTACAGTTTGTGTCTACCCTGGATAGAGCCTGGCACGCTGGCGTTTCAAACCATCATGGCCGCCAAGTGTGTAATGATTTCTCTATTGGTATAGAAATGGAAGGCAGTGACTTCTGTCCCTTTGAGGCCGCGCAATACGACAGCCTAAACCAGCTTTCACAGGCTTTGGCTGAACGCCACGACCTACACGCTATTCGTGGGCACGAGCATATAGCACCGGGCCGTAAAACCGACCCGGGCCCATTTTTTGATTGGGAAGCCTATGCCAGCAACAGCCCGTGGCCGCGCCCACATTTTCCTGATTTAACAGACCCCGACTAGCCAGCGCTTACACGCCAATATTGCTAGGCACGGAGCTATGGTTATCGCTCACCCACATCACTACCGCATCTTTTTCAGAGGTAGAGATCAGTGCGTGGCCCATTTGACCATCGAAGTAAATACAGTGTCCTTCGTGCAGTTCTACGGGGCCGTAGAACTCGGACATAAACATCACACTGCCCTCTAGCACGGTCAAAAACACTTCGCCCAAGTGACGAATCAGTTTGCCGTTAAAGTCGCGTAAGTTGCGTGCCCGCACCACTGTACGAAACGGCAGCATTTTCTTATGAGACAAGTCAGACGCCAACAGCTCGTGTACGTAAGCCTTACCTTCCAGTAACGGGCCTTGTTCGCCCTGCATCAGGCTACGACGTGCTGCTGCACCTTGATTGCTGCCACCCGCCCCTACTAGATCAACGAGATCCAACCGCAGACCAGCAGCGATTTTCTGTATGAGATCAAAGGTAGGCGACATGCCGCCGTTTTCGATTTTAGACAGCGTTGACTTGGCCACCCCGGTTTCGGCACTGGCTTGCTCTAGTGTCCAGCCCAGCTCGCGACGTAAGTGTCGCAAACGCTCACCAAAAGCATTGCGGCTAATCGGTGCAGCAGGCTCTGTTAACAAGGTATGTTTTGACGCCCTAGACAATACGGCATCGCTTGTAGATTCCACCATCGTAGATTTTTTCAAATTTTAAGAGATAATAAGCACTATAACGTAGCTAATATAGAATGCGCTACTTAGCATTTAGGCATATAGCAGGCTGCGAACATAAAGTTTCCCATTGGAAACATATAATTTACGGAGACAACCGCTTCATGTATCACGTTCAAAAAGCCAGCCAATCTTGGTATGGCCAAAGCATAGGTATTCTAATTTTAGACGCAGCTTACCCCTGCATTCCTGGCAACGTGGGCAATGCGACCACCTTTAGCTATCCTGTGTGCTATCAAGAGGTTAAGGGCGCCTCCATTGATAGGCTACTCAACCAGCGCGACCCCGAGCTTATCAAGCCCTTTATTGAGGCCGCCCAAGAACTAGAGCGTCGTGGCGTAAAAGCCATTACCGGTGCCTGCGGGTTTATGGCTCTGTTTCAACAGGAAGTAGCCGCAGCGGTCAATATTCCGGTGTTTTTATCCAGCCTGATGCAAATCCCCTTTATCCACGCCCTGACCCGCAAACCCGTAGGCATTATTACGGCTAACGCTTGCCAGCTAGGCCCTATGCATTTTTCAGCGCTCGGTATTTCGGACAGCATTCCCGTCGTCGTGGCTGGTATGGAGCATCAACCTGAATTCAGCAGCGCTATCCTTCAAGAAAAAGGCACCTTGTGTTCTAGCACCATTGAAGACGAAGTCACGAGTGTTGCTCGCCACATGCTGACGCAAACCCCAGACTTAGGGGCAATCTTGCTGGAATGCAGCGACTTACCACCCTACGCCCACGCCGTGCAACGCGATACCCAACTACCCGTCTTCGACTTCATCACCATGATTGATTACGTGCACCAGTCGTTAGTGCGTAAGCCGTATCACGGGCATATGTAAACGGGTACACAGGGCTTACACCGCTCGCTTTACCTAGTTGCAATACACAATACAAAACACCCCAACAGCATTGAGCCCTTGGGGTGTTTTGTTGCACAGACCACTGTCTGCGCTATGCCGTTTGAGCTTAGCCCAGCAACAGCTTGTTCACACGCTTCACGAACGCGGCAGGATCTTCTACCTGCGCGCCTTCAGCCAACAACGCTTGATCCAGCAATACCAACGCCAAATCTTCGAACTGGCTGTCATCCGCCGATTGCAGACGTGCTGCAAAAGCGTGCTCAGGGTTCAGTTCCAAAATAGGTCTGACGGTTGGTACTTCTTGACCAGCAGCTTGCAGCATACGGATCAGGTGTGGGCTAAGTTCGTTCTCATCCACGACCACACACGCCGGGGAATCCACCAAACGTGATGTCACACGCACTTCTTTCACCTTGTCGCCCAGCGCTGTTTGCAGACGCTCAACCAAGGGTTTGAAGTTTTCAGCGACTTCTTCCTGGTGTTTTTTCTCGGCTTCGTCTTCCAAGCTTGCTAAGTCCAAACCGCCCTTAGCTACCGATACCAACGCCTTACCCTCAAACTCGTGCAGGTAAGACAACATCCATTCGTCTACACGATCGGACATCAGCAATACTTCGATGCCTTTTTTGCGGAATACTTCCAAGTGAGGGCTGTTTGCCGCTGCAGTGTAAGAATCGGCTGTAACGTAGTAAATCTTGTCTTGGCCTTCTTTCATGCGAGCGATGTAATCGGCAAAGGATACATCTTGCGCAGCGCTGTTGTTGTGGGTAGAAGCAAAGCGCAGCAAGGCAGCGATTTTCTCTTTGTTGCCCTGATCTTCGCCAGCGCCTTCTTTCAATACTTGACCAAAGTTAGTCCAGAATTCGGCGTATTCCTCTTTACGGTTTTCAGCCAAATCTTCCAGCAACACCAACAATCTACGTGTATTACCTTCGCGGATCGCACGTACATCACGGCTTTCTTGCAAGATCTCACGTGACACGTTCAGCGGCAAATCGGCTGAATCCACCACACCGCGTACAAAGCGCAGGTAGTTTGGCAGCAATTGATCCGCGTCATCCATGATGAATACGCGTTTTACGTACAGCTTCACGCCATGCTTGGCATCGCGATCCCACAAATCAAAGGCGGCGTGCTTAGGCACATACAACAATTGCGTGTACTCGCTGCGGCCTTCCACACGGTTGTGTGTCCATGCCAGCGGGTTTTCGTAATCGTGAGCAATGTGTTTGTAGAACTCTTGGTACTGCTCGTCAGAGATTTCTGAGCGCGAACGCGTCCACAACGCATTGGCTTGGTTAACGGTTTCCCAATCACTAAGCGTAATTTGCTTGGATTCTTTCTCGTCCCACTCTTCTTTGAGCATTTGCACGGGCAAAGAAATGTGGTCGGAATAACGGCGCAACACTGCACGTAAACGCCAGCCGTCTAGGAACTCTTCGGCGTCATCGCGCAGGTACAACGTTACGGAAGTACCGTGGTCTGCTTTCTCGGCGGGGCTCACGGTGAATTCGCCCAAACCTTCGGACTCCCACAGTACGCCTTCAGTTTCTACATCACCCGCACGACGTGACAATACCGATACTTTGTTTGCCACAATAAAGGAGGAGTAGAAACCCACACCAAACTGACCAATCAACTGTGCATCTTTTTGTTTGTCGCCAGTCAGTTGAGTGAAGAATTCTTTGGTGCCGGAGCGTGCAATAGTACCTAAGTTGGCAATCGCTTCTTCGCGGTTCATACCAATACCATTATCGCTAATGGTCAGTGTCTTACCTTCTTTGTCGTAGGTAACACGTATGCGTAGTTCGCTGTTGCCTTCCAACAGCTCTTGGCGATCAATCGCTTCGAAGCGCAACTTATCGCAAGCATCTGACGCGTTGGATACCAACTCGCGCAGAAAAATCTCTTTGTTGCTATACAGCGAGTGAATCATCAACTGCAGCAACTGCTTGACCTCGGTCTGAAAACCTAGGGTTTCGGCTGCCTGAACATTATTCTCGGTTTGGCTCATGGTTACGTATTTACTCAGTTGTCATCAACAAGCTATAGCGGCTTGCGCCGCCAGCGCATTAATCTCTTAGTTGGGGACGCCTACGTAAATATCAAGAGCCATACTGTTACATGCATTCCAGATAGCGTTGATACGCCTGTGTAGCAACAGCTTGCACATCAAAACTACGGGCAAGTTCTATATGCGCTAACTCGTTCAAATCAAACCATTTAGCTTCTAAAGCATCGTCACCAGCACACGCTTCACCACCCAGCCATTTGCACGCCACAGCGATCAGAATATAGTGCTGACGCAGCTCGCCGTCACTACCTATATCGTGTGCATCCACGGCGGTCACCACTTGCAAGGCTTCAGCCTGTACAGCCGCTTCTTCCATGATTTCACGCTGCGTTGCCTCTACGATGGACTCACCAAAATCAATCTTGCCACCCGGAAAACTCCACCTCCCTATATCGGGTGCATTACGTCGTCGTATCAATAACACCTGATGCTCTTTACACACCACCCCCAAGGTGGCGGGTATAGGCCTACGAACTGGCATTGCAGGGGTTTCTACAGCAGGGGTCACGCTCATTTACCTTTAATCCTTACTCTTACAGCCTGACGTAGTCGCCAAACCTAGAACAGTATCGCCCATAAGCGCTTTCTACCCCTAGAACCTTAGTGATGGCCTACTCCGCAAAATCGCTACTTTTATCACTCTGGACACCTGCATTCCCTCTACAACGGGCTATCCACAGACCCAAACCGGCTCTTTTTAAAGAAAAATGAAATATTTTGCATTTAGCTCTTGATCATCTTCGAATTCGAGGTATAATTCTTTTCTTTCCTAGCACATGTTTCAAACGAAACATCCACGCCTAGAAGTTGCCCGGGTGGTGGAATTGGTAGACGCGTCGGACTCAAAATCCGATACCGAAAGGTGTGCCGGTTCGATTCCGGCCCCGGGCACCACAGAATACTCAATAGACCTCAACCGAGGTCTATTTTTTTGCCTAAAACCCAGCCTTTACAAGGCTTTCCAGGCATTTACACCCTCCCCAGATCAACTGAAGTCTACCCACATCAAGCATTTGTTGTTGGTATAAGTGTTGGTATATGCTGGTACAACATCTACTCATCAAAGAATGTACCAACAGTCATGGCTCTCAGTGATACGCAGATACGCGCAGCAAAGTCTGCCGATAAACCATATAAGCTAACCGATGGTGAAGGAATGCACTTACTTGTTCATCCTAACGGCTCCAAGTATTGGCGACTTAGTTATAGATTTAACGGCAAACAAAAAACCCTAGCGCTGGGAGTCTATCCAGCCACCACACTTGCAGCAGCTCGGACTAAACGCGCCGATGCCAAACAACTATTGGCTGAAGGCGTAGATCCAAGTGAGCAAAAAAAACAAGAGCGATTTGAAGAGTGCAATGGCACTACCTTTGAGGATGTTGCCAGAGCGTGGCACGCCAACAATAGAACATGGTCTGAATCTCACCGAGATAGGGTGCTACAAAGCCTAGTAGCCGATATTTTTCCAGTTATCGGCAAAACAGACATTAAAAATCTTAAAACACGTGACCTACTCGTACCCATTCGTGCTGTTGTAGACTCTGACCGCTTAGAGGTAGCCTCCCGCTTACAGCAGCGCATCACATCGATTATGCGTTTTGCTGTTCAAAGCGGCCTGATTGACTTCAATCCAGCACAAGATATCGCTGGTGCAGTTCCGACCAGTAAAGAAAAGCACCGCCCAGCCTTACCTTTTGAGCGCATACCAGAGCTTTTAGAAAGAATTAGCAGCTACAAAGGTAGAGTACTTACAACCCTTGCTGTTGAGCTCGCACTACGTGTTTTTGTACGGTCAAGTGAAATGCGATTTGCTCGTTGGAGCGAGATAGATTTTGAGCGAGCTCTTTGGACAATTCCCGCAGAACGAGAACCAATTGAAGGCATGCGCTTCTCCCACCGCGGCTCTAAAATGCGTACCCCTCACCTTGTACCACTCAGCACTCAATCATTAACAATATTGAGACGCATTTACAATTGGACTGGTGATAAAGAGCTTATTTTCACAAATGACAATAACTCTAAGAAGGTCATGAGTGAAAATACGGTTAATAGCGCGTTACGGACAATGGGTTATGACACGAAAACAGAGGTCTGTGGCCACGGTTTTAGGACCATGGCCTGTAGTGCACTCATTGAATCAAAACTGTGGTCTAGGGATGCCGTAGAACGGCAGATGAGCCACCAAGAGAGAAACTCTGTCCGAGCCGCATATATTCATAAAGCCGAACATTTGGATGAACGCAGACTGATGATGCAATGGTGGGCTGATTTTTTAGATGCGAACAGAGAAAAAGCCGTTAATCCATTTGAATTTTCCCAGCAGGATCTTATGATCTCTACCAAAACAAGGCCATCACAGCACTAACTTAGCTGCTACAAATAAGGGAATGACTTGGGTGTAGCAAGCTCATTACTAATGATTCCCACTTAATTATCAATATAAAGAAAAAAACTTATAAAACTTTAGCTTGTAAACCATGAGCCTATTGATACCATAAAAAATGTCTTTTTTAGAACTCCAATACGCCCAGAACTCAGACATGACATCATAGCCGCTTCATATTCGCCACTAAATATAAAATTTCTTTAGGCCACGCCCTGAAAGGAGCTCTCAGCTATTTCCTGTAGCGCGACATCGCGTAACCGATCGGCACGGGCTTGAATTGCCGATTCTTCACCTTACGGCGTTGCTCAACCCTAAGTTGTTTGTAGTCGATCTCACCAAGCACATAGTAGTCGCTGACTCCTCCCTTAACTTGTACTACATCTCGGGCGTAGTCCTGAATCGCAGGTGCCCTAATCCGACTATCTCCAAACCTGCGATTGTTAGCCTGTACAACGAAAGCATGCAAGTCATTGGCAGTGGCTTCAACAAGGGCAGAAAAGGTCTTTGTGTCTGGGTTCCATTCCAAGGCGAATAAAGCGTCTATCTCTCCTCGCAGCCAATTACGATGTGAGATGTTTGTAAGGTCACTGCAAATTAGCAATGAAAAATAGAAGTTGCGGTGCCCGTACAGCGTCGGTTTTGCCTTCGAGCCTGTTGGTTTAAAGAGCTCTCCTTTCTTTCCAAGCAATTTCCTCAGTTCCTGCCGCTCACCGTGCGCTGCTTCGAACTTGGGCTGCAGCACCACAACGCTGCTTGCATACCCGGGCCAATGGGTAGTCAATGACACGAGGCTATCGTTTCTCAGTTTCTTGGTCACCCGATCACGGTGGTATTCGACACCTGCCAGCATCGAGACACCGTTGGTCGCGAGCTTGCGCGCGGCTCGTAGAACCCATCGCAACGGAACACTGAGCTCTGGCATCACAATGTAATCAGGCCTCTTTTCCTCCTTCAATATTCGGTTAATCAATCCATTGAAAGCAACATAGCGACCTACAGACCTATCCTGCTTTCCTCGCGCCGCGGCAGCCCACTGGGCATCAGATGTCTCCAAACTTGTCACCGCGACTCGAATACGCTCCCTTGAGCGACCGGGGGCAATGAAGTGAGCAGTCGGCGAATCTTCATCGTGCAAGAACCCTATCGAATGGGCAGTGACCACCTCTGCACCACGCAGGAAACGGATGACGTTCCGGAAAAGTGCTGAATCAGATAGAACAGTTGGTGCCACAAGCCCTATCTCGTCGATGCGAAGCGGCCGTGTAGGGAATGCTAGCGCAGGCCAATGCGGAACCCTAAGATCCGTAGCGTCTAACCAGAACCGTCGAATTGCGCCAAGTCTTAGCTGCCGTTGCACTTCCATGGCGCGAGGAACCTTCGGCCCCATCTCATCGACCTTCTGATACTGAAGCCAATGCTCCTTGTATGGTCGGCGCCCCCAGTCCGAAAGCAGTACCTGATTCACCAAAGACTCAAGTGACCGAACAGTAGCTGGAACCTTGACGCTACAGCTTAGCTGTTTGAGCTTTCGGAAAACACTTAGATACCCTAGACTCAAACTCCCAGATTTGAGAGTGCCAGCCTGGAGCCCCGCCTGCAGTAATGCATGTGCGTACTGCTGAAGACAGAGTTGAAAGTCGTCTACCTGATCCGGCAGGCCGAGTGAAGTAGTCGCTTGAAGGAGAGCGGAAATCTCGACGAGATCAGAGATTAATGACTTGGCTTGCCGATTATCACCGCAACTCAACATTAAGCCAAAAACGCGCGGGATATAGCCGAAATAATCAAAGAACCCTGCAGGTGTCACCACGTGTCGGGTTACGAGGCCATAGAACTCCTCACGTAGCGCCTGCCACGAACTCGGTGCCAAGTCTACTGCGTAAGTTTCAATGTCGCTAAGAAGAAGAGAAAGGCCAAGTCGTCGCACTGAAACCACATCCGCCTTTCTTAAGGCATCAGCCTGCAATGCAGCATTCGGAGTCGCAAACAAGGCCCTAGATGCCATGGCAATTCCCGACTCAGGTACCGATGGCAATAACCTGTATTCGCTTGACTGCTGTCGAATTTGATCTCTAATGTGATGAACTAGGTCCAAGCCATGCGCAGAAGAGAGAGCAAAAACCTTCTGCTTTGAAGCCGCAAAAATAAGCTCAGAATCCTTCGCATATGGCAGTTTTAAAGTGAGCGAATCAGGACAGCCAGCCCCCTTCTTGACTGATAAAAGAGGAGCCATTACTTCTCGAATGCGCTCGATTACACGTTGAGCACCGTGATCTTCACTTGCCGAATTCAACACTAAAAAGATGTCATCAACGTATCGCCCGTAGTAAACGGGCTCAAGGTTGGCGACAACTGCCCGATCAAAATCAGCCAGCAAGACATTCGCAATAACTTTCGAGGCAGACAACCCGACCGGGATTGCACCTGCTGGTCGGTGGTCGTAATCCGGTGTGCTCTGATACCAGGTTGTAATGGCCTCAAGCAGCTGCTCAGTAAATTTCTTTTCCACTGGCGCTAGCGCCAGTCCGATGGACTCCAAGAAGGCTTTCCTCAACAAGAATTTCGGTGAAACACGATGATAGAATTTCTCGACATCCATCGTAATGGCCAGGATGCTCTTGCCAGCCTCAAGGGAGCATTCCATGGACGACAGCCCGCGCTCACGCCAATCACGATAGGCAGAGAAGTATGGAACGAACAACCCTGGCGTAGAGAGGTTTACCCCTGGAACACTGATCCTCTCGTCTTGAATCCCACCGCTCGACCTCCTAAGCCGATTGCCGAAAGAGTTTGTTCTATCCAATGTTGCGTCAAACAAGTGTCCTACGAAAATGATCCATAAAGCGGACACAATCTGAAAATCGACTGTTGGTCTAATGACAAGCCTAAGCGCAGCGTTGGCTCTTTCTCCTGAGTCGTCAAAGCGGTGCTGCCAGTCCTGCCTTGGGTCAAGTGCTCGGAAGTGACCATCAGTATTCGCATCCCATGCGCTGCAATCTACGGACTTGGGCAAGTAAGCATGATCACCAATAAAACTCAGGTCTGTCGGCCATGTAACAGAGCGCTCCAGCAGGCGCGATCGGAGCCGACAGAGATTGACATCTAAGCTCTGCTCGTACTTTGTAAAGGCTAACGCATGAAAGTGCGTATTCTCATAAAACGCCTCTGCCTTCGCCTTCCGATACGCGACGTATAAATTTCCTAGACTGAACATCTCTGACTGCGACACTGGCATATGCTTCCTTTCTGAGGTACACAGACCGCGCAACAGTGGCCGGACCCTTTTGTTATATTTCTCTTAACCCCTGACACTACACAGGTCAAGCCGCCACGTTGCCGTCGCTCGTAGGGACAAGCTGGTAGCCGCGCCAGAGTTATTCGTAAATTTCGTTGTCTATACCTTCACCAACACCGCAATCTCCGGATCATAAAGATACTCGGTAATGCTCCCATCTTTGATCCTCGCAACAGCCTCATCAATGACAAACAGAGGAACAAGAAACCATTCCTCTGGCTGCACGGGATGGCCAAAGCGGTCATTGATGGTAATGTTCAACCGTGCGGGCGCGAACAGTCTGTGGAACAACCTCTCTAGCCCGGTGCGGTTAATGCCTGCTAATTTGTAGGTAGCTACCACTTCGACCTTCGCCAACAGGTAGGTGGAGTCATTCTCGGCATTGGCAATGCGCGTTTCTACCTTGCCACCGGTGACACCAATCTTGTGGATGACATCACGATGCTCGGCCACATAGGGGTTATCAGACAGCGAGCGCAACACGTAAATAGTGCCGCTTTCCAGATCACCCTCCTCTAGGAAATCACTGAACAACGGCCCCATATCAGGATCAGTAATTCGACGTGCTGTTTCGTCTTTATACAAAGCGCGAACCAAGGACAACCGTAGCAGATTGCTTTCGGTGCCATTCGAGAAAATGACCCGCAGCCGAGCGTCTTTCTTGCCTTGTGGCGAGTCGAACTCTTCGCCTTCTTCCGCCACATAGGCTGTTTGACCGTCCAGGATGAACCAGTGTCCCACCTCAATCGTGGCGTACTGCCCAAAAGGCCGTGTCACTCTCAAACCTGATTCCAGATCACTGCGCACCTGATCAAATAGCGGCTTGAATGCCTCGAAATCCTCGCATGTATCTCGGTTGGCAATTTCTTCTGCCGCCCGTTTTTCAGCACTGGTACGCACGTGACGCAATTCAGTGATATCAACAGATCCAGTTGCCCCGGCCAACTCGGCAAGCAGAGCGTCATCGTCCATCGTTTCCACTGAGTCCTCATCCCTGGCGTCACCACTGAGCAAGCCCTGATGATCAAGGGGGGCCAGCAGATCGCGACACTCCTCAAGGGTGCGCAGACGCTCTAGGCGCACGGTATAGAGCCGCTCGAAAATGTCTCTTTCTTCGCCGTGTTGTGGAGTACGGCCATGCAGCTCGACAAAACGCTGAATTTCCTCAAAACCAGCAATAATCCGCTCTTCACGGGCTGAGAGGCTTTTTTTCTTTGTCGGCTGGGCAAATTCATCCAGCTCAGCACGCAAATCGTCCAGATCAGTCATAACGCCCCTCGTCTTTGAAACGCACAAACGCCGCTGCACCTTCAGCCATACGTTGCTCCCAAGGATCTACTGAACTCATCGATGGCAGCCGACCCCGCTCCTTCTTGAACTTGACCGCCCTCAAAGCCAGCTCCTTGGCCTCCTCTGGCGTCAGACTGGTGCGCTTGCCAGAAATGGCAGCGGCCACTTGCTTCAGGCTGTCCTCGCTCATGGATTTGGCCAAAATCGCGTAGGCCTCGCTGAATGGGTTGATGCGGTCGATCAGGTCGATATCCAGTTCGCGTACGTCCATGGCGAACTTGCGCACGCCAGCAAGCAACGCGGTATTAGGTTTCGGCTCGGTGCCACCCACATCTGTCGTTTCTCCACCGACCAGAAGCTGCTTGGCTTGCTGAGTGAGATTCAGCGCAGCAATCGCGTGTTGGCGAACCGCCTCCCGGTCTTCCGCATCCAGGTTGGGGTAACGATCCTTGATGATCTTGCCCATGCGCACTTGTGTCAGCTCTTCCGGCACCAGTTCTTCATCGAACAAGCCACGCTCAATGGTGTTTTTGTCCTGTACAAAACTGGCAATCACCTCGTTCAAATCTTCCCGGCAAATGCGCGTAGCTTCGTCGCTTTTGGGTTCCACTAGTCCCTTGATTTCGATTTGGTACTTTCCGGTTTCTTCATTGACGCCCACGTTGCACTTGCCAGGATCATACCCACCTTCGCCATAATCAAAGCCTGCCTGCGGGCCACTGGTAGGGTTCTTAGGTGTGAACTCGAAGCGCGGAGCCAGCACCTGCTCCATCAACAGACTGGCAGCAATGGCCTTCAAAGTATCGTTCACGGCCTCTGTCACCGCCTGCTCCGCCGCATCCGGCTCTGCGATCAGGTTAGTGAAACGCGCACGGGCCTTGCCCGGAGCATCACGCGTCGCACGACCGATGATCTGAACGATTTCTGTCAGGCTGGAACGATAGCCAACCGTCAGCGCATGTTCGCACCAAATCCAGTCAAAACCTTCCTTGGCCATCCCTAAGGCAATAATGATGTCCACGTGATCGCGGTTGTGTTTCTGCTCGGGGTCTTTTAGTGCAGCGGACACCCGATCCCGCTTCACGGCATCGTCGTCCACCAAGTCGGCGATTTTCAGCAATCGGCCTTCTGGCGTTTTGACCAACTGAAAGCCCGTTACCGGGTCAGTGCCCTGCCATTCGCCCAGCTCCTCGATGATGTGCTCCACCTCGCGAATCTTGTCCTTGGTACTCTCGCGGGAATTTACGCTGGGAATATGGACGATAGTTTTCTCGGCGGGATTAAGCACCTTAAGAATATCGTCAGCGTAGGAGCCGGAATAGAAGTAGTAACCGATATCTAGATTTTTGAGGTACTGATAGCCGTTGAGCTGCTCGTAATAGGTATAAGTTACCGTATCGAAGCGCGACTCGTCCTGTGGAGCGAGCACCGCTTCCGCATCACCCCGGAAGTAGGAACCGGTCATGGCCACGATATGCACCTTGTCACGAGCAATCAGCTCACCCAAGTGTGCACCCAGCTTGTTGTCCGGGTTGGCAGATACGTGGTGAAACTCATCCACCGCAATCAGTCGGTCATCAAACGCCGCAACACCAAATTGATCCACTGCAAAACGGAAGGTAGCATGCGTACACACCAGTATCTGATCATCGCCGTCGAGGAAGGCTCCGAGCGCTTTGACTTTGCCGCCGTTATCCGTGCCCGGCGCATTACACAAGTTCCATTTTGGCACTACCTGCCAGTCGGCCCAAAAGCCATACTTCGACAGAGGTTCGTCATTAAAGCTCGCGCCGATAGACTTTTCCGGCACCACGATAATGGCCTGCTTCAACCCCTGATTGTGCAGCTTGTCCAGCGCTATAAACATCAAAGCACGGCTCTTACCAGACGCCGGTGGCGACTTGATCAACAGGTACTGTTCACCCCGCCGCTCATAAGCACGTTCCTGCATGGGCCGCATACCCAATGCATTGGACTTGGTGGAGCTGCCATTACTGGCGTAAGAGACAGACACAGAGGGTACAATTTTTGTCATAGTGCGATACCTGTCAGGGCCTCCTAACCTTATGTTTAAGATCTTGTTCCAATTGTTCGATTTCCTTCAAATCCGCAGCATCTGCGGCTTCAGCCTCTGCTATGCGTCGCTGCTGATCGAAGACCTCATAACGCTCACGAGCAACCCTCTCCATGCTCTCTCGGCTGACTGAACCAGCACCTTCGAGGATTGCCTGATCATTAAAGGCCAGCATTCGGTCTACGTTGTTACGCCAGAAGTCCAGGGTCAGTTCTTTCTGCTGCTTAACACGCAACTCGGCCTGCTCAAGGAAGATCACCACCAACCTATTTAATGTGTCGATCTCGTCGGCGGTCAGATAGTTCTTAGCAACAATGACATCGTGCTTTCGCACCCGCGAACCACTCCAACTGTTCAATGCCATATTGGGTTGACTGGGATCAGAGCGCTTCAGAATCAGTTCGGCAGCTGTGTAACCCGTCGTCGCATAAAGTAGCTTGTTCTGTACCTCTGCGAAAAACAAGTTCGTATCCCGCTCACGAGCCTGGTAATCCGAACTGAGGGTAAACAGATCTCGAACCTTCTGATAAAAACGCTTTTCCGAGGCCCTTATGTCGCGTATGCGTTCCAGCAGCTCATCAAAGTAATCCCAGCCGCCGGGGTTTTTCAGGCGCTCGTCATCCATCACGAAACCTTTGCGCAGAAACTCCTTGAGATGGGTACTAGCCCATTGGCGGAACTGCACGCCCCGTGGCGAACGCACGCGGTAGCCGATGGCCAGGATCAGATCCAGATTGTAGTAACTGATCTTCCGATTTACCCGTCGATTACCCTCAGATTGAACTGTCAAGGATTCCTTGACAGTTGCCTCAGGGGCTAATTCCTTATCTTCAAAGATATTTTTTGCGTGCAGCGATACATTCTGCTTGGTCGTCTGGAGCAGCTCAGCAATTTCCAGCTGACTCAGCCAGATCGTCTCACTCTCCACTCGAAGGTGTAGACGAGTTTGGCCGTCGTCGGAGGTATATAGGATAAGTTCATTCATGCTTTCTGCCCCCACGGCACGCTCTCTGAGTCGGACGTATATGTTGCGGTCAGTCGATTGGTATATGTACCACCATAGCCGCATAAAGCCAGTACAGATAGTTCCAGATACCAGAGACTCAGTTTCCAAGCGTCCACATAGCAGCCGCGCACATCTTTCTTACTGACCGGATGAACCAGAGAGTTCCGAATGTCTGCAATCGCGTGCGGCCCATCCAACCACTTGGAGCTATTACTAAAGCCATCATTTTTTTTGGAGATATCTGGCACAGCATGTGTTATTTCACTTGGTATACCACAAAGAGAAAAAAGCATCCTCAATCGATCCGATGCCCACAAATCATCAAAGCCTTTACCTGAAACCATCTTGCGATCCACAACAATATATTGGTGTGCCAACCGCTCCAAAGCGACTTGTGCCAGAATAATAGCCGTATCGATACTCAGCGAGCGGCCGCTCGTATTGGCCTGCGTATACCAGTATATAACCGTTTGCAAACACTCCCTCCACTCATCCGACTGTTGCCAACGATTTGCAAACATCGGAAACAGACGTTCAGCCTGACTTGCTTTGAATGGGGTGAACCACGAATAAGGTGGGTTGCTGGTGCGAGGTGAAGCAAAGGTTGTCCAAGTTTTCTCACCATTTCCAGCTAATCCTACACCGCATACAGCTGTACACCATCCACCCTTGACAAACGCCAGGAAGTTATCAAGCAGATGACATTGCTCGCCGGCGTCTTTCCCCGAGAACGGCTTCCCATCGTTGCGCTCCAGCTTCACCATATGCGTCAGACAACAAACACCTTCAGCCTTTATTCGCTTCCATGCCTCACGCGTTGCACCATCAGGCAATGCTTGTAGCGAAAACGTCCATTCTTCGGATGTCAGAATAAGCTGAGCGCAACCTGCGGGTGCAGCATCCTGATACTGCCCGCCATTGAAGTCAGGAAAGTTGAAAAGATGAAAAATTGCAGAAACTGAATTCTTGGACTGCATATCGCATAACACTAGAGGCTCGAACTTTGGGTGCCAATCCAGTTCCCAGTTTTCAAAATTTTCACCAACCTTGCGCGCTCCGCAGAACCCTTCGATTCCCAAACCACTGAACGAAAACGATGACTCGGTGGTTTCTTTAAAGGCAAAGACAAGGGGAGATATTTCCCCACCCTGAAGACTTGCATGAAAAATCAGACGAGGACTGGGTATTAATGGGAGCAGAAGGTCAGCTGTTCCACGATATACGGTACCATCCAAACTTACCTCTACCGTCCCTTTAGACAAAATAACGGGCTCTTGCGCAGAGGTGAAATTGTATACCGACATCAAAGGTTGGGGTCGGCTCATACGTTTTTCCTCGCAACCTTTTTCGTTTCCTCAGTCGTCATTTTGGTGTAGAGATCAAACAATTTTTCCAACCGTTCGGTATCATTTTTAAAACGACGACCAATATAGATGCGCTCCAGCACTTCATCATTGCGTTCGTGGGCGGCACGGAGGTTGTCCGGCATGGTTTCGGGGTTGTAGAGATCGGCGATGGTGGCAGGAAAATGCGCTTCGCGGGCCAACAGGATATCTTCGGCACAGCGGGTGAGATCAGCTTCATTCTTTTCAGTCAAAGTAGGAACAGGGAAAGTGTTCCAACCAAGGGTGTTGGAGTAGCGGTAGCGCGTTTCCAGCTTGCCACAGACTGTGGCGATCCAGACCAGATGCAGACGACTCGCAATCAGCGCCATATTCCACAGCGGGGCATCGTAGAGAGCAAAGGCGCTCCCATAAACAATCGTAGGTTTGGGATACAGTGAAACGGGAAGAAAATCTCTATTCTCCGAAGAATGAACAGGAAGCACAATTGCATAACTCTCGTTCCCAGTCTGACGAATCTCATCGAATTTATGAGGCGTCATCGCTGCCTTATTGGTTGCTTCCTTTTTACTGTTAAGACGCATTTCTTCAACAGCTTTAATCCGCTTATTGATCCCAGGAATTGATCGCGCCTCCTCCAAATCAGGACTGTTAATCCATAAGCAATAGCGCTGCAAGCCTTTAATTGATTCATTTGAACCGATAAACGGGCGAATAAAGCGATCGGCGTGCGGGCTCTCAGAGAGAAGATGTTCACGCTCATTAGATGAAAGCAGTAAATGACCTCCATCAACCGGATAGTTTCCTTTAACCATTTCAGCAAGTCGGCACAGTGAAACTCTAGAAGGGACTAGCGAGCGATAAGGACCGGGTATTAAATATGGATTTATTTCGTTGACTTCTGCAACGCTCGATACTCCGTCTATCCCAATAGAGAACAGTTTGCATGATCGGATTTTATGTTGAGTAATACCCACAATGACAACTGTTACGCCAGCATTATGAGATGCAAGATTCGCCCACTTGAAACTCGTGTGTGCAAAATGAATCTTAACGCCCATGCTAAACAGTTCAGGCCAAATCAGTGGTACCTGTTGACCTTGGCATATCGAGTTGGTGGTCACGAATGCTGCTGCGGCTGAAGTATGACGACCATAGTCTGCGGCTTTAAAAAACCAGCCGCAGACATAATCCATTGCTTTCCAAGAGTCAAAGCGCCCCTCAAATAGAGCTTTCATATCCGCTTTATGCGTTTTTTCTTGTTCGCGGGTACCAATGTAAGGTGGATTGCTGCATATATAGGTCTCCCCACCCTCATTCTCAAAATCAATCTGCGCTTGATCGAGCGGCGTTTCGAACAAATCATCAGCCAACAATTTAACGCCCGTTCCAGTGGGAGGGCAGATAGCCAGCCAATCCAGCCGCAGTGCATTACCGCAGGTAATCCAGTTATCGGCACTTAACGGTAGAAACTCGTTCAGCGCCAGCTGTTTGCCCCGGTACTGCACGTTGCATTGGTACTCAGCAATAATGAGCGCCAGCCGGGCGATTTCAGCCGAAAAGTTGCGTAGCTCTATACCCCGATAGTTGGTCAACGGAATATCTGTAGGCCGATCACGCTCACCCCGACGATAATTGATTTCTGCTTCGATCTCCCGCATCTGTTTATAGGCAATCACCAGGAAGTTGCCCGAGCCGCAGGCTGGGTCGAACACCCGAATGCGCGCCATACGGTTACGCAGGTTGAGCAACTTACGGGAGTTCTCCCCAGCTTCTTCCAACTTTGCGCGGAGATCATCCAGGAACAGCGGGTTCAGTACCTTGAGAATATTGGGCACGCTGGTGTAGTGCATGCCCAGTGCGCCGCGCTCTTCATCATCGGCTACTGCCTGGATCATGGAGCCGAAAATATCCGGGTTGATCTGCGTCCAGTCCAAGCCGCCAATGTGCAGCAGATAGGAACGGGCAATCCTGCTGAACATCGGTACTGCCGTGCTGCCAGAAAATAGCCCGCCATTCACGTAAGGAAACTCATCCGCCCAACGTGGAATAGTCACAGCCGCACGTTCGGCTTGTTTGGTATTCATGGCGCGGAATATTTCGCTGATCACCTCATGGGTGTTTACTGAGTCCCGCGCGCTCATTTGCGCCACGGTGTCGGTAAACAGGCTGCTGCCGCTAAAGATGTCAGTATCTTCGGCAAAGAAGCAAAAAATCAGCCGCGCCATAAAGTGGTTCATTTCATGGCGCTGTTCTTCTGTTCCCCAAGTGGGGTTGTCCTTCAGCAGCTCCACATACAACCGATTCAGGCGGCTGGTAGCGCGGATATCAAACGAGCTATCGCGCAGCTGCTTGACGGTGGTGATGCCCGCCAATGGCAGGAAGAAGCCAAAGTGATCTGGAAAGGCCTGGTAACTACAAGCGACGGTTTCTCCGGTGTCCAAATCCTCGGCTTCGAAACTCTCGCCGTCGGTGGCCAGAATAAAGCGGGCTTTAGCTCGGCTGGTGGCTGGGCTGGCTTTAAGTGCCGTCAGCATTTTCGCGACGCTACCCGCTTCAGCCACGGCAATGTGGATATTGTTGGTCTGTAAAACGCCACCCAGGTCAGATTTGTTAGAGGTGCCTGAACGCAGTCGTTTGATGGTGGTGGCCTTATTACCAAAGGCCTCCAGAAAAGCATAGGCAAACTCAGCCGGGTCAAAGGGCTGAAGTGCTAAGTCTGAAATGGCCTGTTCGATTTCTACTGCGTTCATGTTTCTTCTCATGGCGTTGTTGCGCTTGCGTCCATTTGATCGCTGCCTGAGACAGCCGCGCCGCGAGGCGCCACTTTGTAAAGGGTTGTTCGGGAAACCTTGTAGCGTTCTGCAATTTGGGTGACCGGGATACTCGGATCAGCCATGAGCCGCTTGATTTCCTTAATTTGTCGGGCATCCAATTTCGGTTTACGTCCTCCTGATCGCCCACGCGCGCGGGCGGCAATCAGGCCCGCCTGCGTTCGCTCGCGAATCAGGTTGCGCTCGAACTCTGCCAGTGCGGCAAAAACATGAAACACAAGTTTTCCGGCAGCACTCGCTGTCTCGATCTTCTCGGTGATGCTCTCGAAGCCAATACCTTTGTCTTCTAGCTCTGCAACGATACGCACCAGGTCAGGCAAGCTGCGCCCAAGCCGATCCAGTCGCCACACAACCAAAGTATCACCCGCTCGCAACGCCTTCAGACAATGGTTCAGCTCCGGGCGGCCAGCGGCTTTGCCGCTCGCCATCTCTTCATAGATCGCCTGAACCCCTGACAATTGCAGTGCGTCGCGCTGCAAATCCAGGTTCTGGTCATCCGTCGAAACACGGGCATAACCGATCCGTTGATTCATTAACAGTTTCCGGACGATGAAAAATTGATGGGAATTTTAACAGTTTGATAGCCAGAGCGGCAGTGCTTAGGCAAGATTTCTCTAGTGTTCAGAAAACCACCGTTTTCTGAACACTAGAGAAACCCCTCTTTCGGTTTTTAGCAAGCCATAGCAATTTATTCCCTGCACTCCCCCCCCTTACAACAACAGACGAACACTATATTCAAGAAATTTTCAGACATATATCACCTTGATGAGAGCGAGCAAAGGCTTGCTCATATGCCGTTTACCTACATCAAGGATCTCTATGTCTGATCAGTTCACTAATGATGAGCAGTGTGCTCATCGCGCCAAGCAGCCTATCCGCTGCCCAGCCTGCGGCTCTTCTTCTATTCACACTAAAAACCATGCTCAAAAGCTCGGCGGTACGCTAGGTGCAGGCATGGGAGTAGTAAGTAGCTTATCTAGCGCAGCTCAGGGAGCCAGTAGTGGTGCAACACTGGCTTTTCGCTTTACCCCATCTACACAACCTCTTACTCGCATCTCAGCAGCCGTACTCGGAGCCCTCATCGGTGGAGCAATAGGCTGCGCTACCGGTGCTGCTTTTGGACAAGCAATTGATAACACCATTTTAAACAACCACCAGTGTTTACGTTGTCATCACTCATTTCAAACCAGCTAATACCTACAGGAAAGTCACAATGTCACATCACGTTGAACAGATGGCCTATGTAGGCCAAACACCTTGGCATGGCTTAGGCAATCAATTGTCAGCCAATCAACCTATTGAGGTCTGGCAACAGCAAGCTGGTATGGACTGGAGCATTAAAGAGGCACCAGTGCAGTTTGTAGATACTGTTGATGACACCCAAAGCCGTTTGATTACCTTTCCCCAGAATAAAGTCTTGTACCGTTCTGATACCAATACCCCATTATCGGTGGTTAGCCAACGTTATCAGGTCGTACAGCCTCGTGAGATTCTGGAGTTTTACCGAGATCTCACCGAGGTATCAGGTTTTCAGTTGGAAACAGCCGGTGTATTAAAAGGTGGCCGTAAGGTATGGGCACTGGCTCGTACTGGTCACTCAGCCACTTTGCAAGGCAACGACGTTACTAACGCCTACGTGCTGTTAGCCACAGCCTGCGATGGCACACTGGCGACCACCGCACAATTTACAGCGATTCGGGTAGTCTGCAACAACACGTTAGCCGTTGCATTAGATAATAGCCAAGGAGCCGTTAAAGTTCCGCACAGTACCACCTTTGATGCTCAAGCGGTAAAACAGCAATTAGGGATTTCTGTCTCTAGTTGGGATAGCTTTATGTATCGCATGAAGCAATTGAGTGAACGCAAAGTGAAACACGCTGAAGCAGAGCAATTCTTCAGGCTGCTCTTCTCGGGTAGCAAGCAGTCAATCACACAAGCACCGAATGAACATGCCATGCGTAAGACGCTTAGTATCTATAACGGTCAAGGCCGTGGTGCAGAGTTAGGATCGGCCAAAGGTACGGCACTGGGGTTACTTAACTCGGTCACAGAGTTTGTGGATCATGAACGCCGAGCCCGTAACAGTGACTACCGCTTGGATTCCGCCTGGTTCGGACAAGGCGCCATACTTAAACAAAGTGCCTTAGAGCAAACGTTACTCATGCTCGCTTAACACCATCCTCCTTTTCTACGATTACAGCATAAGGCCCAGCGACTTCATTACGCTGGGTCTTATGTTATTTATGAAATCAAGTCGTGTTTTCAGCTAACAAGCAGAAAAATCACTTATAAAGTTGGTTGACGTTTTCTAAGGCTTAGAGTTTTGTGGTTTTCTTTGAACGATAGGCTTAGAAACCACCACATCCAAAACCATCATAAGCTCTGAAGGTAGCACTCCAAGCGCTTTACTAAGAGCAATGATGTTCATTAGTGAAATATTCTTCTCACCTCTTTCAACCGTACCGAGATAGCCAGGATGCAGCTCCGCTGCTGCCGCGAGCTCTTCTTGCGTCATGCCCGCAGCAATACGATAAGCCTTCACTGCCTGCCCGAAAGAGGCAAGT
Source organism: Paenalcaligenes sp. Me131 (assembly GCF_050487225.1). Lineage (NCBI taxonomy): Bacteria > Pseudomonadati > Pseudomonadota > Betaproteobacteria > Burkholderiales > Alcaligenaceae > Paenalcaligenes > Paenalcaligenes sp. Me131. Next base: position 359,627 of record NZ_JBKQGY010000002.1, read on the forward strand.
GATCTGTCCGTGTGTTTAGGGCGCATGGTCTCTTGCTCATACAAAACACCATCCCACCAAAACCACACTTATAGGTAAAGAACTTATAAGTTAGGTTAATATCCAAAAAGAGCCTATCAGGACGTCGAAGTAATCACACACAATCATCCTCTTATAAACCCATCACTTCTCTCACTTATTCAATATGAATACTTCCACAGAAATCAAACAAGTCAACAACACCTGGATCTGGATTCTTGCATTTGCACCAATAATAGGAAAACTCTTAGAGTACGCCGCCGCAATTATGTTTTCCGATAACGAAAGAGAGTTTCTGATCTCAATGACAGACAGCCATTACTGGTATATCACGGTAATACTTAACGTTCTCATTAGCTACATAGATGAGAAGAAAATCAAAAACAGTGGTATAGATACCGATACGTTCGGTAAATTGTTCTTTATTATCCCTGTTTACTTATGGAAACGAGCTGAAGCGCTATCACCAAATAAAAACTATTTCTGGACCTGGATAGCAAGCTTTGTAATTTCATTCTTTTTATAAAGGGAAATTAAAATGACAAAATCAAAGAAAATAGCTATCGGGATCTTAGCTGCTGTTGTTGCATTGATGACAATTGGTGCTTTTGCAGAAGATGGTCCAGCGATTGAACTTGAGCAATCAAAGATATACAACAGCTATTACCGCTTCTACCAAGATGTTCTAGATATCAAAAACACTGGCGAAAAACCTGTTGTCCTCAAACTTAAAGGCGTTACACCTAGTGAGTGCAAAATACACAGCATCTTGGGAGCTAACAACTCTTTTTCAATCGACCCTGGTCAGTCAATGATTTATCACATTAACGGTTGTGATCGCTTACTAGAAGCAACGGTGGCTGTCGATGGTCAAGATTATGTTTATAAGTTTTAAATAAACTACCATAGGTCTCTGGTTCTCTATCTACCTTAATCTCCATTTTAGGGGTAACCCATGAAAACAAGCTCTCTGCTCTCTATTGCTGTTGTCGGTCTGTCTCTGTTTTCCAGTTCCACATTCGCACAACAAGCAACCGTTCACACCGATGAACAAAACAACCGTACTGTATTAAAAATCCCAGACAAAGGTGATGTGTACATCAACGACCAAGTTGACTACCCAACCATCATGTTCCAATTTCAACAATACGGTGTTGGTGTGTACGTGGTAAATGGCTCCCATGGCACCTCTTGCGAAGACAATATCTACGTTGTAAAAGCTGGGACCTCCAAGTACAACGTTTCCCGTGTTGAAGGCTGCTACTTCCCAAGCTACAGCTTTGCTATTGAGGATGGTCAAAAAGCGGTACTAACTTTTAAAGGTCCAAGTGGTGCACCGAAAGTGTTCAATGTAGACCTTATTGAGTAACGGTTTGCTGCGACATAGTGAGTGAGCCTATTGTGTTTGAGTAGGCTCACTACTAACAATATAACTGTTCACCATTGGCCGCATTGTTTGTTCAATTTCTCAACGCTCCCAGCCCCTTTCCTCCTCCCCAAAACCACCTTCTCTCTCCCACCTTCCACACCTCATTCCCACCAAACTGACCGAACCTTGTGCAATTGCACGCAACGTATAGCCGCTGCTGTTATAGGGGCAACTAGTAGTGCTCCGTTAGATTGTGCCTTGGCAAGCATAAAAGCAAACCTGCCTTACGCATGTGTAGTGGAGCTGCACTCAGTCTCGTTTCAACACTACAGCTTTACACAATGATCCTTGCCTACGTTTCAGCCACGCTTACTTGATACCGACACTACTGTCGCGTGATGTATAGCACTACGCTGCTTAATCATCAGAACGACTAAGCCAGTGCCTTAATAGTGCGTAATGAATACTTACGTACCACCTCTACACTTCACAACGTTTACAAACCATAAGCCCGATGGGAAACCATTGGGCTTTATGCTTTCTAGGAGCTCTTCAGATGAATATCGCTACCGCTCGCGTCATCGAACGCGCTAACCGTCCCGCCTTACGACTCATCAACACCAAAGACCTTGACCGCGCCGAGTGGTTATCTGTCCGCAAAAACGGTATCGGAAGCAGTGATGCTGCCGCAGCCGTTGGACTCAACCCGTATCAATCCCCACTGGAGCTTTGGCTAATTAAAACAGGACGTGATCAAGACTTAATAAAACCCAACCCAGACGATACAACCTCTCCTGTTTATTGGGGCTGCTTACTGGAGCCCATTGTGGCGGCTTCCTATACGAAACAAACAGGACGTCGCGTGCGCAAAGTAAATGCTGTACTACAGCATCCTGATCCAGACAAAGCCTGGATGCTCGCCAACATTGATAGAGAGGTAATCGGAGCGCCTGACGTGCAAATCTTGGAATGTAAAACCGCTGGTGAGTTTGGTGCTCGTCTGTGGCGTGATGGTGTGCTGGAATATGTTCAGTTATAGATACAGCACCAGCTCGCTGTGACGGGTAAACAAGCTGCGGATGTAGCCGTCTTGTTGTGTGGCCAGTACATCGCACTCATCGCGATGAACGTTTGATTGAGCGCCTCATTGCATTGAAAGCACGGTTTTGGCACTACGTCACAACGGATACGCCACCACCTACAGACGGCTCCAATTCTGCCGCCGTAGATAGCGGCAAACAGGTGGGCTTTAGCCAAGACAGTCAGATGTCTGCACTGTTTACGGATTTGCAAGAGGCTCGGTTCCATGCTGATAAATATAAAGCCTTAGAGGAACAGTACAAGCTGAAAATTCAGAAGTCTATGGCGACGCAGCTAGGGCTGTCTTTGAAACGGGCTCGGTGACTTAGAAAAGTAGCAAAGACAGCACTGTGTTCGATAGCAAACGCTTGCTAAGTGAGCAACCTGAACTACTCCATCAGTTCAGCCTAACTCGTCCAGGCAGTAAACGTTTCACAATCAATGCTTAGTCGCCTCTTAGCCCCCATTACTCTCATCCGTATAGATGCCGCTCATTAGGAGCGGCGTTTTGCATTATCAAGAAATCCCCATGCGTTACCACAAACTTACAGCAGACCCTGCGCCAGGCACTTACGTCATGGAAAGCTCTATTGTAACTGAGCACGATATTCTAACCATGGCAAGACAATTCACGTAAGCGTTTTGCAAGAGCGAAGCCTTGCTAACCCCAGCAATGTCAAAGCCCATTTACAAGCCCTGTATGCGCATTACGAGCATAAGATGTTTAGTATCCTAGCTCCACAATACATACCGTGCCATTACTGCATGAACTCTTTCGTGGCACGATCAATTCGACTGTGGTGCATCCACGTGAAGTCATTAAGATGACACTCAAACACAATACTGCCGCTGCTATTTTAGTAGTTTTGTGATCTTCTATAACCCTCCCTGACTCGACTGGGCGTCATCAGAAAAACTAGCAGCTTTATCATACGTTTGCAGCATACCTATTCTGTAATCTTCTGGCTTAATCGCGTAGCAGACTCTTTCAGTGCTTGCAACATCACGGCCTGATTTTCAGGGGTAAAACGCGTAATAATGCCAGACAATGTTAGAGCGCCAATAAGTATGCCTGACCTACTGAATAACGGCACCGCCACAGCGGCCAGATCAGGGTCTCGCTCCCCCAGTGAAACCGCGTAGCCTTGCTCAGCAACTGTTTTTGCGTTTTGCTCCGAGGGCTCGCTAAACGCTGCCAAGACATGCCCCGACGCCCCACTAGCCAAAGGGAGACTAACGCCCTCATCTAAATGATGGCGAGCGGCCCGACGCGAGTTCTCGCGATACAAACAAACTCGTAAATTGCCTTCACGAACATACAAGGAAGCTGTCTCCCCGGTTAACTCCATCAACTGAATAAGCTCGGGTCTGACATTTTGCTCAATATTGAATTTGCTATGGTAAAGCTGACCCAATCGCCACAACGACTGACCCACGCCATACCGCCCATCTTGTCCCCGCACCAAAAAGTGAAATCGTTCTAATGAAGCAGCCAAACGCAACACGGTACTTTTATACATCCCGGTCACTTCAGCCAATTCAGTCAAACTTAAACAGCGTTTTTGCTGATTGAAACACTCCAGAAGCGTTAAAGCTCGCTCGACAGCTTCCACACGATGTTGACTCATCGATTTCTCCATTTTTTAACAGGCTCTCATTATGGCATTGGACATAACGTTACTGCTCCCATCCGTTTTTCGGTGTTGACTTTCCCTCCCTTTGGTCTACTATACGCAACTGGAGTTGCGCAGAATAGTACTAAAATCTATATTACGCTATAAACGAGGAGAAATATGTCTATACGCTCATACCAGCGCGCTTTTGCGCTACTTGCTTTCACAGCTTTTACAACAACCATTCAAGCAGAAGTGGTGTTTAGTGGCGTATCTGCCACCTCAGACGACTACGCATTAGGCGTAGTGTGGTCAGGCATAGCTAAAGACGCAGGCCTAGCTATGACAGTCGTTGAGAATGGCACCGTCGCAGGAATGCGAAAAACAGCTCAGGAAGAGGTGGACTTCGTCGCAGTGGGCTCACCACATTACTTGGATGCTGTAGTTGGTGAAGGCGCTTATGCCAAAGACCCAGCGTCCATCAGAGATAAATACAAAACTATGAAGGCCGTCTTGGGCCTGCCTTCTGGCATGGCTCAATATGTAGTGAGTGCAGACAGTAGTATCAAAAAAATCTCTGACTTTGATGGTAAAAAAATAGGTGTAGGACGACCTGGCGGCAACGCAGGTAAGGTGTCCAATGATTTATTTGACCTCCACACTATTAAAGTCAGTGGCCAACACCTGGAGTATGGTCCAGCTTTAGAACAACTAGTAACAGGAGCTCTGGACGGCACTCTAGTCTGGGGAAGTATCCCCAACGCTTCAATCGACAATGCTTCGCGCGGTAATAAACTGCGCCTTGTCTCACTGGACGAAGACTCGTTTACACAACTTCAGGAGAAAATCTCCAACGGTAAGTTCTATATTTTGCAGTCCGTACCAGCCACCACAATAGATAAAATTTATGAAGGGCGTGTACTCGTTGAGGGAGATCACGTCAACTTCTGGACGTTCCCATGGCAAGTTATGGTGAATGAGTCTGTGGACGAAGAAGTGGTTTATCAGCTTACCAAGGCCTTGTGGGAAAACATAGAAAAAGTGCAGGCCAGCAGTGCTGCCTTATCTCTGATTCAACGCGATACTACCTTGAAAGGAATTTCTGCTGATCTACACCCAGGAGCCGAAAAATATTATCGCGAAGTAGGCATGCTTAATTAACTACTGAGCATATTCAGGCAGTGCGCGCGCGTAGCACATTGCCTATTTAAAAACGCAGGACCTCAGATGCCAAAATTAGATAAAACCATACATACTCTGGGCGTATATGCCAGTGCTACGCTCATCTTATTCATCATATTAACGCAAATATTCGGACGCTTTCCGTCCCAAGTACAGTATGGCACGGCGTTAATGCTGGCGATTGTAGCCATCACTGCTCGATCACACCCGAAAAGCTCTGCTATTACCAGTCACCGCACCATGTTAGCCAATATGCTGCTTATTTTAGGTGCAGTATTAAGCTGGGCGTATTTTACTCACCAATATGATGTGATCGCTAACTATCGCGAAGGCCTGCCTAACTCAATGGATTTATGGTGCTATGCCATTGGCACCTTGGTTGTCATTTGGGCAGCTCACCGTGCAGAGGGCTGGTTTTTAACCAGCGTCGTTCTGCTGGCTGTCGCTTACTTAGCCTTTGGGCATTTACTACCCGGAATTTTTCACCACCGTCCCTTTTCCATCGCTCGTATCCTAGAGGTTTCCTACAGCTATCGAGGTATTTTCGGTGTTGCTCTGGCCTCTGTGGTAGATATTGTCGTAGTCTTTGTCGTGCTCGGTACCGCCTTACGCTTAACGGGCGCCGGAGATTTATTTAACGACCTAGCCTTACTGTTAACACGCGGACGTCGTTCAGGTCCCGCACAAACAGCCATTATTGCCTCAGCTTTTTTTGGATCCATTAATGGTTCTGCACCAGCCAACGTTGCTGCAACAGGCGTGCTAACCATACCCATGATGAAACGCTCGGGTTTCTCCGCCCGCTTTGCTGGCGGAGTAGAAGCCACCGCTTCTTGTGTAGGACAGATCATGCCCCCCGTTATGGGTGTTGGGGCATTTATTATGTCTGACATCACAGGTATTCCTTACGTTACCATTATGATAGCAGCAATATTGCCTGCTCTTCTTTACATTCTATCTTTGTCCGTGACGGTAGCCTTAGAAGCGGGGCGCATGCAAATCCCCCCCTTAAGCGATGAAGACACACCGCCTTGGAACCGCACCATGACCCTGCGAGCTGGTCTGCTCATTGTCGGCTTTGGCACCCTGCTCACTCTACTCATCAGCGGTTATCCAGCGCCATTCAGTGGCTTAGTTGCAACTGGTGTTTTGCTCTTAGCTGCTAGCATGTTTCCTGAGACTCGCTTAAAGCCTGCCAACTGGTTATCCATGTTGACAGACAGTGGGCGCGACTCGCTATCCGTGTTGCTTTCCTGCGCTGCCATCGGCATTGTAATTGCTGCCATTTCATCCACTGGTTTCGGCATTAAGCTGAACCAAGAAATCACGGTTCTGGGGCATAGCTCATTACTGCTTGCTCTTTTCATGGCTGCTATTTGTGCCATCGTACTGGGTATGGGTCTCCCCACTGCTGCCTCATACTTGATGGTCATTTTTGTAGCAGGCCCAGCCCTAATGGACTTAGGTGTCGATAAGCTCACTGCACACATGTTTGTGTTTTATTACGCTGTGCTATCAGCCATTACTCCACCTGTGGCCTTAGCGGTATTTGCAGCAGCAGCCATTGCTAAAACCAATCCCATGGGATTAGCGGTCACCGCCGTACGTATTGCTGCAGTAGGTTTTTTCCTCCCTTTAATTTGGATTTATCACCCTGAACTTTTAGTGCAGCCAGGCAGCGACCTTAATGCCCTGTTTTTGTACCTACCCGCAGCCCTAGCGGCGATAGTGGCTTTTTCCGCCGCTCAGATCGGTTTCCTATTCAGGCCATTACTCGTGGTGGAGCGTATATTTCTGGCCGCAGGAGCACTACTAATTGCTGTGCCTTCAAATGTGTTGAACGGTGGTGCAGCCATAGGGCTGATAGTTTATTTTTTATGGATATTTAAAGGAAGTAAGCAACGTGGCTAAACAGCTTGAGGGTTTACGCATTCTAGATTTAACGAATGTTCTGGCCGGCCCTTTCTGCGCATATCAATTAGCTCTGCTAGGAGCTGAGGTTATCAAAGTAGAGATGCCCACGTCTGGTGACTTAGCTAGACAGCTTGGAGCCGACCCAGAGTTAAACCGAACCTATATGGGAGCCTCTTTTTTAGCTCAAAATGCAGGTAAGAAGTCATTAACCTTGAATCTAAAATCAGCGGCAGGAAAAGAGATTTTTAAACGCCTTGTCGCTACAGCGGATGCGCTCATAGAAAACTTCAGGCCAGGAGTCATGGATCGTTTAGGACTTGGGTACAACTCCTTAAAAAACATTAAACCCGATCTCATTTACTGTGCTATATCAGGTTTTGGTTGTGACGGTCCGCTGAAGAACAATCCTGCATACGACCAGATTGTTCAAGGTATGGCCGGAGTCATGAGTGTCACCGGCGACTCAAACACTGCACCATTACGAGTAGGTTACCCGGTCGCCGATACTATGGGTGGAATTACAGCTGCTTTTGCTACGACGGCAGCCTTACTCAAACGCGAAAGAACTGGCGAAGGAGACTTCATAGATGTCTCTATGCTTGAATCCACCGTCGTGGCCATGGGCTGGGCTGTATCCAACTGGTTGATTGCTGGCGTACCCGCACAACCCATGGGCAATGAGAACATGACTGCCGCCCCCTCTGGAACATTCAAAACCGCTGATGGCCTACTGAATATCGCAGCCAATAAGCAAACTCAGTTCGAACAGTTGTGTCACCTACTCTCTAAGCCTGAGCTCATTACCGACAAGCGTTTCTCAGAACGCGAAAGTAGGAAAAAAAATCGTAAAGCCTTACGTGAAGAACTGGAAATGGCTCTACAAACACAGTCCGCTAGGCACTGGGCCAAACTATTAAATTCGCACAATGTGCCTGCTGGAGAAGTACTTAGTTTGGCTGCTACTCTCGCTCATGAGCAGATCCAACAACGAGGTTTAGTCCACACGTTTGAGCAAGCACCCGGTGTAGGTAAGGACGTACAAGTCGTACGTTCCGGCTTTAAGCTGGCTAGCGGCGATCCACGCCCTAGCTCGCCACCACCAATATTGGGACAGGACACCTTAACGCTCCTCGACTCTCTGGGCTACGACTCTCAAACCATAGACACATTCAAAAAAGAGGCGGTGATATGAGCACCAATGACTCTCACGTTCAACAAGCCATGCAAGACTGGTGGCGCACCGATATTATCGATATGCAACCCGGCTCTATCCGCTACCATGGATACGCTATCCAAGATCTCATCGGACACGTTAGTTATACCGAAATGATCTGGTTAATGCTACACGGCGAGCTCCCCAATGCGGGACAAGCCGCTTTGCTGAATGCAGCTCTGGTGGCTGGGGTGGACCACGGCCCTCAGGCGCCTTCAATTGCCATCGCCAGAATGGCCGCCACATGCGGTGTGGGCCTGAATAATGCCATGGCCTCTGGCCTGAACGTATTGGGCGACGTACATGGTGGTGCGGGAGAGCAAGCAGTTGAACTCTATCATCACATTGACCAATTGGTACAACAAGGTACTACGGTAGAAGCTGCTAGCCAGACAGCCTTAAATGCCTTCTGGAACCATGGCAAAAAATTCGTACCTGGTTTCGGCCATCGTTTTCACCCGGTTGATCCCAGGGCTCCCCGCTTGCTAGAGCTAGTAGAGCAAGCAAAAGCAGAAGGCGTCGTTGACGGCCGATTTGCTTCTATTGCTCGTGAAGTAGAGCGCACCATTCACCACAGTAAAGGTCGACTTATTCCTATGAACATAGATGGTGCCACTGCCGTCATCTATGCCGAGTTAGGCTTTCCTGCTCCTCTGGCTCGCGGCCTATTCTGCCTCTCTCGATCTGTAGGTATCCTGGCCCATGCTTGGGAGCAAATGCAGTTGCCTGACCGTAACAAAGGCCCCATACCACGGCAGTATATTTGGAATTACAGCGGTCACGCTCCACGCGAACTCAAGGAGAGGGAGTCATGAGCCTTTATCCTCCACCTGCTCAACGCTGCACTGAGGTTTTCAGTCGACTTCCTGAGTGCTTCTTTCTGGCTGGTACCCCTTCTGGCTGGGTGCAGGCAAATAAGCCAGGCCAAGCCGTCAACTCTTTTTTAGAAGGTCCTTCATTTGATCGAGAGGGTCGGTTATACGTCGTTGATATCCCCTACGGGCGAATATTCCGTATTTGCCAAAAGGGTGAGTGGAAGTTAATCAGCCAGTACGATGGTTGGCCCAATGGCTTAAAAATTCATGCCGATGGCCGAATTTTTCTTGCAGACTATCAGCACGGCATTCTGCAGCTCGACCCGAACGATGGAAAGATCACTCCGGTACTCACACACCGCCGCAGTGAGGGCTTTAAAGGAGTCAATGATTTAATCTTTGACCAGCAAGGAAACTTATACTTTACTGATCAAGGCCAAACCGGTCTACACGACCCCACTGGTAGAGTGTTTTGCTACAACCTAGATAGTGGACGCTTAGATTGCTTGCTCGATACTGGCATTAGTCCTAACGGCCTAGCGCTCAGCCCTGATGAAAAGACCTTATATGTCGCCATGACGCGGGGCAATGCCATCTGGCGACTCCCCTTGCTTGCTGATGGTTCTGTATCCAAGGTAGGGATTTTCGTCCAAATGGCCGGAGGTGTTAGTGGTGCAGACGGTGTTGCCGTCGATCAGGCTGGAAATGTATTCGTAGCCGATGCTGGTAATGGCTGCGTCTGGTCATTTAGTCAATACGGGGAACCTTTACACCGCTATATAGCCTGCACAGGAGGCCGCACAGTCACTAATCTCGCTTTTGGGGGTAAGGACTTACGCACCTTGTACATGATTGACTCCTTCTCAGGAGCAATCCTTAAGGCACAAACCGAGCATCCCGGCCTACCTTTATTTTCACATAGTGATACCTGATAAGGCACCACTGCTTTAGCACATAAAAATGTCACTATAAAGGAATCCATATAGTGACATTTACCTTCATCCACGCACCCTCACTCCGTAATGAGAGTGGCATCCTGTAAGCAATACCTACTGACATGAAAATAGCCTCTTAATTTCCTGCCCAGATGGCCAACCAATCTTTCTCTAACAGAGTCTCAATCTTTTTGAAAGACTACCCACACATACTTCGGGTTCAGCTATAAACAAAACCAGGGGAGCTCTACTTACCATCATGCTCCTCTAGGTCTCAACACCTCAGAGCTATTGCATAGTCTCTACCCCCTGTTTTAGTCGCCCCACCTGAGCACTTCAACGAATCACACCAAAAGCAATCTACGTCCACTGCCAGCCCCATAACTCACCAGTCATCTTGAGTGGAACAAACAAAGGGCTTATACCAAACACAATGGATATGCTTTTCACATTTGGCTGTATTTCAGTTTTTCTCACTCACATATCACCTTGATGAATGCTGTCTCTGTATGGATGCATTCTCTTTTCTCTTTATCAAGGAATTCATGTGTCTATCCTCCCCCTCGCATCAAAACACTCTCCCACTCTTCATCATTTCAACATTACCTGCCCGAAGTGTCACTCCGCACAGACTGAATCTCGCAAGCAGGCTCAACGCATATGCGGCGCTATAGGGGCCATTTCAGGAGCAACTGTAATTTTCTCTAACGTCCGCCTGGGTGCAAAGCTAGTTCGTTATGCAGCACTTGCTTCTCCTTTGGCAGGCATAGGAACCACTGTACTAAGTCTTTTTAGTAGCGCAACCATAGGCTGCTTGGCTGGTGCGGCGCTGGGCCAGGTTATCGATAACACCGTTTTGAACAACTACCACTGCTTACGTTGCAAGCACTCTTTTTCAGTACCCAACACTGCCTCATGACATGTAGTAGTACTACTGCGTAAGGCTTCCCGAATGGCTAAAGCCGTTGTTATACGCCACAGCACTACGCAGCTTGAGCAGCCAGAGGCTCAATACAAACAGCGTATTAAAGGCCGTATAGGTTAACCAGTCATGCAAAGCTTGAAACAAGACCTGTCTGTTAGAAACGCTGTCAAGCCTGCCCGGTTTTAGAGGCTAAAGCTCTGCTCGCTGAGCTCCTATAACTCCTTACTCACTATCCACGAATCAGAACAAGGAGTCGTCGTTTTTCGTACAGGCCTAATCCCACATTTCATCTTAAAGCCGCTCTGAACTGGGCGGTTTTTTTTATGCTTGGAGCCATTTTGCAGAGTCACACAGCATCCATTCATTTACCGCTACAGTTTGTACTGATGGAACCTACAAGCAAGGCTACGTCGATTACAAACACCGCACCACAACGGCGTGCGCTACTGGGCCGTCAATTGCCTACCCATGAAGACGTGAAGGCATTTCTCTGTACAGAGCTACAAGACGTCACAGAAGAGACGCTCGCCCTCCTTCTACTTGATAAAGCATATCGAGTAGTCCATTTTTATCAAACCTCTAACGCTACTCTGAGCACCATCTATCCCCGCGAAATCATTCAGCGCGCTCTGAGACACAAGGCACATAGCGTCGTACTAGCACGTGGTTTTCCCTCCAAAGAGCCACGCGACAACCGTACCGAGGTCAAACTCGTTAAGGCCCTTAAAGACCTTCTCGCACTGATTGACATACACATACTCGACCTCATTGCTGTAACACGCTCTGGCTGTGTGTCATTCACAGACAATGGGTGGCTATAGAACGTAGTAGCTACAGGGCTTTGCAAATGAGCACTTAATCCATCACTTCCCTGCTCTTCCATACGCCACCGTAATTGGTGGCATTTTTATGTTCTAAGGAAACGAATCATGCGCTACCACAAAATGAAAGCCTGCCCTGAGTCAGGTCACTACCTAATGGAATCTACCTTGTTATCCGAAGCTGATATTTTAACCATGGCTAATCAGCTCTCACGCAAACGTCTGAGTAAGGGACGTACCCTTGAAGACCCAAGCACCGTTAAAACGTATCTACAAAACCTACTTCAAGATTACGAACATGAGGTGTTTGCAGTCTTACTCTTGGATATCAAACACAAGGTCATTGGCTTTGAAGAAGTATTCAGAGGTTCCTTAGCCAAGGCAACCGTCTACCCCAGAGAGATCGTCAAACTAGCTTTAGCGCACAACGCTGCTGCAATCATCTGCACACACAACCACCCATCTGGTGATCCACTACCCAGCCAATCTGACCTTACGCTAACCAAACACTTGCGTAATGCCTTGGATTTAGTCGATGTGAGATTGCTCGACCACATTGTCGTCGGCACAAAAGGATGCATCTCATTAGCTGAACAAGGACATCTGTAAGTGAGATTGAATCATGTGGATGCTACTGATACCCCTCTTCGTCGTGATGTTCAGCTTTATTATTTCTGCGGGCATACAAGCACTGTGGACGCAGTTAACGGGCCAGCATGATCGTAAGTAATCCATGCCATCAAAAGCCTGTTTACGGACTGCCTTTGATGGCGACTTACTCTGTCTTTCAGATAAACAGTTAGTAGGTGTAGATCAGCAAGAATGCTTCCTACTTGTTAAAACGATACTCCCTGGGCCTACCCAGGCCGGTTACTCTAGGTTTGTATAGTCCTTGCCTATACGATCGGTAGGTCTTGCTTGCTACGTCATGGATCGCCAACTGCGTGCCACTATCATCTTTTACTAAGTAGTCAGCACACATCATTAAGGCCATTCGCTTATGAATATCGTGGTACTCGATCATGCCAACCCCAACCCATCTATACCTACCTTTATTCATATTAGCGCTGTAAAAGTCACCTAACCCCTTCACAATCGTTTCTGTCCAGTACCGACCTATGGCCAGTGCAAGTAGATAGTCGTTTTTTATTTTTTGTCCATTGAAGAAAAATAGCACGTGGTAGTGCCATTTTCTGTCTTGACCATACTCCAGCTTCGCTGCGTAGGTGATGTAGTACTCAAACAAACGATTGAATCGTAAGTTGTTTCTCAAGCGCGTAAACGCTTGGTTCATGTAGTCGTATGTATTAATCTCTGCGTATTCACTCTTTAGGTAGAAGTCCACACGGACTACTAACAGTTTTGAGTAGTCGTTGAAGAGCTGGTTGATCAGGCCATGAAGTCTACGTTGGTTGAAACGATTAACGGATAATCGACGGTTGATAGTGGTTACATGCATGCCTATGTCCTTAAGTGTAAATTTAGGAATAGGTCTTAAATGAAGAGAGTCAAGGTGGGTGTGTTGGGCACACCCTTACTGCTCATCGTACTTTTCTCTTTAATAACATCTAAAACCTAAAATCATAGACCCGAGTGCAGCAATACATGGCAGTCAAAAATACAAAAATGGTCTAGCGCGTCCTGACAGTCATAAATTTTTTTTGCTACACACTTAGGCCTATAGCATTGATGAACACGTGTAAAAAAACACCAAAAACCAACCATGAGCTTCACGTGCAAAAAGAGCTGCCCGAAGACAGCTCTTTGTCGTGTTGAATAGAACCTGTCCGTTACGCTTTTCTCTTAGCGACGAGACTCCTCGATACGCAGTTGTAACCACAGTTCTACTTCGCTTTTTAGCCATAGAGACTTACGCCCAAATTTGATGGGCTTTGGGAACCGTCCTTCTTGAATCAACTTATAGAACCACTTGTCTGAGAGGGTCGTTAACGCCGTCATGAACTTCATATCTACAAACTGATCACTGAGTAGCTCTACTTTTACGTGAGTATTAGATGCGCCTGTTGCATAGGCTAATGTTGTGGTGGCCATGTGATGTGCTCCTGTCTTTGGCAAGGCAGAAGTTCATGCAAACGGAGGTGTCTGCACTACTTCCACATCATGAGCAGCCGCAGTTAAAAAAAACAAACACTTCCCCACACACGCTTCTCCAAAGAGAAAGGGCTTACAAAATATAGCTACAACCTCTACGACACAGCTTTAAATTGGTGTTATTCAAAATACGTTCCTTATAAACATACAAAAAAACATCATTTTTCATTCAATAACGAGACATGTTTAGTACACTACACTTTCGATATCTACTCAAAATACCACGTAGTGGTTACTCATCATGAAATATAAAAAACACAAGCTTGAGTGCCTTAATACTTCAGATCTTAGGGTTTTGAATTTTTTTCTACGTGCCGTAGTTGCGTATGATTTTAATGATGTTATTCTTTATGACAGACCCCATTACCCAGAAACACCTTACTCAGACAGGGATGAAGTTAAAAAGATAATCACAACTTCCATCCCTTTCAACACCCCACAAGAGCAGCTAGAGAGACTAAGCCACAAACTCACACACTTAGCACGCGAAAACATCCTGCCTTATGAACAGTTCCTATGGTTAAAGGACAGCCCACAGGCTTGTGCATATTGCTGGTTGTATCTACAGAACAAAAGTTTTTCCTTTCTCTCATGGCAATACGGGCAGAGTGGCTACTCCTATACCCCCCCAATCTCCCACGAGGAAAGACTTCAAAACATCATTGACTATTTCGATTACACATATATCAACACCTCTGCTTTGTACACAAAAAAGCAAGAAGCATTGAATACTATTAAGCAAAGCTGGATAGCAGCACAAGAGACAACGCTCAAAATTAAGTTTCTAGACGAGAAACAAGGTGATCCAATCACTTGGCTCTGGAACTACATTGAAGAATATAATGCGGCGTTCGACACACCGTCCATCAACTCGATCCCACTTCCCTCCCCCTCTAGCACACTACCTGAAAAGAAGTTAAACATTGTGGCCTCATTACATCTTTGGAGAGCAGCCAAGGATAGTAAGACGCTTTTCTTCCAACGAGTCAATCGTGCTTGGAGTCAGCGAAAAACGCGTCACTCACGAGAGCACATGAAAGCAATCAACACGTACATTCATCGCATAACAAAAGAGAAACTGGATCGACTTGTAAAGTTAAATCGCGTCAATATGAGTGAGATGCTCGAAAGACTAATAGAAGATCAGTATGAAGCACAGCGATCGACAATTGAGGAGAAATACGGGAAGTGACCATCTCAACGAGACTACAGATTGGATAACCCCGCTGATATCAGCAACACCACCAACCAACTGGTGAGTATATTGGTGAGCACAACACCAAAAAATCAGACAAAAACAATACAAACCTATGATTATAAATAGATTATATTCATCAATACTCATTCAGGCGCAATACGAGCTGATTATCTGATACAAATAGTAGCTCCAAATAGAGGGAGAACTTTTGGTAAGGGTGGTGCTCCTAAGAGAGGCCGATAAAGCCGCAACACAAAAACGACACTTCTAACAAGCACAAACCACTGTTGGTACATATGTTGGTATAAATTATAAAAAAATTATATTTATGTTTATTATCAAAAACTTATAATTAAATTTGAGTCCGGCCCCGGCACCAAGAATACTAAAAAAGACCGCTTTTTAAGCGGTCTTTTTTTTCGTCTGTAGCATTATCTTTCAGGTTTCTGTGGCAGCTTCAAAAGCCCACTAAAGACAACATAGCGCTAGACCCTCTCAGGTAAACTGCACGAAGCCCCGCATTGCACGCTTCACAAAAACGCACCTAAAAATGTCGTATGCCTCTTGGCGGGCCACGATGGGTTTCAACTAACGCGACACTCCAGTGACCCACCTGCCTCTGGATCACATAATCACGCTGCACTGGTTTAACCGGTGTGCTGTTGTAGATTCCCCAAGCAAAGATAAGCGGTGCTACCACGAGAAGGAGTATCACCAGTGTGCGTCCCAGACGTGAGCGCGTAGGTGGCTGAACTGGTGAAGCAGGATCAGGTTTGGCCTTTTTGTGCTTTTCCACCCAACGCGGTAACGCAAAAACTAGAACAGTGCTGGTCACACACAGCCAGCCCAGCCACGCTACTACACCGATGCTCCAACCCCAACCCCACTGGCATAGAGCCAACGCCATAGCAAGTAGCAACCAACCAGCACTGCGCCACAGCCAACGCTCACGCCTGCTCGGAATGCGTCCCAGCAATAATTCTCCAGGGCGCTCGCTGGCTAAGGCCAGCAGCACGAAGCCCGCTAGACTGACCGAGAATACTGCCGCGCTCAGCCATACAATATCGCCTTGCATCATACTCCTCCCGCAGCATTCGGTAGCAGCCAGCACAATAAGGCAATCACGGCAGTAGGCACCACCATGCCCAACCAAGCGCGCACATGACTGCGGGTAGTAAACACCCAAATCACCGCCACCGTGTACCAGACAAAGCCCAGCATGGTGGAAGCCAGCACCGCTTGGGCACGAGGCAGCGGCCAGATCAGTGCCAGCAACACCGTGATAGCCGAGGCCAACGCGTAACCGCCGATAGCAGCAGCCACTACACGCGAAGCCACCTCCCAACGATAACGTCGGGACAAACCGGAAGCACTCATGCCTGTCCCCCTCGCTCTGTGTAGGGCTTTTCAATGTGTAGTCGCCCCTTGGATGCAGCTTCGGCCGCTACGTCAGAAGCCGACACTAACGATAAGGGCTTGGCCACAGGGGCCTCTGCCTTTAACGTGGCTTGAGCCACAATCTCTACCACCTGCCATTTGTGCCGCAATTTGAAAGCGATGTACGCAAACACTGCTGCCAGCGCTAACATGGTCAAGTCAACGCCAGCCAACCCCCAATCACTAGAGGGCACCGTGACACCCAGATGCTTATCGGTGGTAAACAGATTAAGCAGCGGAATCAAAGCATAGGCGGCAATCGTGACATACAACAACTCCAACCATGCCTGTTTGAGCGGACGTATGCAGGCATACAGCAGCGCCATAAACCAAACAAGAAACAATGCATTCAACTCCCAGGCCGCACGATTCATCATACTGACCGGCAATAATCGGTTAGCCCAGAAGCAAGCCGCCACGCCCAGAGGTACGCCCACCAGCGTTCCCGCATTGAGCACCTCCACCAAACGCAGTCCACTCGCATTCAGACGCGCTGTAAATGAATCCCCGCCTTGCTTGGTTATATGCCTCTGGTGTTGGGTGCGACGCTTGACCGTCCACATCACCAGCCCTGTACCGATCACAGCACACCCCAACAGACCCGAAAGAAAGTACAGCCAGCGCAAGCCCCAGTTGGCGAAATTACCCTCATGCAGAGCTAATAGCGTGTTCTGCGTGCGCAGCGTCGCATTACTGCCCTCATCAAACGGCAGCGACGCTCCATCAATAGCGCTGAAACGCTGCACATTCGAATCGTCGTAATTGATGCCCAAAGCACCAACTCGCCGCACCTCTATATAAGGAGTCTTGCCTTTAGGGTGCATGATCTGTAAAGACGCAACCCTACCCAAGCGCCCATCTGCCTCGACCCGCTGCACCAGTTCAAACACAGGTACGGACGGCAGAGTCACAGCCTCATAATCCGGTCTGCTGCCATGCAGCTCATCTACATAACTCTGGCGCTGCATATCGGAGCTACCATAGAGCACATCGCGTCCAGCCGGCAGATAATGAAAGGCAAAGAACACCAATCCTGAGTAAGTAATCATCAAGAAAAACGGCAAAGACATCACGCTAACTACGTTATGTGCATCCAGCCATGAACGCTGGCCTTTGCCGGGCCTAAAGGTGAAGAAATCCGTGAAGATTTTTTTGTGGGTAATCACGCCTGTTACCACGGCTAAGAGCATCAGCATGGTGCAGATTCCAACAATCTTGGCTCCAGTACTAGCAGGCATGTAACGCAGTACATAGTGCATGCGGTACAGCCCCCTTCCCCCCGCCGTAGCGCGCGGTTCTGCCTCTTGTTGAAATGCACCAGTAACGGGATCAAGCTTCTCACTGCCGCTTACGCCAAAGTCATCTCCCACAGGCGGCATACTTTCCCAGGCTATAGATAGGCCTAGCTCGCCCCGAGGCTCAAACCCGTAATGCGGCAGCGTTACCGTCCAGGATTTGGCATCCGGAGCGACCACTTGCAATCGCTCCAACGCCATACTGAGCATTCTTTGATCATCCCGATCCACTTTAGAAGATAGCGGCCGTTCGGGCTGCATCCAGCGGGTGATTTCATCATCAACGTAACCTGCCGTGCCGGTTACGAAAACAAAGAACAAAACCCAACCGGTGATCAAACCGGTCCAGGTATGCAGCCATGCGCTACATTGACGCAGAGAGTCTTTCATTCGTATCTACAACTGTGAACAGAAACGGAGCCTTCACTCACCACCGGTATGAAACAGACCCGATAATCCGCCGTCCTTCCCCGTAGAAGCAGGCAGACTGGCACACGGCTACGTATTTTTTATCGGCAATATTGTTCGCGTTCAATGCGAAGCGCCAAGGGCCTTTTTCATAGCTGATCATTGCGTCGAAAATAGTGAATGCGGGAACCATTCCGTCACCGTACAGAAACTTGGTGCTGCCAAAGTAACGCATCCCTAGACCTGCTTTCAGCCCAGGTAACCCCAAGTCACCAAAACGGTAATCACCCCACAGTGAGAACTGGTGATAGGGCACCTGCCCCATACGCTCACCTTCCTCTTCGGGATAGAGCGGACTCGCTTTGGTAGTACGCGCATCTGTGTAGGCATAAGCAACGATCACATTGATATTACGGCTAAGCTCACCTCGCGCCTCCAACTCAATGCCTCTGGAACGCACTTCGCCAAGTTGTACGTCGTAGCTAGAATCCACAGGATCCGTCACGGCTAAATTTTGACGCTTCAGTTGATACACCGCAGCAGACAACGTGAAATTGTAATCGTCGGGTTGATAGCGAATACCTACTTCGTACTGCTCACCGGTAACTGGCTTAAATCTATCGCCGGTACGATCCGCACCGTTCAGGGGCTCGAAAGACTCGCTATAGCTGAAAAATGGTGCTACACCGTTGTCAAACAAATAGACCAAGCCCGCCCGCCCGGTAAAGGCGCTGTCTGTTTCATCAGTCTTTGTGGTGCTAATCGTTGACTCACTTTTAAGATCAACCGTGTCGTATCGACCACCAAGCAATAAGACCAGCCTATCGTCAATCTTCATCTGATCTTGAACATAGAAACCCAAACGATGGGTTCGGTTTGTATCTGTGCCGTCTGTACGTAAGATTTCACCTACAGGTATAGAGTAATCGGGCGTGAAGTAGTCAAATGGTTGGGCACTCCGTCGATCGCGCGTGGTGACATGCTTCATTCGCGAATAATCAACACCAACGATGGCGGTGTGTTTGATCATTCCTTCGCCTAGTTTGAACTGCAGCGACGTATCCGCAACGATCGCTTGGGAATCGTCCGTCCTATCATAGGCGTAGCGGACGGCAGAGGTGCGTCCGTCCGCGCTCAAGTTATAGGTCAACGTCTGCGGGATATCGCCGTGAAAATCATAATATCGGACGTTCTGACGCAGCGTGATCTGGTCAGTAAAGGCATGTTCAAATAAATAGCCGACGGTATAACGCTCCGACTCATATTTGTCGTACCCAGGCGTGCCCGTGTAGCGATTTCTTGGAATGCGACCATACTTTGAACTATAGACCGTGGCCTGCGCTGGAAGACCAAGATTTTCTGCTGTCTTATCCTTCTGATAGTCGGCCAAGAGGGTGAGTGAGGTTCTTTCGCTTGGACGCCAAGCCAGGCCACCGGCAAGGAATGTACGGTTATCATCGATATGGTCGATAAAAGTTTTGCTGTCCCGCTGCAAAAAAGTCGCTCGATACGAAAACTCGCCATCCTCTGTCAACGACCCACCGAAATCACCTGATACTTGCTTACGGTCGAATGAACCATATTCAACATTAAGCTCACCCAGACTTTCTGTCGTAGGTCGTTTCGTCACTGTATTGATAATGCCACCCGGCCCGGAAGCACCATAAAGTACAGATGACGCCCCTTTTAATAGCTCAATACGCTCTAGGCCGTACGGCTCCTGTTGACCGTTATATATGTTCACCGTGTATTTGGTTCCGTCTCGATACAAGCTACCGGTATATGCACTCGCCTCAAAACCACGAACGACCATCTCGTCAGCGACCTTAATCGGGCCAACTTTGCTGCCTACCCCCGCGACATACCCAAGCGCCTCGACCAGCGTTTGTGCCTTGGTCGTTTCTATCTCCTCTGCGCCAACGATTGTGATCGACTGCGGCGTTTCAATAATGGGCGTATCAGTCTTTGTGGCCGTGACCGATCGTGTGGCCGCGTAGCCTCTCAACGGCCCGGTGGCAGTCTCAGAGGAGCCGGTTACGGTTACTGGTGCTAATTGTGCTGTGTCACCCGAAGCATGGCGCGAAAGCGTCACACTATTACCTTGTAGTGAATACTCGATCCCTGTGCCGCGTAACAACTGCTGCAAGGCTTGTTCCGGTGTCACATTGCCTGAAACAGCCGGTGCCGAAAGACCGTTGACCAAGTCTTGTGGATAAAAAATCTGCAATGAGGTCTGTTTTCCCAGTTGCAGCAGCGCCTGCCCAAGAGCCTGCGCCGGAATGCTGATCTGTTCCACTGCATCCTGAGCCCTCACATCAAGCGGCGCAACGCCAAAAACCAAAGCAATGGAGACTGACAATACTCCCAGCGTATGGACACGAGTGTGTCGCGCTGCGTTGCGTTGTGCCTTCATATTCACGTTCTGATATTCCCATTCAAAAGAGACTAGCCGCCATCACATCATTGCTGTCGTTAGCCAAAACTGTGCGGGATACGGTACTTGCGAGTGCAAGACTCCGTCCCCTTACTAAGACAGACGGATGTCAGAGCAAATCACCACAATGAAAATGAGAATTATTTTTTAATAGCATCGTAAATAGGTGGACACAGGCACTCATCTACCTGCCTAGAGAAGCCTATTTCTACTTTCTAAAAAGTGCTATGGACGACGCGTTTAGCGTGCCACGATACGGATGCGACCGTCTGTCAATCTATAGACCTGTACCGGCGCAATCGCGGGCAAAGCCGAGATCATGGCATCCGGATCATTGACATTAAAAACACCCGCAACGCGGTAGTCCCGCAACTGCGGTGCGTCTAGCCGGGCTGACTGCGGCAGATAGCGATTCATCTCGGCCACAACGCGCTCCAGAGGTGCGTTGTCAAAAACGATCTTGCCTTCGAGCCAAGCCGTTATGTTCTCGACCTGAACTTGCTCTACCTTGGAGGCCCCATCTCGTCCGATGGCGACGTATTGACCACCTTTAAGCTGCTGTTTATCACGAGACCACCACTCGCCCGATGTGACGGCTACCGATCCGGACTCTACACTGACACTGACCTCATCATGCTCATATAAAACATCGAACCGCGTTCCTGTTACTTCCACTTCGGTATTGCCCGCTTGCACGATGAACGGCCTTTGCACATCCGACTCAACCACAGAGAACACTTCGCCGGAGATCAGTTCGATCACCCGCTGCCGCTCATAAAACGCCACATCGATACGCGTATTAACATTTAACATCAGCCTTGAGCCATCTGGCAGCGCGACCTCACGTCTTTCCCCCTGACTGGTAGCGATGCTTGCACGATACAGCGCCTCTCCATGCAATAGGTTTGGCAGCGCCACCGCTGCTACGACACCTGCCGCACAGACAGTCGCCAACCCCAGCCCAAACTGTCGTCGAGTAAACACACGGCGTTTTGAAGGTTTCTGATCGGGCTTAGCTAAGATGGCTCGCAGTCGCTCCTGCGGAAGTTGACTAGACGCATCCCAGAAAAACTCCACGCTACGATACAGGCGCTCATGTTCGGGATCTTCCTGACGCCACGTCTGGCAGGCCTCGACCTCGTCCGGCGTCGCGTCTCCCGAGCGTATCCTGGTAAACCAGTGCACCGCCCGTTCACGCAGTTCAGAAGCATTCAGATTGTCAGGAGTCATATATTGCCCTACGAGGCTCGATTTCGCATATAGCGTTTTATACCCTCTTATTTATACAGACGTTCATCAACAATGTCTGCCTCAGTCAATAGGGAGAGAATTTCTGTAGATTTTCATGAATATGCAAAAGCGCCTTATTCATATGCTTTTCGACCATGCTGCGCGATATACCCATATCTGCGGCAATCTCGGCATGCGTCCATCCTTCTAAGCGATGCCGGATATAGACCTTTTGACATTGCAGCGGTAACTCTTCAAGAGCGGTCATCAAGGCATCCATGAGTTCACCTGTATAGACGGACGATTGCGCATCGTCCACCTTAGGGTGCTCATCGTCGTCTAATTCATCTAGGCAGCGCATATCCAGCACACTGCGTTTGCGATAAATATCCACCAAAGCGTTAGAGGCACTACGCGCTAAATACCTGCGCGAATCCTTGATGGTTCCGAGACCGTTTTCCAGCATGCTGAGCATGGCCTCTTGAACGGCATCCTCGCCATCACCCTGCTTCTTCCTACGCCACGCCGCGACTAGCTCGCTGTAATGAGCGAGCCAACCTTTTTTGGAAGCAGATGAGCGTGACATCGAGAAATGTAGAATAGTCCAGCGTATGAAACGCTCATATATTAACAATAATTCTCATTTCGATGTAGATTACCGACCAGGATTGCACGTCAACTCATTACGCGGTCTTTTTTCCGTCTAAAATCTTGTACTACCACTGGTGCTGACACCCGCCCCCTACAGGCGGGTTTATCTATTTCAGAAAGCCTTAGAAACTACCAAACATCGTACCTAGGGCAATAACCACTACCAAGGCCATCATCGGCCAGACCATCGTCACCATCGCAATATTGGCGTAGGACTGGCGATGATTCAATCTACAAATAGACAGCAAGGTAATAATGGCACCGCAATGCGGCAAGGTGTCTAAGCCACCAGCCGACATCACCGCCACACGGTGCAGTAACTCGGGACTAATACCTGCAGCATGCGCCATCTCTAGATAGGTAGACCCCAATGTCTGCAATGCAATACTTAAGCCGCCTGATGACGAGCCCGTAATACCGGCAAGCGTCGTCATAGCAATCGCCTCAGAAACCAGCGGATTGCCAGGGGTAACGTTTAAAACAAAATCGCGAATAATCACAAACCCTGTCAGGCTGGCAATCACCGCACCATACCCTACCTCAGAGGCGGTATTAAACAAAGGCAACATAAAGCCAAATACACCTTTGTTTACGCTTTCGCGCAAGTTATGCCAACGCCCTAGACGCATCAACACAAGGCTGGCATTGGCAACCACTAATGCAATAATCAGCGCCCACAACCCCACGGCATTTTTTGGGTTAACGCTAGGGAATTTTTCTATCATGGCACTGAAGTCATGCCCTGGGAATATGCCATACGTAAACAAGGCATTCACGCCAATCACCAGAAACAGGGGTAGCAAGGCCAAGGCAATTGGCATGATGGTTAGCCCCTCGTTTTCCTCGTCATCGGCATCTACCGCATCTTCAGGATGCTCTCCGTACCCCTCTTGTGCTGCCGCCGCTTTTCTCGCCCGGCTTTGTAACCACCACAACCCACCCGCAGCCATAATAATAGAGCCAATAATACCTAGCCCAGGCGCAGCAAAAACGTTAGTACCATAATAAGGAATAGGCAGTGCATTCTGAATAGAAGGCGTGCCCGGCAAGGCGGTCATCGTGAAGGTGAAAGAGCCTAGGGCGATACTGGCAGGCACCAGTCTCTTAGGAATATCCGCCGCTCTGAACAAGTCTTTGGCAATAGGGTAAATCGCAAACGCGACCACAAATAATGACACCCCACCATAGGTAAGTATCGCGCATGCCGCAACCACGGTTGCAATAGCATGTTTGTGACCCAAGCGACGCACTAGATACTGAGCAATGCTATTTGCCGCACCTGAGTCCGCCATGAGCTGGCCAAATAATGCACCGAGTAAGAAAATCGGCAGAAATGACAGCACATAATGACTCAGCGCTGTCATAAACGTATTCGTATAGATGGGCAACAAGAACCCTACATCACCCGACAGCAAAACAGCCAGAGCTGCCATCACTGGTGCAAGCAACAACACTGTTATGCCACGGTAAGCCAAGTACATCAGCAAAAGCAGCGACAATAAAATAGCAAGGGTACTTCCCATAGACGTGAACTCCAGCTAATGAGTAAAAGAGGTTGTGCCCACAAGGTATATCAGATCGCGTTTACCTTTGTCCTGCTTAGAGACAAACTCTTATCGTTTTTCTGGCCTTATAGTGGGCGATGGAAGCCATACAGGGTCGTCGTCCCTAAATATTGGCATCCCTCAAGCTAACACCAACACACAATACATTGCCGCGCTCATGCCAATGCCCTACTGACACGCGTACCATTCCCCTTCCGTTAGCACCTGATCTCAGCACTACCTCAGCAAAATCAGCTAAGCTTGGCTCGCTTCGCTATTTTTATCCGTAAGGCTTTTTCACATGACCGCTTCCGCATCTACACCTCTACCCACCGTTCGCATTGCTCTGGAATGGTATTTAAACCCCGACCACCTACCTCTGCTGCACGCACAAGCAGAAGCACGTCGCGACGGCGCTCTGAATATTGAGCTAGTCGTGCCAGATGATCATTACGATGGTTTTGCTGCGCTGGCCGAGGGCGAGGTAGAAGCGGTAGTCAACGAGCCGCTACACCTGATTGAAAAGCACGAAGAAGAGGTTGCCCTGCAATCACTAGGTACGTTTTTCCACACTGATGGTGGTGTGCTGATTACCCATGCCGCTCAAGCTACATTAAAAGCTGGCGGTGCTATTCGCGTTGCCTCGCCCGTATCCAACCCCGTGACTGACGGCTTGTGCCAGAACATTTTGATAGGCTGGATGCGCAAGCAATCCATCACCGTTAAGCCAGAACAAATCTCGGTATACGAAGCCGGTTTTGACCACATCGATAATCTGCAAAAAGGCGCGGATGCCGCGTGGCTAGCCTTTGCCAACATTGAAGGCGTGCATGCCAAGCTGTTGGGTCTACCCCTTGATCTGTGCCGCACCAGCGATGGTGATGTACCTGGGTTTTCTGCGTTGGAACTCATTGTGGATCGTAATGCTAACGCCACCACCAAAGACAACCTACAAACGCTAGTTCATTATTTGGATAAAGCCGTCGTAGCCCTTAAAGCTGACCCTAAAGCTGCACTAGAGCTGTGGTACAGCGCCAGTGGCGAAGCACCGTCAGACCTAACGCACGCAATGGTAGACGACACACTAACCCGTTTTGTCGCTCCCGTTAAGGCCGATGCCGCACGTTGGCAGCCTATTTGGGACTACATGCGCACCCACGGTTCTGATGTTGTAGATGCCCCCACTTTTGCGGAAATCTTCGGCTAAATTCGCTCTCGCTATATACCAACATAAGCCGCGGAAGGCTTATGTTGGTTACCCTTCAGCTAAACAGTACCAATTGCTCTGAGGTACACTATTGGCTATAAAAATCATGGCTTAGGCCACTATAGTCAGGCATTTTTCATGCCTAGTTCACCTTCCTCCACAGTACAAAATGAGCAATTTTTCCGCCATCAATGAGTTTATCGCCGCACGTGAATACTGGCCCGGCGACCAAGCAGCTCATCACCACTACATCCTCACCCTATTTGGGCTGTATGGTCGCCCAGCGGGAAAGCCCATTCCAGTATCGGCCATTGTGCGTTTGTTATCCGAGTTAGGCTCTGAGCCATCTAGCATTCGCTCCTCGATTTCTAGGCTCAAAAAACGTGGTGTACTCACCAGCAAACGCAGCAAAACCGGTAGCAGCTACGCCTTGGCAGAAAGCCTTGAGCTGCACATGCAAGCGGGTGATAGTAGGATTTTCTCCCCCGTTTCGGCCAGCATTGGTGACCCATGGTTGCTGGTGTCATTTTCTGTGCCAGAAAGCGAGCGCAAAAACCGCCATATTATCCGCTCAGGCCTAACCAAAATGGGGTTTGGTTCAGTGTCAGCAGGCTTATATATTGGCCCTGCCCGCTTGCAAAAAGAGGCCTCGGAATACATACAGGAATACCAACTCTGGGCTTACGTAGACTTCTTTGTCTGTGAGGTCAGCGGCATCATGGATGCCCAGCAAAAAGTCAGCCAATGGTGGGACTTGCACAGTTTAGCGACGGAGTACGCCAATTTTGTAGGATTGTATGAGCCCGTGCTAAAAAAATGGCAGCATCACTTTTTACAGGGCCGCACAGAAACCGCACAAAGTGCGTTTGCTGACTATGTACCCATGGTCACGCAATGGCGTAGATTGCCATTTTTAGACCCCGGCCTTCCCGCCGAGCTACTGCCCGAAAACTGGGTAGGCATTAAAGCCAGCAAGCTCTTTAACGACTTGCATCGTATGCTCAAACCCCTGTCTGAACAATACGTCTTAATGGCGTTTGAGAACCCATAAAAAAACGCCCCATGCTGTCACACATGGGGCATTTTCTTTGGCTACCGCCTTACCATTTGTAGTTCAGGTTCACCATGCCGCTCATACCGTAAGTCGCGCCGGAGCCCTGCTCACGAATAAAGCGTGCTGACATCATTGTGCTGTTGCTTAGCTCAGCATCCAACCCCACCTGAATCTCACCCGCATTACGAGCATCTTTAGCTTGGAAACGGTTATCGCCTACCGCAATGGCTGGATCTCTGAAACGGTGAATCCATGCCAGCTCCATGAATGGCCTTACAGCCAAATCCAAGCTACCAGGGACCGCTTCAAAACGCACACCTAAACGGGACTGCACCGTATTTTTATGCTGTGCACCATAGTTAGTACCCTGTACTTCGCCATCATCACCCGACAAACGGCTATAGATTAACTGTGCTTTAGGTGTAATCAGCAGAGTACTTTCTGGCGCATACTTCAAGCCATAACCCGCTTCAGCAACCACCTGCCACAATTCATTATTGTGTCGCATAGTGCCTAACTCACCCGACAACTTGCCACGATAATGGGTAAATTGCAGCACGCCATCGACAAACCAACCTTCGCGCGTTACCGCGTTGTCTTGGTACGTCGCATAAGCACCAACGTTGTAGCCCGTACGTTTGTCTTTAGCACGCAAGGTAGCGCGTTTAGAGATGTCGCCAGGATTGATAAACTCGCTGGTGGATTTAGCCTCTATATGGCCCATACCTGCCATCAAACCGGTACGCAACTCGCTAGTTTCGAAGTGTTTGCCCCATACATCGCCACCAAACTGGAACATACTGCTGGTGACTTTAGCGTCCACTTCGTCGTAATGCTTAAAGCCCATTTTCTTGTCGGTACGCACCACGGCACGCCCCCAGACTTTGCGCTCACCCGCGGCCAAGCCTTGCTGGTTAATTTCACGCTCGTGGAAACTGTGCGTAAACAAACTCAGCGATGCTCGATGCGCTGCCAAGTAGGCTGGCCCCTCGGGGGACAAGTTCTCGTGATCGTCTTCTGGTTCGGGATCCGTCCCTGGCCCTGGCCCTGGACCGGGACCTGGATCAGGCGGTACGTTTACCGCTGAACGCAAATACCATTGGTGTTTGTTCGTGCCGTCTTTATCTTCACCCACTAAGCTGTACTCAAAACCATTGGCCGAAATGGTTTCCGTGCTGGGTCTATAACCACTGGATTGCGCACTCAGTGTGAACGCATCCTCAGGGATAATGGCCCCTGCACCACCTAATACCAGTGGAATACCTTGAGTCGTTTTACCGCCAGGGCCACGCACGTTCAGAATATGCAGCTCGGTTGTACCCGTCACGCTACCGTTATCGCCAATCAGCAAACGATCAGAACCCGAGCCATCACCTTCCAAATACACGCTCATGGCCAAGTGGCCACCACCCTCATACTCATTCACACGCAGGGTTTTGAAGTTCTCGGTCAGATCGGGTTGGAACAATAGGTAGCCATCTTTATTCACCACTTTGTCTACTTCAGACGAACGCGTCATCAACCAAGTACTGTTATTTTGCAGCGCAATCGTGCCTACGCTGCTAGCGTCATCGTTGTCTACACCACCAACCCATCGGCTTTTATCGTCCAGCACAAACGAGCTGATTGCTGCACCATCACGCAACTGCACATTGCCCACTAATGTGGAGTTTTTACTGGTCAAACTCGAGCTCGTCAGGCTAGTTTCTGCACCATCCAACGTAAACAGCTGGCGACCACGAATATCACTGTCGGTAATGGTTAGGTCTACACCTACGTTCGTGGCTCGCAGCGCGCTTGCCTTGGCCGACTGTATAGACACACCGTCCATAGTCCGCGCCCAGTTTGCCCCCGTGTTGGTGGCATTACTTAGTCGGATACCATCAGCGTTTTCACCTTCGGTACGGATATTCAGCGTTTCAAAGGTGAACAAGGGATCATCACGCAAATACACCCCTACTGCGCCATTGCCTTGGGTGACGATATTCGTGGTGCCTTTCATATCCAGCTTAGGCGTACCTATATCAAAACCGTCCACCATATACACACCGTGGGAGCTCGCCCCTTCGGTCAGGATGTTCACGTTTTCTGTGTTGGCGGCCACGTCTAATACCGCACCACCACGCGTCAGCACATATACCCCTACCGCTCCACCCGCTTGGGTATGGATGGTGATATCTTTACCATGAAATGCCGCCTGATCTACGCCAGGCGTACCCGCCCATGCAGGGTTGCCTTCTACGTATACCCCGTGTGCAGCCACACCATTTTTAGCCGTAGTGATGTTGAGGCGTTCAGCAACAATCTCGCCTTGGCGCATGTCTATACCAGCTCTACCCACATCAAGAGTCACATCTTCTAGTCGGACTGTCGCGTTATCCACAACCCATACGCCAATCGCCGTCTTGCCCTTAGCAGCACCTACGTCTTTCACATTAACCTTTTTAAGGGTTAAATCGTCGCCTGCTCTATCTACTTTAAAAATCTGACCGCCATTCGCACCATCAAGCTGCACGGTGCTATTGGTGAGTGACATCGTACTGCCACCTACCTGTATCCCCATCGAGCCCGGCCCACTGGTGTTGCTACCTTTAATAGATTCATCACCTATATAAATATCGCTATCGCTGATAGCCACGGAAGCGCCTGTAGCACCCCACAAGCCACCTGAATACGAGCGCAGTACGGAGTTATCTATAGTGACCGTACTGCCAGAGCCCACACCACCAAACCCGCCTGCCGTGGTAAACGTGACATCAGTCAGTGCCAAGCTGCTGTCTCTACCTAGATTCAGCGCATTTTTAGACTGGGACGGATTATGCGTAAATGTGCTACCAGTCACCACCAACTGCGCATTCGTGTCCACAGTCACAAGGCTATTACCCTCGCCATAGACAGTTCCGCCCTGAATGTCCGCCTTGCCACCATTTCCTATACGCATGGCCGGTGCCTTGGCGTCATGGCTCACCACATCCGTATCTTTCATACGCAACTGGCTATTACTACCCGTCAGGTTAATCGCACCTTGCGAGGCCACACCATTCGTTTGCGTGACATTGACCGTCGTGTTGGTCAAATCAACCGTGGCATTGGACGCTGAACTGCCTATGCCATAGACACGTTCGCCCTCAGCACTGATACGCGACCCGTTAGCGGTAAAAGTCTGCCCAGCCCCTAACGTCACCGCGCCACCCGTATTCGTACCTTTGAAGATCACCTGATCATCGGCCCCTATACTGGCTGGACCACCTGCTGCACCTAAGGTCAAGTTAATGCTTTCGTATACCTCAGCCATCGCCGAAGCCGAAGCGGCGGTCAACACCACGCCACCCAGCAAACTGACCATAATGGGGTTAAGTACAAACCTCATAAGTCCTCCTCAGACTTGACCATACTGTTTATGACATCGCTCTGTTTTTATTCGTAAACCAATATAAAACATCTGTTTTATATTTATGCAGAAATTCAAAAACAATAGAAAAAGCAACAACTTTTAACGCGCTAGAGAAAACAACTTGCCTATATAACTACCTTAAGCTAAGCAGCCGTCTTTTCCGCAATAGAAAAATGGCCGCTATTACAGCGGCCATTTTTTGTACACCTGCTTATTTTAAACTTGGTATATCAGGTATTCCCTCTACCATTCTTTGGTACATTTCGTCATCCATTTTCAGAAATGTGTATTTTTCACCTGGTTTAACAAAACGAATGGCTAAGGGCTTGTTGCCATCCATATACAGGGTGGTCTCATAATGATCCGTTTCCTGTATATCTTCTTCTACTTCAGGCTGCCCCTTCTCTATGGTTTTTCGTTTGACAGCATGTGACGTAAAGATATTGTCTTTTTCGTTAAATTCCCACGAGTAGTATTCACTGTACCTAGACTCTGGTTTTCCATCCTTTTCATCGATGGTCAGAAAGTTTAGCCCCACATGATTAGGCGTTAGCACCACTACGTAGAGAAAGTCTATAGGATCATCATCGGCAACCGCCCAAGCACCGTATAGATCCTTGGTCTTAATGCTCTTTGCAACCGTTGCATCGGCGACTTTTGTGTTATTCGCACTGCCCAGAGATGATGTCAGTGAAGTTAGCGAACCACACGATGCCAGCATGACACTTGCTACCACAGCCAGTAGACTTTTTTTCAATAACGTCATTCCCCTCTCCGCTTTTAAATTTCCTTTGAGCCCTTAACAGCCCTAGCTAAGGATAGAGCTATTACAATCACGCTTAATCACAACATTGCAACCAAAAGCAACAATAACCATCATAAAAACCACTCCAATCAACATGACTGCCATGACCCAATACAGATGCACAATCAGAGAAACATAACCGTTATTTAACATACGGCTATAGTCATTTATTGGTAATCTCCCGCTCCCTAGTAACTTATGGTTTCGGATTTAATAACTATGACTATCTCATTATTGATGTCATGAATAACACCCATCATGTGACGCATAAAAACTATGATGTATTTTGATTGGTAGTTTTACTGATTAACTACAGCACACCCAATCCATCCCCTATCAATCCCACTGCCTCATTCAATCTTTTTGTGTCTACGTTATTAAGCCTTGGCGCTAAGGCTATAACTTCCCTTTCCCGGTCGTAATAGCCTCGATCACATAATCCACAAAACACGCAATACGTGAAGCCAATGCGGTATTACGGTAATACACCGCATTAATAGCTCGACGCATATCTAACGACTCATCCGGAAACAATACGACCAACCTGCCACGCTGAACATCTTCACTGGTCATGAAGTCCGATAGGCTAACAATGCCTTCGCCAGCCAAAGCAAGCTGGCGCAGAGTTTCACCGCTAGACGACATCATGGTGGGACGGATTTGCAGCAGCTCGCCATCGGCACCATTTAATGGCCATTGATTTAATGTTTCCGGGCTAGAGAAGCCTAACAGTCGATGTGATTGTAAATCGGAGGGGTGTCGTGGGTTACCCATCTCGGCCAAATACGCAGGACTTGCCAACATACGTAGGCGACTACTGCCTACAGGGCGTGCGTGTAAGGTGGAATCACGCAACTGCCCTATTCGAAACGCCACATCAGTGCGTTTTTCCAGCAAATCGGTGATGCCATCGTTACTATTTAGTTCTAGCTCCACCTGTGGAAAACGCTCTCTAAAGCCTTTTACCAAGGGCACAATCACATGCAGCATAAAGGGGGTTGCCGCATCCACGCGCAACCGCCCTGCTGGCTGACGACGCCGCGCTGCGACGTGCTCTTCAGCTTCCACTACCGATGCCAAGATAGAGCGCGCGTGCTTTAAAAACGCTTCGCCTTCTTCTGTGAGTTCTAAGCGTCTGGTGGTACGGCGCAGCAAAGTAGTTTGCAGTTTGTCTTCTAAACGCCCTAGCGATCGACTGGTTGCCGAAATCGTCAGACCCAAACGCTCAGAAGCAGCAGTAATAGACCCCGCATCCACCACCGCCGCAAAAGCTTGAAGCTCGTCCAGCGTGACTTTCATATTTGATTTTTATTCAAAAGAGATTTACAGATACCTAGCTTAATCTACAAATATGAAGCTGGCAAAATGCTCTACATACGATGACCAAACACGCTGCGACAGCGTCAGGTTCATCCTCTTACTAGACTAAGGAGCTAGAGCATGACTATCCCTTCTTTTGGTGTTGGCACGTTTAGATTAAGCGGCCAAACCGTTATAGATTCTGTACACAATGCCTTAGATGTGGGCTACCGCGCCATTGATACCGCGCAAATTTACGGCAATGAAACCGAGGTAGGACAAGCCATAGAGGAAAGCGGCATTGCGCGCGCTGACCTCTTTGTCACCACCAAAATCTGGACCGACAACTACGCTAAAGACAAGCTAATCCCTAGCCTGCTCGAGAGCCTAAATAAGCTACGCACTGACTATGTAGACCTCACCTTAATTCACTGGCCAGCCCCAAATAACGGTGTACCGTTGCCTGAGTTTATGGAGGCCTTGGCCGAGGCTAAGGCTCAGGGACTAACACGTCAGATTGGTATCTCGAACTTCAATATTGCACTGACCCAACAGGCCATAGACGTAGTAGGTAAAGGTCAAATCGCAACCAACCAAATCGAGCTTAGCCCCTATTTGCAAAACCGAACGCTGACAGCCTTTTTGAAAGAGCAAGGCATTACGGTGACCTCATACATGACGTTAGCCTACGGCAAAGTGCTGACAGACCCCGTATTGGCAGAAATCGCCAACAAACACCGCGCTACTGTTGCCCAAGTGGCTCTGGCATGGGCCTTGCAACTGGGCTATGCCGTGATCCCGTCATCTACCAAACGCGAAAACCTATGCAGCAACCTGCTAGCTAAAGAGCTGGCTTTGGATGCTGAAGATATGGCACGTATTGCCACTTTAGAACGCAATGGTCGTGAAGTGAGCCCTAAAAGCTTAGCCCCCGAATGGGACTAATCACACTCTCACACCACACACTGGATGTTTTGTTATGACTGCTGTAACCGCTCCACTATTCACCCCCTACTCGTTGGGTGATTTGTCGCTACCTAACCGTATTGTCATGCCACCTATGACACGGTCTCGCTCAAGCCAGCCGGGCGATGTGCCTAACGACCTGATGGCCACTTACTATGCGCAACGTGCTAGTGCCGGCTTGATTGTGAGTGAGGGCACATGGATTGCCCCGCTAGGCAAAGGCTATGCTTGGACACCGGGCATTGTGACCAATGAGCAAATTGCAGGCTGGCGCAAAGTTACCGATGCCGTTCATGCCGCAGGCGGACGCATCTTTGCACAGCTTTGGCACGTAGGCCGTTTAAGCCACAGCAGTTTATTGGGTGGCCAACAAGCTGTGTCGTCCTCTACGCTGCAAGCCACTGGCGTCAATGTTTACATCGTAGAAGCCGATGGTTCCCCGGGTTTTGCTCAAGCCTCTGCACCGCGCGCCTTAAGCGCTGAAGAAATTCACGACATCGTAGGGCAATACCATCAGGCAGCCCGCAATGCGATGGCAGCGGGTTTTGATGGTGTGGAACTGCACGCTGCCAACGGTTATTTGGTGAATCAATTTATTGATTCCAACGCCAATATGCGTACCGATGAATATGGTGGCTCATTAGAAAACCGCCTGCGCTTTCTAAAAGAGGTCAGCCAAACTTTGGTAGATGCGGTGGGCGATGCTAATCGCGTAGGTATACGCTTAGCACCCTTGACCACCTTAAATGGGTGTTCCGATGCCGACCCAGAAACCACCTACGTGGCTGCCGCTGCACTACTAGACCAAATAGGCGTGGGCTACATACACATAGCCGAAGCCGATTGGGAAGACGCGCCGTACATGCCTGTAGAGTTCAAACAGCGCCTACGTGACGCCTACAAAGGTTGCTTTATCTATGCCGGCAACTACACCGCTGAACGCGCCAATGCAGCATTAGAACAAGGCTGGGCTGACTTAATTGGCTTTGGTCGCTCATTTATCGCCAACCCTGATTTGCCCGAACGTTTGCGCCTTGGCGCTCCCCTAAACGAGCCTAAGCGTGAATCATTTTTTGGGGGCGATGCAACTGGTCTCACCGACTACCCTACACTCGCGGAAGTCGCTGCACTGTAACCCCTATAACGACATCAGGCCGTCGCTACACAGCATCAAACGGCCTGATAGAACGACTTTTTACTTAAGGAGACCACACATGAATTTAGGTATTTCCGGACGCTGGGCCATTGTCTGCGCTGCCAGCCAAGGTTTGGGCAAAGGCTGCGCCGAGGCGCTGGCAAACGAAGGCGTGAATCTGGTGATTAATGCCCGTACGGCTGACACCCTAGAACACACCGCCACTGAACTACGCACCCGCTTTCCCGCTGTAGAAGTGCGTACTGTTGTCGGTGATGTATCACAAGAGCCCGTTCAAGCCGCCTTGCTTGCCGCCGCACCACAGGTGGATATTTTGGTGAATAACGCTGGTGGCCCGCCCCCTGGGGATTTCCGCGACTGGGATCGCAACGACTGGCTTAAAGCCTTAGATGCCAACATGCTCACCCCCATCGCGCTGATGAAAGCTGTGGTGGATGGCATGGCTGAACGCGGCTTTGGTCGTGTGGTGAACATTACCTCTGGCGCGGTTAAAGCCCCCATTGATATTTTGGGCTTATCCAACGGAGCACGCAGCGGGTTAACAGGGTTTGTTGCGGGCGTCGCCAGACAACAGCGTTTAGCGGGCAACAACGTCACCGTGAACAATTTGCTACCGGGTGCTTTTGATACCGCCAGACTGCAAAAAAACCTGCAAATTGTAAGCCAAACACAAGGCAGCTTAGAAAGTGTGACCCAAGCCAGACGCCAATCTATTCCCGCTGCTCGCTTTGGTACACCAGAAGAGTTCGGGGCATACTGCGCCTTTTTATGTAGCCACTACGGCGGCTACATCACGGGGCAAAATCTACTGATTGATGGTGGTGCGTATCCGGGGACGTTTTAACGGCATGGTCTGTAGGCACAACCTCATGCATAGGAGGCTCCTACAGACCACTTTCCCTCACTATTTTGCGGCTACCGCAAAAGGCGGAGCGATAGGATTTGGTGGTGATGAGCGTAAAAACACCGCCAACAACAACGCGACTATGCTCGTCCAAAACACAAAGTTATAACCAGCAATATGGGCCAACACATGCGACTCTCGCGTTATAACACTGGCTATGTGTGACACTCCCGCCGTAGCACGCTCCATCACAATCGGATCTCCATTTTGCACAGCACTGCGCAAAGCCGTGTAACTGCTGTCACCCGTCATACGCAGCCATGTTGTCATAATGGTGCCAGACACCACAGGAGTCATAACCCTTGCTATTGGCACATAAACCCCTAACGCCACCCCATGCACCGGGTTCAGGTTAGTCACAAAAGCGGCGATTAAACCCACTAGCATCACGTTTTCGCCTAGTGAT
Source organism: Paenalcaligenes sp. Me131 (assembly GCF_050487225.1). Taxonomy (NCBI): domain Bacteria; kingdom Pseudomonadati; phylum Pseudomonadota; class Betaproteobacteria; order Burkholderiales; family Alcaligenaceae; genus Paenalcaligenes; species Paenalcaligenes sp. Me131. The sequence goes on from NZ_JBKQGY010000002.1 coordinate 395,012, forward strand.
TGCAAAATCAATGTGCTCACGAACTGATCCACTCGCCAATCATGGCTGATATGAGTCCCCAACCACGCCGTAGCCGCAATGATGATCAACCCACTGACAATCATCAGCCTTGGTTCTACACGTCTAGCCAGATACACGGTAAAGGGCGTAGAGGCGAAATAGGCCAGAAAGGCTATCCATGTCGCCGTACTGGTTTGCATGGGTTTTAAGCCCCCCATCTGTGTCAAAAAACTAGGAACCAGCAAAGAGGTGGGTGTCATTACTATCCCAAACAAGCAGGCCAGCAGCATGCAGAGGCAGATATTGCGATTACCAAAGGCCAGCAAATGACCAAACGCGTTTTTCTTGACCACAGCCCTAATCACCGCTGAACCAAACAGCAACGCACCACCTGCAATGGTTGAGACCACCAAACCAGAATCCCACCAGCCTAAGCGCTCTGCTGACTCCATCCCCACAAACACCATGACTAAACCAAGGCACAGTAATGCCATTCCTGCCCAATCCGCCTGACGCAAACCTTCTTTATCCACAGGCGTTAACGGCATGGCTTTCCATGCCAACCAGGCAATCATGGGGGCCATTATCGCTGCAGCCCAGTACACCCAATGCCAACTGATCTCTTCTACTAAGAAAGCAGAAACCCCCATGCCGCCATCCATGCCGGTGGACACGCGTAAGCTGTAAGCCGCCATCACAATTAACCAAAACCGGGGTTGTACGCTGCGCAATGCAAGTGAAATAGTCAGCGGCAAATACACTCCTAAGCACAGCCCTATCACAGCATGCAGCCCTAACAACATGGGGTAGTGATGCATAAAAAGCGGGACGCTAACAGCCGCGACACCAAGTATCACACTGGGTATCACCACCACTCTTGTCGCGCCTACCACCGTTGCAAACCACGGAGCTAACGGCATAGAGATGAGCTGTGCCCCATTTAATGCCGTGCCCAACCACGCTGCCTCTAGCACGTCCAATCCAAACTGCCCACGCAAATCAGGCAATGCGGACGAAAACAACCTACCTTGTACCGTCGTCAAAACCGCACCGAGAAAAATCGCAACCACCGTCAACAATGGACGCGACTGTGTGGCATTGGCAAAGAGTTTAGTAAGCCCCCTCATGGTTATACCTCGTCAGGCTTCACAACATAGTGTGCCGTTTGAGTAGACGACAACAGCTCACTACTCGTATCAATACTGACCGTTACTGACATACCTGAGCGTAACTGCTGCACCGCCTCTTGCTCAGGCTCCAGATCAATACGCACCGGAATGCGCTGCACCACTTTAGTGAAATTGCCCGAAGCATTATCCGCTGGTAACAAGGCCGACTCTGCACCACTCATCGGCGCAATATCACTCACTCTGCCTTGCAACAACTGCCCAGGTAAGCCATCTACCGACACGCTAACTCGCTGCCCCGGTTGAACTCGGGCCAGTTGTGTTTCTTTATAGTTAGCGACTATATGTGGCTGCACACTAGGCACAATAGACACAATATGCGTACCTTTTGCCACCAAACTGCCCTGCTGCACCTGTCGCTTATTCAGTACCCCATCAAAAGGCGCCACAATTTGGGTATATGACATATCACGATGGGCCACCCCCAAAGAAGCCTGCGCTGCGGCTAACTCTGCCTGGCGTAATCGACGTTGTCCCTCTAGCACATCTAGCGACTTCATCGCTAAATCAACCTTGGCCAACATGGCATCACGCGTACTACTGGCGTACTCAAGTTCTGCCTGCGCACTTTCGTATTGTTGCCTGGATAATGCTCCTTCACGCACCAACTGCGCTTGCCTTGCCGGGTTAGTGCGGTGCTGGCGTACACGTACTTCTGCCGCCTCAACATTAGCGCGCGCTTCATGTACCACTGCCTGTTGCTGAGCTATTTCTGTATCTAAATTAGCAAGGCTCGCGTTAGCTTTATCGTAGCGTGCTTGAGCGGCCGCAACATTCAGTTGGTAGTCGCTATCATCTATTTGAGCAATGACATCGCCAGCTTTCACCCTTTTAAAATCATCCACCGGCAATGCCGTGATATAACCCGACACATTGGCACTAAGCACCGCAAAATCGGATTTTACAAATGCGTTTTGAGTAGTTTGTATGGTGCGGTTGCTCGTCCAACTATGCCATTGTGTCGTCGCTAAAACCACGAGTATCACTATAGCCAAACACCCCAACCACGGCGCTACGCGTAATAACCACGCTTTTTTCTGTGTGCTGTTTTCTACCGTACTCATTGCTACATTCCTACAAAATTAGTCTCTATATCAGCGCCATCAAAACCACCACCCAACGCTCGAATCAGAGCCACACTCAGGCTTTGTGCTTGCACGGCAATATCCAGTTGCTGCTGCTTTTCATAAAGCAGGGCATCTTGGGCGCTTAGTACATTCAGATAATCAGTCAGGCCACTTTGATATTGCCGTGTTGCCACCTCATATGCGGCTTGTCTGGCTGCTAAGGTCTGCGTCTGAGCTTCACGTTGCGGCACTAAAGCCTCCAGTGAAATCATCTGCTCAGCCACCTCATGCACTGCCGATAACAAGGTGTGGTTGTATAGCTCTACCGCCTCATCCAACTCTGCTTGGCGGGTTCGTAAACGAGCGCGTAATCTACCAGCGTCAAATATGGGCAAACTAAACGCTGGCTCTATGCCATACATACGACTGCCAGCGTGTAACCAATCTGATAGGCCTACTGAAGTGCTTTGCTTCGCGAATCCAAAAAAAGCACGCAAACTAATATTGGGATAAAACTCAGCTTTAGCGACCTCCACATCGTGTGCTGCTGCTTCTACTCGCCAACGTGATGCCACCACATCAGGTCTACGCCCTAGCAGCTCCGCAGGGACCATTGCAGGCAAAATTTGCGCTGGTGCATATAACGATTGAGGGGCCGCATCGCCCAAGGCACCTACAGGTAAGCCCGCCAATGCGGTTAACGCATTACGCTGTAGACGTATTTGAGCCTCTAACTTCGCAATATTGCGTTCTGTAGCAGGCAGATCCCCTTGCGCTTGTTTCAGCTCGGTTTCCGTATCCAATCCAGCTCTGACTCGTTTTTCTACTAGATTCAACGTATGTACGCGTACGGCTAGTGCTTCTTGCATCAATCGCTTGGCTGCTAATAATCGTCCTAGCTCAAACCAATTCGCAGCAAGTCGGCTACTTAACACTAATCTGGCCTCTTGTACCTCTGCACTACGCGCAGCAGCCTCACCAAGAGCCGCCTGCAACGCAGCACGCTGCTCACCCCAAAAGTCGAAGGTATACCGCAGCTCAGTTCCTACTAATAAGGTAGAGCCATAATGTCCGGCCAAAGGTGCTCCGGCGTCGTATTGCTCGGCGTAACGTTTACGTTGCGCCGTGAACTGCGCATCCAACTCAGGGCCTTGCATTGCCTCACGCTGATCTACCCAGGCCATTGCTTGAGCTAAACGCGCTTGCGTTACTCGGACGTCTGGACTGGACGCTAACGCCTGCTCTATAAGTTGCGTTAATTCCTCATCTTGATAACGTTGCCACCAACGCTCTATCGGCCACGCAATATTCTGCTTCTGCGCCCCTACTTGTGCCGCTGTTAGCAACGGCGCACGTTCTGTTTGGTCTATGCCATTCATGTTGGCACACCCTGTTAATACGCCAATCAAGACGATATAAAGGATTACTATTTTCATACCCAACCTAACGGTGTTAGTTTTTTATCCATGATACACTAACACCGTTAGATTGAAACCCATGCAAGTACTGAGGCGTCGTATGAAAGCACCAAAAATTCAGCGAGAGCTAGTCATTCAAACTGCTCTACAACTGCTCAACCAAGAGGGGTTAGAAGGGCTCACCATGCGCAAACTGGCCCAAGCACTACATATACAAGCCCCCTCGCTGTATTGGCACTTTCAAAACAAACAAGCGTTGATTGATGGCATGGCTGATGCACTAGTGGCAGAAGTAGCCTGCAATATGGATGAGGCACAACCTTGGCAAACACAGGTACAGCACATTGCTGCTGAACTGCGCCACGCCTTGTTGCAATACCGTGATGGTGCTCGTGTATTTGCAGGGACTTATGTCGTCACCGACAACGTGCTGCGTACGAGCGAAGCTATGATAGCCGCCCTGATGAAAGCAGGCGCTGACGCCGAGTTAGCAGCCACCTCCAGCTTCAGCGTGACCTATTACGTATTAGGCCTAGTCATGGAAGAACAAGCCGTAGGACCAAACGGAACCCTAGACTTAACCGCTAGAAAACAAGAGTTTATGGCCCTGTCTCACGATAAATACCCACATAATTGGGCCGCACGTGAAACCATCTTCTCGGATGATTTCGATACGCGCTTTATCACTGGTTTAGACCTACTGCTTACCGGAATACAGCATAGATTACCGCCTGCTGTTTAGTACTCTGACTCCACCTGCCAATTAATGGGGATTTCGGCAATGCTGGCGGTGAACGGTAATGAGAGTACCGTTTGCACTACTGTTGCCACATCCTCAGGGCGTGTGATTTTGGCCTGAATATCAGCCGGCACATGCTCCGCCATATCCGTTGCAATGAACCCTGGGCATATGGCGGTTGCTCGTATGCCCTCTTTCTCACCACAATGCCGTATACCATGTGTCAGACTGAGCGCAGCCGCCTTACTCAAGGCATATAAAGATGCTTCTGCTGTGCGTACCCGCTTACCCGCTAGTGACGCCACGACAACAACGCGCGCCTGATCGGATTGTTTCAGGTAAGGCCATGCGTATTGTGTGATCCGACGTGGTGATTTCACATTCACCATGAGTAGATCATCTACCTCAGCCTCAGTCGCATCAATCACTGACGTACTACTCAAGATGCCTGCGTTATGCACCACCGCATCAATACCACCTAATTGTGCCGCCGCTGACGCTACCCATGCCTGTTCACTTTCAGGGTCTCGCGCATCGTAAGGGCTCCAATGCAATGCATCCCCCCAGTCGCCTAAGTCTGGCTGACTTCTGGAGCCCACACTCACACACCAGCCCGCGTGCAACAACTCTAGGGCGATAGCTTTTCCTAGCCCGCGGGAGCCACCACTGACCAACGCCACCCGTTTTTTTGTGTGCTGGTTCATGGTCGTTTATCCAAGAAGCCCGACAACAACGACCGGGTATTGGCTCGCAGTGCATCAATCACATAGCCACCCTCTTGAATAAAAAGTGTGGGTAGATTCAATTGCGCCAAGCTCGCTCCCAGCACAGAGTAATCCACCGTATCTAAACAGAGATTGCCAAACGGATCACCCCTGAAGGTGTCATAACCTGCTGCGATAATTAATGCCTCAGGATGGAAGTCAGCAATACGCTGTAAAGCACGTTCAAACTGCGGCCTATATTGCGCAATTTCACTACCAGCGGCGATAGGAATATTCAGGTTGAACCCCTCACCGGCCCCCACACCGACTTCATCAGCATAGCCGCAGATAAACGGAAAGATCACGTCTGGATCGCCGTGTATGGAAATCGTCAGTACATCGTCTCGGTCGTAGAACAACTGCTGGGTGCCATTGCCGTGGTGCACATCTATGTCTAAGACAGCCACGCGAGCAAATCGTGAACGTAAGCGCTCTACAGCCAAAGCCGCATTCGCAATAAATGAGCCGCCCATAGCCATATCACGCATGGCATGGTGACCACTAGGACGCGACAACACATACACCTCGCGCTCACCATCCAACATAGCCTGCGCCCCACTGACTGCCGTTTCTGCTCCAGAGTGCACATGCTTCCACGTATCTGCCACTACTGGTGAGGCACCATCGCCTAAGTAATAACCGGCTTTAGCCACAGGCAAACTACCTTTCATTTCTGGGAAGTAACGGTTAGGCCAAATATTAGGCCGCACCTCAAACGAGGCATCCGCTCGTTGGCTCCACTCTGCTGCAGCCGTTTGTAAATAATGCAGATAATCTTCTGCGTGCACCTGATGTAGCTCCGGCATCATCACGCTACCGGGCGACACATACACGCATTGCAGTTGCAAATCCTGCAAGGCAGCCTCAACTTGGGCGCCACGCCCCTGTGCATCGTGGTGTGGCTGCAGTCTGCCTCGCACTAACGCGTTACCTGTCCAATGGTGATCATGAAAAGGCGATATATAAGCTTTCATTGTGTAGATCCATCCAAACGTTTATTTCCAATCCCTACCCGGCATGGCATCAATCAATGCCCGCGTGTAAGGATGTTGAGGTGACTGCAATACCTCTATGGCATCGCCTTGTTCTACGATCTCTCCGTGCTGCAAAACAATAATGCGCTCACACAACTGCGCCGCCACTCGCAGGTCATGAGTAATGAACAGCATGGATAAAGACAGCTCGGTTTTCAGCTCATTAAGCAGCTTCAACACTTGTTCTTGTACCGACACATCCAGCGCTGATACCGGCTCATCGGCAATAATGAGTTCTGGATTCACCGCAATCGCTCGTGCAAACCCCAAACGCTGGCGTTGCCCACCCGAGAACTCATGTGGAAAGCGTTCTAGTGCTGCCTCATCCAAACGCACAATACGCAATAGCTCTTTAGCACGCGCCAGCGCCTTGTCTCGTGAAATACCTTGCGCCATCATGCCCGCTGTCAAAATGGATGAAACACGATGACGGGGGTTCAACGAGCTATACGGGTCTTGGAAAATCATCTGTACTCGTCGGCGCAAACTCTTATCTTCAAACGCCTGCGCCTTAAGTAAATCTACCCCTTGCATGTCGGCATGGCCCGCATCAGCAGGGATCAACCCTGCCAAAATACGGCCAATGGTAGATTTTCCCGACCCTGACTCGCCTACCAGCCCTACCGTTTCTCCCTTACGTATGGTGAAGCTCACGCCTTTCACCGCTTGAAAGTGCTGTTCTGGTTTAAATAAACTACCTCGTTTGATATAGGTTTTTCGCAGACCTTCTACTTTCAACAAGGTGTCTGCTGCCAAAGCCGTGTCAGGCAGTTCCGGGGGAACCGAAGAAGGCACCGCATCTAACAATGCCTGTGTATAAGCCTCTTGTGGGTGACTCAATACCTGAGCAGCATCGCCTTGCTCCACAATGCGCCCGCCTTTCATCACCACAACACGATCAGCTATTTCCGACACTACACCAAAGTCGTGCGTGATGAACAGTACGCCCAATCCTTTACGCTGCTGTATTTCTATCAGCACGCGTAGAATCTGCGCTTGAGTGGTCACATCCAACGCGGTAGTAGGCTCATCCGCAATGAGAATTTCTGGCTCTAGCGCCAAGGCCATCGCAATCATCACACGCTGGCGTTGCCCACCAGAGAGCTGGAATGGGTACGAACCCGCCACACGGGCATGATCAGTTAGCCCTACCGACTGTAATAGCTCGGCCACCCTAGCCTGCATTTGCTCGGACGACATGTGCGTATGCTCACGCAGTGTTTCTAGCACCTGCTCACCACAGCGCATCAACGGATTCAACGCACTCAGTGGTTCTTGGAAAATCATCGAAATACGGCAACCCCGTATTTTCCGAAGCACGGCCAGCGACTGCCCTAGCAAAGGTTGATCACCCAGCTGTATGTCGCCTTGCGTGACTGACAGCCCGCGCGGTAATAACCCCAACACCGCATGTGCTAGCGTGGATTTTCCTGAGCCTGATTCTCCCACTACACACACCACTTCACCTGGACGCACGCGTAGCGATACATCTTCCACTGCGAAGGCTCTATCGCCCCCTTTAGGTAAGGCAATACGGATGTTTTCAATAATCAGTTCTGCGCTCATCATCCTTCCTTACGATGCAGTTTGGGGTTCAAGGCGTCATTCAGCCCTTCACCTACTAGGTTCACCGCCAGCACTGTCATGAAAATTGCCAAACCGGGGAATAAACACATCCACCACGCTAAGCGCAGCAAGGAACGGGATGCCCCCACCATGTAACCCCAGCTCATCAGGTTAGGATCACCCAAGCCTAGAAAGCTCAATGCACTTTCTAGCAAGATGGCATTAGCCACCATGAGCGACGCCATCACAATCAACGGTGACAAGCAATTAGGCAAAATTTCCACCAACACAATGCGTAGTTTGGTGAGCCCTTGCACCAATGCTGCTTCTACGAATTCACTAGACTTCAATCGCATGAATTCAGCGCGCACTAATCGTGCAATAGGTGGCCAACTCACTAACCCCACGGCAGCGACCACCGACCACAGCGATGGCTGGAAGATAGCGACGAACAAGATCGCTAGAAAGAAACTAGGTATGGTTTGAAAAATCTCCGTCAGGCGCATCAACGCTTCATCCATACGCCCACCAAAAAAACCTGCTGGCACACCTACCAACAACCCTATGGATACGGCCACTAACGTTGCTGCACACCCCACCAACAATGAGGCACGAGCACCGTGGGCAATACCAGAGGCAATATCGCGCCCCATAGAGTCCGTACCCAACCAATGGCCCGGCTCTTCAAACGGTTTTAGAAAAGGAGCAGCATCCGCATCCCACGGATTACCAGGGAATAACCATGGTGCAAACAGCGCCACTAGAATCACCAGTGCCAAGACAACTAACCCTGCTACCGCCCCGCTGTTTTTTGTAAAACGCTTACATAATCCACGCATCAGGCACCTCGCATACGTGGATCAACCACGACATACAGCAAATCTGTCAGCAAATTCAGCACTACCACCACGACAGAGGTACAAAAGAACACCCCTAGCAAGATCTGATAATCACGCTGCATCAATGCATCAAATGCCAATCTCCCTACGCCAGGCCACGCAAATACGGTCTCTACCAGCACCGAACCACCGATGAGCTGACCTGCTTGCAAACCCGCCAACGTAATCACTGGCAACACCGCATTACGCAACTGGTGTACCCAGACGACGCGAGACGATGACAAGCCCTTTGCCCATGCTGTTTTGACGTAGTCCGCCATTTGCACTTCGTTCATAGAAGCGCGCGTCATACGGGTATAGAGCGCAACGTTAAAAGCACCTAACGTCACGATGGGTAAGAACGCATGATGGGCAATATCTAGCCAGCGCGATACACCGGTTAAGGTAGACCCCATTTTTTCAAAGCCAAACGGCGGGAACCACGGCACATACACCGAGAAGATCAGCACCAGCATTAGCCCTACCCAGAAGATGGGTGTGGCATAAAACGCCAAAGAAGCGGCGGTAATTGCTGAGTCTTTCCATGTGCCTCTATAGCGGCTGGCTAATACGCCTAACAGCACACCTAATATCAACGACAATGCAAAGGCCGGTAATGCCAAAATCAAGGTGGCAGGCAACCTGTCTGCAATCAAATCCCACACAGGTTGTTGCTGCCTATAACTGAAGCCCAAATCAAAACTTGCCATGGACTTCAAGTAGCTACCCAATTGCACAATCACCGGTTGGTCTAAGTTGAACTCCTTGCGCAGTTGATCCAAAAACTGTTGATCCGAGGCACCAGCCTCCCCAGCCAGAACACTGACTGGGTCGCCTGGGGCCATACGTACCAACGTGAAGTTAATCACCAGTACTGCTACCAACACCGTCAAGGATTTCAGCAGAACAGGAATGGCTGCCAACACATACCTCATGTAGTGCTCCTGTTACGGTTCCAGATAGGTGGTCGCAAAGTTCTCAGCCACTCCAATCGCGGAGGTGGTGACGTTTTTCACTTTGCTATTGGTAATGGTGGGGAATGACAGCTCTACCAGCCAAATAGCAGGCGAGTCCTCCAGCAACAGCGCGTTGGCTTGCTCGTAGAGCGCCTTGCGTTTGGCCTGATCGTTTTCTACCGCTGCGGCGGCAAACAATCTATCCACTTCAGGGTTCTCGTAGCCCGATGCATTGCTGCCATAAATACCCTGACGAATGTTGTTACTCAAGTAGGTACGGTCTACGCCCAAGGCCGGATCCGAGTACTGATACAAGTACACCACGACCATCTCGAAGTCCCAGTCGGCATAACGTCGTGCCCAGTTCCCCGCATCGGTACTTTCTAACACCACCTCTACCCCCACTTTAGAGAGCGAGTTTTTGATGTACTCAGACACCTTATTCCACGTATCACCGTAGGGCAGCCCTAACAGTTTCACCGTGGCACGCTTACCGTCTGCATCAGGTTTTAACCCCATTTCATCCAGCAAAGCGATGGCTTTATCTGGATTAAATTCATAACCAGTCGCATCGTTGTCGTGATACTTAGTGACTGAAGAAATTGGCCCTGTGGCAGGTCGTGCGGCACCAAAGAAAATACGCTTGGCGATAAAGTCTTTATCAATGGCGTATTGCATAGCCTGACGGAATCGTTTGTCGGCCAATGGGCCATCGCGGTGATTCAGCTCTATAAAGGCTTGAGGGCCTGCAAACTCATAGCCCTTGTGGGTAATAGCCAGGTCTGGATTACCTTGCAACTGGGGCAAAAAGGCAAAATCAATATCCCCAAAACTGGCTACTTGCACTGAACCATTTTCCAACGCCAACAACCGTGATGCGGCATCAGGAATCACCTGAAAATAAATGCTATCCAGATACGGCAAACCTTCCTGCCAATACTGATCATTACGAACCACTTGCACATAACGACCACGCTGCCACTCTTTAAATTTAAACGGCCCTGTACCAATAGGCGTTTGGTTCGCAGGGTTGTTGCGATAGTCTGTGCCTTTGTACAAATGCGCAGGCATCATGGGGGCGCTAGACACTTCTAGCGTATTGATGAACGGTGCAAACGGCTCTTTCAACGTGATGACTACCGTATGCTCATCAGGAAGCTCTATACGCTCTACGCGAGACAGATTCGCCCGTGCTCGTGAGTGAGTATCGGCCAACATATCTTGCAATGAGAAACGCACATCTTCAGAGGTAAACGGCTGACCATCGTGCCACGTCACCCCTTCTTGCAAGTGAAAGGTATAAGTCAAACCATCTGGACTAATTTCCCACGATTTAGCTAGGCCAGGTTGCGGGTTCAGTTCAAAATCGTAGGTAAGCAATCCTTCGTAGATTTTCCCTGCGGCGATCTGCGTAGGGGTTTGTTGATTCAGCGCGTAAATCAGAGAAGGCGGTTCTGGATTCAGAATCACGTTTATAGAACCGCCTGCCGTTTGCGCCACGCTATGGCTTGCTACTGCCAATGCGGCACACCCTAATGCGCTTTGCCACCATGTCATTGTGCTCTTCATTGTCTGCTCCTTATCGTTGTATAGGGACGCCTGCCTTATAAACAGTGCGTTTTCCACGGGATGTATCCCCCGTTTTCAAAGCTAGTTCACCGCATTGATCTGCTGCAATTGCTGCTGCAATACCTCCATAAATAGGCTGACGTGCTCCTTGGCAAATACCAAAGGCGGTCGTATTTTCAGTGCGTCATTTTTCTGCCCACACGTACCTATTAAGATGCCTTCTTGGCGTAACCCATTGACCAGCAGCACCGCCAATTCTGAAGCGGTATGTGTGTCGTTCCCCTGCAAAGCAATAGACCAATACAAGCCAGAGCCTCGCACGGCCTGCACCAGTTCATGAGTGGTCAGTGCATGCAAGTGTTGGCCTAAGTCATTGCCTACTTGCTGCACATGCTGGGTGGCATTTAATTTATGCAGCTCGTGCAGCACAGCCAACCCTACGGCTGCCGATACGGTGTTGCCCCCAAAGGTGTTGAAGTAGCGACAACGCGTGCCGAAATCGTGCAACCACTGCTCTCTCACGACGACGGCGCCTATAGGATGCCCATTGCCCATAGGCTTACCCAAAGTCACCATGTCGGGAATCACATCGTCTTGCTGAAAAGCCCACCACTGGCCGCCCACTCGGGCAAAGCCACCCTGCACCTCATCTGCAATAAATAAACCGCCGTGCTGACGCACGACTTTTGCTGCTGCGGCCAATACACCTTGGCTGGGTAGATACAGCCCATCACTGGCAAAAACGGTGTCCACCATGAGTGCACACACCGGCACACCTTTAGCTGCCAGACGCTGCGCAGCCGCATCCACCACTGCAGCAAATTCACTGGCAATTTCAGTTGCACTGCCCTGCAAACTGGTGGGTGCTGGTACAACCTCCACATGCTCGGCCACAGGTCGTAGCGAGGGCGACATATCGGCCAATAAACTGGTCACGCCGTGATAGGCATTTTGTGTCACGATCACCCCGCGTCTGCCTGTCACTTCGTGGGCAATACGCAGTGCCAAGTCGTTGGCTTCACTGCCTGTGCACGTAAAGACAGCACGGTTCAACTCTTTGGGAAATAGTGCAAGCAGTTGCTCGGCATACGCCACCACGTTTTCATGCAAGTAACGCGTATGGGTATTCAAAATACTGGCCTGCTGAGTCATGGCCTGTACAACTGCGGGATTAGCATGACCCACTACTGGCACGTTGTTGTACATATCTAGATAGCGTTTGCCATCTATATCTTCCAACCATACGCCTTCACCTCGCACCAAATGCACGGGCTGTTCATAGAACAACCGGTAGGCAGTACCTAAGACTTTTCGTCTTTCCAATAAAGATGTATTCGTTGTCATTGCTGCTCTGCTCCTGTTCGGGAGGGCTCCCAGAACGTCATTAACTGTTTGAACAATGCTTCGGCCTCTGACCTACTGCGCAAGATATAGGTGCTGTTGGCAGGAAACTGAGCGGCGCGCCACGACGTAATCACAATGCGCTGCACCAACCGCGCCATCACTAAATCTATGACGGCAGTACGCTCTTGCTCGGTCAGCTCCAATACTTCGCCATACCCCGCCATCACGGCATCCAAAACCGCTAACGGGTTTTCCCCTCTGCTCATTTGGTACGATGCGGCGACTGCCAACTCAGCAATACGCGGGGCGTACACCATGTCCCCAAAATCCAGCACCCCTACTACCCGTCTACCTTCGGCACAGCTCAACATATTGCTGGGCGATAGATCGTTATGAATGACCTGCTGTGGCAAGGTCTGTAAGAACGGTTGTATCTGCTGCTCAAACTGCTGCATAAATCGTTGCACGGCATCATGTAGCGCAGGCTGCTCAATCACCGAAAGCATAGGTTTCAGCAATGGCAACTGCGTGACATCCCACAAAAATGGTCGATGAGCGCCCACATGTGTAAAGGGCTGCATCGCACAGGTGAGTTGTGCTGTGGCCCGACCTATGTCACGCCATACCTCAGGCTCAGCTTTCAATTGGCTACCAGGTGAACCGTCTAAATAGCTGTAAGCCCGCACTCGTACCGCACCGTCAGACAACTCTATATCTAACCAGTCTTGCGACGTCAGGCTAGACGGGATATGCACGGGCACTTCCCGCTCAAAATGATGCTCAGCAAAATGCTTGAGTACCGCCACCTGCATAGCAATTTCTTCGGTGCTTTCTGCATGGTTGATGAACTTCAGCGTCAGACAACGGCCAGCGTCGCTGCGCACCATAAAGTTTCTATCCCGCTCCCCGCTTAGAGCTTTGATCTCTTGCGCACCACCAAAATGGCTTCGCATCACACATAAGGCCTCATCGTGGCTCACATGCGGGGGCGAGGTGGTTAGCAATGCATTGGTCACAGCAATCGCCGAGTTTTTGGACGGCACAAAAGTGGTCATAGCATCTACACAAAGAAATGATTATTTTTGATGCATGATACATCATAAATTTTTTCAATCTTAATGATCGTTAACCCTATTGGGGTTGAACCCGGCAAAATACGTCTAAAATGTTTTATGATGCATCAACAAAGAAAAACCGCAGTCTGTAGATGCGGTATCCTGTGGCTTCTTTCTGCTGGCTTTTTATTCTTTAGCGACCATGTCACCTCCTGCCCCTACTACACCCACTTTCAGCACGGTCAAACACGAAAACATGGGAAGTCAGGTGTACCTGATTCTTTCTCTTGCCTTAATAGAAGGTAGGCTCAAACCTGGTGAGCGTTTGCGCATTCGTGAGTTAGCCGAGGAAATGGGTACTAGCGTTACGCCTGTACGTGATGCCATTTTGCGCTTGGTGCAGGATGGGGCATTGATTATGCGTAGCGCACGAGACATCAGAGTGAAGCAGATCTCGCTGGCTGAGTACCTTGAGATCCGTGACATACGGCTGGAACTAGAAGGTATGGCCGCCGCCCGAGCCGCAGAAAAAGCCACGCCTGCCGATGTAGAACGCCTAGAACAATTAATTACTGAAAATGAAGATGCCATTAAACAAGGCGAACTCATTACGGCAACGGGGCTCAATCAACGCTTTCACTTTGAATACTGCAAAATTGCCGATATGCCTATCCTGCTGGATATCTTGCGCAGACTGTGGCTCAAGATGGGGCCACTGATTGCCGAGGTCTATAGCGATGGCGGCCGTGACATGATTGATGGCCACTACGCCTTGATTGACGCGATGCGTAATCGTGACGGCCAAGCAGCGCGTATTGCGGTGCAAACCGATATTTTGTCTGGCGGGCAAGCCATCCTAGAACTCAAACGTCGCCAAGAACTCTAAAAGCACACAACGTTAAACATATACAAACAGCCACAAACTCCCTACGTTAGGCGTTGGATTCACCCTGTAAATTCCTCTACAATGAATTGACAGCGGCCCTGTTTAGTACACGTGGCAGGGTCTTAGATTCAACAGAGTTTTTCAACACCAGCGTCGGAGCTCATGTCCTCTACAAACCCACAACCACAAGCTGTGGTAGCACCCATTACGCGCAGCGCTATCTACATTGTTGCCACTCTGGCTCCTAGCTCTGAACAAGACGACAAAATCCGCGCCTTATGCGGCAACTTGGCGGCTTTGGTACGTTCAGTAGGTCACCGCGTTTCTACAGGCCACCTTTCCTGTGTCTGTGGTTTCAGCGATAACGGCTGGGATCGTCTGTTTGGCAACCCCCGCCCTGCTGATCTGCACCCTTTCCGCGAATTTCACGCGGGCGATCGTCAAGCACCTGCTACGCCAGGCGACATTTTGTTCCACATCCGTGCCGAACAAATGGATCTGTGCTTCGAGCTAGCTACCCAAATCATGAATCAATTGGGCGATGCCATCACAGTGGTAGACGAAGTACACGGTTTCCGTTATTTCGACATGCGCAGCATGGTAGGTTTTGTGGATGGCACCGAAAACCCAGCAGGCCAAGAAGCCGCTGACTTCACTCTGATTGGTGATGATGACCCTGACTTCGCCGGCGGCAGCTACGTGTTAATACAAAAGTACCTACACGATATGGATGGCTGGAACCAACTGCCTGTAGAAACTCAAGAACGCATTATTGGCCGCACCAAGCTCTCTGATATTGAGCTAGATGATGCGGTGAAACCTACCTCGTCACACAGCTCGTTGACCACGTTGGAAGACGAAAACGGCAACGAAATCAAAATTCTGCGCGACAACATGCCATTTGGTAAACCTGGCTCTGGTGAGTTTGGTACTTACTTTATCGGCTATGCCCGCAAGCCTGACCCTATAGAACAAATGCTGGAAAACATGGTGATTGGTCGCCCACCAGGCAACTACGATCGCCTGCTGGACTTCAGCCGCGCTGTCACCGGCGGCCTGTTCTTTGTACCTTCTGCCGAACTCATGGAAGAGCTGGAAGAACGCACACCCGACAGCCAACCTGAAGCCCCCCCAGCTGCTGACGCACCTGCCGCTGTCCCCCACAACGGCTCCCTGAACATTGGTTCTCTAAAAGGACAGTAATATGAACAACCTGCATCGTGAATTAGCCCCTATTTCCAGTGCCGCTTGGGAACAAATCGAGGAAGAAATAGCGCGCACCTTCAAGCGCTCTGTTGCTGCTCGCCGTGTCGTGGATTTAAAAGGCCCTAGTGGTGTTGAGCAATCTGGCGTGGGTACAGGTCATTTGTTGAACCTAACCTCCCCACACAAAGGTGTGAACGCCAAAGTGCGTGAAGTTAAAGCGTTGGTAGAGCTCACCGTACCCTTCGAGTTGCAACGCGACGAGATCGATAACGTAGAACGCGGCTCTAACGACTCCGACTGGCAACCTGCTAAAGATGCCGCCACAAAACTTGCCTTTGCTGAAGACCAAGCTATTTTTGATGGTTATAAAGCGGCTGGTATTCAAGGGATTCGCGAAGGTTCCTCTAACGCGGGTATCGCTCTGCCTAAAGACATCACCGACTACCCTGCTGCCATTGGTAAAGCGTTGCAGACACTACGTTTAGAAGGTGTGGATGGCCCTTACTCTGTGCTGTTGGGCGCTGATGCCTATACCGCGCTGACCGAAGCCAGCGACGGCGGCTACCCGGTTATCGAACACATTAAGCGCATTATCAGTGGCGACATCATTTGGGCACCCGCATTAAACGGTGGCTGCGTACTGTCTACCCGTGGTGGCGACTTTGAAATGCACCTAGGCCAAGAGCTGTCCATCGGCTACCAAAGCCATACAGACAAAGTGGTACGTTTGTACCTGCGCGAAACTCTGACTTTCTTGATGCTGACTAGCGAAGCATCGGTGTCTTTGACACTGAAAGCCTAAGCGTACCCAGCACTGGCATCCCACACGGTGATGCCATCCTCACAAAGGCGTGCCTCATCATGAGCACGCCTTTGTGTTTTCTGCTGTGCCTCTTCTCATCCGCACAACGCTTTGCAGGCAAGGGCGTATCTGTCGCATTTCGATGCCAGTACGCTGCATATTGCGGTTTCATCTCGCGACACACTTGTACCTAAACGTATTTCTGCCGCATAATCCCACGTTGTTATTGATAATCATTTCTATTTGTGGCGGTGGCATGAAAAGCCGTTCCCCCCGGCATAAAGGCTGGCTGGCACACTACACAGAGCTTATTAGCTCGTGGGCAAAAAAACACCCGCACTCTCCTGACGCCGAAGACGCGGTGCAGGATGTAGCGGTAAACATGATTCAGATGGAACACTCTGCCGTCGACTACATGCGTGCCTACTTATTTCGCAGCGCCATCAATGGCGTGAACCGCCAGCATATACAACGACAAAAAGTCAGCCTGCTCTCGCTGGATGAACTAGAGGAAGAAGATCACCCTCTGGTGTCCCATGTAGAAACAGATGCCTATGCCTCTGAGCTCACCCAGCGCGTACAGCACGCTCTGGCCGAGCTACCCGTCAAACAACAACAAGTTTTTGCATGGCACCGCTTAGAAGGCTGGACCGTGCCAGAAATTGCAGAACATATGCAACTTTCAGTCAGTAGTGTGGAAAAATACCTCAGTGCTGCCCTGCGACATCTTCAACAACGTTTACGCGAGTAGCACGCATAGAAGATGACAAAACGAGAACACCCTTACTCACTACCTATACCCGCTAATCCGGACGACGCTGCCAACTACTGGTTCACCCGTCGCCACGGTGGCTTGATGCAGCCTGGTGATGAAGAACAATTTCAGTATTGGTTGGCGAAAAGCGCTGCACACAAACAGGCGTATGACGATGTGTGCGCTGTGTGGCAACTGACCCAACGCGTACCTGATGCCGTGTTCAAAGCGGTGTTGCCCTCGCCCCCCGCCAAAGCCCCTAATCCGTCTAGACGCCAATTTTTATGGTGGGGCAGCGGTATGGCTGCGGCAGCCGTCACGGGTTTAGGCGTGCGCGCCTTGTGGCAAGACGAACCCATTCTGTTCCAAGAAAGTTATCAAACAGCACGTGGAGAACACCAAGAACTGCGATGGCTAGACGGCAGCACGGCATGGTTGAATACCGAAACCATGCTGCGCGTCATGTTCTCGGCCTCGCAACGCTTAGCCTTACTAGAGCAAGGTGAAGCTCTATTCAAAGTAGGCATGGATCAAGAGCGGCCTTTCTTGGTACGCACCAACCACGCTGAAATACACGCGTTGAATTCTGAATTTAGTGTGCGCCAAGACAATAACCAAACGGCCATTACCGTGTTGGCCGGTGAATTAGAGCTGCACTCAAATAACTGGTGGTCTCGTTCGCGTGCACTGCTACGCCCCAACCAGCAATTGCGTATTCCTGCTGAAGGCTCATGGAGCGACATTGAAGTGGTCAATGCTACTGCTGTCGCTGCGTGGCATCGCAATCAAGTGGTGTTTGATCGCACCCCACTACGCCACATCATCCACGAACTAAACCGGTACCGTGCACAGCCTATATTCTTGGATGCCCCTATGTACGAAGCATCCAGACTCAGTGGCGTGTTTGAGCTGAATCATATTGATGATTTCTTGCTACGTTTACCAACATTGATCCCTGTGACTGTGCTACGTCAGGCTAACGGCAGCATTCTGATCGTGGCTCGTAATAGCGCGTAAGCCGCGTCACGCCTCAAAAATACAAATAGTTACAATATATTAATGAGAATGATTACGGGTTTCATTGCTAATTCTACTCTCTGTAATAGAAGCAGTGATTGCATCATAGCGCCCACTGCCTGGGAAGGCCCGCCTCGCGGGCTCGCATGGAGCAATAGAGTAGAGCAACGTGAACAGCATCATCAACGCCACACCACTTACGTCTGAACAGACCCCCTCCTCGGTACACCAATCTAAAAAATGGGTTTTTGCCACGCTGCTATGCCTCAGTTGTGCCGTCGCACAACCCGTGAGTGCAGCAGAACAATCGGCACGCCATATCAGTATTCCGGCGCAACCCCTGACCACCGCCCTATTAGCCTTTGGTCAGCAAAACCATGTACAGATTTACTACCTTCCAGAAATGGTTGCGGGCTTGCAGGCCCCTGCTGTTGAAGGTACTTTCACGCCCCACGAAACGCTAAACCGCCTGATACAAGGCACTGGTTTGATTGTGGAATGGCAAGGCAATAGTGTGACATTGAGCCGCAATCTAGAAGGCTCGCCTAACCAATTGGCGCCTGTACGCGTACAAGGCTCTGCCAGCTCCACCACAGAAGGCACAGGCGAATACATCATGGCGGGCACCAGCAACACCGCTACCCGCCTGAACATGGATACCCAACATACGCCGCAATCCGTCAGCGTGATGACACGCCAACAAATGGATGACTTTGGGCTGACCAACTTCGATGAAGTTCTGAATTTCACCACAGGTATTACTGCCGCTACAGCATCCCCAGGGGGCGGATACCAGTTTCAGTCACGCGGTTTTTCTATCACCAACGTACAAGTAGATGGCATGCAAAGCAGCTATCGCTCGGCCGGTCGTGGTGCGTTTAACCCCATTTCCTTAGACATGGATTTGTATGACCGAGTGGAAGTAGTACGTGGTGCTACTGGTTTGCTGTCACCCACCGGTGAGCCTTCCGCTCTGATCAACCTGATTCGTAAACGTCCTCAAGCCACTTTTGGCGCACGTTTAAACACGCATATTGGGTCATGGAAAGACCGTCGCGTCACGGCTGATGTGACTGGCCCCCTGACTGAAGATGGCCGTTTGCGTATGCGCGTCATCGGTTCGCACAAAGCAGCGGATTCCTTTATTGATAGGACAAACAACAAGAGCAACCTGCTGTCCGGAATCATAGAGTTCGACATCACTGACAGCACGCTATTAACAGCGGGCTACGACTTCCAAAACTCAAAGCTTAACGGTGAGTCGAACATGGGTATCCCCCTGTTTGACTCTAACGGCGAGCGTATTGATGTCTCACGCTCCATGTCTCTCGCTCCAGATTGGACGTACTGGAACAAGCGTCATCAAAATGCGTTTATCTCTATTGAGCACGAGTTTGATAACGACTGGACAGCCAAAATTAGCTATAGCCATCAACGCGATGATGGCGATGCTGTGATTACGGGTTGGGGTGCAGGCGTGAACCCCGTAGTGAATCCTGACGGCTCAGGCGTAGGTATTCGTACCAACTTGGCGGCCGAAGGCTACCGACTACAAGACAACTTAGAACTGTCTGCTAGCGGCCCTTTCGAGTTGCTAGGTCGCCAGCACCAGTTGATGTTTGGGTTTAACGGTACACGCAAACGCGACACCTCATACACCATGAACATCAGCGATACCAATAACTGGTATATCCCAAACATTTATGATTGGGACGGTGCTATGCCTGAGCCTGTAGTGAGTCGCTCAGGCGCGTGGACACGCACCCACACACGTGAATACGGCTTTTTTGCAGGCACACGTTTAAACATTATTGATCCCCTGAACGTGATTCTGGGTATGCGGTTGTCGGACTACAAAACCTACCGCGACAACTACAACACCTCGGGTAACTTCACTGGCGTATCCGGCGAGCTGCGCAACAAAAACGAAATCACCCCGTACTTCGGTGTGACCTACGATTTTCTGCCTAACCTAACCGGTTACGCCAGCTACACACGCCTGTTCCAACCGCAAGGCTACAAAGACAAAGATGACAACTACCTAGACCCCATTACCGGTGAGAACCGTGAGTTGGGCTTAAAAGGGAGTTTGCTGGATGAAAAAGTGCAGTTCTCGGTATCGGCCTTCCAAACCAAGCAAAACAACTTGGCAGTACTAGACCCCTCAGTACCCGACGACTTCGTCTTACCTGACGGTAGCCGCCCTTATGTGTCTTCCGGCGCGGGTAACAAAACCAAAGGCTTTGAGATCGAGCTAAGTGGGGCGCTCACCAACAACTGGAACATGTTTGCCTCATACAGCTACGCCAGCACCAAAGATGGCAAAGGCGAACGCATCATGACCTACATTCCAAGCCGCACCTTCAGACTGGGTACTAACTACAGTTTCACTGGTGCACTGCAAGGTTTAAGTGCAGGTGCAACGATTAACTGGTTTGGCAAACGTGACCTGTGGACGGCTGGACGTGCTTACACCGCCAAAAACGGTAAAGCACTGGATGCCACACACAGCAGTTATGCTGTTGTTGGCTTGCATGCTAACTACCGCATCAACTCACACTGGAACGCCAGACTGACCGTGAACAACGTCTTTAACAAGCGTTATTACGACAACTTTGTGATTTTCCGTGCCCGTTACGGCGCACCACGTAACGTCTATCTGTCTGTTGATTATCAGTGGTAATCCCAACTTTTTTGAGTCTACCCCTATGACACCGTTTACTGCCCGTCCCTTTGCTCGTGGTTTATACCTCGCCATCGTACTAGGCTTATCAGCCACGCATGTGCACGCTAAAACCCCACCGCAACCTGCCTACCAACCCGTAACGGAAGCCCAGATTGTGCAGCAACCTACTGCCAAAGAAGTGCTGGAAATCGTGTACAGCCCTAGCCAAGCTAGCCTGTACGTGTCGTCCCCCAACTGGCAAGACGAAACCTTGTCGCGCACTCTGGTGCTAGACCCTAAAACCTTGGCGATTCAAGGTGAGATCCCCATGGAGGTAAAAAGCTTCGGGATTGCCTTGGATGATGCGGCCAACCGCTTGTACCTTACACAAGGTTTTAACGGCAGCATCGCCGTGGTGGACACCAGCACCAACACCGTGCTGAAACGCATTCCTATACAAGACAAAATCAACTTCCAAGACACCATTGCTGCCGCTGACTTCGGTCAAGAGCGCAAAGACGGCCTGTTGAAAATGTTGGAGCGTTTTAAAGTCACCGACGACTACCAATACAAAACACGCGAACTGGTTGTGGATAAGAAAAACCACCGCTTGTTTGCACCGGGCTTGGGCTTAGGTTTTGACAGCGTGCTGTTCGTGGTGAACACCGATAGCTTAGAGCTAGAAAAAGTAATGCCAGGCTTTGGCTATAACGTTGCTGGCATCACCGTAGACGAAGCCAACAACCGCGTATTTGTCGCAAACATGCAAGGCCAGATCATGGTGGTAAATAGCCAAACGCTAGAAATTGACGACGTGTGGGAAGTACAAGCCGATCAGTTGCTGAACTTGGTGTACGACCCAGCTCAAAACCGCTTGTTTGGTGTGGACCAAGGCATTGATAGAGATGCCCCACGCAACCTGCACTTAGAGCGTGAGTACACACGACGCAGCCCTGGTCATCAGGTGTTTGTGCTGAATGCTGAAAACGGCGAGACCTTAGCTGTGATGCCTACAGGCGAAGTGCCTATTGGTCTGCGCTTTGATGAAGCCTCTCAACGTTTGTTTGTGGCAAACCGTGGTGGCGTACGTGAAGAAGAAGGTAAGGGTTCGGTCAGCATTTTTGACACCGTAACCTACCAACCTTTGCAAACCATTGAGCTAACCCCACACCCTAATAGCGTGGAATACATCCCTTCTGAAAAAGCGCTGTATGTATCGGTCAAAAATGACGGCAACAGCAAAAAAGCAGAAACACCAGAAAGCATGGTGCGTATCCAGTTCTAACCGCAGTTCCTAGCAGTGACACGATTTGATTAACTACTTGACGGTAGCTTTCCTCCCCACTTTGTGGGGAGGTTTTTTTTGCGTACTAACGTGTTCACACTCGCAGCAACAGCGTATTACTCCATGTCATACGCAACTGCTTCGGTGCTGATCACATTGTTTTTAGGCTGTTCGTCTACCAACAAACGGAACACATCAGGTCTGGAGTAATGCCCCACCACATCCAGATCAAACTTGCCACGAATGGTATCGTCCACATCAATTTCTGCATACAACACACATTCGCTATCGTGGTTAGGGCCTGCCAATATTTCACCTGTTGGGCTCACGATAACGCTACCACCACGGAAAATCACAGCATCCGCGCTATCACCTTGGATGGCATCGTAATCTTCAGGGTAGTCACCACGCGTCGCGTACTGACATGCACTAAACACAAAGCAACGCCCTTCAATCGCAATATGTTGCATGGATGGTAACCATACATCACGATCATCGGCAGTAGGTGCGCAATACAGTTGCACCCCTTTGGCGTACATGTAGGTACGGAACAAAGGCATGTAGTTTTCCCAGCAAATTACGGTACCCAATTTTGCACCCAAACTGGTGTCGTACACGGGCATGGTAGAGCCATCACCTTGACCCCAAATGATGCGTTCCATTGCAGTAGGCACCAATTTACGGTGTTTACCCAGTAGCTCACCATCTGGCCCAAAATGCAGTGCGGTGCAGTAAATCGTGCCCTGCTCGCGCTCCATCACACCAATCACCACATAAGCGTTGGCTTCTTTTGCAGCCGCACCAATGCGATCAGTTTCTGGCCCGGGTACATCAATAGCTCCGTTGTAATAACGTAGGTATTCTTCTTTACCGCGCGGTTGACGGCCACCTACACGCGCACCGAAATCCAACCCTTTGGGGTAGCCCGATAACGTCGCTTCAGGAAACACGATCAGATTAGCCCCTTGTGCGGCGGCTTCTTCAATACGTGACACCACTTTATCGGTGCTTTTAGCCTTATCAAACGGCACGGCACTCATCTGTACTACTGCTGCACGAAATGTCATTTAGGTTCTCCTCCTACCTAGTAAATACGGCTTAAGCCACCAAACTGCCACGCTCAATGGTCAGAAATTGATCGGCAATAGGCTCCAATAATTTGGGATTAGACTCAGTAATCAAAATGGATAGATCGGGCTGTGCTTGGCGCAGCGCTTTCAACGATTCGGCATAGCGGATGGCGAGCGCTGGCGCTAAGCCCTGAAAAGGCTCATCCAACAAAATCAGTTTGTCACCCGCCATCAGTGCGCGCCCTAGCGCCACCATTTTTTGCTGACCGCCAGAGATCAGCCCACCTAAGCGGCTGCCTATCTGCTCAAGTTCGGGGGACAAGCTGTAGATCAGCGCCAAACGGCGACCTATTTCAGCCTGTGATAATTTGCAGGCCCACGCAGGCACCAACATGTTGTCCAGCACCGTGAACTTGGCAATCAGCCGGCGCTCTTCAGGCGCATAACCTATGCCCAACATGGGCCTATCATGCGCCTGACGTTGGTTAAGATTGACGCCTTGAAACTCCATCTCGCCTTCACTGACGGGCAATAAACCCATGAGGGTGCGCAACAAGGAGGTTTTGCCTGCGCCATTGCGACCTATCAATGCCGTGGTTTTGCCTTTTTCTAAGGCGAAGCTCACTTGCCTCACAACGGTGTTACCCGCAATCTGGCTGCTTAGCGTACGTACATTCAACGCCATCACATCACCCCCACTACGTTTTTGATGACATCTTCACGCGTCAAGATGTCGGCTGGCGTACCATCTGCAGCCACTTGGCCGGCATTCCACACCAGCACTCTGTCCATGTATTTCTCTACCAGCTCCATGTCGTGTTCCACGATCAAGGCGGTAATGCCTTGTTGGCGCAGCACCGGTACTAAGGTGTCCATAATCAGGAACTTCTCTTGTGAGCTCACTCCGCTGGTGGGCTCATCCATCAACAACAAGCTGGGGCGCAATGCCATAGAAGCGGCAATATCAATAAGCTTGCGTATGCCTTCGGGCAGATCAGAAATAATGGTTTGGGCGTAACGATCCAAGCCAAACATATCCAACAACTCATGCGCCTCTGTCAGCCACGCACGTTGGTATAACGACTTCAAATTCCAGAAACCATGACGGCTCGCCAGCGCCACCAGCAAGTTTTCTACTACCGTTTGCTCACTGAACAATTGCGGTAGCTGGAAACTTCTGGCGACACCTAAACGTGTAATACGGCGTGGTTTCAAGCGCGTAATGTCTTGCCCCTGAAAGCTCACGCACCCAGACTGTGCCGGCACATAGCCAGTGCAAATGTTTAAGAAGGTGCTTTTACCCGAGCCGTTAGGCCCGATGATGGCGGCTAGCTCACCCTGATACAGCGCCAAGTTGGCGTCATTCGCCGCCTTCACACCACCGAATTCCAGATGTATGTGCTCGGCTGTCAAAATAGCGGTGCGGGTCATGCTTGCTCTCCTTTTACGGTGCGCTGTTTCTTCTCTAACAAGCTCCAAATACCGCCTGGGGCAAACATCACCATTCCCAACAGCAACAAGCCCATCATCAATTGCCAAGCATTCACAGCATAGGCACTGACCGCGGCGCGCATCAGTTCAAACACCAACGCGCCCAATATCGCGCCTCGCAAATGCCCCATACCCCCTAGCACAGTAATAAATACGAACTCGGCGGACAACGCCCAATACGAGAGTTCAGGGGTTACGTGCCCAGTAGAAAAGGCCACAATAAAACCACCCAAGCCACACAACATGGCTGAGACCACATGCCCGGAATAAAACACGCGGTAAGCAGACAGCCCCATGTATTCCAAGCGGGTTTCGTTAGTTTTAATAGCACGCAGCGCGGCCCCTACTGGCGAATGCAAATACTGCACGCACAAGCGGTACGCACCGCACAGCATCACTAGCGACAAACCGTAGAACCACCACGCGAAGTCACGCGCTTCTAGGCTCATGCTCAATAGCGACACTTGGCGCACACCTAAGCCATCACTACCGCCAGTCAGTTCATACAGCTTGAACAACAGTGAGAAACCCACCATGGAAAAAGCCAAATTCAGCATGCCGTAAAAAATGCCGCGATAACGCGCCAAAATCAGCCCTAACACTGCCCCTAACAAGGCACTGCTAACGGCACTGGCCACCATAATCCACAGAACATCCCACTGCGTGACGCGGGACAAGGCCGCAGCCGTGTACGCCCCACACGCGAAATACAGCGCGTGTCCAAATGACACTTGGCCTGCTCGCAAGAGTAAAAACATACCCATGGCGCACAATGCCAAGGCCATTGCCACCGACAGCGACGAGCGCAATGACATATTCAACATGGGCAACACCACAAACAGCCCGAATACCACGCTGTTCATGCCCAACGATTTCAACGATGCCTTCATGTTCATAACCTTTTGATCTCTGCACGACCAAAGAGGCCGTAGGGCTTCACTAGCAAAATGATGGTCATCACGATGTACGGCACTACCGTCGCCAAATCGCTATATAAATAGGTGGCAAATGCTTGCGCTAACCCAATTAACAAAGCGGTCACGGCTGCACCTTGAAACTGCCCCAACCCCGCAGACGCCACAATGGCAAAGGACAACACAATGGCATCCGCCCCAATACCGGGCACCAGCGACGTGGTGGACGAGGCCAAGGTGCCACCCAAAGCGGCTAATGACGCCCCCAACGCAAAGGTCCACAGATAGACTTTGCTGGCATTAATACCCAGTGTGGTGGCAACTTCTCGGTCTTCGATCACCGCACGAATGAGCTTGCCTTGGCGGCTACGGTTAAAGAACACGCTTAACGCCACCATCACCACGACTGCGCTTAATGGCAGTACGAACAGCTGATAGCGTGTGTAGAAAATATCGAATACTTCGGTGCTGCCCAACAGTGCAGACGGTGCATCGTAAAAATACGGCTCTACCCCAAACACCAGCTTTTGTACGTCTTCTAAAACCATGAAGATGCCAAAGGTGGCCAACAGTTGCAGGCTGTGTTCCTTATCGTAAATGCGTCGAAGCACCACTCGTTCGATGAAAGCCCCCAACGGCACGCCAACTAAGACGGCAGCAAACACCAAGAGCGGAAAGCTCAGCCAACTGCCCTCTGCACCAAACAGATACTCGCCCAGCACGGCTGCCGCATAGGCCCCCAGCGCATAAAAACTGCCGTGCGCCACATTCAAAATGCGCATGATGCCGAAGATTAAACTCAGCCCCACAGCAATTAAGAACAAAATGGAGGCCTGGGCAACGCCGTCCAGCGTTGCCAGTAAGAAAATTTGTGTCATAAGCGTTCAGTAACGTATTAAGGAAGCAGCTGAACGTTTTGCACAGCATCCTGAGTCAGTTTCTTGATCCACTCTTGGGACAATTCACCAGCAGGCGGAGAGGTCAACGCAGGTTGAATGATGGCAATATCACCAATCACTTTAAACTCATGATCTGGCGAGCTACGGGTAGTACCTATCAATTGCCCTTCCATGGCTTGATTGTCTTCACGCAGCACTAAATGTCCGGTGAAATCATTCAGCTCTAACCCCTCAAGACCGGCTAACAGATCAGTTTTCAGGGTGGATCGCTCACCGTTCCAGTCTTGCAAAGAGGCCTGAATCGCTTGCAACGCCTGCACCATGTGGTACGACGGGAAGCTTGGGTAAGCACCCGTTTTCGCGTAAAAGTCCTGCACAAATTTGGCATGCTCAGGGTTGTCTTTCATCACTGGGCTAAAGGCATAGCTGTCGCCTCGTACCCCTACGATGGCGTTGTCAGGGAATGCCGCACCGGTTTGCTGTAAAGCTGCTTCACCATTTGGCGACACCAAAATCGTGTTTTTAAACAGCGATCGAGAATTGGCCTGACGCACAAAAGTATTCATATCACCGCCCCACAAGGTGGTGAAAATCACATCAGGACGCTGCGCCGACAAGCGGGAAATCTCAGTGGAATAGTCCGACGTGCCTAAACGTGGGAACAGCTCGGCACTGATGGTGATATCAGGGCGAATGGCTTTCACCGCATCTTTGAACGCTGCCCAGTTATCGCGGCCAAATGCGTAATCTTGGTTGATAGCGGCAATGGTTTTGACCTCTGGATGCGTCTTCAGCAGGTACAGAGCAGCCGCGACATTATTAGAGGGCGTGTAATCCCCCGTACGGTACACATATTGGTATTGGTTTTCTTCGTACAAGCGTGCGGTACCGCAGTCCCACAATACGGTAGGCATCTGCAATTGCTCCGCCACGGGGGCGACGGCCAAGCAAATAGAGCTGGATAGGCCAATAATCATGGCATCCACTTTATTGCCTTCCACCAAACCACGGTACTCCACCACCACGCTGTCCACACCACGGTTTTCATCGATAAAGGTCAGCTCTACTGGCGCGCCGTTAATGCCGCCAGAAGCGTTGATGGAGTCAGCCAGCATTTGCGCGGCATGCTGTGCAGGCACACCAAACACCGCTCCCGCCCCCGACAAGAATGTCGAAATACCTATGCGTATAGGTTCTGCTGCCTGCGCCGACACACTTAATAATGCGCCACACGCCAAGGCCATCAGTTTTGCTCGGCTAGCGCCACGTCTGTTGGCTATCCCCATGATTGTCTCCTAGTTTTTTTGGAATAAATAAGGTGCTCGCATGCCAGTGCCTCTGCGCATGCTTTTATAGTTTGTTTTTTTCTAGTCTAGTTATGACGTATTTTTCCGTCAATATTCATCTAATAGGGGTTTTCACCAGACACAAAACAAAACAAACACTTCAAAACCAAAGGATTACAAGGAATATAAATGCACAAAATCTTTAACGGATAAAAGCGTCAAAACAAAAAATACAGTAGCATAAGCGCAAGGTTACAATGTCCAGATTCGCTGGATCATTGTTATGTCATCACTACGCCTTCTCACACTCTGACGGATCAAAAAGTGGATTTAAAAGAAAAGCTGGCACGCCTTGGCATCACAGGCAATCTGTACAAGGTTTACTGCGCCATCATGGAATTGGGCGACACCACGGTGACAGAGGTCGCCACACGCGCCAATATCGCCCGCACCACCTGTGCGGATGCCATCACGCGTCTGGCGAATGAAGGGCTGGTGCAATGGCAAGGCCGCGGGCGCGATCGCTCTGTGTCTGCGCTAAACCCCGGCGTACTGCTAGAGCACATTGCCGCTCGCCGCGAATTGATTGAAGACCTGCTGCCCGAACTGCGCTCTATCTATAACCGCGCCACGGGTAAGCCGCAGATACGTTTTTATGAAGGCGCAGAAGGCGTCAAAACCGTATTATGGGATTCCTTACGCTGCAAAAGAGGCCCTCTGCTGGCCACCTTCTCCATGTCTGAACTCGAAGCTGTGCCAGGCTTAGATGAAATCACGCTCTACCAAAAGGAGCGCTTAGCATTGGGTTTAAGCATGCGCGTGATACGCTCTGCCAGCAAAGACGTACAACACATCTGGCCCAACGATAAAACCCGTGAGCTACGCGAGTTACGCTTCACGCCACCCAACATTACCTTGTCGATGACCACTCTCATCTACGACAACTGCGTTGCCAGTATTTCCTCTAAAAAAGAAAACTACGGCCTCATTATCGAGAGCGAAGAGTACGCTAACTTCCAGCGCGCCATGTACGAAGTGATGTGGCAGTCCTGCATTCCAGCGACCGACGCAGACCAGCACTAAGCACACTACCACCGTTCATTCGTCCCAAGCCGGATTGGGGCTGATGAACGGCCCAAAATCCAAGCCACGCATCCATTCCACTACCGTACGCACGGCTTTGTCTTCGCTACGCTCTTTGCGCACGCACAGAAAATACCCTTGGCGTGCTAATTGGCAGGTAGGCACTGGCTCTACCAACTCAGTCTTATTGCGCAATTCGTCAGACACCAAACAGCGCGGCACCAACCCTACTCCCATCCCCAAGCGTGCCGCCTGAATAATCATTTCATACTGACTAAAACTTGGGCCTATATGTGCCGTCGCAATGGGCAGCCGGTTTTCTCTAAACCACTGCACCCACGCTTGCGGCACATTAAAGTGCTGCAATAAGGTGGCTTTCATGAGGCGATCAGGGGAATCCAGCTCTAGCTCTTGGGCATAACTGGGGGCACAAATCACCGCCTGCTCCTTACCTACCATATAGCTGGTCACCATGCCCGGCCATTCACCCTCACCATACTGAATGGACACATCCACTTCTTCATTCTGTCTGAAGTCATCCAAGTGCTCGTAGGGTGGAAAGTTCAACCGAATCGACGGATAGGCCTGATAAAAATCCACTAACAACCGCATGAGTAAACGTATGGTCAGCGTAGGTGGCACCGAGATAGTCACGTACTGACGTTGCCCTTTTCCCGACATTACATGCCTACTGGATTCCACCAATATACGTAATGCCTCTTGGGCTTGCTCTAAGAAAAACTCACCCTCTTCGGTCAGCACTAAACGGTTGTTCAAACGCAAAAACAAAGTCGTCCCCAACCAAGTTTCTAAGTTCGCTACCTGCCTGCTAACCGCGCCCTGCGTGACAAATAGCTCATTAGCAGCCTTCGTAAAACTGGCATGACGAGCTGCCGCTTCAAAGGCTTGCAGCTCAGACGTCGACGGACAAACTTTTTTCATAATGCTTCCACACCATTACTAAAACTCATGCGCGCACCAGTTTTATTGGTTTGCTGGCAATCACAAGACTTGGTTTACTTGCTCGTATCAAAACAGAACAAAATGCCCAACGAAGGCTACAGGAGACTACACGCTATGGATACACGGGAAAGCTCGAAGCTGCGCTTCAAAAACTGCACAATTTTGCATCCCCATACAGGAACACTAGAGGCCAACAAGTGCATTACCGTTAACGGTAATCGTATCGAATCCATTACCGACGACGCCCCCACTGATGCGATTGATGCAAGCGGCTTGACGGTGATGCCGGGGATGATTGACTGCCACGTACACGTGCTAGCCTCTGACATGAATCTGGGCCGTAACGCCCTCACTCCTAACATTCTAATTAGCTTTAGGGCCATCCCTATTCTTCAAGGTATGGTCGAGCGCGGCTTTACAACAGTACGCGATGCTGGTGGCGCAGATTTCTCGTTAGCCCAAGCCACCGAGACAGGTTTAGTGACAGGCCCACGCATTTACCCATCCGGTAGAGCCTTATCCCAAACAGGCGGTCATGGTGACTTCCGTGCACGTAACGATGTGATCGAACCTTGTGCTTGCAGCCATCGTCTAGGGGCCATTGCTCGTGTCGTAGACGGTGTAGATAACGTGCGTCTGGCCGTACGCGAAGAAATACAAAAAGGCGCAACGCAAATTAAAGTCATGGCGTCAGGTGGGGTAGCCTCACCTAACGACCCTATACATTTCTTGGGGTATTCCGAGACTGAACTACGCGCCATCGTAGAAGAAGCCAGCAATGCCGGCACTTACGTCATGGCCCATGCCTACACATCAGAAGCCATTTCACGAGCAGTGAAATGCGGCGTACGCACCATTGAACATGGTAATTTGCTGGATGAAGAAAGCGCCAAGGTGATGCGTGAGCACGATGCAATTTTAGTGCCCACCAACGTGACCTACGACGCCTTGTTTAACGATGGTCCTAAATTCGGCTTCCCTGCTGATCTTAGCCACAAAATTGACGGGGTACGCACTGCCGGATTACATGCCTTGCGCATTGCCCATGACGCAGGTGTCACCATGGCCTTTGGCTCTGACCTACTAGGCCAAACCCATGATCAACAAGCTAATGAGCTGAAAATACGTGCCCACATTCTAGGTAATTTGGAAGCCATACGTTCAGCCACCACTAACGCCGCCAAAGTACTACGCGAAGAGGAGCAACTGGGTGTCGTCAAAGCAGGAGCTTATGCCGACCTGCTTTTTGTAGAAGGTAACCCCTTGGAAAACATTGAAGTACTGCTGAACCAAGGCGCCCAACTTAAAGGCATTCTTAAAAACGGGGAATGGATCAAAAACCAGCTATAACCCCGGGCATACCACTCCATTACAGATGATACAAACAAGGAGAAACAGGATGAGACAAGGCCACAAAAAACTCTACGCCGCCCTAACCCTAGGTGCAGCCCTTAGCATTGGCAGCTACGCCAACGCGCAAGCCCCCAGCAATGAACTGCTGATTGGCGGTTTGGTGCCCATCACTGGCGCCGGATCCCCCTACGGCGGCAACATGCTCAAAGCAATGGAAATTGCCGTTGAAGAGGTCAACCAAGCCGGTGGTATGGCAGGTCGCTCACTGCGCCTGATTACCGAGGACTCGCAAACACAGCCTCAAGCCGCCGTACTGGCTGCTAAAAAACTGATTGAAATTAATCATGTGCAAGCCATCTTGGGCACATGGGCATCCGGCGTTACCCTTGCCGTCTTGCCGCTCACCGACGCTGCCGACATCATTGAAATGAACGTCTCTGGCGCACCGGCTATTTCCGAGTTGGATAAGAAAGATTTAGTCTGGCGCTTCCAAGCTACCAACGACCGCTTTGGTCGTGCGTTTGCTGAGATCGCCGAGAAAAACGGCTACAAACGCCCTGCCACAATGGCATTTAACAATGCCTCTGGCCGTGGCAATACCGATGGTTTCATCAAAGCCTGGAAAGAAAAAGGCGGTGAAGTCCTGACCAACGTAGTCTACGAACCAAACCGCAGTAGCTACCGCTCTGAACTGCAACAAGTCCTTGCCACAAACCCCGACGTGATCGTCATGGGCTCGTACCTGCCCGACACCACCATCATCTTGCGTGAATGGTTCCAATCTGGCGCTGAAAACGCTTGGATTATTCCCGGTTGGGCTGCGAACCCAGAACTGGTACAAGCACTAGGGGAAGCCGCCACCGAAGGGATTATTTCCGTTGATACGGTTTCCAATACCAACGCTGACAGCTACAAAGACCTAAGCGAACGCTACCGTAAAGCCACCAACACCGAGTTGGCCGACAACGTGTATGCCGCCATGACCTACGACATGGTGATCAGCTTGGCTCTAGCCGCCCAAAAAGCCGGTCCAGACGCCACACCACAACAAATCAGCAATCAGATTCGTGCCGTATCCAACCCTGAAGGCACTAAGGTGTATTCCTTTGCCGAAGGTAAAGCACTGTTAGATCAAGGTCAGGAGATTGACTACGAAGGTGCGTCCAGCCGACTGAACTTCGACGAGTACGGTGATTCCAACCCCGACTTTGGCGTGTACGTCATCAAAAAGGGTCAGTTTGACCGTGTAGACACCGTATCCCTTGACTGATAGATCGCCCCGGAGCGTTGTTATACATGTCCAGTATTTTGTTAATTAATCTGGTCATCAACGGGTTGATTGAAGGCATGATCATTGCCTTGCCAGCACTAGCCTTAACGCTGGTGCTGGACATCTCTAAGTTCCCTAACGTTGCGGTGGGTGACACCATGACGGTAGGGGCTTATGCGGCTTTGGCCTTTCAATCCATTGGTGTGCCCTACTTCTTCTTGTCCGTTGGCGGCGCCATGCTGCTGTGCATGCTGATTAGCTTGGCCAGTTACCAACTGATCTTCCGAAAACTGACCCGTGCGCCCATGGTGGTGAACCTGTTGGCCGCCGTAGGTTTAGCGTTTTTCATGCGCAGTATTTTGCAACTTAGCGTGAGCAGCCAACCGCAAGTCTATGACTTCCCCTTAGTGCGTGCGTGGAACTTCAATGGCGTACGTATTTTGCCGTCCGACCTCTGGATAGTCTTTACCAGTGCCGTCACCTTGGCAATTGTGTTTGCTATTTTCCGCTACACCAACTTGGGTCGCCGTTTACGCGCCATCGCGGATAACCCAGAGCTCGCACGTGCCAGTGCTATTCGCCCCAAATACCTAATCTGGTTCTTGTGGTGCTTGTTTGGCGTGCTGTCTGCCCTAGGTGGCGTGCTGATTGCCTCTAAGAGCGTACTGCTGCCTGAGTTCGGCTGGGAATTCATTATTCCTGCGTTCTCAGCGGTGATTCTGGGTGGTATTGGTAACCCCGTTGGCGCGGTACTGGGCGCTGTCATCATGGGCGTGGTCCAAGAGCTATCCGTAGCCTTTGTGGGCCCCAGCTACAAGATTGTTGCGGCTTTTTCCATCCTGATTCTGGTGCTCCTGATTCGCCCTGCCGGCTTATTAGGTTCCGCAGAAAAAACCCGCTAGAGGACTCGCATGGAAGCCTATTTATTATCCATTGGCATCATTGGTGCCATTTACGCCCTGCTTTCCATAGGTTTAAACATCCAATATGGTGAAACAGGCCTGATCAACTTCGGTCACGTCGCCTACTTCGCTATTGGTGCTTATGCCTCAGCAATTTTGTCGCTCGCAGGTATGTCGGTGGGATTATCCATGGTGTTGGCGGGCTTGATTGCCGCCTTAGCCGCTATTCCCATTGGCTTTGCGGCCTTACGCCTAAAAGAAGACTACTTTGCCATTGTCACACTGGGTTTCGCAGAAACCGTGCGTTTGGTAATTCAACAAGAAGACTGGCTCACAAACGGTGTGCAAGGCTTAGCCTCTATTCCGCCATTATTCTCACTGTCTTCTAGCCTGTCGCAAAACCGTTTGTTTGCAGTGGTAATTGCCGCCACGGTATTACTGGCTATGTTGGCCGTCTACCTGCTACAGCACAGTAGTTTTGGCCGCATTTTGCGCGCCATTCGCGACAACGAAGTAGCCGTTACTGCTTTAGGTAAGAAAACCTCTACCTTCAAAATCAAAGTCCTGATGTTTGGCTCGTTCTTAGCAGGATTGTCAGGTGCGTTTTACGCGCATTTCATCAGCTATATTTCGCCGGAACAGTTCATCGCCCTGATTACCTTCTATGTCTGGATGTCTATCATCTTAGGCGGCGTAGGGACAATGCGCGGTGCTCTATTTGGCAGCCTAATTCTGGTATTAATTTTGGAAGGCTCGCGCTTTATTGGTGACTTCCTGCCTGGCGTATCCGACGTACAAATTGCACACATACGTTTGGGTGCTATTGGTTTGATTTTGATGGGCTTTAGCCTGTTCCGCCCGCAAGGCCTGTTCGGGCGTAAAGACTAGGAGAGCCTCATGCTAAAAGTAGAAAACGTCAGTGTGAGCTATGGCCCTTTTCTGGCAGTCAACAATGCTAGCCTGCATGTAGCGGCCGGCGAAACCATTGGCCTAGCAGGCACGAACGGCGCGGGTAAAACTACGCTCTTTGCTGCCATTGCCGGTCAGCTCACTGCCACATCCGGCAGCATTAGTTTCGATGGACAAGACATACTGCATCAACCCACCTATAAACGTGCCGGTTTAGGCTTGTGCCGTACCTTTCAAATTCCACGCGAATTTGGAAAACTGTCCGTGCTAGAAAACCTGTTGGTGGCCGCACAAGATCACTCACAAGAAAACATGCTGACGGCGTGGCTACGTCGCGGCACCATGAACGACACGACGAAGCAACGTACTGCCCAAGCTGACCAAATACTGGACACGCTAGGCATTACCTCAGTCCGTGACCTGCCTGCATCACAATTATCGGGCGGTCAAAAAAAGCTGTTGGAACTTGCTCGCGTCCTCATGCAAAAGCCATCACTCATTCTGTTAGATGAACCCTTTGCGGGTGTAAACCCCGTGCGTATTGGCGAGATGATGGACATTTTCAGACGCCTTAAAGATCAGGGCATCGCCTTACTGATTGTGGAACACCATCTACAAGCACTCAAAAGCTTATCGTCACGGCTATATGTGATGGATCAAGGAGTGGTGATTGCAGAAGGCAACCCAGAAGAGGTCTTGAACTCTAAGATCGTACAAGATGCCTATATGGGAGGCGTGCTATGAACGAAGTCCTAACCATTGACGGGCTAGCGGGCGGCTATACCGATGTGGATATTATTCACGGCATTGATTTGTCTGTGAACCATAAAGAAATTGTCACCATTGCGGGGACTAACGGTGCAGGTAAATCGACATTTCTGAAAGCCTTACTAGGCTTACTGCCACGCACGCGTGGAACGGTGCAGCTCTATGGGAAAGACATCAGTCACCTAGGCACTGAAGCCAGGATTGAACAGGGTTTAGCTTATGTTCCCCAAGTCACCAACGTGTTCCGTACGCTAAGCGTGTATGAAAACCTATTGGTGGCCGACAAGCATGTCACCCGTGCCAAAGTAGACGAAATGCTGGACGTCTTTCCTGCGCTGAGAAGTCGTTTATCTCAACAGGCTGGTACGCTTTCTGGCGGTGAGCGCCAACAGCTAGCCTTTGCTCGTGCGCTGATACGCT
The DNA here is from genome assembly GCF_050487225.1 of Paenalcaligenes sp. Me131. NCBI lineage: Bacteria > Pseudomonadati > Pseudomonadota > Betaproteobacteria > Burkholderiales > Alcaligenaceae > Paenalcaligenes > Paenalcaligenes sp. Me131. Next base: position 430,532 of record NZ_JBKQGY010000002.1, read on the forward strand.
CACCCAAACTCATCATTCTGGATGAACCCACAGCCGCTTTAGCACCCAAACTTATACAGTCTATTTTCGATGTAATCGTACAGCTTAAACAACTGAATGTGGCGGTGTTAATGGTGGAACAACGTGCTCGCCAAGCGCTGGATATCAGTGACCGTGCGTATATTCTGGATCAAGGTAAAGTGGTGTTAGCAGGTGCCGCACATGAACTGCTGAATAATCCGGAGATGGTGGAGCTGTATTTGGGGACGCAGACACATACCTAAATGGATGCAGCATTGCAGCAGTGATGCTGATGGTGCAATTCTGACGTCAGTATTCATTGCACGTGCTAGGGGACTGCGGAAATACTTTTTGTGATTTGAGACACCAAATCAAAAAAGTTTTCCTCTGCCCCCCGAGCATTCCGCTATTGATAGGTTGACTGCCCTTTCTTATATAGAGCTTCAGTCAAATTCGCAGCAGCGACATAGCTTGCACGAGTATGCTTCCTTGGCCACACGCCCCTGTAAGGCACTAAGCAAGTCATCCGATTTGCCATCCAACCAAAACACTTTCTCTCATCTGTCACAGAAAGAGAAATATCAATCAGTAATCACCAACGCAAAGCCCCTAGCCAGCGATGAAGGGAAGGCGGATGGAAGTGTTTTTTTATTTGGTGTACAAATTAAAAAATACTTTCGCAGCCTAAAGCTACGGCAGACAGTCGCTGCTAGGCGGGCTTTTACCCCCTCACAGCAGCAACAAGAAACACCATGGCCAGCAACCCCTCGCCAGCCATGATGCTTCCCTCTCACTTACTCCACGTGATACAACAACGCGCCTTTTTGCACAAACTCTATGGCTTTTTCTTCCATACCTTTTTGCAAAGCCGCTTCGTCCTCTACCCCTTTCTGAGCCGCATACTCTCGTACATCTTGGGTAATTTTCATGCTGCAGAAGTGCGGACCACACATGGAGCAGAAATGCGCCACTTTCATAGAATCCTTAGGCAAGGTTTCATCGTGGAATTCACGTGCTGTGTCAGGGTCCAAACCTAGGTTGAACTGGTCTTCCCAACGGAATTCAAAACGCGCTTTAGACAAGGCATTGTCACGTACCGCCGCACCGGGGTGGCCTTTTGCTAAGTCAGCCGAGTGCGCCGCAATTTTGTAGGTAATGATGCCGTCTTTCACGTCTTTTTTATTGGGTAGACCCAAGTGTTCTTTGGGGGTTACGTAACACAGCATGGCCGTGCCGTACCACGCAATCAACGCGGCACCAATGCCTGAGGTGATGTGGTCATAACCTGGTGCAATGTCGGTTGCCAATGGCCCCAAGGTGTAGAAAGGCGCTTCTTTGCAGTGCTCAAGCTGCAAGTCCATGTTCTCTTTGATCTTCTGCATGGGCACGTGACCAGGGCCTTCAATAATCACCTGTACGTCGTGCTTCCACGCGATTTGCGTCAGTTCGCCCAAGGTTTTAAGCTCAGCAAACTGGGCTTCATCGTTAGCATCGTAGGTGGAACCTGGGCGCAAGCCATCGCCTAGCGAGAAGCTCACGTCGTAGGCTTTCATGATTTCACAGATGTCTTCGAAGTGTTCGTAGATGAAGCTTTCACGGTGATGCGCCAAGCACCATTTCGCCATGATGGAACCACCGCGCGACACGATACCCGTCATGCGGTTTGCCGTCATGGGCACGAAGGGTAAACGTACACCAGCATGGATGGTGAAGTAGTCCACACCTTGCTCGGCCTGTTCGATCAAAGTGTCGCGGAAGATTTCCCATGTCAGGTCTTCGGCTTTACCATTCACTTTTTCCAGCGCTTGGTAAATAGGCACCGTACCAATAGGCACAGGCGAGTTACGAATAATCCATTCACGCGTTTCGTGTATGTGCTTGCCTGTGGACAAATCCATCACCGTATCGCCACCCCAACGTATGGCCCAGGTCATTTTCTCTACTTCCTCAGAGATCCCTGAACTCACTGCCGAGTTACCAATATTGGCGTTAATTTTCACCAAAAAGTTACGCCCAATAATCATGGGTTCGCATTCTGGGTGGTTAATGTTGGCAGGGATAATGGCTCTACCGCGTGCAATTTCATCGCGCACAAATTCAGGCGTAATGATGGACGGTATAGACGCACCAAAGCTCTCGCCGGGGTGCTGGAAGGTCATACGTTGAGCCAGCTTTTCACCCTCTGGGCCACTGTTACGCAAGGACTCCAAGTACTCTTCACGGCGCAGATTCTCGCGTATGGCTACGAACTCCATTTCTGGCGTGATAATGCCACGACGCGCATAGTGCATTTGTGTGACATTCGCGCCCGCTTTGGCTTTGCGAGGTTGGCGTGTCAGGTTAAAGCGCATGTCTGCCAAGCTAGGGTCAGCCTGACGTTGACGGCCATAATCACTGCTTACGCCGGGCAATACTTCAGTATCGCCACGCTCTTCGATCCATGCGTGACGCACAGATGGCAAGCCGTCGCGCAAATCAATGCGTACGTCGGGATCAGTGTAGGGGCCACTGGTGTCGTAAATGGTCAGCGGTGGGTTTTTATCGCCACCAAGCATGGTGGGTGTGTCGGCCTGCGTGATTTCTCTAAAAGGCACACGAATGTCTGGGCGTGACCCTACTTGATAGATTTTGCGTGAACACGGTAATGGCTGGATAGCGGCTTCGTCTACTGTTGCCGTGTTAGCCAAGAATGGGGAAGTGGTTTTCATTGAAGCTCCGTAAGTAAAAAACCGGAGCCGAGTGGAGGAGTTCTGCCTACGTCAGGCATCGGAAGGCACGAAACCGTGCACACTGAGGCCCAACATGCTGCATATAACTACAGCAGAACGCGCTTCCAGCGTCGGCATTATCCGTACTGGTGCGAAGGGACTCTCTCAACCCAATAAAGCTAAAAAAGCTCATTGAGTACCCCTGCGTCTGTTGGCGAGTATAGCAACAGCTTTTGTGCAATGACCAGAGCAGTTTGCTACCACCTAGTACAAACCCTGATATTTTGCCTTTGTAGCGATCATGTAAGTATTTGGCTTTTTTCTGCCTGCATTTGCCCCCAAAAAAACGCCTGCAAACAAAGCCTGCAGGCGTTCTTTTACTTTCTTACGGCACCTTCAGAAAAGGCCGGTAACTTGACACATTATGCAACCAAGTAACCACCATCCACAGGCAAGATCACACCTGTCATGAAGGCTGCTGCATCAGAGCACAAAAAGGCTACCGCTTTAGCTACATCTTCCGGAGTACCCCATCTATTCAACGGAGTACGACCCAAAATAGCCGAAGATCGAACAGGATCATTTTGCAAATCTTGCGTCAAAGGTGTAGCAATCCAACCTGGTGCTACCGCATTCACACGAATACCATCTGCTGCATAAGCAATAGCCAATGATTTAGTCAGTTGGGCCACGCCACCTTTACTGGCAGCATAAGCGGGCACCAAACCACCGCCAAAAAAGCTCAACATAGAGGCCATGTTCACAATAGAACCTTTGGTGTCGCGCAACTTAGCACGTGCATCGCTGCTGATGCGCATGGTGCCTGTCAGGTTCACATCCAATACTTGCTCGAACACATCCAGTTGGTGCTCGGCTTGGCGTTTGATAATGCCGGCGCAGTTCACTACATGGTGCAGAGGCTCATCGTTATCGAACAACGCGTGTACAGACGCTTCATCGCTCACGTTGACCAGCTTTACTTGAATATCGGGATGCAACACGTTTTCGGTACTGCCCAAACCCGCCGCCGTTACCGTCGCACCCAAACTGTGCAGGTAGTTCGCAATACCTGCACCAATACCCTGTGTAGCACCAGTCACCAAGATATGCTGCCCTTGGAAGAGCTGTTCTTTGAAACTCATAATTACTATTTCTCGTAAAGTCGTTTTAGTGAGTGGCAGCGCCAGACGTGGCTGGTTTTCTAAAGATCAACTTGCGCAAAACGCCACCAAAGATCAGGAAGAACCAGATCAACAACGTGATCCCACCCAGCCACATGGCCAACGGGCGGTCATAGAACATGGACAGATCACCTTCAGCTTTGATCAAGGACTTCATCAAGTTTTCTTCGATCAGCGGGCCCAAGATCAATGCCAAAATCAGCGGCGCAGTGGGGAAGTCGTTTTCTTCTAAGAAATACGCCACCAGCCCCATCACCAGCATGATGCCCACATCAAAAATGGAGTTGTTTGCCGAGTACGCGCCCACAATACAGAACATCAAAATAATGGGGTACAAGATGCTGCTAGGCACGGACAACACGCGACCCGCACTACGAATAGCCAGCCAACCCAGAGGAATCATCAACAAACTGGCGACGATAAAGGTGATGTAAACGGAGTACACCAGTGGCGCTTCGGTGATGAACACCATAGGGCCGGGGGTGATGCCTTTCATCAGCAATACGCCGATCACAATGGCTGTGACTGTGTCGCCCGGAATACCAAACACCAACGCAGGCACATACGTACCGGTTAAGGAGGTATTGTTCGCCGATGCTGCAGCGATCAAACCTTCAGGGTGGCCAGTGCCAAATTTTTCGGGTGTTTTAGAGAAGCGCTTGGAAATAGCATAGGCCACCCAGGCAGCGATATCCGCGCCCGCACCGGGCAAAATACCCACAATGGTCCCCACTGCCGTACCACCTGCCGCTTGCCCTTTGTACTTGTACAGTAGCTTGCCTGTGCCTTTGAACACCTGATCAGTCTTCAATGGCTTAGGCGCTTCTTGGGCAAAACGCATGCTGGGCAATTTACGCAGCAACTCTGTCACTGCAAAAATACCGATCATGGTAGGTAGCACAGAAATACCCGCACTAAGCTCAATGCTATCAAAGGTTAGGCGAGGCATACCCACTACCGCATCAATACCGATGGTGGACAGCAACAAACCCAAACCCAAGGAGATACAGCCTTTCAACGGCTGCCCTTGAGACACCAACACCGCACTGGACAAGCCCAGCAGTGCCAACCAGAAGTATTCGTAGCTGGTGAAATTCAGCGATACGCGAGCCAACGATGGTGCGAATTGCGAGATCACCATAATGGCCAGAATGCCCCCAATAGAGGAACACAATAGCATCACGCCCAGCACCTGTCCGGGGCGGCCTTTCTGCCCCATCAAGTAGGCATCATTGGTGTATGCTGCTGACGCCGGTGTACCGGGAATACGCAACAAAGCAGAGGGAATATCCCCTGCAAACAAGGTCATCACAGTGGCGGACACAATGGCCGCAATCGCCTGTATAGGACCCATAAAAAATGTGACCGGCACCAACAATGCCGTTGCCATGGTGGCCGTTAAACCGGGGATGGCCCCCATGAATAAACCAAAAATGGCCGAGCCCACAATCGTCAAAAAGACGTGCAGGCTGAATACCTGATCTAAAGCTTCAAGAAATGCAGACACAATTATTCCTTTGTAGTGATATCAGAACGGCATGGTTGGCAAAGGAACCTGCAAGACTTCGGCAAACACCAGCCACATCACTACCGTGGTACTGAGTGCGACGAGTGCCGCCATTTTCCAACGCTGTGTTAGCCAGCCAATCATGGCAAACACAATCACAAAACACAGTGGTGCAAAGCCCAACCACGACTCAAACACCATGTACACCACGATGGCTGCTGGCACACTCATGGCATACAGAAAAGCCACCAGCCGTGGCTGGCGTACTTTTTTAGCCTGCCCTTTAGTGGCCAGGTATTGGCGCAGACCTGAATACATCAGCCCCACACTACCCAGCAGCAGACCGCATGCGATCACTGATGGAAACGTGCCAAGCCCATACGGCAACCCTGATAATTTGGGCAATGTCTGTGCATACATCAGTAGCAACACACTGCCTACCGCCAAAATCAGTCCAGTTAATGCATCATTGATTCGCATGCTACGTTCCTAAGTATTACTGCTGTACCAACTCTAGATCTGCAATCAGCTGACCACTCACTTCGTCGGATTGCTGCATGAATACACCGAACTCTTCAGGGTTGCTCCATTTCACACCGAAACCAGCACGGTTCATGGCTTCCAGAAACTCGGGGGATTGCGCCACTTTTTCTGCGGCGGCAGCAATAGCTTGTACTGCTTCATCCGGCATACCTTTAGGGCCTACCAGACCACGCCATGTACCAGCTGCCAATGGGCGACCAGTGGCTTCACCTATAGTTGGGATATCGGCAAAAGATGGCAAACGCTCGTCAGCCATCACTGCCAATGTGCGCACCAAACCCGCATCACGCATGGTTTTACCTTCAGGCAACGCAGACGCTACGATCTGCACACCACCTGCTGCCAACTCTTGGAAACCGGGTGCGGCACCTTGGCTAGGCACTACAGTTACTTTCTTAGGATCGATATCGGCTTGTTTCAATGCTTGTGCCAACGCCAAGTGGTAGGCGGCACCAGCAGGAATACCAGACAATTTGTATTTGCCTACTTGCTCGGAACGGATGGCTTCAAACGCCGCATCCATGTTGTCCCATTCGCTATCTACGTTGACGCTAAATGCCGCCGCATCAAAGTTCATTTGCGAGATAGGCTGCACATCGCTGTACGCCAGTGGGGACGTTTTCATCCAGCGGTACGTCACCAGTTCAGCCGTTGCCAAACCTATGGTGTAGCCGTCAGATTTCGCATTGCTAATGGCTGTGTGGCCAATTACACCACCAGCGCCTGGGCGGTTAATCACGTTGATGGGCTTACCCAACTCACGTTCCAAACCTGCCGCAACCAAACGTGCAACGGTATCGGTGCCGCCGCCTGCTGACCACGGCACAATCATTTGAATAGGACGCTCTGGATACGCTGCTAGCGCTGGACTAGCCGCTAAGCTGCTCAAAACAGTCAAAGAGAAAGCGGCAAAAATTTTGTGCTTACGCATACTTATGTCTCGCATTTGTGGGGTAGTTATTGTTGGAAAAACGATGCGGGCTGATTAGTAGGTAGCCCGACCTCCGGACAGATCAAACACTGCACCGGTACTGAACGAACACGCCGACGAACACAACCACGCTGTCAATTCAGCGACTTCGTCTACGGTTCCTAAACGTTGCATGGGGCTTTTATTGATCATGGTCTGCACGTGTTCGGCAGACATTTGCGCCAACAAGGTAGTGTTCACGGCAGCAGGGGCAATCGCATTCACCAGTACGTTGCTGGTGGCCAGCTCTTTACCCAGTGATTTGGTCAACGCCAACACACCGGCTTTGGCGGCACTGTAGGCAGACGCATTAGGCGTGCCTTCTTTACCGGCTAGCGACGCGATATTCACGATACGGCCAGACTGCTGTTGCAGCAGGTACGGCACAATTGCTCTACAGGTGTTAAACACCCCTACCAGATTGATATCGATGATCTTTTGCCAGATATCTGCTGGGTACTCCCACAAGGTGGTAGTTGGGCCCGCATAACCAGCATTGTTCACCAGCATATCGATGCGTCCGGCATCGGCATGCAGGCGTGCAGCGGCTTGCTGCAACGCTTCTGCATTACTGATGTCAACGCGATAGTGCAAAGGCAGGGACTCATCCGCTTCCAAATCCCAGATGGAAACGGTGGCGCCTGCGCTGGCCAATTTGTCAGCGATAGCCTTGCCTATGCCAGCCCGGCCACCGGTAACGATGGCAACTTGGCCGCTAAAATCGTATTGAACGGAATTTTTCATGATCAACGAATGAATTGATCTACGAAATCTTCACCCAAACCTACTTCGATATAGTGCTTGCGGCACATATCGATTTTGGTAAATACGTCTTCAAAGCCTACGCCGTTGCCCCATGGGTCGGTGTAGTACATCAAACCATTCACCGTGAAGTAGGTGATCATTTCTTCTACGTCTTCGGGCACGTACAAGGTGTGTGTTTCACCGGGCGGCTCGTATACGTAGCTGCCTTCTGTGGCTTCCCAATCGTGCTCTAGGTAGCGCCAGCGACCTTTCAACACAAAGCCGTGTACCGCTTGTGGGTGACGGTGACGGCTCAACACGCCGGATTTACGCACGCGCAGCAAGTTAGTCCAGTAGCCCTGGCTGGCGTTCAAACAGAGCGGACGGAACCACACGTTTTCTGCCTGAGGGACCCAAACGCGCTCGTCTTCAGGAATAGCGTGAGGAACCACGATTTCTGGCGAAGCTTCTTTAGGGTTGGGGTATTGGTAAGGCGTCAGCTCACCGAACTCTTTTGTATCTGTAGTCATATTCATGTCCATATTGTGGGCAATTAGTCCATATAGTGGATAGAATTTTATTGACTACCTCTCCCTATCAACTATTAGGGATAACCCTAAAATATTGAAACCTGAAGCTTTTTTGCAGGATTTGCACTACAAAGCGTCGCTGGGTAGACCCAAAAAAAATTAGCGCAGGTTCATCACCTGCGCCGATTTCCCCAGGAAAGATAACGGCACAATGCCGCCTAGCATTACCAGATATGTGCGCTATCCGCCAAAGCAGGACTTTGCGCAATACGTTGAGAGATTTTTTTGCAAGTTTCTAATAGCGGTTTCACATAGGCCTGTATAGGGTCTTCGGCCTGACGGAAGCGCAATGTGCTAACACTGATGGCGGCAACGGGCTGCTGTTTAGCACCTAAGATCACGGCACCGAAACAGTAAATACCAGCTTCGTTTTCTTCGTCGTCTACCGACCAACCACGCTGCTCTACGATGTTGACCTGTTCGGCCAATTGCGTAGGATTAATCACGGTATTTTCGGTATAGCGCTCGTAAGACAAGCTGTTGATCAGCGCTTGACGCTCGGGTTCACCCAACGCCGCCAGATAGGCTTTACCCACCGACGATGAATGCATAGAAACGCTGGAACCTATGTAGGACGCCATACGCACCGCACTGGTGCTTTCCAGTTTCTCTATGTACACCATACGATCACCACTGGGCACAGCCAAGTGCACTGTCTCATTGGTTTGATCGCGCAGTGCTTGCAAGGCCTGCACCGAGACCAGTCGTAATTCTGATCGGTCCCAGCTACGGCTTGCCAACTGCACCAGACGTGGCCCCAACTGATAGGCCTCGCCATTCAGTGACTCCACCAACAAGCCTTCAGATACCAAACCGCCCACGCTACGGTACACCGTAGAGCGCGGGTATCCGCTCAACTGCGTCAGTTGCGGGATGGTTAAAGGCTCGGCACTATCTGCAACCAGTTGCAGCAGATGGATAAATTTGGAAAAAGCAGCGGTTCCCGTCGCTTTGGTCGTACCGGAGTGAGGCTGAGTCATATATCACTGTAAACCAATGTATGAGCCGACCTGCTGGTCATGGCCAGAGGTCGGCTTACGATGTCTCTTTGCTGGTTAAGGTACTAAAACCCCAACCACATTGGTACGTAGTATATAACGCCAGTGCAAGAGACTGCAGTGCTCTTTTATTCGCTTACGACTTCGCTGCTTGCTGGTACTCACACTGCAGGTTGTCCACAGGCTTGGCCACCACACGGTCATACAACCCTGCCGCTTGGTCTACCACGGCCTGCACATCTTGCTCTAACAGCACACGTTCTTGCACCTGTTCACGAGCCACTTTCTCTACCTGCTGAACATAGGCATCACGCGATTCGTAGCGCTGCGCCAATTGCTCGGCCGACCAGGGTAAGAACGACCCATACAACCGTGCCAAGGCATCTGGTGCGCCAGCGTCTGCATTACGCAAATTCCAGCCCAAATACGCGCCTACTGGTACCGCGACTTGAGGGGTTTGCAAACCCGCCAACTCATTACCTTCTGCATTCACCTGAGGCACCAACGTATTGTAGGCTTTGCCGAAAACAGGGGGTTGCACATCCGAAATACCTTGGGCATCGAAACGCTTACCCAATTGCAAACGTGGTGGCTGCAAATAACGAGTAGGTTGTCGCAAACTTTCAGGTACGTCGGTTAACGCCACCTTATAATCCACCAACGACACTAAAGTACCATCTTTAATGCTAGGAATCTTAGAGGCTGGCGGCGCTTTATCGTCTACCACCCACTCATCTAAGGCCACCAACAGTGCACGCAGTTGTGGACGATAGTCGGTAGGCAACAAGCAGTTCTCGTAAATGCCGCGAGCTGGAGGCGTAGCAATCACGTGTTGAGCCCCGCTCAGCAAGTAGGCTCTGGCGTGATCATCTAACGGCAGGTCGGTTTTGCCTTCGGTATCTGTGTGCAGCAACGATGCGGCACGCGCCCAGTAATCGGTAGAGCTAGCGGTGTACACCAGCTTAGGCACTGCCCCTACTTTCTTGGCCTCATCCAATACACTGGCCTCTTTACCCGATACCTCATCACGCTGTGTGACCGTAGCAAATGGGAAGTAGTCAGTAGGGTAAATGGATTCTTCGTGTGGGCTGAAATGGCGAGTCGTTTGTGCAAAACGGTGGTTAAAACTACCTTTACCGCCACCGGCTACGTGCAAGAAACCACCATCAAAGGTAGGACGCTGTTTCTCGTCCACATGTAAACCGTCTAGCAGCATGGTTTGTAGCACACGACCAGACTGCGAAATACCAAAGGCCAGTACGTGTTCAGGCAACGTGCCTTGCTGGTCTAGTAAGGGGTTAGTCTGGCCCGCTTTGTCTTGCTCTTCGTAACGGAAGAAAGACAACGCATCGCGCACCGCAGCCAAGCCTAAGCCAGTGACTACAGGGTCTTGTGCGGTATAACGCAGTTCATAAATGCGACCCGGTTCGAAACCTGCGGGTAAGTACACGCTGGTGTCGTCAGCCACCACTTTGCCATCGTCCAGTTTCGCCAAGCTCCATTGGTCACGCGGGATGACCGTGCGCTCACCTTCAGGTGTATCGCGTACCGTCAGTTCAGCTTTTTCCTGAGCACCCGGTGCGAACGGGTAACCTCTGGCCAAAATCCCCAAATGTGATGAGGCTTTGGTAGGGGCATTCACTACGATTTCGTTGACGACCACGCCCTGAATGGCATCGCCATTGGCTTCACGGGCGATAGGCAAAGTCAGTTGTTGACGCTGACCACCTTCTACTACGTCCCAGTTCCAACCCGTCCACAACAAGCTATAACCTTGGTTGAGCAGCCAGTTATCGCCTTGGGCTTCGGCGCTATTCAAGTCATTACTGAACGCACCGTTCTGGAACAGGTTAAACAACCAGTAGTTGCCTCGGTTATTCACTTCGTACAGCAATTTACCGTTAGCCGCTTTGCCATCCACGGGGCGAATCAGCGTGAAATCACCGCTGAACTCCACCAAACCCTGTGCATTACGTGGGGCCAGTTTTACATCCACAATAGGGGCATTGGCTGCATCTTCAGGGTCTACGGCATAGTGCAAACGGCCTTCTATGCGTTCAAATTTGTTGTCGCCCTGCTGTGTCGCAAAGGGTGTGCGCGATACGATCTCTACACGCTCTACCGCCGCTTGTGCCAGCATAGGCATGCTCAACGCCCCCGCTACGGCTAACGAACGAGCCAAGACAGTGGGTGAGAAGAACGAAGCAGCTTTTTTGGCTGGTGCCTGATACAAGGGGAAAGACGTGTGATTCAACATGAGCCTACAACTTTTAAAAAGTAACAATATTCAACGTACTGCTAGTATCTCCCTCACCGCATATAACCATCAAAGCTCATTTGTTAATTTTCATATAACAAAAAGCTATTATTTATACCTCGCTTTATTCGTTATCCTTACCCTGTGCACCGCACTGCGGTCGCCTTCTACGCTTCAGCCATTCCGGCACTTTTCCCATACTTTTTCTCTACTAGGTCTGTGACCACGCATTGCCGTGCTCGTTTCCTGCGCCTAGGAGTTGTAGACACGGCTATACCTTCCCTTTATTTTGGAGTTTTTATGCAGAGATTCGTAGTGATTTCTGGCTGTTCTGGTGGTGGAAAATCCACCCTACTCACTGCCTTGCAGCAGCATGGCTATGGCGTTGTTGCTGAACCAGGTTTACGGGTGATTCAACAGGCACAAGAAAGTGGCAGCTGTGCTCTTCCGTGGTGTGACATGGACTTATTTGTAGAGCACATCATCGCCTTAGCAACCACTGATCTCGCTGCGGCAAAGGGCTCACACGATGGCATTGTCTTTTTTGATAGAGGATTAATTGATGCACTAGCTGCCAAACAACGACTACATCCGGAATCACAAAGCCTAGACGATTCCCAACTGTCACATTGCTATGATCGCTGCGTATTTCTGACCCCACCGTGGCCAGAAATTTACGAGAAAAATGACGATAGACAGCACAGCATAGAAGCCGCCACGGCAGAGTATGAGCACTTGCTACAGGTGTATGCACAACTGGGTTATCACATACACCTGCTGCCAAAAACCAGCGTGCAGAAACGCGTGGATTTTGTGTTGCACCACCTAGCGCTTACGGCGTAGGCATAGTGCCTGTACTTAGTTATAACTGCTTAATAGCAGCACCCCTACGATTAGCACACCACAGCCTACCAAGCGCCACACGCCTACCGCTTCACGCAACACCACCATACCGAGCAATGCCCCTACCATCATGGACATTTCTCTGGCTGGAGCAACAAAGCTCACCTCAGCCCCCATCTGCAACGCTAGCAGCACCAAGATGTACGACAGTGGTGACAGCATCCCCACCGCGATGGCCAAGGCCCACTTACCACGCATACGTTCGCGCACCTTATGGCGGGCTTTCCACTGCCATGGCGTCATGAGTAACAAGCGTGCCGAGTTCGAGAACCAATCTAGTACCACAGGGTGTATGAGTAGTGCTTTCACACCAAACGCATCCACCAAGGTGTAGCTGGCAATAATGACACCCGTTAACCCGCCCCACTGCACACCCCGGTGTGCGCCAGGCTCTTTAAAGCTCGCCAGATTGCCTTGCGTAGAGATCAAGGCGATCCCTACTACTACCGCAATCAGGCCCGCCACCCCATACAGCGATGGCTGCTCACCCAGCAGCATGAACGCCCCTATAGACGACATCAGCGGCGCACTACCCCGTGCAACGGGATACACCACCGAGAAGTCTGCTACCTGATACCCACGCTGCAAGCAGAGGTTGTAGATCAGGTGCAAGAAACCGCTCAGGGCAACACACAGTAGAGCTTCCCACCCCCAGAAGCTCTCACCATGAAACAGTAGCCACATCGTCCATGGCAAATACACCACCATCGCCACGAAGGTGAACACAAACACAAACGTAGGCCCGACATCTGCCGCACGTTTGGCCAATAAGTTCCATGTTGCATGAATCAGCGCAGCCGACACCACCAACACCAACGGCAACCACATAGCGCCCATGTGAATCGTCCTTAAACAGACAAGGTGGTGAACTTACTGACCCAGTAATTTACAAAACTGATGTATATCTACGTTGCCACCGCTCAGCACTATACCGACGCGTTTGCCGCGCAATTGCTCTTTCATATTGCTGGCTGCAGCAAAGCCTAAACACCCTGTAGGTTCTACCACCAGCTTCATGCGCTGCGCCATAAAGCGCATGCACTCCACCAGTTCGGCCTCAGTCGCCGTCAAAACCCCAGTAACGTCGCGCTGAATAATGGCAAAGGTCAGTTTGCCCAAGGCTTGGGTTTGTGCGCCGTCTGCAATGGTTTTAGGGGTAGGAATAGAGACGATCTTGCCTTGTTCAAACGACTGCTGGCCATCATTGCCCGCCTCAGGCTCTACACCATACAGCGCACAGTTAGGTGATAGTGCTCGCGTGGATAACGCCGTACCCGATAGCAAACCACCGCCCCCCAATGGGGTAAATAGCGCATCCAGCTCGCCTACTTCTTCAAACAGTTCCTTAGCGGCTGTACCTTGGCCAGTGATTACATCAGGGTGATCAAAAGGCGGGATCATGGTGTAGCCATAACGCTCTACCAAGTCACGACCAATCTGCTCGCGGTCTTCGGAATAGCGGTCGTAACGAATAATCTTGCCGCCATACCCTTCTGTCGCATTGGCCTTAGCTTCTGGCGCATCGTGCGGCATGATGATGGTGGCAGGTATATCCAAAATGCGCGCCGACAAGGCAATTGCCTGCGCATGGTTGCCTGACGAAAACGTCACTACTCCCGCCTTACGTTGCTCGGGGCTGAACTTCGCCAACGCATTAAACGCGCCCCTAAACTTAAAGGCGCCCATGCGCTGCAGGTTTTCACATTTAAAAAAGACCTCTGCCCCCCATAGTTCATTCAGGGTTCTGGAGGTCATCACCGGTGTGCGGTGCGCGTATCCGGTTAAACGCTGGGCGGCAGCTTGAACATCATCAAAAGTGGGTAAAGAAAGAGTAGTCATAGCGCCGCCTAATACGTATAAAGAAAGAGAAAAGCCAAAGAATCACCTTAACAAATCTGCCTCTGTTCGGACATGAAGCCCTCATTGGCAATCCTCTATCGTTACACCTGAGCAACACTGTTTAGGCTTCTACCGTCTGTAGTACTGTTTGAGCTTCGAATCGACGACTTAACCACAACAACACCGCACTGACGCCACTTAGCAAACCCGCCACTAGCATCGCCATTTGAAAACCACTGGCCATCGATAACGCATAGTCACCTGCCATGCCAGATAGGCCATGCACACCCTCATGATAAAGCACGGCTTGCTGGGCTAAATGCGCAGCCTGATCTACACCCTCGGCGCTTAAGCGCTGTGTTAACTCTGTAATCGCTTCTGCACTCAAAATCACACCCAGCAACGCAATGCCCATGGTCATTCCAGCTTGGCGCAGCGCATTCATGGTGCCTGATACCGAACCCGTCAGTTCGGCAGGTGCCATGCTCATAATGGTAAGGCTGGTTCCGGGTACAGCAAACCCTGCCCCCACGCCCATAATCAGCAAGAGCGAACCCATGATCCAATACGGTGTATCTACCGTGCACCACATCATCGCGGCCATCGAAACAGCAATCAATACGTAGCCTGCTGTCATTAAAGTAGACACCTTGGTGTTCTCACTAAAGCGACCAAAACACAGTGATACGCAACCCGTCGCGATAAACAGCGGCATCATGCGCCAGCCTGCCTCGGCAGGCGACCACTCTTGCACCTGCTGAAAATACAGTGAGAAAAAGAACAAACTGCTGTAATACGAAAACCCAAGGAAAAAAGAGGCCATGTTCGCCACAGCAAACACGGGCTTCTTAAACAGCACTAACGGGATCAAAGGGTTAGTGACTTTACGCTCCACTTGTATGAATGCCAGCACACCAACCACGGCAATCGCCCAACACCACATAGGGGTGACGCCCGTTACCCCCTCTTGCCCTGCGGCAATCGTGCCATACGCCAGTGCACCTAATATCACTAAGCTCAATAACTGCCCTATTGGGTCTTTGGCCGCTTGATCCACATAACGTCGTTCAGGAATAGCCCACGCCCCTAGCACAATGGCGCACGCACCCAACGGTAAATTGATCAGGAAAATACTTTGCCAACCCCATTGCTCCAGCAATACGCCGCCCAATAGCGGCCCCAAGATAAGCGCCAATGCGGTGAAAGCGGACCAACCACCAATACAATGCGCACGCTCGGCGGGGTCTGTGTATAAGTGGGTCAAGATTGGGAGTGCGCCAATAATCAAAAAGGCGGCAGACAACCCTTGTAAGGCACGCCCCCATAACAACCACGACACACTAGGCGCGACACCACATAGCCACGACGCCAAGGTAAACACAATTGCGCCTGCTAACCAGCAGCGCTTGTGCCCCACCTTATCGGCCACTGAGCCTGCTGACAACATAATGGCGGATAAGCCAATGGCATAGACATTCACCACCCACTGCATGCCCGCGATATCGGTTTGTAAAGCCGTTTGCATAGATGGCAACGCTACATTGACGATGCTGATATCCAGAGTGGCTAAGAAGGTGCCTAAATACGCCGCCAAGACAGCGGCTCTACGTTTAGATGCTTGCATAATTCTGGTTTTCCTAAAGTCATTAATCGTTATACTAACAATTGACTGACCGCCGGTCAATGAGAATGTGAATGAGAAACACTCTGTATTCAACGTGCTCCACACTGACGGAAATACACCTTTTTGCTGGGATAAAATTGCCGCATGACCACCTCTATGCCTTCGCCATCACCACGCACTAAACCCGCCGAAGTGCGTTTAGACGAGCTGATGAACGCCGCCGAAACCCTATTCCTAGAGAACGGTTTTGACGCCACTACTATTGCTCACATTACTCGTGCCGCTAACGTGGCCAAAGGCACGTTCTACCATTACTTTGCGTCTAAAAATGACATTCTGGCGGCTTTAACTGCCCGCTACACACAACAATACGTAGACCAACTAGAAACGGCCGTAAATGCCTGTGCAGAACACGACTGGCCGACTCGTTTACGGGTATGGATTGAAACCAGCGTACTCACTTATGCACAAAGCTTTCGCACGCATGACATGGTCTATGGTGGGC
The DNA here is from genome assembly GCF_050487225.1 of Paenalcaligenes sp. Me131. NCBI lineage: Bacteria > Pseudomonadati > Pseudomonadota > Betaproteobacteria > Burkholderiales > Alcaligenaceae > Paenalcaligenes > Paenalcaligenes sp. Me131. Next base: position 446,901 of record NZ_JBKQGY010000002.1, read on the forward strand.
ACCATCATCATGAGCGTGATAACGCCGAGAAAAACGCTATTTTGACGCAGTTAGAGCACATTCTTCAGCAAGGAGCACAGGACAAGGCGTGGTACTGTCCTAACCCTGCCATCGTGGCTCTGCTCCTGTATTCAGGCGTGCATGGTGCGACGGATGCCCTTATTGCCGAACCTGAGCAAGATCACCAGCGTTATGCGCGCGAACTGGCAGACACCTGTTTGCGGCTGCTGCCTCTCCCCTAACGCCGCACTTTGGTAGCACTAAAGCCTAGCTTCATTAAACTGCAATAGCCAAAGTCGCAGACATACTGCACAGTGGAATGAGCTTGCCGTTTGCCATACTAACGGCCCCATTTTGCTTTACACCCACACCATGACGACTTTGCATTATTCACGACAGTTGGCCGAATTTGCGGCCAACTTACGTTATGAAGATATCCCTGCTGAGGTTATTGAACGCACTCAGGCGTTATTTTTAGACACCTTAGCCTCCATTCTTGCTGGTGCTGCCACACGTCCCGTACAAACGATAGAAACCGTGTCCAAGCATATGCGACCAGATCACGGCCCTTCAGAGGTTCTGGTTTCTGCCACGCATAGTTCCCCTTTCTTCGCCGCCATGATTAATGCGGCAGCAGCGCACGTGGTAGAGCAGGATGACTTGCACAACAGTTCCGTACTGCACCCTGCTGCTGTGGTGTTCCCACCCGCATTAGCCGTTACCCAAGACCTAAAAAAATCCGGTAAAGACTTACTGACAGCCGCCGTCGCTGGTTACGAAGTGGGCATACGCGTGGGCGAGTTTTTGGGGCGTTCGCACTATCAAATCTTCCACACCACAGCAACCGTTGGCACCCTAGCCGCCGCCGCTACTGCGGGCAACTTACTACGCCTGGATAACGAACAAATGCTGCATGCCTTTGGCTCAGCAGGTACTCAAGCCGCTGGCCTGTGGGAGTTTCTGCGGGATGCCGCTGACTCCAAACAACTGCACACTGCCCATGCGGCCAGCAGTGGGTTGTGGTCAGCCTACCTAGCCCAAGCCGGGTTCACAGGTGCCTCGCAGATTCTAGAAGGTAAAAAAGGGATGGCAGCAGGCATGTCTAGCGATTCGGATGTTACCCGCTTGGTTGATGGCTTAGGCACACGGTGGGCGTTGAGCGAAACGTCGTTCAAATTCCACGCCTCTTGCCGCCATACCCACCCGTCTGCCGATGCTCTGCTACAAGTGATGCGCGAGCATAATCTTGCCGTCAGCGATATTGAGCAGGTCACGACGCATGTGCACCAAGGTGCTATTGATGTGTTGGGCGCAGTCACCAACCCACAAACCGTGCATCAGTCTAAGTTTTCGATGGGAACTGTGTTGGCACTGGTTGCGTTGTTTGGCAAAGCGGATCTCACCACCTTTGATCAACAAGCCCTACAAAACCCTGCTGTGGCCGATTTCCGCGACCGCGTACAGATGACGCTGGACGAGGAAGTAGACAGCGCCTACCCACGTCGTTGGATTGGTAAAGTCAGTGTGCGCACTACTGATGGCCGTACCCTACAAACGCGCGTAGATGAACCCAAGGGAGACCCAGGCAACACCCTTACCCGCGACGAACTAGAAGACAAGGTACGTCGCCTGATTGAGTACGGTAACCCTACCCAGTCCACCGAAGGTAATACTGCCTTAGCCACCAAATTGATTGATCTGGTGTGGCGCTTGCCCGAGTTGGATCAGGTCAGCTTGCTATAGCTCTGTCCCGCTACTCCGGTGTGGGCTCAATAGCTGACACCGGGATAGCATCGGCATCCGCCAATAACAATTGAATCAGCTCATGAGTGAATGAGGGCAAAGACTCCACATCACGCACACAAATCAACAGATCGCGTATTGCCCATTCGTTGGTCAGCCCTACGATGCGTATGGGCAGCACAGTAGAATGCCGCTTCGCGACGGATTCGGGAATTAACGAAATACCGGCATTCGCTGCCACCATTCTGCACGCTGCCTCAAAACTACCCACTTGAATGCGGGTTTGCAGCGGCCTACTCATACTGTCAGTCACCCGTTTTAAAAATGAGTAGATGGCGGTGCCTTCGTGCAGCATGATGTACGAGCTGTCTATGGTGTCTTCAAACGCCACCACATCATGCTCTGCCAAGGGGTGCTCTGGCGCTACTACCAACACCAATTTGTCTTGCCTATATGGCAGCACCTGCAAGCCTTCGGTGTTCACCGAGCCCGCCACAATGCCCACATCGGTAGCCCCTGACAGCACAGCGCGCACGATGTCATCGCTGGGGCGCTCGCGTAAATCCACATTAATGTCTGGCCACTGCGCCAAATACTGACTAAGTACATGCGGCAGAAACTCCGTCATGGCTGTAGTGTTCGCTTGTAGGCTTACGCTGCCTTTGATGCCTTGCGCATATTCTTGTAAATCTGAACGTAACAGCTCTACTTGCTGCAGCACTTGCCGCGCATGCGCCAAAAAGGTTTCCCCGGCTGGACGCAACGTAATGCCTTGCGCACTACGGTTCAGCAGCGGTACACCGATGGATTGCTCCAGATTTTTGATGCGCATGCTCGCGGCAGGCAACGAGATAAAAACGCGTGCGGCTGCACGCGTCAGGCTTTTCTCTTCGGCCACATAACTGAACAAGCGTAGATCGACAAAATCAAACTGCATGGCCATGTTAGTGCCTCCAAGGGTTGCTACTGCATTACGGGTGACCGTGAAGCACCGTCACCCTTTTCACACACATCACCGCCTATTAGGCTTTCTGACTGCCTTCATACACCAAAATGGCAGCAGTCAGATCTTCCAGCGCATTGCCTACAGATTTGAATACGGTGATGTCATCGTCATTCGTTCTACCAGCGTGCTGGCCACGGCACAGGTCAAACAATGTGGCCTTGATCTCTTCGGGTTTAAGCGTGCCAGCTTCAAAGGCTTGCAACAAATCACCCGCTTTTTTCGCTGCTTCATCAGTATCCACAAACACCGAGCCTCGTGCAAAACACTGTGCATCGGTTTCAATCATGTGGCGCGCAAAGCTGCCTATTAAATCTAAGTGTTGGCCGGGTTTTAGCCAGTCGCCATGCACCAATGGTGCTTCAGACAAGGTAGCGCAACTGATGATGTCCGCTTGTGCTACGCCCTCTTCTACCGTGCCGACTACGTGGGCGTTATAGCCTTTTTCACGCAGCTCTTCTGCCAAGCGCTCTGCACCTTCGGGGCGGCGGTTCCAGATAAACACATCTTTAATAGGACGCACCACGCTGTAGGCATCTGGCAAGAAGCTGGCCACACGCCCTGTACCCAACACAAACAAACGGCTAGCGTCTTTCTTCGCCAAGTAGCCACCGGCTAAAGCCGACGCCGCAGCGGTCCTGCGTGACGTCACGGCATCACCATCCACATGCGCCAACGGCTTACCTGTGCAACCGTCGTACAGCAAGTACGTAGAGTGCAAACCAGGCAGATCCAACTCGTGGTTAGCCGAGAAAATATTGACGGTTTTCAGGCCAAAATATTTCTTGTTATCCCATGCCGGCATAATCAAGGTAATACCTTTGCGACCATCACACTCGATGGTGTGGGTGTGTCGTAGCGGTACGGTGATATCCGCTTGGAAGGCCTGACGTAGCGCAGGTACTAGTTTGTCAAAGCCCAACAACGCATTAGAAACATCAGCATCAATCAGCTGCATAGTTTTTTTCCTTACTCGTATTCTTTTCTGTCTGCACACGACTAAACCGGTGTCGCCGCCCTACGCCACAACCCACATGCACAGAATCACACAACCCTACAGGGTATTTTGGTTGCACCTTTATTTTTATTATGGTTAACCCTTGATTATGAAAATAAATCAGGGGTAAAAACCCTGTTTAGCGTGCGCGAGCCAAGAAACGTCTTGCTTGTAGTACCACAGGCTGGTCTACCATTTTTCCGTCCACTTGTACGGCTGAACCGCCCGCTGATGCGTCAGCCGCCACCACACGTGTCGCCCAATCCAACTCTTCGGCAGATGGCAGCATCGCTTGATGCACACCGTCCACCTGCTTGGGATGAATACACAACTTGCCGCCAAAGCCAAAACGTAGCGCGCGCTGTACATCTATACGCAATTGCTCGCCATCTTGTAGCGCGGTAGTTACCCCATCAATCGCTGGCGCTAAATTACTCAAACGCGTCGCCATAGTCATCGCAAAACGCACTGGGGATAGCTCTGGCTCACCTTCCGAGCACTGTATGCCGGTATCTGCCATGAAATCCAAATGCCCCAATGCCAATCGGCATACACCGGGCGCTGCTGCTAACTGCTGTACCTCTACATAGCCGCGCGCCGACTCAATAATGGGGATCAGTTGCACCTGCGGCAACTGCGCATGCACTTCCGCCAATGCGTCTGCTGACTCTGCTTTAGGCAACAACAGGCTAAATTCGCCCGGCAGTGTTTTCGCCCACGCAATGTCTTGCTGCCCAAGTTCAGTGGTCACGCTATTGGTACGCACCACCAGCGGCACCCCATGCTGCTGCAAAGTAGGCCATGCCGTAGCAATTTCTACTCTGGCCTGTGCTTTATCCGCCAAACCCACGGCATCTTCTAGGTCGAAGACCACCGCATCAGCCCCTGTTTGTAAGGCTTTCACAAACCGGTCTGGTCTATTACCCGGTACAAACAAAAACGTACGTGCTTGCGCAATGCTGGTTTGACTGATGCTGCTCATGCTTTCCCCTGCTCTACAAAAAACGGTGATCTGACGATGTTATACCGCACCCGCTGCACGCAGCGCCTCAATTTGTGCCGGTGTTTTGCCCAATTCCTGCAAAATGGCATCCACGTGCTCACCCAAACCAGGCACCGCATCCATACGCGGCGTGTAGGCATTGGTACGACCTGGCGGCAACAGCGCTGGTAGCTCACCCACCGGACTAGGCACTGAGGTCCATCGTTGTCTGGCTTGCAACTGCGGATGCTGCCACACATCGGCCATGGTGTTGACCCGTGCATTCGCAATTTGCGCATTTTCCAAGCGCTCTACCACCTGATCTGCCGTTAAGCTGGCAAAACGTTCCAGTATCAACGCTTGCAAGGCTGCACGGTTTTCAGAGCGCTTAGAGTTAGACACAAAGCGTTCATCCGTCGCCAACGCCGGTTGCTCCATGATCTGCTCACAAAACACCGTCCATTCACGCTCGTTTTGCAAACCCAACATCACCGTATTGCCATCACCCGCTTGGAAAGGGCCATAGGGGTAAATGGTGGCATGGGCCGCAGCAGAACGCCCGGGTGGTGGTGCGCCATCAAAGGCGTAATACAAGGGGTAGCCCATCCACTCCACCATACTTTCCAGCATGGACACGTCAATGTTGCTGCCCTTACCCGTTTTACCCCGCTGTAATAACGCCGCCAGAATATTGGTGTAGGCGTACATGCCCGCCGCAATATCCGCGATAGAACAACCCGCCTTAGCAGGGTGTTCAGGCGTGCCTGTGACCGACAAAAATCCAGACTCACTTTGAATCAACAGGTCGTAGGCTTTTTTATCGCGGTAGGGGCCGTCTTCGCCATAACCCGAGATATTGCAAACGATAAGCTGTGGAAAACGTTCGTGCAGTGCATCAAACGATAGCCCCAAACGCGCAGCAGCACCCGGTGCCAAGTTTTGCACCAACACATCGGCTTTGGCCAACAACTGCTCTAACACTGCTTGTGCTGCGGGCTGCTTCACATCCAGCGTCAAGCTTTCTTTAGATCGGTTCGCCCATACAAAGTGCGAGGCCATACCGTCTACGCGTTCATCGTAAGCGCGAGCAAAGTCGCCCGTACCTGGGCGTTCCACTTTGATTACCCGTGCGCCTAAATCTGCCAATTGCCGCGTACAAAACGGGGCAGCAATCGCATGCTCTAACGTCACAACGGTCACACCATCAAGAGGACGGGACATCTTTACCTCAGCTTAGAAAGAACGTGGCAAGCCCAAAACGTGCTCGGCCACGTAAGAGAAAATCAGGTTCGTAGAAATAGGCGCTACTTGGTACAAACGCGTTTCACGGAATTTACGCTCAATGTCGTACTCTTTGGCAAAACCAAAACCACCGTAGGTTTGCAAGCAGACGTTGGCTGCTTCCCAACTGGCTTTAGCCGCTAAATACTTGGCCATATTGGCCTGAGCACCACACGCTTGGCGGGCATCAAACCTACGCGCTGCGTCAAAACGCATCAGGTTGGCGGCTTCAATTTCAATGAACGACTCAGCAATAGGAAACTGCACGCCTTGGTTCTTACCTATAGGTCTATCAAACACCACACGGTCATTGGCGTAGCGACACGCTCTATCAATAAACCAGTAGCCATCCCCAATACACTCGGCCGCAATCAAGGTGCGTTCAGCATTTAAGCCTTCCAAAATGTACTTAAAGCCTTTGCCTTCTTCACCAATCAAGTTCTCTTCGGGGATTTCTAAATTATCGAAGAACAGCTCATTGGTTTCGTGATTAACCAAGTTAGGAATAGGCCGCACATCCAAGCCGTTACCGATGGCGTCACGCAGATCCACCATAAAAATGGACATACCTTCGGACTTTTTACGCACCTCAGAAAGCGGTGTGGTACGCGCCAACAAAATCATCAAATCTGAATGCTGTACGCGCGAAATCCACACTTTCTGACCATTCACCACCCAACGACCGTCTTTCTTCACGGCGGTAGTTTTGATCTTGGTAGTGTCGGTGCCCGTGGTGGGTTCCGTTACCGCCATAGACTGTATGCGTAATTTGCCTGCAGCAATCTCTGGCAGGTATTTTTCTTTTTGTGCCGCACTACCACTGCGCAGCAATGTACCCATGTTGTACATCTGGCCGTGCACCGCACCCGCATTACCGCCACAACGGTTGATCTCTTCCATAATCACCGATGCAGCCGTTAGCCCCAAACCTGTGCCACCGTACTCTTCGGGAATCATCGCGGCCAACCACCCCGCTTCAATCAACGCATCCACAAAGGTTTCTGGGTAGGCTTCCTTGGCATCAATCTCACGGAAATACTCATCCGGAAACTGTTTACACAATTGGCGTATACCATCGCGGATTTCTTCAAATTCATCTTGTTCTATGTGCATGCGTATTCTCCATTTTTAGTAGAGCTCTACCTGTGCCTGCATGGCCAGGTGCCCCGTTTCTGTGCAGGCCCACAAGGAAACCTGATGTGCGTTGTCTTGGCGTCCACATACTGTGAACGAATGAATATCAAAAATAGGGCTCACCGCTTTGAACGAGAAGTTTCGTACGCGAGCATCTGGCAGTTCTCTACGCAATAAATCCAGCAGCAGCGTAGCAATCAACGGGCCATGCACGATCAACCCTGGGTAGCCTTCTTCTTGTGTGACGTAACTGCGGTCGTAGTGAATACGGTGGCCGTTAAACGTCAGTGCCGAATAGCGAAACAGCAGCACGGGATCGGGGGTAATACGGCGCGTCCATTGCGCGGATTCTGGCGCTGGAATAGGCGTAGGCGCAGGAGCATCTGCCGCAGGCAAATCACGGTACACAATGTCGTGATATTCCACGATAGCCAGTGTGTCATCCGCATAAATATCGTGCTTTACCTTCACAAACACCAACGCACCACTACGGCCTTCTTTCACCGTCAAATCAGCAATGCGTGATACCCGCTTGATCTGTTGCCCTTCACGCAAAGGCGCTACAAACTCCAGTTGGCTACCTGCCCACATACGGCGTGGTAGCGGCACTGGCGGCAAGAACCCACCGCGTTGTGCATGCCCGTCATGGCCCAGCTCAGACTGTCTATGCACCGGCAAGAAATACAGCCAATGCCAGCACGGCGGTAAATCCAGCATAGCCACATCGGGGTCATCTCTGTCCAACGTCGCCGTTAAGGCCCTCAACGGTGCAGCAGTAATACTGTCCGTTACGGTTTCTGTACGCCCTATCCACTCGCGTAAATGTTCCATGTCTACCGCTGCCATCGCCCCATCCTTTGTGCTGTGATTCTATGTTCTGCTATAGATTGATTTTAGGTATCACTCAAATATCTGTAAAATAGTTATTAAGTCTATTTGCTATACCTTTTTCATATACCAGAAAGCCATGGAATTACGTCAGCTACGCTACTTCATCGGTGTGTGCGAAACCGGCAGTCTGCTGCGTGCCTCCGCACGTTTACACATTGCCCAACCAGCGTTGGGGCAACAGATTGCGGCACTGGAAAATGAACTGGGGGTGAAACTGTTTGAACGCTCTAATCGGGGCATGATTCAAACAGACGCCGGACGCATCTTTCTGGAACATGCGCGTGTGGTGCTGGCTGATGCCGAACGCGCCAAACAAGCCGTGCGTTTTTCTAGCACTACCCCCAGCGGGGAAGTCGCCATAGGTTTACCCACCAGCATAGCCCTCAGCACCACGCTTCCCATACTAAGCGCTTGCCGTCAGCAATTCCCCAATGTGCGGCTCAAAATTGTGGAAGCCTATAGCGGGTTTATTCAAGAATGGCTGCATTCAGGTCGCTTAGATATCGCCTTACTATTTGGTGCTGAACCTGAGCCTGGGTTAAGCAAACGCGTACTGTTAGACGACAGCTTAGTGTTTGTTTCCAGCACTCAACAGCCTTTGGCAGATAACCTCAGTTTGGCCGATATCAGCAACCTCCCACTCGTGTTGCCGGGCCAAGAACACGGCTTACGTCGCATCATTGACGACGCCTGCGCTACCCAAAAACTCACGCTGGATGTAGTGGCCGAAATCGAATCCTTGGGCAGCGTAAAACGTGCCACCCAAGCAGGGCTAGGCAGCACCATTTTGCCGCAAGTCTGTATTTTGGAAGAGGTGGCCAACGGCACCCTGCATAGCGCCCACATCGATGGGGGTAACTTATCCAGACGCGTGGTGTGTGCCACCAGTTTGACGCGCCCAGGCTCTACTGCCATTGCTGCCGTAGAAGCCTTAATTTTAGATGTGATTTCTCAGATGGTTAGCAGCGGCATCTGGCCCGCTCGCTGGATTGGCGAAGCGCTCTAACCCTAGCTTCCAGACCTTTTTCTCCTTGTTTTTGTACTGCATCTGATCATGCGGCGGTGTACGCATGTTTCGTGATAACCCTTATTGCCGGGCAAAACATTGTTGAACAATAATTAAATTGTTCAACAATTATTAGCAGCACAAACGCCACCAAGACCACAAGGAGACTCCCATGAAAAAGCCACATCAGCGCACGCCTTTACGCGCACTCACTCACGCTCTAACCAGCCCACTAACGTGGTTGGGTTGCAGCGCAATCTTGGCATTTAGCCCACTCGCCTCTGCCTCTACCGCCACACCTCCTACCGTGCAATCTGGTGTGCTGACTATTGCTTCTGATTTAACCTACCCACCCTACGCTTACTTCCAAGACAAAGTACCTTCCGGTTTTGATGCGGACTTCAGCCGCCTAATGGCCAAACACCTGAACTTGGATGCCAACATCGTAGACACCCGTTTCGCTGATTTGGTGGTGGGACTACGCGCTAACCGTTTTGATGTCGTAGCCTCGGCGCTATACATGACACCCGAACGTGCCAAGCTGATCAACTATGTGCCGTATCTGAAAACAGGGTCATCACTCATCGCCCTGAGCAAAAGCACTCAGCGCCCCCAAAACCCTGAAATGCTGTGCGGCCTAAAAGTCAGCACCATCAAAGCAGCATCGTGGACACCTAAGCTAGAGCGCGTATCGCAATCCTATTGCCAAGCACAAGGCAAGCCCACCATCACCGTATTGGAATTCCCTACTTCGCCTGAAGCCTTGATGGCTCTGCGTTCCAGCGCTGCCGACGTGATGATGGAAGACTCCGCCGTGGCTCACCAACTGGTGCAAACCATGAAAGGCGAGTTGGAAGTGACGTCTCCCGAGCTGCTCTACACCATCGTGATTGCGCTAGGCGTTAACCAACGCAATCCAGAGCTTTCCGAAGCCCTAACACAAGCCCTACAACGCGCCACCGAAAGCGGTGAATACGCCCAACTGCTAGAGCAATACGGTCTTGCTGCCCCCACACAGGCCGACATAGAAAGCTCTCTTGCCACACAACCACAATAAGAATCGGAGTATCTGGTAATGGAACTTGATTGGTCGTATGCGTATAGCCTACTTTTTGATCATGACTTTTGGCTCGCCTGCTGGACAGTCGCCAAACTGGGCTTTTTGTCCTGGTTACTGGCGGGCGGCTTAGGCTTCTTTCTGGCTCTGGCAAAACAGTCCAGCATTCGGCCCATCAATTGGCTATCTAGACTCTACATCTGGTTCTTCCGCAGTTTGCCGCTGTTGGTACTGCTGATGTTCATCTACAACCTGCCGCAGGTGTTCCCCGCCTCGGCCAGCGTGCTTACCGAAGCTTTTTATGCCGGCTTGATTGCGCTGGTATTAAGTGAAGCGGCCTACATGGCTGAAATTCACCGAGGCGGCATTCTGGCGGTACCCCGTGGTCAATACGAGGCCGGTAAAGCCTTGGGACTACGGTATGCCGGTATTCAGCGCTTGATCATCATCCCCCAAGCCATCCGTATCGCCTTGCCTACGCTGAGCAACGAGTTCATCACCATCGTGAAGTTGACCTCGCTAGTATCGGTGATTTCATTGACGGAAATTTTGTTGGTAGGCCAACGCCTGTACACGCATAACTTCCTGATCTTTGAAACCATGCTGGCTGTCGCCTTCTATTACGTGCTGATGGTGACGATTTTCGATAAAGCATTGGGCTGGTTAGAGCAATACTTGGACGTCAGCAAACGCAAACCCACGGCCTACCGTTTAAGCAGTGCCGAGCAAGCGGCCATTCAAAAAGCCCCCTCTGCCACCGAGAAAACAGCCTCTACCACAGCAGATTCCACCCCTGCACTAGAGGTTCGCCACCTGAACAAGTTCTATGGCGATCACCATGCGCTGAAAGACATCAATCTGAGTGTGCGTAGCGGTGATGTGATTTCCATCATTGGCCCATCCGGCTCGGGTAAAACATCGTTAATACGTACGTTAAATGGCTTAGAAGCTTTTTCAGACGGTAGCGTGTGGATCCACGGCCAGCACTTCTTAGGCACACAAAACGGCCAAAGCTTAACGGCACCGCATCCTGAGCTTATTCTGGATATAGGCATGGTGTTCCAAAGCTTTAACCTGTTCCCACACCGTACCGTGCTGGACAACGTCACGCTAGCCCTGAGCTATCACAACCGCGGCACCGCTTCGTCACGACGTATTGAAGCGCTCACCCAACTGTCCCGCGTGGGCATGGTAGAACACGCCAACAAATACCCGCACCAGCTTTCCGGTGGGCAGCAGCAACGTGTCGCCATTGCCCGTGCCTTGGCCATGCACCCTTCCATCATGCTGTTTGATGAGCCTACTTCAGCGTTGGATCCCGAACTAGTCAACGAAGTGCTTCGTGTCTTGGAGTCCTTAGCTGCCGAAGGCATGACCATGCTGATCGTGACCCACGAAATGCGCTTTGCCTTCAACGTCTCTAATCGTGTCGTTTTCATGGAAAACGGAGCCATCTTGCACGACGAATCCCCCACCGATTTGCGCCAATCCAGTGATACGCGCGTCAGTGAATTCCTGAGCCAACTGAATCACTAATCGCATCATGAGTACCGAAACTGTTTCTACCGCTTCGTGCTTGCATCGTATTGACGCTGCGCCTAGTGAGGCCGCTATCGCCCTAACGGCCATAGACAGGCAAGCCAGCACCCACACTGCTGGCCCACTAGCAGGCTGGAATTTGAGCATCAAAGCCAATATAGATGTGGCTGGCTGGGTGAGCCATGCCGGTTCTGCCGCCTTCTTACAGCGCCCTGCTGCCACACACGACGCGGCCCTTGTGCAGCAATTGCGGCAACAAGGCGCCACGATTCTGGCACAAAGCAACATGACGGAGTTTGCCTATGGTGCATTGGGCTTGAACCAGCACTTTGGCACACCACGTAATCCGCGTTACCCCAATGAAGAGCGTGTACCCGGTGGCTCTAGCTCAGGGGCTGCGGTGTCTGTCGCCTTGGGCTTTAGCGATGCCGCCTTGTGTACAGACACCAGCGGTTCGGCCCGTATCCCGGCTGCATTTTGCGGTGTGGTGGGCTTCATTCCCACCAAAGGTTTGCTGCCCGAAGACGGGATCTTCCCACTTTCGCCCAGCTTTGATGTACCGGGCATCATCACCCCTAACGTCACACGCTGCGCTCAACTCTTCAATGCCTTACACCCCACAACGCAACCTGCCACCTCACCCTCTCAGCCGTGGACGCTGTTAGTGCCCACTGAGCTAGATAGCTTGAACCTGGATGACGATGTAGTTCAGCAATTTCATGCTGCCTGCGAAGCGTTAGAACAAGCCGGTGCAACGTTGGTGAAAGCGAGTTTTCCAGCATTGATCACGGCCGGTGCAACAGCGGCAGAAGGCGGCATGATTAGCACCGAAGCCTACAGCATTCACCAGCACTGGCTTGAAAACTATGGCGAGCAATACGACCCTCTTATACGTCAGCGCATTACCGCTGGCGCCGCGTTACCGGCATGGCGCTACGCACAGGCTAGTCAGCAACTACACGAGCAAACACGCGCGGCGCTACATCAACTTGCACACGTAGATGCCGTACTGACGCCTACCTGCCCCATGCTGGCTCCCGCACTTGCCCCGCTACACGACAGTGAGCGTTATCTGGCCACCAACCGGCGCTCGTTCTCGCTCACTGAATTTGCTAATCGCCTGAATCTACCCAGCCTTAGCTTGCCTTACACCCCCGCCAATACACACAGCATTGGCTTATTACTGACTGCCAAACCCCACAACGAGCCTAGGCTTCTTGCTCTAGCCCAGTGGATAGAAACCCTTTTACTTGCCAAGGAGCAACACCATGATTGTGATTAATGCCAAACAACTGCGCGGTACCCCTAGAGACGCAAGCGGTCCGGGCTGGGAAAGCGTGCGCATGATTGTCAAAGACGATGGCATGGGCTATTCCGTACACGAAACACGCATCACCGAAGGTGCCGAGCTAGAACTGGAATACAAAAACCACTTCGAGACCAACTACTGCGTATCCGGCGAAGGTGAAGTGAAAGACCTGAACACCGGCAAAACCTACCCCATCAAAGCAGGCGATATTTATGCGCTAAACCTGAATGACCCGCACATTCTGCGCGCCATCAAAGGTGACCTGCATTTGCTGTGTGTGTTTAATCCACCGCTCAACGGTGATGAAACCCATAACGCTGATGGCAGCTACGACGTGCGCGACTAATCGCCACCACGTTTTCTGCTGATTCTTACACATCATCTTTAGAGGTATCACATGGGAAATTATCCTGCCGCCTACCAGGCTACTCAGGGCTCAGCACTCTCTGTGGACAAAGCGTTCTACAGCCGTCTGATAGAACGTCCAGAAACGCGCACCTTAGTGGACAAGTTTGTGGTGCCCATCCGCAGTGGCAAAGCATGGGAAGTACCGGCTGGCCACGTCTGCCGCATTGTCACCATTGAAGGCCCTCAAGTCGCCGACCTGAACATGTGGAATAGGCACGACCCACGTGAACGCATGTGGGCATCCCGTACACGTCAGCTACAAGCGGCGCACGTTAGCGTCCATGATCGTCTGTGGTCTACGCTGCCCTTCCTACGTCCTATGGCCACTATTACTGACGACACCCTTGCCGATTACGGCATTGATGGTGACGGTGGTCGCGTGCACGATTTGCTGGGCACGCGTTGCGACCCTTACGTGAATCATCTGCTCACAGGTGAAGATTTCCATTTCCACTGTCACTCCAATCTGACACGTGCGGTTGCTCCCTACGGCTTAACGGAATTCGACGTACACGACGTCTTAAATGTGTTTCAATGCACAGGCTTGAATGACGACGATCAGTATTTCATGAAGGCCTGCCCAGCTCAAAAAGGCGACTACTTCGAGTATTTTGCCGAGATAGACTTGCTGTGTGCGCTGTCTACCTGCCCTGGTGGTGATTTATCCGTACCATTATGGGGGCCAGATGCCCGTGACCCTATTGATGTTTGTCGTCCATTAGGTGTAGAAGTATATGCGTTGGCACCTGAATTACTGGAAGGTTGGTCACAACCAGAACGCGCCCGTTACCACGGCCACCACGGCATGAACCCTGAACTCGTTCAATGGAGATGAGTCATTGAAAACCAAAATCGATGTGGAAAATCTATCTATTGTTGATGTCATTGGCTACAAGCTACGCAATGCCATTATCGAAGGTAAGTTAGCCCCCGGAGAACAGCTGATAGAAGTGGATCTCGCACAAACCTACGATGCTTCACGCAATAGCATCCGCGAAGTGCTGCACCTACTGGTTCGCGATGGCTTGGCCACATCGATTCGTCACCGTGGCGTCTTTGTACGCAAGTTTCACGTTGATGATCTGCAAGACTTATACACCGCACGTCGTACCTTGGAGCTGCACGCTGTGCGCTCCTCTCCCCCGCCTTCCCGCGCGTTGCTCAACAAGATGGCCAGAAACAACAAACAAGCCGAACGCGCCTTGGCCAAAGAGCAATGGCAAGAAGTGGGATCGCTCAGTTTGATGTTCCACCAACTGGTGGTGTCTATGCTGGGCAGCAAACTGTTGGACGAGTTCTTTCTCACCCTCTGTGCGCAACTACGTTTGGTGTTCTTTGCCGGGCCAGATGAAAAAATCGTTCAAGCCCCGCTGTGGATAGATTGGGAACGCCGTATACATCAATGTTTATGCGACGGTGATATCGTCCAAGCCGAACACGAGTTAGCACAGTACTTAGATGCCTCTGAAAAAGCATTGAGCAAAGTGGTCAGTACATACCAAAACTCAGGTCTGAAATAAGTGCTGTATTTACCTGTTATTACAGCCTTTTGCCATAGGGCACAAACTTTGCTGATATAGTTTTCACCTGAAGAAGCCTACATAACGTAAAACAAGGGACAAGCCATACAAAACAGTCATGTGGCCACGACCTCACGATAAGAGGCTGTATTCTCCACAATACCGTCGTGCCAACTTGCCTGCTTGACCCGTATCAAGCCCTTTTTTACCAGTCATGGCAAAATGTGTTTAAGCCCATTGTTTTTTCATTAAGGTGTTTCAATATATGAAAACTGTACTATTGCCCTACGACGGTTCTGATACCGCCAAACGTGCCCTGCAATATCTGATTGATCTGTCTAAGGATTACTCCGGCTTTTCAGTGCATGTACTGAACGTGCAGTTTGATCCACAAATTTATGGTCGCAGCTACACAGCCTTCATTGGCGACGCGCTGAAGCAACTGCGTGAAGATACGCACAAATACGCTATTGATATGGCCGAACAAGCCGCTGCACTGCTGCGCGAGGCGGGTATCAATACGACTGCTCACGCCTCTGTAGACACCGATATCGCGTTCGCTGTAAACGAACTGATCAAATCGCAAAAATGTGACTCCATCGTGATGGGCACACGCGGTATGAGCGGTTTGGGTAATTTGTTCTTGGGCTCGGTAGCCACTCGCATCATCCATCAAGTAGACATTCCTGTCACTCTGATCAAGTAAGCGAGTACCCACCTACAAAAACAGGCGCATAAAGCGCCTGTTTTTTATTGTCCACTACCTTAGCCTATTACATACGTCCCATCACATCCGTGGCAGGGTTACGTTTGTGCCAGAAGGCCAAAAAGATATGAGCGAAGATCGCAAGGAACAACACAATGCCTAGATTACCGTGCCAGTTGTTTCCTAAAGCCACCATCCACTCTACTTTGTGCTCGCTGGCTTGCGTAATAGGAATGCCAAAGTAGTTGAAAGCGCGTCCCGACCCATATTGGCGGAACAAGGCCATACAGGGTACAGCCACCATAAACACATACAGTAATCGGTGCCCCCACAAGGCCAAAGCGCTAATCGCTGCTGGCGCCTCGTCACGCATTCTCCACACCCACAACACACGTATCCACCACAGCAAGAACAACGTAAAACCCGTCACTCGATGCCAAGGCCACAAGGCATCTGACAACGGGGTTTCATCTGCAAATCGTCTCGCTAGAATCGTGACTAGCATGACACCAAAGCCTATTGTCATTAACCAATGCAAAAACCGACTTACGCCATCGTATCGTGTTTGCGAATTGGAAAAAGAACGCATGACTGCCTCCTTCATTTATCAACGTCAGGGAACACAGGACGAGTGGAAGCCTGATGCGTCCACTCACGCCACATGGCAACCAACAACGCCATCAAGACCGGGCCTATAAACAACCCTACAAAGCCCATAGTCTGTACACCACCTACCAATCCGAAGAAGGTAGGTAAAAACGGAAGTTTCACCGGGCCACCTACTAAGCGTGGGCGCAACGTTTTGTCTACGATGAAAAGCTCTATCGCCCCCCATAAGAACAGCCCCACACCAGCGCCTACGCTACCCGAACCAACCAAGTACAGCGACACCAAGGTGAACGACAACGGAGCGCCCCCAGGTATCAAGGCCATAAAGCCAGTCACCACTCCAAGCAAAGCAGGCGATGGTACACCGGCGACCCAGTAGGCAATACCCAGCACAATCCCTTCACCCAGCGCGATTAACCCCATGCCGGTTACGGTGGAGTTCACCGTTGCCGGTACGACGCGGGAAAACCGCTGCCATCGCTCGGGCAAAATACGCTCGCCGATGACATCCAGTTGGGACAATATATGATCGCCGTCTTTATAGATGAAAAATAAAGTAATCAGCAGAAACAAGAGGGTCAGCATCAGGTGGAACACGTTTCCAGTCGCCGACAACACCATACGGTAGATATTGCCTAAATGCTGGCCGCTCACCATCTCTACCATAGAGCCCAATGCATGAGGCTCACCCAGATAAAAGGTCCAGTACTCAGAGATACGCTGGCCCACTAACGGCAATGCGCTAATCCAATCGGGTACCGGCATACCATCACGGTTTGCCGCTAAAGCCCATGCAATAAAGCTGCTGGCTTCTTTAATAGCAAAGGACAATGCCAACGATATGGGTACAACCACCACCACAATCACGACCAACAGCGCCAACGTGGCTGCTAAGGTGTTGCGGTTATTACAGTACGCCAATAAACGGCGATAGAGTGGCCAACTTGCCAAGCCTATAATCAGCGCCGCTAACACGGGCACCAAAAAGCCATGCAAGAAATACAAACCGGCCAAGACTATAAGCAGCAATAACCAACGGGCAATCAGGTGAGCCGGTAAAACAGGTTGCATAGGAAGCGCTTCCGTTAGTAAGAATCAAGCAGTAAAGAGGGGCGTAGCAGGCAATGCACGCTTATGCGCCGATGCGGCAAAGTAACGCAGCATGATTTGCGCAGCATCATCACTAACGGCCTTCCCTTCTAAAAAATCATCGATTTGCTCATAACTTACACCAAAAGCTTCCTCATCTGGACGCAACGGTGACAAATCTTCTAAATCAGCTGTTGGAACTTTATACACTAACGTATCGGGAGCCCCCATCAACGCCCCCAAACCACGTACTTGGCGTTTGGTTAACCCTGCTAAGGGCATCACGTCTGCAGCGCCATCACCAAACTTGGTGAAAAACCCCATCAAGGCCTCAGCAGCATGATCGCTACCCAACACCAAGCCCGAAGCAGCCGCTGCAGCGGCGTATTGCGCCACCATACGCTGTCTGGCTTTGATATTCCCTACTATGAAATCTTGTTGTGCTGCGCTTTTGAAGGTTTGCCCAGCTTGCAGCATTTGCGCTAATAACGCGTCTGTTGCTGGCTTGATATCGACGGTTAGACGCTCATCGGGTTGGATCACCTCCATGCATGCCTCGGCATCGGCTGCATCCGCTTGCTGACCGTACGGCAAACGCATGGCGATAAAGCGTACGTTGTCACCCTCTTTGCGTAGGCGTTCTGCAGTGCGTTGCGCCAAGCAGGCAGCGACCAAGGAATCCACCCCGCCACTGATGCCCAACACCATCGCCTGCACACGACTGCGCTTCACATACTGCATTAGAAAAACTAGTCGACGTTCTAGCTCATGCTCTAGATTCAGGTCAGCTTTCACACCCAGTTCTTCAATAATTCTTTGTTGTGCCTCGCGCAATCTAGCATCCTGCATAGTCATTTCCTACTTGAGTTCCAACGACAGTGAAGCACTTATTGTAATGCCATGCTGTCAGACCCTCTGTTAAAAATCTGTGCCTGTACCCCACACATCCTGACAGTCTGTCATAACATTACCCGCTATACTGATAAAACTTTACCAATTGCGTCATTTAGTTACTGTCCATCAGGATGAAAACCTCTTCCTTGCAAGACTTAAAAACACTGAGCATCGCGTCATTACAAGATACGTTTTCCACACGCTATCACTCTAAGGACTTCAGCTTCGCTCGCAGTGAGTACTTACGCGTACGGATACAGATAATTGCGCTGCTTTTTGCCTTACTCACCCCGTTGTGGGCAGTAATGGATCATCTGGCCCTACCAGAACACACGCTTAATCATGTGCTGCTCTTACGTGTGGTGATGTTTATTGGTTTGGTGATCATTTTGCTGGCCTCTAGGTTCAAGCGTTCTAACCGTAGCAGCCTGCTATTAAGCACATCTATCTTCGTGCTTCCGGCTCTGTTTTATGCGGCCGTCTTGGTCTATCTGCCCAACGACAGCCACTATTCATTAGTGGGCTATAGCTTCATCCCCTACTTGCTGACAGCTACCTTGGGGATATTCCCCTTCACGTTGCTAGAGTCGTTTGGCATAGGACTAGGCCTACTCTTGCTACAGTTTTGCTCTGGCTTTGTAGACGGGACAGCGTTTAGCCCACGCACCTTACAAGATTTATGGTTGTTGGCTGCACTCTTGGCTATTGCCATGACCACCAACCATTTCCAGTTGGGGTTACTGCTGCGTTTGTACCGCCAAGCCACCCACGACCCGCTTACAGGCTTACTAAACCGTACCGCACTCACTCGACACATCGAGCATCAAACACCACAAGAGTTGGTGCCACCCGTCGCAGTTATGCTGTTAGACCTGGATTTCTTTAAACAGATTAATGACCAGCACGGGCACTCTGTGGGCGATCAAGTACTCAAACGCTTTGCTCTGCTGCTCAAAAAAGAAGCTAACCAGCAAGACGTGATTTGTAGATACGGTGGTGAGGAGTTCTTGCTACTCAGCGGCCCCTGTTCGTTAGAGAACGCTACGGCTCAAGCAGAACGCATACGCGAAGCCTGTCATCAACTGCGACTGGCCAATATGGAGGGTGACGCCGTGAGCCTAACCGTCAGCATAGGTATTAGCATGTTGCGTCATGGCGAGCACCTAAACGATGCCATACAGCGCGCAGATCAACGCCTATACCAAGCCAAACGCGCTGGCCGCAACTGCATCATGGCTGGTACGGCAACTTAAGCGTGTAATGAGCGTAAAGCCCACTCACTCACGACTGGGCTGCATGAGCCTAAGGCTGCGAAAGTATTTTTTAATTTGGTGTCTCAAATCAAAAAAAGCTTTCCTGCAGTTCCCACAGCGCGTGCAATGAACTCTAGCCGTCAGATTTCAACAAGTTGCCCTGCTGCATAGCCCATAAACAGTAGCCGCAAACGAAACAAAGCTCTGGCAACACACCAGAGCTTTGTCAGTCATCTACAGGTAGCCTCAAGGGCTACCTTCTTACAGCAACGATCTACTTACGGTACAACTGACTTACGTCACGTACTGCACCACGGTCAGCCGAGGTAGCCAAAGCAGCGTAAGCACGCAACGCTTGGGATACTACGCGTTTGCGATCTTCTACTGGCTGCCATGCATCTGCACCACGAGCTTCCATGGCTGCACGACGTGTTGCCAATTCTTCATCGCTCACCGCCAAGTGGATACGGCGGTTAGGAATGTCGATTTCAATCACATCGTTTTCTTCTACCAAGCCGATGGTGCCGCCCTCTGCCGCTTCTGGAGAAGCGTGACCGATCACCAAACCTGAAGAACCGCCCGAGAAACGACCATCGGTAAACAACGCTGCTTTAGCGCCCAAACCTTTGGATTTCAGGTAGGACGTTGGGTACAGCATTTCTTGCATACCTGGACCGCCTTTAGGCCCTTCGTAGCGAATAATAACCACATCACCTTCGCCCACGCTGCCATCCAAAATGCCATCAACGGCACTTTCTTGGCTTTCGTAGATACGGGCACGACCGGTAAAGGTCAGAATGCTTTCATCCACACCCGCTGTTTTCACGATACAACCGTTCACCGCCAAGTTACCGTACAGCACGGCTAAACCACCGTCTTGCGAGTAGGCAAACTCTTTGCTGCGGATACAACCACCTTCGCGATCTAAGTCTAGGTCTTCGTAGTAACGATCTTGGCTAAATGCCACTTGGGTAGGGATGCCACCCGGTGCCGACAAGTAGAACTTTTCAACGGCTTTCAGGTTGTCGCCTTTCACGTCCCAACGACGAATGGCTTCACCCAAGGTGCCACTGTGAATATTGTTCACATCTAGGTTCAGCAAACCGGCGCGTGCCAACTCTGCCAAAATACCCAAAATACCACCAGCACGGTGTACGTCTTCAATGTGGTATTGCTGTGTAGCAGGTGCTACTTTGCTTAAGCACGGTACACGACGCGAAATACGGTCGATGTCGCTCATGGTGAAGTTCACTTCAGCCTCTTGAGCCGCTGCCAGCAAGTGCAATACGGTGTTAGTAGAACCGCCCATGGCCACGTCTAGTGTCATGGCATTTTCAAAGGCTTCAAGCGTCGCCACATTACGTGGCAATACGGAAGCGTCTTCTTGTTCGTAATAACGTTTGCACAGTTCTACGATCAAGCCACCAGCCATTTCAAACAAGCCTTTGCGGCGTGCGTGCGTAGCAACGATAGTACCGTTACCTGGCAAGGACAGACCCAACGCTTCGGTCAGACAGTTCATGGAGTTAGCCGTGAACATACCGGAACAGGAACCGCATGTAGGACAGGCGCTGCGTTCTGTTTCAGCAACTTCTTCGTCCGATACGCCGTCTTCGGCCGCTTGAATCATGGCATCGACCAGATCCAGCTTGCGCACTACGGTTTTGCCATCTTTGGACATGACTTTACCGGCTTCCATTGGGCCGCCGGATACAAAGATGGTTGGAATGTTCAAGCGCAAAGACGCCATCAACATCCCGGGGGTGATTTTGTCGCAGTTAGAGATACACACCATGGCATCAGCACAGTGCGCGTTCACCATGTACTCGACGGAGTCCGCAATCAGCTCACGCGAAGGCAGCGAATACAGCATGCCATCGTGACCCATGGCAATACCGTCATCCACCGCAATGGTGTTGAATTCTTTGGCTACGCCGCCAGCAGCCTCGATATGACGTGCCACCAATTGGCCCATATCTTTGAGGTGCACGTGACCCGGCACAAACTGTGTGAACGAGTTCACTACGGCAATAATAGGTTTGCTGAAATCGCCATCTTTCATGCCCGTCGCGCGCCACAATGCGCGCGCGCCGGCCATGTTGCGGCCATGAGTAGATGTACGTGAACGATAGTGTGGCATGTGTGCTGCTCTAATCAAAAAGCATGGAAAAGAAGACTATGATAAACGTGCAGGCAACATAAAGCGACCAGACTGCTAAAAAAACACAGCTAAATGCCTGCACAGTGCTATAGGAACCATACCGGCCCCACCACACTAAAGGAGACATCATGCCCCAATCGCAATCACTTCCTAACCAACTTCCTTTATTACGCCAAGACATACGATTGTTAGGCAAAGCACTGGGAGACGTGATTTACGATACCGACGGGGCTGATATTTTCAACATTATTGAGCGCTTGCGACGCAGCGCCGTAGGCTACCGACGCACGGGAGACCAAAACGAATTACGGGCTCTCACCGCAGATATTCCGCAACTCAGCTTATTGGATGCGCACACCGTATCACGGGCCTTTGCGTACTTTTTACACCTGTCTAATATTGCCGAGGACCGCGAGCAGACTCGCCAACGTCGACAACATAGTCCAGACCAAACACCCGGTTCGCTGGAATACGCCTTGGCCTTATTTGCCAAGCAGCCTGAACCTGAACAACTGCTGTCCTTTTTAGAACAAGCCTGCATTGTGCCGGTACTAACGGCTCACCCTACCGAGGTACAACGTCAAAGTACATTGGCGTTACACCAAGCTATTGCTGCACTGCTGCCGCTACTGGATCAACAAGCGACCGGTCACCAGCCTCAGTTGCGTCACCGCTTAACCGCGCTCATCACTACCATGTGGAAAACACGCATGTTGCGTCAACACAAGCTTACCGTGATGGATGAGATAGACAACGCACTGGCTTACTATCCGCATACCTTTTTTCAGGCTATTCCGCAGCTGTATCACGATTTGGATTTGTTGCTGCACCCTGCACCGTCCACAGCGCGTACTGCCTTAAACCTACCACCATTGCGCCCCCTACCTACGTTCTTGCGCATGGGCAGTTGGATTGGCGGCGATCGTGACGGCAACCCCAACGTGGATGCCAACACACTAGAACAAGCCTTGCTGCATCAAAGCAGCACCGCACTGCGCCACTATTTAAGTGAGATCAAAGCCCTAGGTACTGAGCTGTCATTATCGGAATCCTTAGCTCCGGCTAGCGACGCCCTGATGGCGCTTTCGGCTGCTAGCCAAGACCAGTCCCCGCACCGTGTGGATGAGCCTTACCGACGCGCCTGCATTCATCTCTATGCGCGCGTCGCAGCCACCAGCCAGCACCTCACTGGCAAAAGCTTGGCAATGCACCACACCTACGCGGCTCCTGCCTATGAGTCACCTGCGGCACTGCTGGCTGATCTGCAATGCATTGCCGACTCGCTGCAAGCTAGCCATGCAGGGGCTGTGGCTGATCTACGTTTGCGCAATTTGATGCAAGCAGTCAGTATCTTTGGCTTCCACTTGGCCACACTAGACTTGCGCCAAAGCTCTGACGTACACGAGCGCGTATTGCATGAATTGTTTCTGGCAGCGGGAGTGCAATTCCAAGGCCACGCTGTGCAATACAGTCAGTTGAGTGAAGCAGACCGTGTCGCCCTGCTACGCCAAGAGTTAGCCGAAACTAGACCACTGGTATCGCCGTGGCTCAGCTACTCCGACGAAACCGAAAAAGAACTGGCCATCCTGCGTTATGCCGCTAAAGCGCGTAAGCAATACGGTTATCGCGCCATTGAACAAAGTATCGTGTCGCACACCGAAACCTTAAGCGACTTGCTAGAAGTGCTGGTGCTGCAACAAGAAACGGGGCTGATTCTTCCTGGCCTGCACGATCGTGATTCATCGGGCTTGATGGTGGTTCCTCTGTTTGAAACCATTCCCGATTTGCAATGTGGTGCCGCCATCATGGCAGCCTACTTGGCTTTGCCTGAGGTCTCGGCTCGTATACGCCATGCCCAAGACTCCGTACAAGAAGTCATGCTGGGTTATTCCGACAGTAATAAAGATGGCGGTTATTTATGCTCTAACTGGTCGCTGTATCAAACCGAGCGCGAATTGGTAGAGGTCTTTGACCAGCACCATGTGCGACTGCGCCTATTCCACGGTAGGGGCGGTTCGGTGGGCCGTGGCGGTGGCCCAAGCTTTGACGCGATCTTGGCGCAACCTGCGGGCACTGTGAATGGTTTAATCCGCCTCACTGAACAAGGCGAGATCATTCAGGGCCGTTATAAAAATGCCGACGTGGGCCGTTGGCACTTGGAAATGCTGGTAGCCGCTACGCTGCAGGCCAGCCTAAACAGCTCTACCGATGTAGAAAACCTGCATGTAGGTCAATATGGCGCGGCCATGCAATTTATGTCCGATGCGGCGCGCGACAGTTACCGTGCGTTGGTGTATGACACCCCTGGCTTTAACGACTACTTCTTCAGCGCCACCCCTATTCGTGAAATTGCTGGGTTAAACATTGGTTCACGCCCCTCATCCCGCAAGGCCTCACAAACCATTGAAGACTTGCGTGCTATTCCATGGGGATTCTCATGGGCGCAATGCCGTTTGCCTATCACTGGCTGGTACGGGGTAGGCAGTGCCATTCAGCGTTACTTAGACGAAGGCATAGCCGGTGGCCCACGCACGCAAGAACTGCGCTTACAACAACTGCGAGACATGGCCAAAGACTGGCCGTTCTTCCGCACGTTGCTGTCTAACATGGAGCAAGTGCTGGCCAAAACCGATCTGGATATTGGTGAGGCCTATGCTCAACTGTGCCCTGACGCCGACCTAGCGCAGCGTATTTTTGGGGCGATACGCGAAGAATACCAACGTTGCTGCACGCTATTTACACTGCTAACAGAACACACCTTGCTGGAGCATGACCCTGCCCTGCAAGCTGCACTGACCGAACGCTTTGCTTACATTGACCCGCTGAATCACCTGCAAGTCGAGTTGCTGCGTCGATTGCGTCAGCACCCTCAAGAGGTAGCCACCGAAGAGCAAGAGGCCATACACATCACCATCAACGGTATTGCTGCAGGTCTACGTAATTCGGGCTAAAGCCTTGTCCTGCCTGCTGGTCTAGCTACCGGCAGGCAGGCTACAATACCCTATCCGGTTATTGTTTATGCCATGAAAGCTTTCTTGCAACGCCCCATCTGGCGCGCCATTATCCTTTGCATACCGCTGTGGATAATCTTCAGCAATTTCTTGCTGGCAGTGATCAGTGCCACTGCTATCAGCTATCTTATTGGCATGCTCACTGAACTACGGCGTCTAGAAGCACGCCAACGCGACAAATCTGAACCGCCTTCCTCGTCTTGATCACATGAAACTGCTGCAAACTCCCCATATGCCTTCAGGCCTTCCTATGTTGGAGCCTGAACTGACCGCCCTATTGGACCAACAGCACCACATATTAAGTGCTCGTATCCACGCTGAATCCGGCTTTATACCGTTTGATCGCTGGATGCATGAGTGCTTATATGCGCCCGGTTATGGCTACTACACTGGTGGCAGCACAAAGTTTGGTAGCACCTCGCCACAAGGTGACTTCACTACCGCCCCCGAACTCACCCCTTTATTTGGCCAAACCGTTGCCCTGCAAATTCAACAAGTGCTGCAGCAATTAGGTAGCGTCAATATTTTGGAGTTTGGTGCGGGCACAGGCGCGTGGGCGAAATCTATCATCCCAGCCTTGGCAGACCTAGGCATTGAAGCCAACTACGCTATTTTGGAATTATCGCCAGATCTACAACAACGCCAGCAACACACCTTGGCAGAGTTTGGTTCGCAGGTGCAATGGCTACAGCAATTGCCTGAGAACTTTGTTGGCTGCGTGATCGCCAACGAAGTGTTAGATGCCATGCCCGTACATATGGTGCAACGCGCTGACGACGGCAGCATCCTAGAAGTAGGTGTCACGCTTGCCGACCCCGCTACTGCTACCGGCCCCTTAGTCAGCCCTTTCCAATGGGCAGCCAAACCCGCCGCGCCTGAGCTTGCTGCCATTGCCGAAGAGCGTTTACCCAACATTCCGGGCTACCGCACAGAAATCAATCTGCAAGCCGAAGCGTGGGTAAAAGGCGCAGGTCAATGGCTGCAACGCGGGGCTATCTTGTTATTCGACTACGGCTTTCCCCGCCATGAGTACTACCATGGTCAGCGAGAAGAAGGCACGTTGATGTGCCACTTCCGTCATTACGCACACGCTGAAGCGCTGCTTTACCCCGGCCTGCAAGACATCACCGCGCACGTAGATTTCACGGCAATGGCGGATGCTGCGTTAGAAGGTGGATTGGACGTGCTGGGTTACACCGCACAAGGGCGTTTCTTACTCAACAGTGGCCTAGCACAGCGTTTAGGACAGGCACCAGACAGCCAAAATGCTGAAGCCACCGCCCGTTGGGCGCACACAGTGGGCGCTGTACAAAAACTGCTGTCTGAAGCTGAAATGGGTGAGCTGTTTAAAGTACTGGCCTTGGGTAAAGACGTAGATCCACCACTAATAGGCTTTTTTAACGGCGACCGTCGCGATCGCCTTTAATGAGTCATCAAACCAGATAGCACCATCACGCGGGCAGCCTGTACAGCTGCCCGTATTTGTGGCCCCTGTCCGGCATACTGGCGGGCAATACTCGCCGCATCTACTTGCAATACAGCATTCAAGCGCTGCAACCACAACGCGTCCTCTACATGGCGGTAGCACGCTAAGGCCCCCAATAGCAGAGCGAACCTATCTGGTCTGCGTAACGCATCTACCTTTTCCAACCATTGCAGCTGTGTGTCGGCGGTAGCATCCTGCTCCAAGGCGGCATGTGTCAGTGAGACCGACATCAATTGCGACAAGTCTCTGCACTCGGCTGAAGCACGTATGCGGTTAGCCAGATCCAATGGTGCATCACTCACTGCGCACAACACCGCATAGCGCTGCACGCTGTCTAGATTACGCTGCACAGCTAGCTGTAGCGCTTGCTCTACCCGGGCGTCATACTGCAACCCTGGCATGACGCGCTGCGTAGCCTGCACAGACTCCAACACCTGCACAAAGCGCCAAGGCGCTTGGGTATGTAAGGCTTTACGTAATTCCTGCCAAATGCGCTCAGGCACCAACGCATCCACTTCACCATCAGCTACCAATTGCTTGGCCAATTGCTCTGTTTCAGTGGCAATACTGAAGGTACTAAAACGGGCAGCGAAACGCGCTAAACGCAGTAGGCGCACAGGGTCTTCTACAAAGGCTTGCCCCACATGACGCAACAATTTTGCTTCTAAATCGTCCTGCCCATGTAAGGGATCAACAATTCCACCGGTAGCACCCAAGGCCATCGCATTGATGGTCAAGTCTCGGCGACGCAGGTCATCTTCTAGGGTGACTTCAGTACCGGTATAAAAGGTAAAGCCTTGGTAGCCTCTGCCCGACTTACGTTCGGTGCGTGCCAGTGCGTATTCTTCTTTGGTGCGTGGGTGCAAAAACACGGGGAAATCGCCCCCTACAGGGATGAAGCCACGCGCTTGCATGGCCTCAGGCGTTGCCCCCACCACTACCCAGTCTTGATCACCAGCAGGTAGACCTAGCAGCGCATCACGCACTGCCCCGCCCACCACGTACACCTGCAACCCCGCGATATAGCGATCGTGGGTTGCAGGCCGTAACGCTGCTAGCTTTTGTTCTACGCCCGCAGCATTCATTAAGGCAATGCCGCCACGCTGTTAGCCGTAGGCGAAATCACACCCAATCTGCGTTTCAACGACTGAGGCTCACCCGTAAACATCATGGAGTAATACGTCGCATTGGACAGTACGTTTTTCACATACAAACGGGTTTCTGTAAACGGAATGGTCTCGGCAAAGATGGCGCCCTCTACGGGTGCTTGCAAACGTGAACGCCACAAGATCGGACGTTTTGGCCCAGCGTTATACCCGGCAGACGCCAATACCTCAGAACCATCTAACTGCTGCAACACCATGTTCAAGTAGTTAGTACCCAAGATGGTGTTGGTATCGAAGTCGTTCACGCTAGAAGGCGTAAAGTTGCTCATGCCAATTTTGTTCGCTACCCATTTCGCTGTGCCTGGCATCAACTGCATCAAACCCGATGCGCCAACACCTGAACGTGCATCGGTAATAAAGCGCGACTCTTGGCGAATCAACCCGTATACCCATGCTGGGTCTAGGCTCACCAACTCGGCTTTTTCAGCTACACGGTCTTCAAACGGGGCAATAAAGCGCTGATCAAAGTCGATTTCATTACGGGTCAGCAGCGAGGTATTCACCACGCGATCATAGATATGCTCTTGGCGAGCCAACTCAGCTGCTGCACGCAGTTGTCTGTCGCTCATACCACGCAGCGCAAACGACCACTCTGATACGGCCTCTGGACGCCAACCCAAACGGAATAACTCTAACGAACGCATCAAACCGGGATGCAAACGCATGTCGGCAATTTCTTGAGCGCTCACACTAGCAGGGCGTGCTGGCAATTGCGGCAATCTGCCCAGTTCTTCGTGCGCCAACTGACCATAGAAGTTCAGGTCACCCGTAATGGACTCAAACAACGCATTGGCCTCTGCTGTATGGCCTTGGCTTTGCAGCGCACGACCTTTCCAGTACACCCATACTGGCTCTGCAGCCTGCTGCGGTGACATTTTTTCTACAGCTTCCTGCACTTTCGACCAATCAATCACAGGCTCACGCAGCTCAGCACGTACTTCCCAAGCGTGGTTGTAATCTGTTTTTCGTGTAGCCCCAGAGAGTCGGTACCAACGTGCAGCGTCAGGCTCTACACGCAATGCGGTCGTTAACCCAAACTGACCCCATACCCAATCGATATTCTCGCGTGGAATACGGGTTTGCCAATTCTGCTGTATGTATGCCGCTTGTGTGGCCCGGTTTTCATCTCGTGCTAAACGCGATAATGCCAAAGTCACTAACTCTTGTTGCCCACGGTCTTTAATAGCCCCTTGAGCTTTTAACCACTGCTGCGGCGACTTCAACAAGGCCGCATAGTCTTTCATTTGCGCTGGCGTGAAGATAATCGCAGCCAAACGTTGCGCCTCGGCTGCTTTCCCTTGCTCTAACGCATTGCGCATCAAACCACGTACATCTTGCCAACTAATAGCTTGATCAGCATACAACTGATCCAACATGGTCCAACACGTAGCGCCAGGTTTAAACTGCGACAGCACCGTCTGGCTGTCTATAGCTTGACCCGCCATATGACGCGCATAGCTTTGTGCACAGCGTGTTTGTGCATTGCCCAGATCAGCAGCGTTCAATTCATTAATCAACGCGTAATCACCACCACGTACGGCAATAATCGACCAATCACCTTTTAGGCGCTCTGCCAAATAGTGATCAGGATACGTACGTAGGAAATGGCGTAGTGAGTCGGCTGGAGCAACGTTCTTTGGGTCCTGTAGCTGTTGGCGCAATGACCAGTACTGCGGATAAGCCCCCAGTACGACATCATCTTTAGCTTGGCTAGCTAACGCTGGCAAGGCATTCCAACGTTTGGCGTCCAACGCATCTTTGGCTTGCAGCACTGCTTGCCGTGCTTGTGGCGGCACGCTAGGTGCTACCGCCATGCGAGGCAATGTAGGTTCTACCACCGCTACCTGTGCAGCCGGCGGTTCAGCTGTTATCTTTTTTTCTGCATGTTCACTGGATTGAGCCCCCGAACATGCTGCCAACCCCAACACTGACAAGGCTATTGTCAACATGGAAAGCGGTGAAGGTAACACGGGATGTGAAACCGCTTCGTTTTTCTGATACCTTAAGGGCTTTGCACTCATATTTTTACCTGCCTTGAGAACGTGCTGGGCGGAATCGCCTGACTGTAGGACACCAATTCATTATGTTACGACAAAGACTGCTAGAAAAACGTAAACAACAAGCAAAATCCGATACAAGCCGCGGAGCCCTGCTGATGCGCGGTCGGTTGTACACATGGGTTGCTGGCGTCAACAAAACCCGTAAAGAGCAAAACAAAGCGCCCATCACGCATATAGCCGGTTTTTGGTCCATGCCAGACGAGCCAGAACTGCAGCCTTTACTGTACAAATGGGCTGATGAAGGCATGCAAGTTTCGCTACCTTCCGTGCTAGGCCCTGACCAAGCGTTACAATTTAAATGCTGGGATCCCGAAGGCGAAATGAAAACAGGTGCTTTTGGCATACAAGAACCCGACACCACCGTAGAAGCCCCTGCCCCTGATTTAGTGCTGGTCCCCACCTTAGGCTTTACCCGTCAAGGCGATAGAGTAGGCTACGGCAAAGGCTATTACGACCGTACTCTGGCTGCTCTACGTGAACAAAACCACCACTTCCTAACCGTAGGGTTGGCATGGGCATGCGGTGACTTATCCGCTGAGGAATACACGCCTCAAGATCACGACTTCCAATTAGATGCTGTGCTGACCGACAAGGGCTGGGCTAAACCCGCACCAACGGTGTAAGCGGCAACAAAAAAGGGGCTTTTACAAGCCCCTTTTTTATGTACAGCCACGTCTTACTTAAACGTGAGTTTAGGCAATATAGCCATCGACGCATCTGCACCATTTAAGGTGTAGAAGTGAATACCTGGCGCACCACCATCTAGCAAGTCTTGGCATAGGCGACCAATCACATCCACACCAAAGGCACGAATGGATGCACGATCATCACCAAAGTCGGCCAACCGCAAACGCATCCAACGCGGAATCTCTGCACCACACATATTCGAGAAGCGCAGTAACTGCGATGAGTTAGTAATAGGCATGATGCCGGGCACGATAGGAATATCTAGGCCTTTCTCACGCACACGCTGCACAAAGTCAAAGTATGCATGCGCGGTGAAAAAATACTGCGTGATTGCACTGTTCGCGCCTTGCTGCACCTTGTGAATAAAGTGCTGCAAATCTGTCTCCATACTGATAGCTTGAGGGTGCATTTCAGGGTAGCCTGCTACCTCAATATTGAAATGATCACCACTGTGCTCACGAATCAAGCGCACCAAGTCGCTGGCATAACGCAGTTCACCCGCGTCACCCCCCATCCCGGAAGGCAAGTCACCCCGTAACGCCACGATACGATTGATACCGCGCTCGCGGTAGTCATCCATTATCGCCAACAGTTCGGCACGTGTAGACCCCACACAGGACAAGTGGGGAGCCACATCAAAACCTAAGTTCTGAAGTAGATCGACGGCTCCCACAGTGCCTGTGCGGGTGGAACCACCCGCCCCAAAGGTCACACTCACATAGGCTGGATTCAACCCCTGCAGCGTTTTAGCAGTACGTACCAGCTTTTCCTGCGCGGCAATATCACGCGGGGGAAAAAACTCCAGACTAAGCGACTGTTTCTGTGCCATTGACTAATAACCTTGATAAGAATCCAGAGACCACACTATAAATAACGGCCCCTATCACCGCCCACCAGAAACCATCCACCTGGAAGCCGTTCAAGATCGAGCCAGCCATCCAGAATACCAGTGCGTTAATGACCAAAAGAAATAAGCCCAATGTCACAATCGTAATGGGCAACGTCAATAGTGTTAACACTGGTTTCACTAAAGTATTGAGCAGGCCAAGCACCACAGCAGCAATCATGGCTGAGCCAAACGAGGCCACATGAATCCCCGGCAGCACATAGGCGACTACAAGTAGTGCCACAGCATTCAGAATCCAGATCAGTAATAAGATCATCATGAATCTCCCTTTAAAAAAGGGCATCGCACAATGCAATGCCCTGCTCTACACGTTTAGTAGCGGTAGTGGCCTGGTTTGTAAGGGCCATCTACAGGAACGTTAATGTAGTCAGCTTGTTGCTGGCTCAGTTCTGTCAGGTTAACACCCAACTTTTTCAGGTGTAAACGTGCTACTTTTTCGTCCAAGTGTTTAGGCAATACGTAAACTTGGCCGCTTTCGTAGGCTTCACCACGGGTAAACAGCTCGATTTGCGCAATAGTTTGGTTCGTGAAAGAAGCAGACATCACAAACGATGGGTGGCCTGTTGCACAACCCAAGTTCACCAAGCGGCCTTGTGCCAACAAGATGATGCGTTTACCGTCTGGGAAAATAACGTGATCAACCTGAGGTTTGATCTCTTCCCATTGCAGATCTTCAATCGCGGCTACGTCGATTTCGTTGTCGAAGTGACCAATGTTGCACACAATAGCTTGGTCTTTCATGCGCTCCATGTGATCGCGTGTGATCACGTGGTAGTTACCTGTAGCTGTCACGAAGATATCCGCTTTGTCAGCGGCTTCTTCCATGGTGACTACACGGTAGCCTTCCATGCTGGCTTGCAGTGCGCAAATAGGGTCAATTTCAGTCACCCACACTTGAGCGCGCAAAGCGGCCAATGCTTGTGCACAACCTTTACCCACATCACCAAAGCCCACTACGACGGCGATCTTACCGGCAACCATCACGTCAGTAGCGCGTTTGATACCGTCTACCAATGATTCGCGGCAACCGTACAAGTTATCGAACTTGGATTTGGTTACAGAGTCATTCACGTTGATGGCAGGGAAAGCCAATTCACCACGTTTGGACATTTGGTACAGACGGTGTACGCCTGTTGTGGTTTCTTCGGTTACGCCTTGGATTTGTGCCAAACGTGTGGAGTACCATGTGCCGTCTTGCTGCAAACGTGCACGGATGCTGGCGTACAGTACGCGCTCTTCTTCGCTAGTAGGTTTGTCCAATACGGACAAGTCTTTCTCTGCACGGGCACCCAAGTGCAACAACAGCGTGGCATCGCCACCGTCGTCCAGAATCATATTGGCTTGTTCACCCGGCCAGTTGAAGATGTCGTGGGCGTATTCCCAGTACTGTTCCAAGGTTTCGCCTTTTACCGCGAACACAGGAATACCAGCATCAGCAATAGCCGCAGCAGCGTGATCTTGTGTAGAGAAAATATTGCAAGAGGCCCAGCGTACTTCTGCACCCAACGCCACCAGTGTCTCAATCAGCACAGCCGTCTGGATAGTCATGTGCAAACTGCCAGCAATACGTGCGCCTTTCAGTGGCTGGGATGCAGCGTACTCTTCACGAGTTGCCATCAAACCCGGCATTTCTGTTTCAGCAATAGCAATTTCCCGGCGGCCCCAGCCTGCCAGGCTAATATCTGCAATCACGTAATCTTCAGTTTTAACAGTCATGTGTGCTCCGATAAATTGGTGCGAGAACCGACGGGGCACACTACTGGCATCACCACGGCTTCTCGGCACGAGAATCTGGTGAGCGTCGTTGAGGGGAATCAACGCTACTGCCTGAGCCTGGCAAACCGCATGGGGTTTGTCGCAACGCTCCTCAGGCAGGAATCAAAACGTGTAAATTGTACCTGCTTATTGCCTTCGTGCTAAGACCTAATGCCCTGATTTTAGCTAAGGTCTATGACAACAAAAATCTGCATCACGATGACAAAGAGGCGCCTAAGCGCCTCTTGAGTCAGCGAGTAATTACGCTAAGCCTGCAGCAGCACGCAAAGCGGCAGCTTTATCAGTGGCTTCCCATGAGAACTCGGGCTCGTTACGACCAAAGTGGCCGTACGCCGCTGTTTTGCTGTAGATAGGACGCAGCAAGTTCAACATGTTGATAATGCCTTTAGGACGCAGATCGAAGTGCTCACGCACCAATTCGGCAATACGCTCATCAGACACTACACCCGTACCTTCGGTGTACACCGTGATGTTAATAGGCTCAGCCACACCAATGGCGTAACTCACCTGCACTTGGCACTGACGAGCCAAGCCAGCAGCTACCACGTTTTTCGCAACATAACGTGCAGCGTAAGCAGCAGAGCGGTCTACTTTAGAAGGGTCTTTACCGGAGAATGCACCGCCACCGTGTGGGCATGCACCGCCGTAGGTGTCCACAATGATCTTACGACCTGTCAGACCGCAATCGCCTTGTGGGCCACCAATCACAAATTTACCGGTAGGGTTCACCAAGAACTTGGTGTTTTCTGTCAGCAGTTCGGCAGGGAAACTAGGGCGAATGATGTGCTCAATCACGGCATCGCGAATGTCTTCCTGAGAAATTTCAGGCGCATGCTGCGTAGACAACACGACGGTATCTACTTCTGCCGGGCGGCCATCCACATAACGGAATGTCACCTGAGATTTTGCATCGGGGCGCAACCACGGCAAACGGCCATCTTTACGCAGTTCGCTTTGGCGCTGTACCAAACGGTGGGCGTACCAAATAGGCGCTGGCATCAGGTCAGGCGTTTCATCGCACGCATAACCAAACATCAAACCTTGGTCACCGGCACCTTGGTTTAGAATTTCTTCTTCAGAACGGTCTACGCCCTGAGCAATATCGGGTGACTGTTTGTCGTACGCCACCAAAACGGCACAACCTTTATAATCGATACCGTAGTCGCTATTGTCGTAACCAATGCGTTTGATGGTATCGCGTGCAACCTGGATGTAATCTACGTTGGCAGTGGTGGTAATTTCACCCGCCAAAATAACTAGCCCGGTGTTGCACAGCGTTTCTGCTGCAACACGAGCGTTAGGGTCTTGTTCGAAAATGGCGTCAAGAATGGCGTCGGAAATTTGGTCAGCAACCTTATCTGGGTGACCTTCGGAGACAGATTCAGACGTAAATAAGAAGTCGTTATTTGCCACAGCTTTTGCGTCCTGTAGTGATGCGTATTAAAAGGAAACGAGCTGCGTTGCACCACACACAAAGGCTTAATCTGGCGCGACGCTTTAGCGGGTTTATGGGCCAGTAAACTGGCATATCGCTCCGCAAGTTGTCGGTTAACTCAGCGATAAATTGCATTTTAAGCGAAAATAGCACATCTTTAAATGTATAAACAAATTTCTGGCATTATGCCCTGGGATTTATGCTGTTGTTTTTCTTACGTCTGATGTCTGCGTTGCCGCTGCGCGTGCTGCATGCACTGGGACGCTTTGCGGGTTCTATCGTCTATTTTGTGCCGGGCCGTTACCACAATAGGCTGCGTGAAAATGCTGCACAAGCGGGGTTCACCGAGGGTAAATTTGCCCGCCGCGCTGCTGCCGAAACCGGTGCCATGCTGATGGAACTGCCCAAAGTATGGCTACAAACCGAGCAATGCTTAGCGCTATGCCAAAACCCCGATTCCGACATCGTTACACAAACGTTGGCCGAAAACCGTGGCGTGTTGTACCTCACTCCGCACTTGGGTTGTTTTGAGATTACCGCTCGTCGCTTAGTGCAATATGGCCCCATCACGGTCATGTTCAGACCCCCCCGACAATCGTTTTTAGAGCCTGCCATGCGCGCCTCGCGCGATACGCCCGGGCTGCATTCAGTACCGGCTAATGTGCAAGGTATACGCGAATTCGTGCGCGCTCTGCGTCGTGGCGAAGCGGTAGGCATGTTGCCGGATCAAGTCCCCAGTAGTGGTGATGGTGTGTGGCTGCCCTTCTTCGAAAAACGCGCCTACACCATGACCTTAGCAGCCAAGCTGGCTTTGCAAACCAAGGTTCCTGTTGTGTTGACTGCAGGCGAGCGTTTGCCCAAAGGCCAAGGCTGGAAAATTCATTACCTGCGCCTGCCAGAGCCGTTTCCTGACAACGTAGACGACATGGCCTTACTGATCAATCAAGGCATGGAAACGTTGATTCAACGCTTTCCTGAACAATACCTGTGGAGCTACAACCGCTACAAGGTGCCACCCGAGGCGCCCCCTATTCCTGAACACCTACGCTAAACTTAACGCTGCCTACCGCTTTTGCCAAAGGATACTGCATGAGTCCCTCTGATCTGAACGCCCTTGCTATCGCCCAGTTCCTGAGTACCCACCCAGATTTTTTCCTGCAACATCGCGATCTCTTTTCAGAGTTACGTGTTCCGCACCCTCATGAAAGCCGAGCCATCTCGTTGGGCGAGCGTCAAATTCTGGGGCTGCGTGCAAAAAACAAAGAACTAGAACGTAAGCTGCATACACTGATAGAAAACGCGAGCGCCAATCAGCGTATTGCCGATCAGCTACGCACATGGACCTGCGCCATGCTCGCTGAGACCGATACCGCACAGTTGCCACTGCATATACAAGAATCCTTAACCGAAGTGTTCGATCTGGACGCCATTGCCCTGCACTGCTGGGGAGACTTCGTTGCCACAGAGGCACCTGAGGATCTGCAACTCTACGCCCAACCGCTAACGACTCCGCGCTGTGGTATCCCACCCCAAGAAGTGCTGGCGTTATTGCCGGATAGCATTCAATCGGTAGCAGTTGTACCGTTGCTGCACCCCGTGACGCAGAACAACTCCGGCGTACTGATTATGGGTGCGACGCAAGCAGAGCGCTTTGCCACGGACATGGGTACCGAATTCCTGCTGAACATTGGCCAACTATGCTCTGCAGCACTCAGCCGAGGCACTGAATAATCATGTCTAGCCCAGCCTCTGCTACGGTGCAGTCATGGTTGGATCATCTGCGCTACGAGCGACGGTTATCAGCGCACAGTCTGGCGGCATACGAGCACGATATACAGCACATTTTGCCTGTATCTGGTTCTGTCTCGCCTGACACGCTCACACCGGCTCAACTACGCCAAAAACTGGCTGAGCTGCATGCTGGTGGGCTACACCCTCGCAGTTTGCAGCGTACGCTCGCGGCATGGCGTAATTTTTTTCATTGGTGGTGCGAGCAGTACCCTGCTCACCCCAACCCGTGCGCTGAACTCAAGGCCCCCAAAAGCCCGCGTCCACTCCCCAGTTCTTTATCCGTAGACCAAGCGCAACAACTGTTGGATCACCAGCCAGCACAAAGCTTGGAACACCTCAGCCCCATGCAAGCACGCGACCAGGCCATGTTTGAGTTGTTGTATTCCAGCGGATTACGACTCAGTGAATTGGTGAGCCTAGATACCCATTACGTGAAACAGGCCGGCTATGAGTCGTCCAGTTGGCTGAGTCTTCAGGAGGCTGAACTGCACGTACTGGGTAAAGGCAATAAAAGACGCTCTCTGCCCATAGGCAGCAAAGCACTGCATGCGGTGCAATGTTGGTTGCAGCAACGTAGCAGCGTGCAGCGTAGTGCCGCAGACGATGCCGAACATTACCATGCGCTATTTTTGGGTGCGCAAGGCAAACGTATACACCCGCGTATGGTGCAAACCCGTTTGC
This sequence comes from Paenalcaligenes sp. Me131, assembly GCF_050487225.1. Taxonomy (NCBI): domain Bacteria; kingdom Pseudomonadati; phylum Pseudomonadota; class Betaproteobacteria; order Burkholderiales; family Alcaligenaceae; genus Paenalcaligenes; species Paenalcaligenes sp. Me131. Next base: position 483,483 of record NZ_JBKQGY010000002.1, read on the forward strand.
AGAAACTCTGTCTAGAGGCAGGGCTATCGTTAGACATCAGCCCCCATGCGTTGCGACACAGTTTTGCCAGCCACATGCTGCAATCTGCTCAAGACTTACGAGCAGTGCAAGAACTACTGGGCCACAGCAACATCAGCACCACTCAAATCTATACGCGCTTAGATTTTCAGCATTTAGCACAGGTGTACGACCAAGCGCACCCCCGTGCCCGTCGCAAACCCTAATTACGGTTGCAAAGCCTGCTCTATAGTGCGCAGATTGCCCTGCATCATGCCCAAATAGGTATCAGCTTCATGGCCCGGTTCAGCCAACGCATCGGTATACAACGTGCCACCCATGCGCGCCCCCGTTTCACGGGCCAACTGTTCAGCTAAAGCAGGGCTGACGGCATTTTCCAAAAAGATTGCGGTGATGTGCTCCGCGCGTGCCCGTTTTACCAAATCAGCCACTTCACGTGCAGAAGGCTCGGCTTGGCTAGACATCCCCAACAACGGCACAAATTCGATGTTGTAGGCTTTGCCTAAATACGCCAACGCATCGTGTGACACCATCGCTTTGCGACGATCAGTTGGAATAGCGGCCAAACGCTCCTTAGCCTGTGCATCTAGTTGCTGCAATTGCTCAATGTAGCGTGCTGCATTTTCTTGGAATACCGACGCTGACTCCGGAGCCACTTCACTCAACGCGTCACGAATATTCTCTACATACACCACGGCATTCTCTAAGCTTTGCCATGCATGGGGATCTTGAGGCCCATGCTGATGATGCTCATGCCCATGGCTATGACCATGGTCGTGGTCGTGGTCGTGGTCGTGGTCGTGGTCGTGGTCGTGGTCGTGGTCGTGGTCGTGGTCGTGGTCGTGGTCGTGGTCGTGGTCGTGGTCGTGGTCGTGGTCGTGGTCGTCAGTATGATCGTCTGCGTGCCCATGATTAGCCAACGGTTGCACACCTTTGGTGGCCTCTATCTGCTTACCGGTATAGCCTGCTGACTGCACCAGCCCAGCCAACCACGGCTCAAATTGCAAACCATTAACGACCAGCAATTGGGCATCGGCCAATTTACGTACATCACCTGGTCTAGGTTCAAACGCATGGGCATCGGCATTTGGGCCAATCAAGGTATTCACCTCAACCGCGTCGCCACCCACCACGCTGACCATATCACCCAAAATCGAAAAGCTTGCCACCACAGGCAAAGGCTTGGCTACCGCAACGGACACCACTGCTACGCTGATGGACATGGCTGCAACCCCTTGCGCCATATAGCGACCAATGGGGCGTAACCACCTACGTTGACTGTCTCTAGTATTCATGGGCTTTCCTCTGTGATGAATAGGTGGTCCCTAAACGACTACCGCAATCGTTGCAGCAGCCCGCCCTGTGGACCACAGGCTAGTGATAGAAAATAGGTGATCCCCGCAACCAAAATAATGGCGGGTGATGCTGGTACATTGGCGTAGTAAGAAAGCAGTAGCCCTACAAAACACTCGCCCATACCAAGCAAGGCTGCCAGCACCATCTGGCTACTGGCAGAGCGCGCCCAAAAGCGGGCCGCTGTGGCGGGCAACATCATAATCCCCACCACCATCAGCGTGCCTAGCACTTGAAAGCCTGCTACTAATACAACCACCAATAGCACCAAAAACAGCATGTGCACCCAAGAGCCTGATCGCCCTTCAGCGCGTAAAAACAGAGGGTCTAAACACTCTAGTACTAGCGGCCTATAAATAATGGCCAACACCAGCAACGCCACGCTAGAGGTTCCGGTAACCAGCAGCAATGCTTGATCGCCCAGCCCCAACACTGTGCCAAACAGCACGTGTATTAAATCCATATTGGAGCCTTTGAGGGACACTAGCAGCACCCCTAAGCCCAATGACACCAAATAAAACGCAGCAAAGCTGGCGTCTTCACGCAAGGGCGTCAGCCTAGACACCAAGCCCGCCAGTAATGCCACTACCAAACCAGTAATCACACCACCCAGTGCCATAGCACCTACCGACAGGCCTGATAGCAAGAAACCTGCTGCCACACCGGGCAAAATGGCGTGCGCCATGGCGTCGCCCATGAGGCTCATGCGACGTAACACCAAAAACACACCCAATGGGCCTGCGGCGGCAGCCAACGCAAACGAGCCTGCCAAGGCTCGGCGCATGAAACCGAATTCAACAAAGGGGGAGATCAATACATCGTACAGCCACATCACAGGTAGTCTCCCTCGCATAAGTGACGGGCTAAATGCATGTTTTCTGCGGTTAACACGGACTCAGTTTCGCCCCACGCCACCAGTTGACCAGCCAGCAGCACGGTTTCGGGGAAGTTTTGTCGAATGGTATGCAAGTCGTGCAGCACCACAATGACCGTACGCCCCTGCTGATGCCAACGGTGCAATAACACCATCAGGTCATCCGTGGTGGCTTTGTCCACAGCAGAAAAAGGTTCGTCTAACAATAAGATAGGGGCATCGTGCATGATCAACCGCGCAAACAAGGCGCGTTGCATTTGCCCACCTGATAAGGTGCTAATGGCACGCTCAGAAAACCCCTGCAGGCCCACTTGGCATAGTGCATCTTGTACACGCTGGTGTTCCGATTCACTTAACCCTCGCCACGCACCAGTGCGCCGCCATGCCCCCATGGCCACCAAGTCATACACGCTAATAGGGAAACTGCGATCCAACTCACCAAACTGGGGCAAAAATGCCAAACGCTGGGGCGAGTTGATCTGTATTTTCCCTTTCAACGGTGCTAGTTGGCCGGCTAAGCCTTTAAGCAAGGTAGATTTCCCTGCACCATTGGGGCCTGCCAAGGCATATAAACCACCTTGCATGAACTGGCCGCTGACATCACGTACAGCCACTTTATCGCGCCAGCCCAACGACACTTGATCCAAACTAATTACCGCATTGGCAGTGGTCATTATTTGAACCACCCTAACGCCCATGCGCTCAGTAGCCACAATCCCACAACCACAGGCAATACACGCACACAACGCTGCCAAGCTGAGCTCAGCAGCACCGTGCCTCTATAGATTCTTTTATCCACTTTAGGCTCGGAATGTGCGGTCGTTCTACTGTGATGCATGACTTACTGGTAAGATCGTTAGATAGCATTATTTTTAGATACGTTATGTTATAACATATCCAACTTTTTGTGTCTGTTTATTTACTATGCCTGTGCATGTTCTGACTCCCCAAGCCCTAGAGGCACAACTGCAAACAGCGGAAAAGCTCTGTCAGCAGAGGGGTAAACGTTTAACCCCTATCAGAAAGCAGGTACTGGAATTACTGCTCAAACAACAGCGTAGCCTCAAAGCTTACGAATTGCTCGATTTGTTCAGGCAAGATCAACCGGGTGCTGCGCCCCCCACGGTATATAGGGCACTAGAGTTCCTGACCGAAGAAGGTTTAATACACCGATTAGACGCCGTGAACGCCTGGACTGCCTGTGTAGATGCCAATGGCCACCCTCACGATCTGCTGATCGTCTGCACCAAGTGCGGTGCCGTCGCTGAGCTGTGTGCGCCACAACTTACTGCCCAGTTGGCAGAATGCGTGGCACAGGCCGGTTTTACGCTCGGCACACAGGAGACTGAGCTGCAAGCATTGTGCAAAAACTGTCAACAAAGCTTATGTAGCTAAATATTCCTACCTTTTACCGATGGCTTCTGACGCATAAAACGTATATATTGCTTTATTTCTCGCCGTGCGATTCGGGCATTTGCCCTGAACGCAAGGCTGTGCTGTAATCTGCAAGTTATTTTATTGCCTATGCAGCTTTTGTTTACACCAACCTGATTGCACAACCATGAATGCAACAAACGTTTCTATGATCCCAGTAACCATTCTGACCGGCTTTCTTGGTGCAGGTAAAACTACCCTGCTCAAGCGCATACTGTCTGAACAGCATGGCCAACGCATTGCCGTGATCGAGAATGAGTTTGGACCTGAAAACATCGATAACGAACTGCTGATCCAAGACGGCGAAGAAGAAATCGTTGAGCTCAGCAATGGTTGCGTGTGTTGTACGGTGCGTGGCGACTTAATGCGTGCATTGAACGACCTGTATCAGCGTCGTGCAGACGGCAACGTCAAATTTGATCGTGTCATCATCGAAACGACTGGTATGGCCAACCCTGGCCCTGTATGCCAAACGTTTTTCGTGGATGACCAGATCGCTGCTCACTATCGTCTAGATGCCATCATCACGATAGTAGATGCCAAACACGGTATGGAAACCCTAGATCAACAAGCCGAATCGCAACAACAAATTGGCTTTGCTGATCGCATCTTGATTTCCAAAAAAGATCTGGTATCCGACGATGAATACCACGCACTGCGTAACCGCATTGTGAAGATCAACCCCCGCGCCAGCATTTCCCCTGTGCACTTCGGTGAAGCAGATATTAATGAGCTGCTGGACTTGGGTGGGTTTAATCTGGATGCCATTTTGGATATCAACCCAGATTTCCTCAAAGACGAGGACGAACATCATCACCATCATGAGCATCACCATGAACACGAGCACGAACATGGCGAGCACTGCGGGTCTGATTGTGGTCATCACCACCATCACGCGCCGCATCAAGATGAAATTGGTGCATTTGTATTTCGTTCACGCAAAGCTTTTGATCCGGAACGCCTGGAAGATTTCCTGGGCGGTATCACCCAGGTATTTGGTCCGGATCTACTGCGGTACAAGGGTATCCTCTACCTAAAAGGCGTGAATCGCCGCATGTTGTTCCAGGGGGTACACATGATGATGGGGGTTGAACCCGGGAAACCGTGGGCAGCCAAAGAAAAACCTGAAAGTAAAATCGTTTTCATCGGACGTAAACTGCCTCAGGAGATTTTTACGCAAGGGCTGGAAAACTGCTTGGTCTAAGGACCTCGCTCTCCCTTCTGCCCCACTACGTTAGAGAGAGAAAATCATGGCAAACAAATCGAATGTCAGCAATCACCCCACCAAGCTGCTAAGCGTTGAAGAGTTATTGGCCATGCCGGACAACAACTACATGAACGATGCACAACTGGCTTTTTTCAAGAACCGGTTGAGAGAGCTGGAGCAGGAAATTTTGGCTAACGCAGGCGCCACTACTGAAAACCTGCGTGAAACACAGTTCGTGCCTGACCCAGCGGACCGGGCCACTATCGAAGAAGAACATGCACTGGAACTGCGTACCCGCGACCGTGAGCGCAAGCTGCTGAAGAAAGTACAGCAATCCATTGCCCTGATTGATGCTGGCGAATACGGCTGGTGTGAGGAAACAGGCGAACCCATTGGGTTGCAGCGCCTGTTGGCCCGTCCTACCGCCACCTTGTCTCTGGAAGCACAAGAACGTCGCGAAAAACGTCAGAAACTGTACGGGGACTAATCAGCGGCTTTTATACCGCTTTGCAGACCGCCCAGTTCTGTACTCTGTGCCACGCTAGCCCCGGCTAGCGTGGCACAGTTATTTTCTGCTGACCTCACTCTTGAATTTATGGCATCCACCCCCATTTGCAAGAGTAAGAACAGTAAGGAATGTTATGGAACAATTTCACGCCACTACCATCATTGCCGTACGTCGCGGCGAGAACGTTGCCATTGGTGGCGACGGTCAAGTCACGCTGGGCAACATTGTCATCAAAGCCACAGCACGCAAAATTCGTAAACTCTACAGGAACTCCGTACTGGCGGGTTTCGCTGGCGCCACTGCCGATGCGTTCACCCTGCTAGAACTGTTCGAAGCCAAATTGGAAAAACATCAGGGTCACCTGATGCGAGCCGCCGTTGAGCTGACTCGTGATTGGCGTACCGATCGTGCCTTGCGCCGCTTGGAAGCCATGCTAATTGTTGCCGACAAAGAGCACACCTTGGTATTGACCGGAAACGGTGACGTACTTGAGCCTGAACACGGTATCGCCGCTATTGGCTCCGGTGGTTCGTACGCACATTCCGCTGGGTTAGCCTTGGTGCAAAACACCGATATGGCACCTGCTGACATCGTCAAGAAATCCTTGGAAATCGCTGGCGATCTTTGCATCTACACCAACGGCAACCACGTTATAGAAACGCTCTGACTTTCAAAGGCTGTATCATCATGTCCGCTACATCCATGACACCCGGAGAAATTGTCTCCGAGCTAGACAAACATATTGTTGGCCAAAATCGTGCCAAACGCTCTGTGGCCGTGGCCCTGCGCAACCGCTGGCGTCGTCAGCAGGTTCCAGAGCCCCTCAACCACGAAATCACCCCTAAAAACATTTTGATGATTGGGCCCACCGGTGTAGGTAAAACCGAAATTGCCCGCCGTTTGGCCAAACTGGCTAACGCACCTTTCATCAAAGTCGAAGCCACTAAATTCACTGAAGTGGGTTATGTAGGTCGTGACGTAGAAACCATCATCCGTGATTTGGTCGATGCATCCGTCAAACAAACTCGCGAATTAGAAATGCGTCGCGTACGCAGCAAAGCTGAAGAATCCGCCGAAGACCGCATCTTGGATGCATTGGTTCCTCCTGCGCGTGACAGCTACGGCCAACCTGAACGCGAAGAAACTGGCGCACGCCAAACCTTCCGCAAACGTCTGCGCGAAGGCAAGCTGGATGACACCGAGATTGAAATTGATGTGGCGCAAGCCATGCCTCAAATGGAAATCATGGCGCCCCCAGGAATGGAAGAAATGACCGAGCAACTGCGTGGCATGTTTGCGGGCATGGGTCGTGATAAAACCAAAAAACGCAAACTACGTGTGAAAGAAGCCTTCAAGCTACTGGTAGATGAAGAGGCGGCTAAACACATCAACGAAGAAGAACTGCGCGCTGCAGCGGTACAAAACGCTGAGCAAAACGGTATCGTCTTCTTGGACGAGATAGACAAAATCACCTCTCGCGAAGGCAACACCAGCGGTGAGGTTTCTCGTCAGGGCGTGCAACGTGACTTGCTACCATTGGTAGAAGGTACTACCGTCAATACCAAGTACGGCGTGGTACGCACAGACCACATTTTGTTCATTGCTTCAGGCGCGTTCCACTTATCTCGCCCGTCTGACCTGATCCCCGAGCTACAGGGCCGTTTCCCCATCCGTGTGGAACTGGATTCCCTGACTGCCGATGATTTCGTCTGCATTTTGTCTGACACCGACGCGTCACTGACTAAACAGTACACCGCGTTGTTGGCCACCGAAAATGTGCATTTAGACTTCACACCAGAAGGTATTCGCCGTTTGGCTGAATTGGCTTTCGAGGTGAACGAGCGCACTGAGAACATCGGTGCACGACGCTTGTACACCGTGATGGAAAAACTGCTGGATGATCTGTCCTACGAGGCCGGCTCTAAAGCCGAGCAAACCGTAGTGATTGATGCCGCGTATGTAGAGGCACAACTGCACGAAGCTGTGACACACCAAGACTTGGCACGCTACGTGCTGTAAGCCTGACTGACTCAGCACCAACGAAACAGCCGCCCTTGAGGCGGCTGTTTTTATATTAGGACAGTGTCTTTGTCTGTAGAAAACTATAGGCAGCTTAGTACGGTCTCTCTACGAACACTCTATACGTGAGGCACAAGAACTAAAAAGCCCTCTCTGTTTGCCCATTCCTTATTACGAGGAAACGCGGCCACAGCGAGGGCTTCTGTCTGGTACTACCTAAACTACTTATTTCTGAATACTGATCACCACGTACTCATCATTCTGGCGAATGGCCACAAAACGCACTTTATCACCCGGTTTTAAATCAGCCAGTAACGTAGGATCAATACGATAAACCAGAGTCATCGCTGGCAACCGTAACACGTCAATCTCACCATGTTTAAGTGTGATTTTTCCAGCGTCAGGGTCTACCCGGCGCACTTCACCTGAGGCTCTGGCCTCTTGGGCAACACTTACACTAGAGAACAACGTCATGAATACTATAGCTAGTAAAGCACTTAGCTTACGCAAAGTTCGCAGCATCGATTACACTCCTTGACGGCATGATGCATTATTGTAGCAGCCCATGTTGACTACGCCGTATACGCGTATTTTCTGAATTATCGCACACAGTCTGTATGTCATACCCTCTTTCCTCTGGCTATATTTTACGCGAAGCTACGCGTCAAGACATTCCCCAAATCCATCAATTAATGACGGAAATGGCGACCTTTGAAAAATTGCTGGATACTTTCCAAGCCACTGAGCAAACCTTGCTCGACAACATCTTCACACAGCCTGCTGCCGTGAACTGTTTGGTCATTTGTCATCAAGATGCGCCGGAAACTCTGGTGTCCTACATCATGTGGTTTCACAACTACTCTTCTTTCAGAGCCAAACGCGGCTTGTACCTGGAAGACATTTATATTGCCCCCGAACACCGCCGTTTGGGCTTGGGGCAGCAAGTCTTGCAGTACTTGGCACGCAAAGCACTGGAGCTAGATTGCGCGAGGTTTGAATGGGTAGTGCTGGACTGGAACCAAAGTGCGATTGAGTTCTACGAACACTTAGGGGCCTCGGTATTGCCTGATTGGCGTATTGTGCGCATTGAAGGCAGTGCACTAGAGAACTTAGCCCAAGCGAGCTAATCACTATGAGCGACAGGCTTTCCAGCATCACCACACGTACCGGCGACCAAGGCGAAACCAGCCTAGGCGATGGTCAACGCGTACCCAAGAATAGTTTGCGTATCCACGCCTTAGGTGAGGTGGACGAGCTAAACAGTCTGATTGGGGTGTGGCGCTGTGAAGCCCTACCTGAAGCCATCGATACCTTGCTGTCTCATATACAGCACCATCTGTTCGATATGGGTGCAGAACTCTGTATTCCAGGTCATGAGGCCATGCGCGATTCGCAATTGGCTGAGTTAGATAACGCCATACTCACTTTCAATGCACCGCTACCACCGTTGAAAGAATTCATTCTTCCTGGTGGCAGCCGTGCCGCTGCACTGGCTCATCAAGCGCGTACGGTAGCACGTAGAGCCGAACGTAGTGTCGTGGCGTTACTGCAATTCGATGGCGTACGGCCCGTGGTGGTACAGTATTTAAACCGGCTCTCAGACCTGTGCTTTATTCTGGCACGATGCTTGAATCAGCACACTGGCCAACCCGATGTACTGTGGCAACCTCACGCGCAATCATGATGCGCAACTACTCACATAGTTCGCCAACTGCTGACTTACCCTCGCCAAATCAGCTTGCAGACTCGTAAAGCCAGAGCTCTTACGGTGATGACGTTCATCCATATATAAGGCTCTATTTACCTCTATCTGCAAACTATGCCGATTTTGTGTGGGCTTTCCTACTTGTGTCACGATCGCCGCCCCTGAATAGGGATGGTTGCGCACTACCCTGTAGCCTGCTGCTTTCAACAGATGTTCGACGGTTGCGATAAAGTCGGCGCTACAACTAGTGCCTTGCCTATCCCCCAATACAAAGTCAGCCACAGGCCCCGTGGTGAACACCGTTTTCACACTGGAAGGCATTGAGTGCAGATTCAAATGCCAAACTCCGCCAAAACGCCTATGTAGGTGGCGTATTTGTAGCCCCAACCAATCGTGATACGGCCTATACACCTGCGCTAAGCGCGATTGCACCTCCGCTACGCTTAGCTGACGATCGTACAGCTCAACCGGACCTAGACTCTTCCACAACAACCCATGTCCAAGTTGGGTTTTCTCGGATGGTTCAAGTAAGCCTGGCCACGGTGCATCCATCATTTTGGGATCCAGATCGGTCTCATAACGATTCAAATCCACATAGCTTCTGGCAACACGGGCGGCCAGCAAACCCGCCCCCTGCGTTGGTAAGGCTGACCATAGCTGATCCACAAACGCATCCTCGGCGCGACGCAATACCTGCATGGGTACTCGGCTACGAAAATCTAAGGGATAAACATTGCCACTGTGCGGGGAGTCCGCCAACAACGGAACCTGCAAGGCGCTATCTGGCGCATGCCACTCAAATGGCAATAACGGCTTGTGAATATCCTGCATTGTCTCTCCTCTACTTCTTTTTATGGCTGCATGATCTCACACTGCGATACGGCTAGTTCTTTGTAACATAGGCCATCGCAAAACGGGCCATGTACTGCTTGAGTACATGGCCCGTAAAGGTTACGCGTTGCAACTGACTTAGATCATTTCTTTGCCATCACGTTTGGCTGCCCGCCAATCACGCACTAATGCTCCGATCAACAATGCCAACACGCCCGCAGACAATACTGGCCAGATCAATATATAGGTCACAATCCAATTCATGTTTGCTCCTTTCTTATTACAGTTGTGGCTTAGGCGTAAGCGCTGGTTGTTTTTTGGAAGGCTTCACCATCTTTTCTTGCTCTTCATGGAAAGCCCGCACACGATGCGACAACACAGAGAAATCAAAACGCTCAGAGCTGCGTAGACTCAGCAACGTACACACAATCGCACTCGCACCATATGAGGTCAACGAGCCCAGCAAAACAGTGTAATCACGCCAGAAACCGACGCCATAGTAGATCAACACAACGGTTACCACTGCCCCCACTGTCAACGCCAGGTTGCGTCCAAAGAAGGCAAAGGTCATCAAACCTACTACTACGCCACCACCCACAGAGGCCACCAGCTCGAAAAATACAGCCACAATGCCGGTCATGGGGATGAGTTCAAAACGCACCAACAAGAACATGGTGACGGCGCACGCTACCGAGGTAGTAAAGGCCGTATTGGTCACACGGTTCCAGAAGAAGCTACTGATCACCGGAAATACAATTGCTCCCCACAGAGCCCCGACGAACACCAGCATCACCAGAATATCCAGACGCAAACTTGCAAAGACCACACCACACATGGTGGCCACAATCATGGTCATACGCCCCCACAACAACATACGTCGTGGATCTGGTTTTCCTTTAGCGATGTTTTTACCGTAAATATCCGTCATCACAATCGCTGACAACGCGCACAAGTCTGCGTCAGCAGTGGACGACAAGGAACCAATCACCAAGATAAAGAACAGCGCAATACCAAATGGTGGCAAGTAGGCCGACGCCATTTGCGGGATGATATTGTTCATGTCCCCATCAATGGGCTGCAAACCAGTAAAGAGTGCCAATAAGCCCAAAATACCCAAACCAATCACAACCACACCGTAGCCTACGGTTGCCGTTAAGAACGTAGGTTTGATTAAGTCTTGGCGTACGGCAAAGAGTCGCTGTGCAATGGTCTGGTTACCAATGGCATAAGCCAACACCGCGATGAAATACGGAGCGCCTTGCTCCAAGATGGCCGTGGTCGAGAAGAAATCAGCTTGTTCGCTACTTAAACGCCAGAAGTTATCCGCAATTAAATCCGGTCCTCCAGCGTTAAAGAAGATCAGTGGAATGATAATTACCGCCGCCAGAATCATTGCCACCAACTGCGCAAAGTCTGTCAGCACAGAAGCTCTGAAACCTGACCATAAGGTGTAAGACAACACCCCCAAACCCGCAATTAATACCCCCTGAATAAAGCTCAGCGGGCTTAGCATGGACACCAATGCACCGGCTGCCGTGAAGTTCACCATCAAACTGATACAGCTACCAATCAAATTGGATACCGCCATAATCATCTGACTGGATCGGCCATGACGGGCATATACCACCTCAGCCAGCGTATGAGCTTCAGGCGCTAATTCTCTAAAGCGTCTTCCAAAAGGGAAGATAAACAAAATCATCAATGCGCCCCAGAATCCATAATGTATAGGGCCAGACAACCCATACTTATATCCCGAGGTGGCGCTTGCATAGAAAGATGCCGCCCAAATCCAGGTAGCGATCATACTAGCGGCTGACAGCCCAAACCCTACAGCGCTGTTAGACACCATATAACCGTCTACGTTTTCCTCCTTTTTACTGATGAGTAATGACAATAAGAACGTCAGTAAATAGAATCCCAGCAATAGCAAAATCGCTGAGGTTGCAGACAGCTGAAAGAACTCTGTTTCTTGCATGCTTTTATCGTTTCCTTAATGTTATTTCAACAAAAAGGCTTTACTGGGTAATAGGCATTAGAAAGCCGACGCCAGTAAAACCAGCGCGCACCAACCGAAACACCAATAACCGGAAATAAACGCAACAAAGCATCCCAAGAAAGTTTGAGATACGCAGACACAAGGGTGCCTAAGGGGCGTGAGAGCCTTAAGGAAGGCCGCACGGGCCCCGACGCAGACTGCTAAAGCAGTTGATGGTTGCCACGACCGTTTCGGACGGGCATAGGTGTATCGGCTTACAAGCCGGGTCACTGTATAGCGACCTGAGACAAGGTTACCGATTGTCGAGCCTCCAACCTCTTGACCGGTAACACATACGTGCTGATTGCAGCCATTCTGACTGAATCCGGATCATTATACCCACGATACCCATCCCCATCAAATTCGCATAAACCCGCAAAAACAGGACTATCTCCAAAATCTCATGAACAGTAAAATTTACGATGTACTAAAGGTTAAGACGTAGCTCTTACTACAGGCATACAATACTCACGCTGCCACGCTTTCTTTACCCATCAACATTTATTGCAAAAGTAATATTTTGTTACTCGAAATTTCCTGTGTATATCCGTAATACTCAGTGAATAAAATAGTGAACATCTACTGCAGCGTCTGACGCTAATCGAATAACCATGCCAGCCACTTTCTTTTTGCCCTCCTTCTACAGCAGCATTGCAGTGTTTCTGCTAGGCGCAATTGCGCTAGTCGTCTCCTCAGGCTACTCCGTAGGTGCTGCTCTGCTTTTATTAGGTGGGCTATATGTGCTGTGTAGCCGTCATAAACCAGCACTCACTAAACAAGATTGGTTGGTACTGGCGGCTTTAGTCCTTTACGGCTTGATGGGTATCATTGAAGGCCTGTTCTATCAGTATCCCTCACGCGCTTACGACTTACCCAGCCGCTTTCTTGCTGCGGCTATTGCTCTATTTTTTGTACTGAAATATCCGCCTCGTCTCACGTGGGTATGGGCTGGTTTAGCGACCGGCGGCGTATTGGCTGGCTGTTGGGCTGGATATCAAAAAATCTTTTTGCATATAGATCGTGCAAAAGGCTTCACCCACGTCATCCAGTTTGGCAATATCTCCATGCTGACAGGCCTATTTTGTTTGGCTGGCCTAGCATGGGCCTGTACTCGCCCTAACAAACGGGGCTGGATTCTCTGGTTAAGCCTTGGCGCTCTGGGTGGTATTGCCGGCTCTCTGTTCTCAGGCAGCCGTGGAGGGTGGATAGGGTTGCCCTTGATTGCACTGATTTTCTTCCGTGTCTACCACCAGTATTTTTCGCTACGTTTGAAACTGCTGTTTAGCACTGCCATTGTCGGACTAGCGGTGGTGATTTATAGCGTCCCACAGTTTGGTGTACAACAGCGCATACACGAAGCCATCAATAACATTAGCCTCTATACACAAGGACAAAGCAATACGTCTCTAGGCGCTAGGTTTGAAATGTGGAATGGCGCAAGCCAATTATTCATGGCCAAACCCATTTTCGGTTGGGGTAAAGCCCAGTACAAATCAGCCATGACAGAGCTTGCCGACCAAGGCAAGGCGCACCCTGTTGTGAAAATGTTTGACCACCCCCACAACGAAATACTGAATAACGCCGCAAAACAGGGCATCGTAGGGATTCTCGCCTTATTGTTTCTATATGTAGTGCCCTTACGCCTCTTTGCTTCGGGACTACGCGCCGCGTCGTTAACACAACGCTCATTAGCAACAGCTGGCTTTCTTTTACCTATCGCCTATATAGATTTCGGCTTATCCCAAGCATTTCTCACTCATAATAGCGGTGTGATGGTGTACGCCTTCTGGTTAATTGTGCTGTGGGGCAGCTATAGGTTCTACAGCACTCAGAAATAAACTGTTAAGAAATATCAAATGATGAATAGAAACGTACACATTTGCTAACAATACAATTATGCTTGGCCGATGAGTGCTCCCCTCCCCCCCCCTCTCGTAGCAGGTGACCCTCAAAGCAGGCATAGGCTGCCCTTTGGGGTGTGGGCAGTATTCATCGCCTTAATACAAATAGCGTTGGGCATCGTCTGGGGGCAGTTCATTGACTACAACCCCACACTCAGCACACTACCTGGGTTACTCATTCCCTCTGGCATCGTTCTGGCACTGGCGTTGGCACGTGACTCCAGATTCTGGATTAGTGCCGCCGCCGCACAGTTCATTTATGCCTTAGCAGGCAACACCTCAGTTGAGTACAGTTTTTTACTGGCTGCTATCGCCGCCTTAGAGATCGTGCTCACCTGCTGGATTATGCGCAAACTGCGCTTTGATGCCTCATTAGAGTCGCCACGTCCATTCATTACCTTGGTGCTCGTACTGGCATTGGGCACACAAAACCTCAGTGCGCTTGGCTACAGTGCAGTCCTGCATCTTAGTCATCCTTTGTTACAGTCTAGCCTTAGTGATGGCTACCTCAACCTCTGGGCGGTGAGCTTGGTAGAAAAACTCTTGTTCATCCCCTTGATACTGGCATGGGCAAAAGGCTGTTCTTTTCAACGTCCACGACTCACCGAGTTTCTGTTCAGCACAGCGCTGCTCTGTCTCGCTTCGTTCTACGCTTACCGTTATGGTCCTAACGGGCTGTTTTTACTCCTACCAGTGCTGGCGTGGTTATCCACCAGACAAAACCTGCTGCTCTTTAGTATCAGCCTGCTATGCATGACCCTCACCATGCTGGCAACACAGTTATATGTGTATTCAGGCGTAGATGCCCCTGAGCTACTCTGGTTCTTGCTAGGCAGCTTGCCCTTAGCCATCACCTGCAACATCAGCTACCGCACACAACAACTTAAGCAAGCGCAGAATCTGCACACTTCAGATCAATACGATAAGCTGTTTAACCATGCCCCTGTGCTGATCAACAGCTTTGATATGGATGGTCGTTGTGTGGTGTGGAACAAAGAGTGCGAGCGTGTGTTTGGCTGGAAACGCGAAGAACTCTTCAACTCACCAGATCCATTGGCGCTGCTGTATCCCGATGCTATTCAACGTTCCGCTGCCCGGCACAGCATTTTTACTCGCGAAGTGTCGTTTCAAACCTGGCACCCTAGGACTAAACAAGGCCATAGACTCAGCACACTATGGGGCAATATACAGATTGATGAAAACCAAGCGATAGGCATAGGGATTAACCTGAGCGATCATGCCAGAGCTGAACAAGAGCTGTTGTTAGCCAAAGAACGCTATGAAAACCTCGTACAACGCATACCGGTAGGCGTCTTTACCCTGCGCCAATCGCTAGATGGTGCAATTATGTACGAGTACGTCAGCCCACGCCTGTGCGAAATGTATAACCTGTCGGATAAAGCCATTTATGCCGACCCAGCGGCTATCAGCAACTGCTGGCACGAAGAAGACCGCGCCGAAACCATACGCCTCACTGCCGAGGCCCGTGCATGGTTGCGCCCTATGCGTCTGGATACCCGCGCCATCATCAATGGCCAAGAGCGCTGGATACGTATAGAAAGTAATTCCACCCGCCTGCCTAACGGCGACATTCTGTGTGACGGCGTACAAACCGACATCACCGAAACTCGTCGTAATGAGTTTGAACAACGTATTGCGGCCAGCGTATTCAAACGCAGTTATGACAGCATTCTGATTTTGGATGATCAGCATCGCATCATTAACGCCAACCCATCAGCCATACGCCTAAGCGGCTATACCCTGAGCGAGTTGCGTGGTCATACTGTAGACCTATTGCTGCCACCTTCATCGCAAGCCGTGAACTTCCAACGGGCTATTTGGCAAGAAGTCATGACCACTGGTGCATGGCAAGGCGAAGTTACCATGCATTCCCACAACCAGACCGAGCGCCCCTTGCAGGTCTCCATCGTGCCAGTGCGTAACAACAAAGGGGCCATTCTGCGTTATATCGTGGTGGGTACCGATGTCAGCCTACTCAAAGCCCGTGAGGCACGCTTAGAACGCCTCGCCCACTTTGACTCGCTCACCCAATTACCTAACCGCTACCTACTCACTGATCGCTTGCGTCAAGCGTTATCCCACGCCGACCGCAATCAGAACCTGCTGGCTACGTGTTATGTGGATCTAGACGGCTTCAAAGCAGTCAATGACCAGTACGGCCATAGTATTGGCGACATGCTACTGAAAGAAGTGGCCGTACGACTCACCAGCAAACTACGCAAGACCGATACTGTTGCCCGCTTAGGTGGCGATGAAATGGTATTACTGCTGGGCGACTTTAAGTCTCCCGATGACAGTTGTGGCCTCTTGCAAGAGCTCTTGAACTTGCTGGCTCAACCGTATCAAATACACGGTTTACAACCCATCACCGTGTCTGCCAGTATTGGGGTGAGCTTCTACCCTAGCGACGCTACCGACCCAGAACGCCTATTGCAGTTGGCTGACCAAGCCATGTATTTGGCCAAGCAATCTGGAAAAAACACTTACTATTTTCACAATCAAGCCACAAAAGAATCGCCCCTCACCGATGTCTCGCTCTAAGCACTGACAGTACAATGTGGCGTTCATTCCGGCCGTCTATACCCTATGTTTTCTTGGGAGAACACCATGTCTCACGCGTTTCGCAACCGCCATACTCCAGCGGTAGCATTGTGTGCCGCTTTACTGTCTGCAGGCTTACTGAGCTACAGTCCATTTAGCTTGGCACAAACTTCAGCGCCAACCAGCAACAGTCCAACTGCCCCTGCACCAGAAACGCCAACGGTAGCAGCGACTCCAGAAACACAAGCACCAGCCCCCGCGACAGACGTACAAGCCGCACCAACCCAAGAGCCAGCCGCTGCCACACACACCACTGAGGCCGCACCCAAAGCGCCGCCTGAGAACGTCATTACCGTCAACGATCCGGTAGATGCGTTCCCTGCCCCTGAGCCCGGTTTTGTACGCCATGTAATCCACTTACCTGTGGGTAACTATGAAAATGATCTGAAAGTCGAGCTACTGCCCGGTAAAGTCGTAGAGACCGATTGCAACACGCGTCAGTTCATTGGTCAGTTAGAAGAGAAAACGCTAGAAGGCTGGGGTTATACCTACTATGTGCTTCCCAGTATAGAGGGCCCAATCTCCACGATGATGGCGTGTCCAGAAGACAGCAAAAAGATGCAGTTTGTACCCGTCACTGGCAGTGCGGGGTCATTGTTGTACTACAATAGCCGATTGCCCGTCGTAGTCTATCTACCTGAAGAAGTAGAACTACGTTGGCGCACGTGGGTCGCGACTCCAGTAGTTAGCGCCGACAGTCAATAATAATTATCTTTCAGTAGCCGGCGGAGAGGCTCCATGATTGTTGCTATTACAGCCTTATTCGTCTTTCAATTACTAGGGGAAATCGTAGTCCAATACTTGGGCATACCATTACCCGGACCTTTAGCCGGCATGCTGTTGCTGCTCGCCGTATTCATCATACGCGGGGGTATTCCTACCGAGCTTGATAAAGCCGGTACAGCGCTATTGCAGCACTTGATGCTGCTGTTCATCCCAACCGTTACCGGGATCATGCTGTTCTTTGACAAGATTGCCGAAGAATGGCTGCCCTTTATCGTAGGTAACCTACTAGCGGTGGCGTTGACCATTTTCTGTACCGCCTTTGTGCTCAAAAAACTGATGTCCAGACAAGCAGATAAGGAAGAACAATGAACGACGATTTCTTCCGTATTTGGGTATTCCTTACCGAATCCCCCCTGCTGTGGTTAACACTCACACTCTGCGTGTATTTGTTTACCCTGACCATCTACAAGCGCGCCAACTCCAATTCGTTCCTGTTGCCCGTACTGACATCGGTAGTGATCCTGGTCCCCATTTTGCAATGGACAGACACTCCGTATGAACACTACTTTGAGGGCGCACAGTTTATACAGTTATTGATTGGCCCAGCTACTGTGGCCTTAGCTATTCCCTTGTATAAACAGCTAAAACTGCTACGCCAACACTGGAAGCCCATTATGGCGGCGCTGTTTGTAGGCACTAACGTCGCCATGTTTAGCACAGTGTTTATTGCGTGGGCGTTAGGTGGCTCGTCGGCCATTATCATTGCCATGATGCCCAAATCGGCCACGATGCCTATTGCCATGGCTTTGGTCGATTACTTTGGCAGTGAGCCCTCGTTAGCGGCTGTTTCAGTCGCCATTACCGGTATTGGTGGCACGATTATTGCTGTGCCACTACTGCGCATGATGAAGGTGACTGACCCCATTACCGAAGGCTTTACGCTAGGCTTAACGGCACACGCTATTGGGACGGCTCGCTCTATGCAGCTTAATCAAACCACCGGCGCTTTTGCTGCCTTGGGTATGAGCTTAACGGGTATTGCCACCGCATTGCTCATGCCCGCAGCCGTTGCGATAGGCCGTTCACTGGGTATGCTGTAATTACTCGGTGCGATGATCCAATGCCAGGATTTGTTGTTTGCGCCAACGCAGCAAGAACAGCCCTGGCAACGCAATCACAATAGTGACCAAGAAAAAGGTAGGCCAGCCTAAACTTTCTACCAAGAACGGGGTAAGCGGGCCCGCCAAGTACGTACGTCCCACGGCTGCCAAGGCAGACAGTAGCGCGAATTGCGTGGCTGAAAACTGTCTATTACACAGCGCCATCAACAAGGCCACTGAGGCCACCGTACCCAAGCCGCCGCACAGATTTTCCAACCCCACCACAACGGCCATGAGCCACAGCTCGGACGAGTTCACCGCCAAGACCCAGTAGCCTAGGTTAGACACCGCCTGCAAAATACCAAATAACATCAATGCACGATACAGGCCCAGTCTGGCCATCATGCTACCGCCCAATAGGGCTCCTGCAATGGTGCTCGCCAGCCCGAATATTTTGTTGATATAGCCTATTTCGCTTAAGCTAAACCCTGCCCCACGAATCAAAAACGTGGTGGATAATGCTCCAGCAAATGCATCACCCAGCTTGTACAGCACAATCAACAGCAATAAGCTTAGCGCCCCCTCGCGGGAGAAGAATTCTTTAAATGGTTCTACCACCGCATCACGTAAGTTACGCGGCGGCTTCACTTTAAGCTCAGGCTCTGGGGCCAACAATGTGGCCACCATACACCCAGCCATCAGCAAGCCCATGAGCATGTAGGTGTACTGCCAACCCAACCATTTATCAGCCAGAATCAAGGCCAAACCACTGGATACCAGCATCGCTATGCGATAGCCCAGTACACGCAAGGCGGCCCCCGCCGCTCGCTCGTCTTGGTGCAAGACGTCGGTGCTGTACGCATCAAACGCAATATCTTGCGTGGCCGACATAAAGGCCACAAACACCGCCAATAACGCCAATGGCATTAATTGTGTGCCGGGCGATAACAGCCCCATCGCCACAATAGACACCGCCAGCAGCAACTGAGAAATGAGAATCCAACCGCGCCTACGGCCTAAGAAAGGAAAGGCAAAACGGTCGATTAAGGGTGCCCACAAAAACTTCAGCGTATAAGCAGACCCCACCAGCGTCAAAAAGCCAATTTGCGTCAAACTGACATCTTCTACGGTAGCCCAAGCCTGTAACGTCCCGCTTGTGAGAGCCAGTGGCAGGCCACTCGCAAACCCCAGCGCCAGCAATGACAAAACTCGTGGACTGGCATAGGGAGACGCCATGATGCTAAAACCTTTATCTAAGCTGCCGCATGCGGCGATTCAAAACGATATACAGCCAAACGGCTACGCAGGCTAGGTAACACACGTACCTCAGCACTGTGGTCAAAGGCTGCACGATGCGTAATACGTAAATTCAGTGAACGCGCCAGATCTTCAAAATCTTTAAACGTACACAAGTGGATATTGGGCGTGTCATACCACTGGTATGGCATTTCGCCCGATACCGGCATGCGTCCAGCTAAAATAGACAGACCGTGTGACCAGTGCCCAAAGTTGGGGAAAGACACCACCCCAAACCGTGCCACACGTGCCATTTCGCGCAAGATATGCTCGGTATTCAACATAGACTGCAAGGTTTTAGATAATACCACCGTGTCAAAAGACTGGTCGGTAAACAATGCCAAACCTTGCTCCAAGTCTTGCTGAATGACTGGTACGCCACGGCGTACACAACCAATCATAGACTGTGGGTGACGCTCTACCCCTATACCATCTACCTGCAGCGAGTCGCGCAAATGCGCTAATAACTTGCCATCCGCACAGCCCAAATCCAGCACGCTGGACGAGGGCTCAATCCACGATGCGATGCGCTGTAAGTCAGGACGCTGCGCTAACGACTCTGAATGTATGTTGCTCATGCCAATATCCCCGTTACTCGTGCACGGGTTCCCAACCCCATGGTCTCTGCAATGTGATCATAATATCCCTGCACCACGCCGTGATACCGCTCGTCATCCAGCAAAAATGCATCGTGCCCATGTGGGGCATCGACTTCCGCATACGTCACTGACAAACGGTTTTTCAGTAGCGCTTGCACAATCTCACGTGAACACTCTGGCGAAAAGCGCCAGTCTGTGGTGAACGACACCAACAAGAACTTCGCTTTCACATGGGCCAAAGCTTTGGCCAAATCACCATTGTGCAGACGCGAAGGATCAAAATAGTCCAGCGCACGGGTAATCAGCAAATACGTATTTGCATCAAAATAGGTAGAGAACTTTTCGCCTTGGTAGCGCAAGTAAGACTCCACCTCGAACTCTACGTCGTAACCATAGCGATAGGCTTGGTCATCCAACGGATTACGCTGACTGCGGCCAAACTTCTCGGCCATGACGGTATCGGATAAATAGGTGATATGGCCCAACATGCGCGCCACACCCAACCCACTACGTGGCACGGTATTGTGCGCATAGTAATCACCAGCGTGAAACTCTGGGTCAGAAATAATGGCTCTACGCGCTACTTCGTTAAACGCGATGTTCTGCGCGCTCAATCTGGGCGTACTGGCGATCACAATGCAGTTTTCTAAGCGGTCTGGTTGGCTAATCGCCCACTCCAGCGCCTGCATGCCGCCCAATGAACCGCCCATGACGGCCGCAAATTTTTGAATACCAAAGTAATCCGCCAAACGGGCCTGAGCATTCACCCAGTCTTCCACCGTCAAAATGGGGAAGTCGGCGCCCCAAGGCTTATTGGTAGCAGGATTAGTAGAGGCGGGGCCCGTAGAGCCAAAGCATGAACCTATGTTGTTCACACCAATGACAAAGAAACGGTCGGTATCCAACGGCTTACCGGGGCCAACCATGTTGTCCCACCAACCTATATTTTTAGGATTAGCGGCATCAATACCAGCCACATGGTGAGACGCGTTTAAGGCATGACACACCAATACCGCATTACTGCGGTCAGCGTTCAATGTGCCATAGCTTTCCACACACAGTTCGTACTGCGGCAGCACTTGGCCGCTTTTCAGTAATAGTGGCTCGGAAAAACCGATGATTTCTGGTTTGACTATACCCACCGAACCTTCAGGAACGATGGCATCAGACAAGCCCGCAATAGCAGGAATAGAATTAGCAGTAGTACCCATAGGGACCTCTTTAGCTGGATTTATGGAGCGCCCGCAAGCGGATCAGGCAAATCGGCGCAAACAAATGAATTGATCGCTAAAAGTGTATCACTTGGCGTCCGCTTGCACAGCCCCACTACCGCTTTTTTTGGTCAAAGCCTACCTGATCGGCATATACTGCTTTAATCCCTATCAAACTAGTACTATTTAATAGCTTTATCCAACCCCCGTGGTGGCCTCAATGAATACTCGCTCCAGACTACTCCACGTCCTTCAAGATCAGCCCGATATCCTGCGCACATTGCGACGCGGTATAGAGAAAGAAGGACTGCGAGTTGATACGTCTGCACATCTGTCTCGACGCCCGCACCCTGTTGCACTGGGCTCTGCTCTGACCAACGAGCATATCACTACAGACTATTCAGAGGCCCTGTTGGAACTGATCACGGGTACGCACCATGACGTGGCTGGTTTGTTGGATGAGCTAGAAGCCATACACATCTTCACTGCCCAAGGTATAAACACTGAAACCATGTGGAATCAGTCTATGCCAGCACTGCTGCCTAGCGAAAAAGACATTCCTATCGCATGGTATGGCAAGTCCAATGTGGGCATGATGAAGCACATTTACCGACGTGGCTTAGCTGAACGTTACGGTAAACGTATGCAGTGTATTGCCGGCATACATTACAACTTCTCGCTGCCTGACACCTTATGGCCATTGATGGGCTTTGAAGGGTTAGATTTACAAGAACAACGTTCTACCGGTTATCTAGCGCTAATCCGTAACTTTACCCGTTACTCATGGCTGCTGATGTACCTGTTTGGTGCGTCGCCTGTGGTGTCCAGCGGTTTCCTGAAAGGCCACTCACTGGCTTTGGAGCAGATTGCTCCCGACAGCTACACCCTACCTTGGGCCACGAGCTTACGCATGAGCGATCTAGGCTACCAGAACAAAGAAGCTCAAGCCGAACTACAGTTGTGCTACAACGATCTGGACACCTTCTTGATGCGCATGCTGCATGCAACGCGTACTCCGTGGCCTGATTACGAACGCCTAGGCACACACCGTGACGGCGAGTGGATACAGCTCAATACCAATATTCTGCAAATAGAAAACGAGTACTACTCCAACATACGCCCTAAACGCACCACGCAATCTGGCGAGCGCCCTTCGGCTGCGCTAGCCCAACGCGGTGTGGAGTATGTAGAAGTGCGCTGTCTGGATATAGACCCGTATGCTCCATTAGGTATTAGCGAACAAAGCTGTCACTTCTTAGATACCTTCTTGTTGTTCTGTACCCTAGAGTCCAGCGACGAGTTTCCTAACAACGGCTTCTGCCAGCACAGCAAAAATAACTTCGCCCACGTCGTGAGCGAAGGCCGTAAACCTGGTCTGATTCTGAACACGCCTGAACACGGCAGCATCAGTTTGCAAGATTGGGGCAACCAGTTGCTGGATGCCATGACACCGTATGCCGATCTACTAGATCAGCATTTGCAAAGTGGCCAAGCACACCGTGATGCACTGAATGCGCAGATTCATAAGCTACGCGATCCAGATAACACACCCTCAGCGCGCTTGCTGCGCGATCTAAGCGCTTCTGGTTTGAGCTTTGTGGACTTCACTCTGCAACAAAGCCAAGCACACCGTCAGCACTTTCTGGATACCGCGTTGTGCCCTAAACGCCAAGCGGCGTACGAGCAGGCGGCAACTGAGTCACTGACCCTGCAAGCAAACATTGAGTCAGCCCAAGCCAATCAAAGCTTTGACGACTACTTACGCTCGTTTGAAACCACGAACTAAGCTGCTAGTTGGCCATAAAAAAAGCAGAACCAGTGATAGGTTCTGCTTTTTTATGTGTGGTCAGCCTAACAGCAGTTAAGCTTTTAGACTGAGCTACACAGTAAGGATGCTAGACGCGTACCCTACTATTACTCAGACGCGACCTCATCTTCGGCTGGCGCGGCTGGCTCGTCAAAGCCTGCACCAGCTTCGTTCGCCATGAACACCATTGCACGCTCAACTTCGATGTCTTCCAAGCCAGCATTACCACCACGAGCAGGCATAGCACCTTTACCGTTCAATGCCACTTTCAGCATCGCATCGTAACCTTCTTGGAAGTACGGTGACCATGCTTCGGCACTACCAAATAGCGGAGCTCCTGCAAGCCCCGCGGAGTGACAGGTCGCACAGGTTGAGTCGTAGACTTCTTTACCTGTTTTCAGCACTTTAGGCCCTTCGGCTACGATTTCTGCTGGCCCTAGTACAAAACCTGCTACGGGTTGAATACGGGCAGCAATCGCTTCATGTGCTTGATCGTTGTAGCTAGCACCAGCTTTCAGACCCACCGAAAACAAGTTCACCAGCATAATGACCAGCGCGATAGGCACAACCACTGCCAAGATCACCACCAGCACGATTTGCTGTAAAGAGAATTTTGGGCCTTGCTGGCCGCTTTGATTATTATGGAGTTGTTCCGTATTGCTCATAATCGGATCCCGCAAATTTGAACAGTAACAGGCGACAACTCTTTACGAGCCACGCCAACATTAAAGACGCATACACGCACTGCCAGACCTACGCTTCCCTACTCGGCAATACGTACATAGTGACCAACATGGCATTATAGCGGACTGCACCCAACTTGTACGCACACCCTGCCCTAACCTGCCGTCTACACCCTATAGCTTCCAGCATTTTTTCCAAAAACAAGGTAAAATGCTCAGTTCTGCGACCATAGTTCAATGGATAGAATTAGAGTTTCCGAAGCTCTCGATACAGGTTCGATTCCTGTTGGTCGCGCCACTACATACAGCCACCACAACGCAAGGTAATGTGCTCAGCCCCCTGTGCAATGACCTCTGATAGTGACACGGCAAGCTACTCCCCCTCCCACAATCCCACTACGTCCATGCACCCTGCTCACTAAACAGTGTGGATTTTTCGTGGCTGTGACTCGCACCCACGACGCTAAAGCAATACACTATATGCCGTACTGTATGGTGTTACGCTCACTGCTCGCCTACTAGCTATACCTCATCAAACTTGCCCACTGCTTCACCCCAAGAGGCTACTTACGCGTGACAAAACTCCTTGCCCTATTAGGATGTGGACTGACATGGTTTTCTTTTCAGGCACACGCACACCCGCATGCTTGGATAGACGTACAAAGCACTATCGTGCTCTCAGAGGATGGCCAGGTACAAGCCATAGAGCAGGCCTGGCTGTTTGATGACTTATACAGCGCAGCCATACTGGAGGGTATTGCAGAGGACTATGAAGACACCGAAAAAGCCCTGCAGCAATACGCGACGGATGTGATTCATAACCTTCAGCCATACAGCTACTTCATTCGCCTCGTTGTCGATGATAAGCGCGCAGCGTTCAACCCCATTACACAATTCTCTATAGACAAGCGCGGCTCACAACTGCTCTTATCTTTCACGGCCCCGTTAGCCGTTCCCGTAGCCCCTACACAGCACTCTGTCGCTTTCTCGGTCTATGACCCGACCTACTATATACACATGACTCACCCCGCTGAGTCGCCCCCTTCGATAAGCCCAAACAATGGGGGAGCTTGTCGAGCCTACGTCACCCAACCCACCCCTTCTGCCGAGGACTTCAGCCGCGCCTTTGCACTCGATAAGGAAGATAGTGTTGACGACGATTTGGGGCACTTATTTGCAGAAAAAGTACATATACAATGCCAGAGTTAACGCCTTCCTCCACACGTATTTGGACACGCTATGTGCTCATCGCCGCAGCCCTTGTGGTGGTTATAGGACTCTTATACCGCTACGTTCCTTGGAACCAGTTTTTTCTGTGGGTGCTGAAAACCCAAGCACAATTGCATAGACAACTGGCCACCACACTACGCGTGGTCTCTAAAGGTGGATGGTCGGCAGCATGGCCACTTATTGGTATTAGTTTGCTGTACGGTGTGTTTCATGCCGCAGGCCCGGGGCATGGCAAGGCCGTCATTACCACCTACCTAGGCACAAGCCGCACCCTTTTACGCCGAGGGATCATGCTTTCTATTGCCTCATCGCTCATGCAAGGTGTAGTGGCTATCCTTTTGGTAGAGCTGCTGGCGCGGCTACTGGGTTACTCATTACGCCATACCCAACAAGCAGCTACTCAGCTGGAAAACATTAGTTTTGCATTTGTGATTGCACTAGGTGCCATTCTTGCCTTACGTAGTGCACACAAGCTTTACCAATACTGGAAACGCCCTAAACCCACAAGCAAGGGGTTATTTACCACTGGCCGGAAAATGCAGGCTTACTGCGCAGAGTGTGGTGGCGCCCACCAATTAAACCAAGCGCACCTCAGCCAACCGCTAACATGGCGTACCGCTATCCCCATTATTATGGCTATAGGCTTGCGACCGTGCACAGGCGCAATCCTTGTCCTACTTGGTGCGTACTCTATGGACTTACGATGGGTAGGTATTGCAGCAGTCTTGGCCATGTCCATCGGCACCGCGTTCACCGTGAGCCTACTCGCCACTATCACCGTATCCTTCAAACAGCTAGCCTTACGACTGTTTCAACGCCAGTCTGGTGCTATGTCTCAACACCTCTTTTACTTTGACCTACTAGGTTTACTCGGTGGCATCGTCATTTTGCTACTCGGTATAGGGCTCTTACAGCAGGGGCTGCGCAGCACTCCAAACCCTCTGTTCTAGAGCACGTCGCTACGCAATACGGCATGCTCTATTCGCAATGTACATGCACCGTCTCGGCAAAGAGCGCACCAAACTGTGGTCCAACCTCCAGCCCGTTATCAATCGCGGCTGCCATTAAAAAATCTTCTGTAGTGGGCTCTGGATATTGCAACCGCAGTTCACACTCACGTGCCGAGTCGCCCTGAATACGCGGAGGCCTTTCTGGGTGCTGCAGTATCTCAATATAAAAAGACGGATCAAATACCGCTAACGCCATATCAGCACCAGCCATCTTCATGGGCTGCTTCAGTAAAACGGTGAAACGCAGGTGCAATTCATCATCCAGAAGCTCGCCTGAGAATTGCAGGATGTCCCCTAGCGCTAAAGTAGTCTCACCGGATTGAACGCGTAAAAAGTAGTTAAGAGGCTCCAGCTTATTCAATGTCTCTTGCGCCCACTTATCCATATCTAGGGCTTCACCTGCCGCCTCGCGCATCAAGTCATCCAACAGCACATCTGTGAGCAAGTTATCGTAATTCCAGTGCTGTTCTATTGCAGTCACATACCCATCGGCTGACATCAAAAATGAGGTTTCTACGTAAATCCACGCATGAGGGTGCGATTGCACGGCAAACGGCAACATACTCACTAGTAGGCACGCCAGCCTTTTTCTACCCAAGCAAGACATCACCCGTTGCCCACAGTACCGTATCCACCGTAAAACACCCTGCATTACTCTACATACCCCTTTGCGCTTACCTACGCCTCTACCCTTGCTACACACTCTCAAACACTGACTCTACTTCGCCATCAGCAAACACCAGCGTCACAACATGAGGCGTACTACCTGATTCTTGTATGTGCAGCTCTAGGTTTTCACCCTGCAATATGGCCCGACTCAGCTCTACCTCGTGATCGCCTATCCAGGCCGTACCCGTAACCTCTTGGAAGTTTTGCTGTAGTTCCACATGGTAGGTATTACCATCTAAGCCTTCCCACTCCCATGCGCCTTCGACGTGGGCGGGTACTACCCATTTGTAGATACTGATCCCCCCAAGCTCTAGCTCTTCATCTGCTTTCCAGTCACCCATACTAAACGCATGAGAAATAATACGGGCACCAGGACGTAACTCGCTGAGCAAACGGGGTCGTAAGTCTAGGTTAACGGACTCAAGTAGGTATAAGGTCACCACCGTGGCCTCACTGATATCAGCCGTAAAAATGCTTTCTTCAAGAAAATCCACCAAGTGCTCTACACGAGCATGCGCGGCGTTTTCCATGGCATCGGCCACGCGCAACGGGTCCATCTCTATACCTATGCCCTGCGCGCCATAGGCTCTGGCGGCGGCAATCACAATACGGCCATCTCCACACCCTAAGTCATACAACACATCTTTAGCATTCACTCGCGCAAGCCCAAGCATTTTCTTGATGACACTGTCATCAGTGGGCACGAATGGCACATCTAGCAGAATTTCTGGCCCTGCAGAAATGTCATCCAAGTCATCAATCAAATCTCTAAACATTGGCAACACCCTATAACAGTCAGGCTCTTAAGACAAAAACATCCCTACATACTAACCCCATTCGCCACACGTACGTTGTCTCGTGATGCGACACAACCTCTATACAGACATCTGACCTCATTACCCCCGTACTCCTATACACAAAGTGTGCGCCATCAAAAACACCCCAAAGCTTGAACCGTAACCTTGGGGTGTTTGGATGACATCACCTGCTAGAACGCATTTGTCATAGTGTTATGCCAGATTAGCAGCACATAATTCTGCCCTTACCACCATATCGTGCGGCCTGCCTTTCTTTAAAAAAAGTAGCGTAGTCCATAGGCTCTTGATCAGGATGTGTGGTCTGCATGTGCTTCACATACACATCGTAATCCGGCACGCCCACCATCAGGCGTAGCGTACGCCCTAGATAGCGCCCCGTTTGAGCCCCCGTTTGTGTCGCTGAACGAGCGAAGCTGCTGAATAATCCGGTAGTTTTCATGGTTACTCTGCTCCTGCCAACGCCTGTGGAGGCAATGGCTCAAATGGTGTTTCAGCCGTTGTGTTCTGCGGACTACGACGAGCTTTTTGGATGGCTCGTATGCCAAAGAACACCATGCTGATCACCACAAAAATAAACAATGCGCACAAAATGGAGTTCACGTAGTCATTAATAATGACCTGACGCATCTGCTCTAAGGATTTAGCGGGTGCCATCACTGTACCTTCGGCCAGCCCAGCGCTGTAAATCTCAGCATGAGACAAGAAGCCAATTTTTGGATTGGGGTGGAAGATTTTCTGAAAACCCGCTGTCAGGGTGCAGATCAACAGCCACACGGTAGGTGCTGCTGTCACCCACGCATAGCGGTCTTTCTTCATTCTGAACAACACCACCGTACCCAACGTTAGCGCTACCGCCGCCAGCATTTGGTTAGCAATCCCAAACAATGGCCACAAGGTGTTGATACCACCTAATGGATCCACCACACCTTGGTACAAGAAATACCCCCATGCTGCTACGCATAACAGCGTCGCCGTAAGGTTAGCCACCAGCGAATCGGTTGCGCGCATGCTGGGGGCAAAGGTGCCCAACAAGTCTTGCAACATAAAACGACCCGCTCGCGTACCGGCATCCACGGCCGTTAAGATGAACAAGGCTTCAAACAAGATGGCAAAGTGATACCAGAACGCCATCATGCTAGGACCGCCAAACATATAGTGCAGAATGTAGGCCATCCCCACCGCTAACGTAGGCGCACCACCGGCACGAGAGATAATCGTGTTCTCGCCCACTGCAGAGGCCATCGCTGTTAGCTGCTCAGGCTGGATCATAAACCCCCAGCTAGACACCACTTGTGCTACTTGCTCTGGCGTTGTGCCAATCAAGGCGGCTGGACTGTTCATGGCGTAGTAAATACCAGGCTCAATCACGCAAGCGGCAATCAACGCCATGATAGCGACGAACGATTCCATCAACATCGCGCCATACCCGATGTAACGTGCCTGGGTTTCGTTTTCAATCATCTTAGGCGTGGTGCCCGATGCAATCAGCGCATGGAAGCCAGATACCGCCCCGCACGCAATGGTGATGAACAAGAAGGGGAACAAACCACCTGCCCATACCGGCCCCGTGCCATCAATAAACTGTGTGACAGCCGGCATTTTCAACGGAGGCGCTACAAAAACAATACCAATGGCCAGCCCTACAATCGTGCCGATTTTCAGGAAGGTAGACAGATAATCACGGGGCGCCAACAGCAGCCAAACCGGCAACACGGCGGCAATAAAACCGTAGATAATCAACGCCCAAGTCAGTTCTTCACCATCTAGGTTGAATACCTGCCCCCAATAAGGGTGTTGAGCCACGTCTTGACCGTAAAGAATAGAGGCCAGCAACAGCACCAAGCCAATAATAGACACTTCGCCAATTTTCCCTGGGCGTAGATAACGCAGATAAATGCCCATAAAAATAGCTAAGGGAATGGTGGCTGCAACGGTAAACGTGCCCCAAGGTGAACCAATTAAGGCTTTCACCACAATCAAGGCCAACACCGCCAGAATAATGACCATAATCATGAACGCGCCAAACAGCGCAATCACGCCTGCCACAGGCCCTAGTTCTGCCTTGATCAAATCACCTAGCGAGCGGCCATCACGGCGGCTAGAAATAAACAGCACGGTGAAATCTTGCACGGCACCAGCAAATACCACGCCCGCCAGAATCCACAACATGCCGGGCAAATACCCCATCTGAGCCGCCAAAACAGGCCCAACCAGCGGCCCAGCCCCGGCAATAGCGGCAAAGTGGTGACCAAATAAAATGTGTTTGTTGGTAGGAACGTAATCCAAACCATCGTTGTGTTTCCAAGCCGGTGTCATGCGGTTCGCATTCAGCTCAAACACCTTATTAGCAATGAATTTGCTGTAGTAACGGTACGCGATCAAATACACGCACACGGCAGCAATTACTACCCACAGAGCACTCACAGTTTCCCCGCGAGTCAGTGCTACCGTCCCCAACGCGAAAGCACCTAGTAAGGCTACCGCTATCCATATCAGTATGGATAAACCTTTATTCTTTTCTGCTACATGCATAGACGTGTTCTCCAAAATATTTTTTTAAAGTTAACCACCTCTCTACCACGACGCATTAAAGCATGAACCTTATGAACTACTCCTTATATGGATAACCACAAAAAAATTAAACAATTCAATTACTTATAATTTACAGAAATATGTAATTCGCTATTCCAGTCTTCAATAGACTGCACACGAATTCAATACAAAAAAACCCTACTTCTCTTGCAACAAGCCTGCTTTTTAGGCTTTTTTGTCACGAAAAAGTAGGGCGTAGTGTTTGGGCAAATAAACAGAATTAATGAGAACATGTCTCATCTATCAAACACCTGTATAGGCTGTCTTAGGCTTGTATCCAACCAAGGGGCATCGCCCCTATCACCTGTTGTACGGCCCAACTAGCGTAAAGGTATCGCTGTAATAGCTATGATCGATGAGTAACCAACCGTCAAAATAGCTCAGGGGCGTTAATTTAAAACCACCACCAAATCGACTAGAGAGCTTGGAGGATAAAAACTCAAATGAAGCGCTAGTGTTATCTTCATAGAAAATTTTCACCGTAAATGCCGAAACGGGTGTGGTTCGTAACACGAGGCTCGTTCTCTCATTACTGTGCATCACCATATGGGGCATCTGGAATCCAATGCCTGTAATCTTGCCTTGGTAGGCATACTTATACCCAATAACCGGCTTGTTTTCGATGTTATAGCGGCGTAGTCTTTTTCTGAATTTAAGCCCAACTGATACAGGTGCGTGCTATAGCCCCCTATCAAGAGGGTCCCGTCCTCCAGCCTAGTTACCCAGCTTATACCGCGCGTTTCCTTGGTTGGCGGATTATCCATAATCTGGTCAAACTCTGCTTGCGTGGCAGGTTCTTCTGTCTTGGCTGTGTAGTCTTTCTCGTACTTAATGCCATAAATATCATTAGCAACATCTTGTACAAGCTCAGGCGAAGGCGTGGGATGACTCCATCTCACATTGGCACAACCAGACACTACCGACACGCACAACAGCACGAACAACCATCTTAAAAACGTATGACGCATCCCAGTCTCTTTATAGGGGAAATAAATCTTCCCATCGTATCAAACACAACACCAGATGTCTGATTTCAAATGCATCAAGCAAATGGAACACACACCATCGCCTAGCCCATCCACAGCAAGGTACGACTCTAGGATAGAGGCAAGCAGGCTGGCTCCCACCACCACCCGAAGCACCATTTTATTATTAGCAATACCTTAATTACCGATTCAAGCATGTAGACATTCATCTCTTTCTTATAAAGAAAGATGAATTGCGTATTTTTGCAAAGTAAATCGCCTTCCTACACTGTGTCTCATCACTCTATCAGGAAGACCTTCATGCCTATCTTCAAAAAACTCATCGCCACCCTGCTATTAACAGCCAGCGTGGCACCTATTAGCGCTGCTGTTGCACAAGAATCTATTGATGAAGTGCGTTTTGCGTGGGCAGGTGGCCCTCGCACATGGGTTTTAGGACAAATAGACAAGTCTTTCGACCACGCTTTTAACGCACCCGTAAAGTGGATAGCCTTTAACTCTGGGGCAGATGTGCTGGCCCTCTTTGCCGCCAAAGAAATTGATATTGCTCGGTTTGGTTCCAGCCCGGCGGCGGCTGGTATCGCCCGTGGCTTACCCATTGAGGTCATTGGTGTACAAGAAATCATTGCCACCAGTGAACGCTTAATTGCCAAGCCCGGTATTAACTCTCTCAAAGACCTTGAGGGCAAACGCGTTGCTTACCCAGCCAACTCCACCGCCCAATTTGCGTTTGAACAAGCCATACAGTTAGCGAGCAATGGCGCTGATCGCTCCAAAATACACACGGTCGCTTTGAAACCAGCAGAAATCGTCTCGGCCTGGCAGCGCGGTGATATTGATGCGGCTTACGTTTGGGGGCCGTTTAGCCAACAGCTGGAAGCCGAACAAGGCAAAGCACTGTTTGCTACTCAGGATTTAGCCAACTATGGCGTACTGGTTTTCAATAACTACGTAGTACGCAAAGAGTTTGCTGATCAACATCCCGAATTGATCGTGAAGTTTCTGGAAGTCGCACAAGAAAAAGCCGACGAATATTTGGCTGACCCACACGCCGCCTCAGAAAAAATCGCCCAACATTTACAGATTCCTGTAGAAACCGTGAGCGCTACCTTGGCTGGCCTCACCTACCCGTCCATCACCGAGCAATTAACGGTGGACTACTTGGGCGACAGCACCACTAAAACCGATTCCCGCATTACCCACTCTTACAAGAGTGCGGCCGATTTCTTGGCCAATATTGGTGAACTGCGGCCATCCGATGTACCTGCCAGCTACGCTGGTGCGATCAACACCCGTTATTTGGAGCAGGCCGCGCACAACGCCGCCGCCAAGCCATAAATGTCTGTTTCTGCGTCACGATCCGCTGCACCTACGGGTGCAGCACCCTGGAAATATGCGTTCATCAGTGTGATGGCCGTGGTTGTGTTTTTGTTGCTGTGGCAACTGTCTGGCACCTTGGGATGGGTAAACCCATTACTCTTACCGTCTTTGGGCGAGGTGTTCAGTACAGCCTTGGATTTAGCTGAAAACGGCTACCGTCAGTCTTCCCTCTGGCAACATATTGGCATCAGTGTGGCCCGCGCCGGCTTTGCGTTCCTGATGGCCATTGTGATTGGCGTACCCGTAGGGCTCATTATGGGGCGTTCAAAATGGCTGTCTGCCTTGTTAGACCCGTTTGTGCAGTTCTTGCGCCCCCTACCTAAAATCGCCCTCATTCCATTGGTTATTTTGTGGTTCGGCATTGATGAAGGCGCTAAATTTTTTCTGATCTTCATTTCTACGTTACTCAGTATCTTGGTGGGTTCTGCCGCTGCCGTACTGAACGTAAGCCACAACCGATTGCGCGCCGCCGCTACCTTAGGGGCCAACCGTCGCCAAATTTTCTGGCACGTCATCTTACCCAATGCACTGCCCGAAGTTTTCACGACTATCCGACTCGCTATAGGGATAGGCTGGACATCGTTGATCGCTGCGGAAATGGTGGCAGCTGACTCCGGCTTGGGGTGGATGGTTATCAATGCAGGCACGTACCTGCGCACCGACATCGTCATGTTAGGCATTTTCTTGCTGGGCCTGTTGGGGTATCTGTTTGATGCCGTACTGGTTATTTTGCAACGCAAACTCGTGCCATGGGCAGGAAAGGAAGCGTAATGAGCACGATCAAACTTCAACTGCATGCCGTGAGCAAAGCGTTCTCGCATGGCAAACAACCCCCACAAACAGTACTGGATGATATCCATCTGGATATACACCAAGGTGAATTTCTCTGTTTGCTAGGCCCTTCTGGGTGCGGTAAATCCACCTTGCTCAATCTATTAGCAGGCTTTGACCACCCTGACCACGGACAACTGCTGCTTGATGGTCAAGCCATTACCGCCCCTGATCCCAGCCGCGGCATGGTGTTTCAACAGCCCAACCTGTTTCCGTGGCTCACCGTACTCGACAACATCACGTTCGGCCCACGCATGAAAGGCCTACCCGAACCCCATTATCTACCCCAAGCACAGCACTATTTACGGCAGATTGGGTTGGAGCGCTACGCCAACCACTACCCGTGGCAACTGTCAGGTGGCATGCGGCAACGTGTGGCACTCGCCCGAGCCTGGTTACCTGGGCCTGAAGTGCTGCTGATGGATGAGCCGTTTGGGGCCTTGGATGCGCAAACTCGGCTCATCATGCAAGAGTTACTCAACCGTATTTGGTCAGACACCGGCACCACCATTGTGTTTGTCACACATGATGTGGACGAAGCGCTATTTCTTGCTGACCGAATCGTTATGCTCGCCGCTCACCCCGGCAGAGTCAGAGAAATCATCAATGTCCCCTTTGCTAGACCGCGTACACCTGATGCCTTGCTTGTGAATCCCGACTACGCCATTGCAAAACGTCGGATCCTGCAAATTTTGCGCGAAGAAAGCACCCATTTATTTGACGAGACACTATCGTGAAACTATCCCATTTCCCCCGCGTAGTACTGACGCAAGCCCCTACCCCGTTACAACACCTACCCCGCCTGAGCCGCTTGCTAGGTGGCCCAGAAATCTATATCAAACGCGATGACAATACTGGCTTAGCCTTAGGTGGCAATAAAACCCGTAAGCTGGAGTTTTTGTTGGGTGATGCCTTAGCCAAAGGCGCTACTCACATCGTGACCCAAGGTGCCAGACAGTCCAATCACGTGCGCCAAACCGTTGCAGCGGCCACTGCGTTAGGGTTACGCACTACCGTATTGTTAGAAGAACGCATTCCAAACACGGATGACGACTATGACCACAACGGTAATGTGCTTCTGGATCGCATCTTCGGTGCGGTAATTGAAGCCCGACCTAGTGGGCTAGATATGAACCACGAACTGGTCGCCATTGGTGAACGCCTACAAGCAGCGGGTGAAGTCCCCTACCTCATTCCCGGTGGCGGCTCTAACGCCATTGGAGCCTTAGGCTATGTAGAATCGGCCCAAGAGTTACTGCAACAAATTAACCAGCAACAACTGGACGTACACCACGTCGTACATGCGACTGGCAGCACAGGCACACAAGCCGGTCTGGTGGTGGGCTTACAAGGCAACAATAGCCATATACCCGTGCTGGGCATTAGTGTCAGAGCCCCCCGCGACCGTCAAATCGAGAACGTCACCAAACTCGCCCGTCAAACCTGGGAGTTACTAGAAATACGCGGCGAGTTTCCTGCTGACACGGTAGAGGCCAATGCTGACTACGTAGGCGAGGGCTACGGCATCCCTACCCCTGCTACCCTAGAAGCCTTGTTTCTACTTGCCCGCACAGAAGGCATTTTGCTAGATCCTGTGTACAGCGCCAAAGGCTTTGCCGGTTTGTTGGACTACGTACGCAAAGGCATTTTTAAAGCTGGCCAAAACATCGTGTTTATACACACCGGTGGCGCAGCCGCATTGCCTGGGTACCGCAACATCTTAGAACGTTACGCTGCCGTGTATGAAAACTGATACTCAGCCGTTCATGCTGGGTGTGCTGGGGGGAATGGGGCCACTCGCAACCGTCGATTTTCTACACAAGCTGGTTGCTGCTACCCCTGCCCAACGCGATCAAGACCACGTTCCCACTATCGTGTGGAACGTGCCGCAAATTCCTGATCGCCAACAGGCTATCGCTGGCACGGGGCCATCACCTTTACCTCATTTGCTAGAGGCCGTGACACAGCTCAATCACGCTGGTGCGACCCTATTGGTCATGCCCTGCAACACTGTCCATCACTGGATCACAGCGCTACAACCCAACAGCCCTGCCCCTTTTCTGCATATAGTCACCGCTACAGTTGAAGCGTTGCAGCGCGCCTCGTACGGCTCGCCTCTCAAACGCATCGGTTTAGTCGCCACACGCGGCGCGCTACGTACACGCCTATACCAAGACATCCTGCAACAACATGGTGTAGAGGTACTAGAAAACACCGAGACAGAGCTAGACACGCTATTCATGCCCGGGTGCTATGCCATCAAACGCCATGCGCTGGATGAGGGGGCCGCCTTGATTGAAGCCGCCGCTCAAGCACTGGTTGATAGGGGTGCACAACACCTAATTTTGGCCTGCACTGAAGTAGCCTTAGCCCTCTCTCATGTGCACTCACCGTTACTGCACCACAGCACCGACCCTAATCAGGCTCTGGCTGAGGCGGTGGTGCAGCGATGGTTAGCTGTACGCCATGCTACATAGCTTGTGCCTGAATCACATAATCAAAACCATGCCGTAACCCGCCTTCTTGCGCCACGTAGTTGAGGGCTCGTTGGCGTAGGTCGGCGATGTGTTCACTCATCGCTAAGGCTAGGCCTCGATCTTTAAATCGCTGGGTACGCGCAGCACACATATCCAACTGACCATTCACGAAGTTTGCCCCATAACGTATGCCAAACTGCTGTACGTCTACGGGCTTGAAATTGGCGTGACGCAACTGACGCAGCACCCATTCCAGCGGGTACTCGCGATAGGGACGCTCGTCTGCCAACAATAAGCAGGCATCACGTAAACGCCCTATTTCGGTGACCAGTTTTCCAGCATCATGATCGGCGTCATACGGCACGTAAGGGCTTAGGCCTATGACGTATAAATTACCTCTGGCCAGTTGCCGCAAACGAGGAAACAACTGATCTTGCCAATAGGGGGCAAAGCCCTCTATCGCCCCCAGTAAGTAGTCTGCCAATACCGTATCAAACTGCTCGTTAGCCAGCAGTTCCGCATTCATCCAGTTATCCACCAGTAAGCGATCTTGCTCTCTGGCGTGGAAAATGGGGGACTGCCGTATCTGACGCGCCATGCCTTCGGCACCCGTAATCGCCGTCCAACTACTACTGTCTATGGACTGCAACCACCGCATAGAACCTAGCCCTGTGCCGGCATCCAGCACGTTTCCCCATGGGGTTTGTGCCTGTAGCTCGGTGACTTTTTGGTAGAGTAAACCAATACTGGGGGTGGTCATGCTTAGAACTCCATCCGTACGCCAGCGATCACATTACGCCCCGCCAAAGGTGCCGCTCTGGAAATAAAGGAGGTGTGGTTGTAGCCAAGTCTGTTAAACAAGTTATTGCCTTTTACGTAGAACTCATAGGTGTTGCCCGCCAGTTTGGTTTTATAGCTCACACCTGCACCAAACATCGCATACCCAGCCGTACGGCTTTCATAGTTAGCAATGCGATTCTGGCTGAAATGTTGGCTGTAGTTCAAGTAGGCCTGCCAGTTATTCCACGTAAAATCAGTGCGCACGCCTACTCTTGCCGCAGGAATACGCGCTAATGAACCACCATGATGGCGCAAGCTTCCACGCACATAATCCCCATAAACGGTTGCTTTCACAATAGGGTTGAACTGGTAAGACGCCTCGGCTTCTAGCCCTGTGAAACGGGCATCATGCTGGGTGTACTGAATCAATCGAAAATCTTCGTACTGATCCAGCGTGTTAGCGTAGATATAGTTTTTGATGTCGCTATGGAACAGGTTCACTGCAAACTGTGCTGCACCTTCTGTTTTGCGTAACCCTAGATCTATGCTGTGGCTGGTTTCCTTTTTAAGATCCTGATTACCCAGCTCGTAGGTCAAGGTTGCAAAGTGCACCCCTCTTGCATAGAGTTCTTGAGCATTAGGCATACGTTGTGAACGCGAGAGCGATAGTGATGCTACGTAGTCTGGCGCAAAAGCCCATGACACACCTGCCGATAACGATGCAGCCTGATCGCTATAGCGATTCAGCGGGCGTTTGACTGACTGCGTCTCTGGCTTAATCGTCTGCCACTCATAGCGTGCCCCCAACTCAAACCGCAGCGCATCCCACTCATAGCTTTCCACCATGAATAACCCTGTACTGTGGGTTTTGCTAGGAGGAATAAAGTTCTCGCTGCCGCCTACTGATTTGAAATTAGACTTGGATGCCTGCACCCCCACTACACCCGTTAAGCCCATCCACGGCTTATGCTGCAATTCGATACGGCCATCGTAGCCACGGTTGGTAAAGCGTGTACCGGTTACGCCGTCATCACGCTCGTCATGTCGGTAATCGGTATAACCTGCTCTGAATCGCACACTCTCAAACCCTGGTAAAGGGTTATCTAACTCACCGCGCAGATCAAAACGGTCACTGCGCAACACCGCATTAGTTTGATGATCGTGCTCGTGATCATGGTCGTGGCCGTGATCGTGTCCGCCGTGGTCGTGATCATGGCCATGATCATGGCTGTGTCCCCCACAATGCAGTGAGGAACCATGAGGATGGCAGTCCTCGTACTCATGGGTGTGACCTGGCAAGCCATACTTGTCATAACGGTAAGAGTAGGCTGCCCCGATGTACCCCCTATCGCCGACAAACGACACACCTAAGCTCATGTTATCGCTCAAGGTGTTGGAATTTCCAACCCGTCTGTCTTTCCAGTGCGGTACACGGTAATCCTTGCCCTCACTGTGGTTAGCATTCAGTTGCACCACCACTGAACCTGTATTGCCTGTTAGCGATATGGCTTCGGCATTACCTTTATCGACGGTACTGCCTTGCAGTTGAATACGCCCTGAAAACGCTTTTTCGGGGATAGCGGTGGGGATTTTGTTATCCACAATATTCACCACGCCACCAATCGCACCTCCGCCATATAGCAAGGCAGACGGCCCACGCAGGACTTCTATGCGTTCTGCAGAAAAAATATCGGCAGGGATTGCATGGTCAGGCGATACCCCCGACGCATCCATGAACTCCACCCCATCACTCAATACCTTCACACGCGGTGCCGTTTGGCCACGTATCACTGGGCGACCGGCACCTGCACCAAAGGTGTCACTATGAATACCAGGTGATTGTGCCAGCACATTACCCAAGGTATCAGCGGCATTTGTCGATAACAAATCATGTGTCTCTACGACAGTGATAGCGCCAACGGCTTTATTCAGTTCTGTATGCAGGGGCAAGGCTGAAATGCGTATAGCGCTTAATGTGGGCACGCTGGCATTCGCCGCGTCGCTATCCTGAGCCAGTGCCAACTGAACACTGCCCATACTCAGCATGACGCTTAGGCTAAGGGGTTTGAGAGGGAATTTCATAAGTCACATGTAAAGGTAAGGTCTAAAATGAAATGTTATGTTATAACATAACAATCAATAACAATTACCATTCCAATACAGGCTGTACTGATTTGTGGGTGATCACACACGTCCAAGGCTCTCTTACTCACTGCTGAGGACGTTGAAAACAAACAAGGCACCATGTGGTGCCTTGTTTGTTCATGCTGTCATAACTCAAATAGATCGGGTGATCCCGCCGTCTACCCTAATGTTTTGGCCTGTGATGTAGCCCGCATCATCCGATAACAAGAACGAAATGGTGCCCGCGATTTCTTCTGCTTTGCCATAGCGCTGCATGGGTACGCTGTCACGTCTGGCATCGGTAGCAGGCAGGCTGTCTATCCACCCTGGCAACACGTTATTCATGCGTATATTCTGCGCCGCATAGGTGTCGGTAAAGATTTTGGTAAAGCTGGCTAAACCTGCACGCATCACCGCAGAGGTAGGGAACATGTCTGAAGGTTCAAAAGCCCAGGCAGTAGAAATATTCACAATCGCCCCTTTGCCCTGCTTTTGCATAATAGGCACCACTAAACGCGTAGCGCGCACGGCATTCAGAAAATAGACGTCCATACCTTTGTGCCAATCTTCGTCACTCAGATCCAAAATGGGCGCACGCGGGCCATGACCTGCGGAGTTCACCAACGCATCAATGCGCCCCCAACGCTGCATGGCCAAGTCCACCAAACGGTGTAAATCATCCTGCGACTGGTTAGAACCCGTTACCCCAATACCGCCCAGTTCCTTGGCTAGCGCTTCACCTTTTCCCGAAGAAGACAAAATCGCTACGGCATACCCATCGCTGGCTAAACGCCTAGCAGTGGCTGCGCCCATACCAGAACCACCGGCGGTAATCAGTGCTACTTTTTCTACAGACATGATCTACTCCTAAAGACAGTGTATGGAGTTATTATCAATCGGTAGCCACTAATGTTCTAACGATAAATACACGCACTATCCTGTAGAAAAACTACTGCCTTATATGTCTATCAACCGACGCAAACTCCCTCCATTAAATGCGCTACGCGCGTTTGAAGTTGCAGGCCGACGCCTAAACTTTAGAGCGGCCGCTGATGAGTTGGGTGTGACACAAGGCGCCGTCGCACAACAAGTACGCGCCTTAGAAGCTCATGTAGGCGCAAGCCTGTTTCAACGCTTACCGCGCGGCTTAGCCTTAACCTCGGCAGGAGCCAATTATTTAAGCGACATTAGCCATGCGTTTGACACGCTCGCTCAGGCCACGGAAAAACTCACCCATCGTCCAGACAGAGTCACCATTAGCGTGACGCCCACCATTGCGGCCAAACTCTTGATCCCCCGCTTGGCGCATCTCTATACGGCTTTGCCGCAGATAGAGCTGCAAACCATTGCCACCGATGCGCTCTCGGATTTTGATAGAGACCAAGTGGACATTGCCATACGCTTAACGCCACGGGCTATTCCCGCCGCACTGGAAGCAGAGCTGCTGTTTCATCAAGAGCTAATTGCTGTTGCCAGCCCGCAGCTAGCACTACCCCAACCACCACCGTTATCTGCCGAACAAGTAGCTAGCTTGCCCTTATTGCATGACGCACACGATCGCTGGCCTACCTTTCTGAACATGAATGGCCGCTTACCCGGCACTGTCTTTAACCAAACCGCACTAGCCATCGACGCGGCCCTCGGTGGCCAAGGCGTCGCCCTCACCAGCAAAGCATTTGTAGCGGATGACTTAAAAACAGGCCGATTAATCCCCTTAAGCGCACACCGCATCACCTTGCCCGCCTCGTATTACTTGG
Source organism: Paenalcaligenes sp. Me131 (assembly GCF_050487225.1). Taxonomy (NCBI): domain Bacteria; kingdom Pseudomonadati; phylum Pseudomonadota; class Betaproteobacteria; order Burkholderiales; family Alcaligenaceae; genus Paenalcaligenes; species Paenalcaligenes sp. Me131. The sequence goes on from NZ_JBKQGY010000002.1 coordinate 524,066, forward strand.
TACGCAAACGCGCATCGGCACGCCCCAAAGCAGTAGAAGCCGTGTGGGACTGGTGCTTGCAACAATTTCAGCAGTAAACGTTCAAGTACGTGAACTCAGTACCAACATGCAAACCGCTTTGCACAACCCTCTGAAGCTGCTTATACTGGATTTCATGACAATGACTACCCACCCCTTCATTTACACACAGACTATTCGCCCCAAAACGGCGGGTTAGCGGGTGGGCACCACCATTGCACAGAACCCGCCCCACGAGGCGGGTTTTTTTGTCCCTATAGGGATTGGATTTTCATCAAGGAAACAGCACTATGACTTCTGCCAATACATCGTCTGCCCCCTCCCGCGCGATGCTGCATTTCATTTGCGGAAAAATCGGCTCTGGCAAATCGACGCTTGCAACCCGACTAGCTGCTGCTCCCCACACTATTTTGCTGAACGAAGATCAGTGGCTCTCATCGCTCTACCCCGACAGCATCAAAACCATTACTGACTATGCGCGCTGTTCTGGGCTATTGCGTACCGCGATCACCCCACACATTCAACAGTTGCTGGCCGCAGGTATATCCGTTGTGCTGGATTTCCCAGCTAACACATTGGCTAGCCGCGCCTGGATGAAATCCCTGTGTAACAGCACTTCTGCTCCACACATACTGCACTTTTTGGATCTGCCCGACGACATCTGTAAAGCACGACTGCACCAACGCAATATCTCTGGCACGCACCCGTACCAAACCTCAGAAGCGGAGTTTGATGCCATCAGCAGCTATTTCGTTGCCCCCACCGAGGCAGAAGGGTTTTCAGTCCAACGTTACAACGCCGACAATGCGCCTGACTTCCCCCATGTGCACCGTGTCGTTGCTATTCATCACAGCGAATTCCCAGACCCCATCTCGTTTACCAAAGGCACACCACTGACTGTAGGGGCTAAATACGCTGGCCCTGAAGGGTGGGATAACTGGTTCTTCTGCACACTGCCTACGCACAGTGGCGGTTGGGTGCCTAGTCAGATTATCGATAGAAAAGAGGATTCCCCCTCTGAAGGGAGGGCGCTAGAGGACTACACCGCCCAAGAGCTAAACGTCAAGATTGGGGAAATTGTCACGGTGATCAAAGAGCTGAATGGGTGGATGTGGTGCAAAAGTATGCACAGTCAGCAAAGCGGCTGGGTGCCAGCCGCTTCGCTTGCCGCCATCATGTAATGGTGCACACAGGCGTTTACGCCTCGATGTAAGTACGTAACCGCTCTGCTGCATTGCGTAAGTGACGCTCTGCAGCGGCAGCGGCAGCGTCTGGATCGCGCTGTTCTATAGCCTGAATAATCGCCTGATGTTCCGCCTGCACATCTTCGATCAAGTCTTGATGGTATTGCGCTGTGTGGCTACGCGCTTGGCGTATTAATCGTCGCACATGCTGCTCTAAATACTCATTGAGCGTGATGAAGTGCGGATTATGTGTAGCATCCACAATAGCTTGGTGAAACGCGTAGTCTTCTTCGTCGCCCAACTGATCACACGCAATGGCGTACTCCATGCCTATTAACGCTTTGCGTATCTTTTTTAGATCAGCCGCCGTATGCCGTTCGGCTGCATGTTTGGCAGCGGCAACCTCTATCGCCACCAACAACTCAATCACGTGCTCAAGACTAGTCAGGTCACCCAGAGTAGCTCCTGACATGTCCAAACTGAACATGCGACGCTCACCGCGTGCATTCACAAACACGCCTTTACCTTGCTGTGAATTCACCAAGCCTTCCGACTTTAGCTGTGACAATGCTTCACGCACAACGGAACGGCTTACCCCGAAGCGCTCCTGCAACTGCGCTTCACTGGGTAATTTTTGATCGGCAACAAAATGGCCAGCTTCTATTTCCTGCCGTATCCACGTCACGATGGGCGTGGAATATGCAATGCTTTGTTTATGCCCTGCCATAGTGGTCAAACAATCCTGATCTGAGTAGGTAATGTATGAAACTCCGCCAGTATAACGACACTGGCGGCCCAGCGTTACACCATGTACAACCCACCGTTCACATGGATGGTTTCACCCGTCACAAACGACGCCAAATCAGAACACAAAAACAGAATGACATCAGCCACTTCTTGCGCTGTACCAAAGCGTTTCAAGGGCGTAGAAGCCAATAAAGCTTGGCCTTTTTCTTGCAGCAAATCACGCGTCATCGCGGTTTCGATAATACCGGGGGCGACGCAATTCACGCGGGTGCGTGGTGCCAGTTCTAAGGCCAAGCTTTTACTAAAACTGGTCACAGCTCCTTTGGATGCTGAGTAATGCGCATGAGCATAACTGCCACGATGACCTGCCATAGAAGACAAGTTCACAATATTGCTGCGTTCTGACAAGTACGGCATCACGGCCTGACACATGTAGAAGGTGCCATCCAAATTAATCTGCATCAATTGACGCCATTGCTCTGCACTCATCTCGGCGACTTTAGATTCAGGATAAATACCTGCTGAGTGCACCAAAGAATCAATGCCGCCAAATTGCGCCGCCACGGCTTTCGCTAACGCTTGGCAGGACGGCTGCGAGCTCACATCTGCGGCATAACGTGCTGCCACACCACCCTGTTCGCGTATCTCTTGTTCTAGTTTTTCCAGTGCAGAGGCATCGCGATCACATAGTGCAACTTGTGCCCCTGCTTGTGCCAAACGCAGGGCTAATGCACGACCAATTCCACCTGCTGCACCGGTAATTAACACCGTTTTTTTCTCTAGTCCCAGCATAGATCCTCCTCGTATTCGGGTTTATACCTATAAGAGCAACATATTGATTTAAAACGAACTAATCACAATTACTACGTTTCTTGATCAATGCTCGTTGACACTCTTTTTGTTGCTGATATAGTATTTTTCAATCGTCTGACAAGCATATCAAACTTATCAGACAAGTTACATAAAAATTATCCTTTGTGATGGATATTCCTAAACCAATATCTTTCCCACACAAAGGCCGCGCCACATGCGAATTCTTTTCGGAGAATGGAGAGCAACGATGAAACTGAAACACCTGACACTAACGCTAGCGGTAACTGGGTTGAGTAGCTTGGCTTCTGTACAAGCCGCACCACTCAAAATTGCTTTAGTGGAAACTCTGTCTGGCCCTCAAGCGTCTACCGGTCTGCTGTACCGCACCGCTGTGAAATACGAGTTGGACAAAATCAACCAAGCTGGTGGCTGGAACGGTGAAGCCATCGAGATCATGGAATACGACAACCAAGGCGGTCCTGCTGGTGCGTCGGACAAAGTGAAAGCCGCAATTGCTGATGGCGCTGACATCATCATCCAAGGCTCTTCTTCTGCGGTTTCTGGTCAAATCACCGAAGACATCCGCAAACACAACATCCGTAACCGTGGCAAAGAAGTGCTGTACCTGAACATGGGCGGCGAAGCACTGGAATTGACAGCTGACAAATGCCACTTCTACCACTTCCGCTTCACCACCAACGCCCCTATTCGTGTGAAAACACTGGTTAACGCCATGCAAGAAGACGGCGTGCTGGGCTCCAAAGTCTATGCCATGAACCAGAACTACTCCTGGGGTGGTGACATGGAATACGCGACCGAGCAGCAAGCGGCCGCTAACAACTACACCGTGGTAGAAAAAACGCTGCACGATGTAAACCGCATTCAAGACTTCGCTCCTTACGCTAACCGCATCAAAAACAGCGGTGCGGAGACGGTGATTACTGGCAACTGGTCCAACGACTTGTTGTTGCTGATGAAAGCCACGCGTGATGCGGGCCTGAAAGTACGTTTCGGCACGGTGTTCTTGGATCAGCCAGGTAACATCGCCAACGCGGGTGATTTGGCTCTGGGCCACTACATTTCCCACGCGTTCAACATTGAAGCCAATGATGCTGCCAAACAATTTGCTGAGGACTACAAAGCGGTCACTGGCCACTACCCCACTTACGTAGAGCCACAAACCGTATTTGGTATCCAGATGCTGGGCGAAGCACTGCGTAATACTGCTGCAAACGCCGACGGCAAAATGGACGCCACACAACTGGCTCTGAATTTGGAGAACGTCACACTGGCAGGCCCATTGGGTGAAATCGCTATTCGTGCTGACGACCACCAAGTCATGTTGCCTATCGTGGTATCTCAAGTATCGCGTGACGCTGAATACAAAGTAGACGGCACCGATATGGGCTTTAGCGTGGTCAAACTCTTTACGGGTGCAGACGCGGTTAACCCCGTAGAACAAACCTGCTCCATGAAGCGTCCTTCCTAATCGCTGTTCCTATACGCCAGCCATACGTTAATGGCTGGCGTCTTCACCTCTATAGTCTCTAGCCCCTGATAGCTCTACCTATTGCGCTTGGCAGAGCCTATACATATAACCTAGGCAAAAAAGGCATACGCATGGAGTTTTTTGTTGTGTCCCTGCTGAACGGTAGCATCTACGGATTGCTATTGTTCATGGTCTCCGCCGGCCTGACCCTCATTTTCGGCATGATGGGCGTTCTGAACTTCGCCCATACCTCTTTCTACATGGTTGGTGCCTACTTGGCCTACACCTTGCAGAAATACATAGGCTACTGGCCTGCAATCGTCATTGCCCCCATTTTGGTTGGGCTGATCGGTGCTTTTGTTGAGCGCTACATGTTGCGCCGCGTACACCAATACGGGCATGGTCATCAGTTACTACTGACTTTTGGTGTGTCTTTCATCATCACCGAAGTCATCAAACTGTTTTACGGTAACTACCCTGTGGATTACCGCGTACCCGAAGCGTTGAACTTCTCGGCGTTCAGCATTTTCGGTACGAACTACCCCTTCTACCGCTTGCTGATCGGTGCCACATCCTTGCTGATGTTTGCCCTGATCTACCTGCTGTTAACCCGCACCCGCGTTGGGATTGTGGTGCGTTCCGCCATCTACAAACCACGCATGGGCGAGGCTTTGGGCCACAACGTGCCTATGGTGTTCATGGGCGTATTCGCCGTGGGTGCTGGTTTGGCCGGTCTGGCTGGTGCTGTGGCTGGTGCGTTCTACACCACCAACCCCAACATGGCACTAGAACTAGGCGTACTGGTGTTTGTGGTGGTAGTTGTAGGGGGGTTGGGTTCTCTGGGCGGCGCTATGCTGTCCTCCCTCATCATCGGTTTGGTGTCGTCCTTTGCCGTAGGCATAGATTGGAGCCTCGCCGACCTGTTCAACCTAGTTGGTCTGGGTGAATGGGCTCGCGCTACCGGTGGCCTACTCACACTGAAAGTTTCTTCCATGGCAGCCACGATTCCCTTCTTGCTCATGCTACTGGTGTTATTGATCCGTCCGTCGGGTCTGATGGGAAATAGGGAGTAATACGGTGAAACGCGTTTTTCTGTTTGTAGTGCTGATTGTCGCGCTTGCGCTAGCACCTTCTTACCTAACTCCTGCCCTGCTAAATGCTGCTATCCAGATGCTGATCGCAGTCTTGTTTGCGACGGCCTTTAACGTGTTGGCAGGCCAAGGCGGCATGCTGTCATTTGGTCACGCGGCCTACTTCGCTATCGGTACCTTCGCCACCATTCACGCCATGAATGCGGTAGACGGTATGGGCTTGTTGCCTACGCCTTTGCTGCCATTACTGGGCGCATTGGCCGGCTGTTTACTGGGTGTTGTAGCAGGTTGGTTCTCTACCCAACGTAGCGGTGTGTATTTCTCTATGATCACACTAGCCTTGGCTGAACTGTTGCACGCTCTGGCACCACACCTTAAAGGGGTGTTTGGTGGCGAAGGCGGTATCTCTGCCATGCGTATGCCTGCGTGGGGCTTTGACTTCGGTACGTCTACCGAGGTGTATTACCTGACGTTGGTCTGGGCGCTGATTGCTATCACTCTGCTGTTCTACTTCACTCGCACACCATTGGGTCGCTTGTGTAACGGCTTGCGCGAAAACACCAATCGCTTGCGCTTCTTGGGCTACAACGTGCACCGTCTGCGTGTGATGGTATTCACTATCTCTGCCACCTTTGCAGGTCTGGCCGGTGGTTTGCAAGCCATGCACAACGAAGCAGCCAACTACGTGCTGTTCGACATGACACTGTCTACCCAAGCCGTGCTGTTCTCGTACATCGGTGGTATTGCCAGTTTCTTTGGCCCAGCCCTAGGCGCTGCCGTCATGAGCTTCTTCGGTTATGCCGTGTCTGACCTGACTCGCTCATGGTTGCTGTACCAAGGCATTATCTTCGTTCTGGTCATGATGTTCTTGCCTGCGGGTTTATTCAGCATTCTGCAATGGTGGCAACGCAGCAGCCTGCGTCACAACGTGCTCGTACTCATCGGTGCGCTACTGGTGTGGACGCTGGGTGTAGTGGCGGGTGGAGCCGGTATTGTGCTCATCGTTGAGCTACTAGGCCGCATTCTCAGCCCCGACTACCACGTCGCAGCCAATATGGATTGGCCTGCTATCCAGTTGTTTGGACAAGCGTGGGTACCTAATGCCGTCATGACATGGGTATGGCCTATATTGCTGGTCATCCTTGGCGTCATCATCACTACGACCATGACACGTAAATGGCAAGCCATGAACGAGGAACAATAGCCATGACGTCTACTGCTCATTCCCCTATTCTGACGATCAAGGATTTGCATAAATCCTTTGGTGAGTCACACATCATGCGCGGCGTTAACCTGACGCTGGAAAAAGGCGAACGCCACGCGATTATTGGTCCTAACGGTGCCGGTAAATCCACACTGTTTCACCTGATCTCAGGGCTGTTGCGCCCAAGTAGCGGCACCATACAGTTGGATTCGCGTCCTATTCAGGGCATGGACCCACAACGTATTAACCGCCTAGGGTTAGCGCGCTCTTTTCAGATCACTAACGTGTTTCCTGGCCTCAGCGTATTTGAAAACCTGCGCTTAGGTGTGATGCGTCGTCACAAGCTGGACTACAACTTCTGGCGTCCAGCCTCACGTGCTAAAGCGGTAACTGCTGAAGTCGATGTACTGCTTGAAAACGTGCGCTTAAGTGCCCACCGCGACACACTGGCTGGCGAGCTGAGCTATTCCGAACAGCGTTCGTTGGAAATCGGTATTGCCCTAACCTCTGACCCTAGCGTGCTGCTGTTGGATGAGCCTATGGCCGGTATGTCCCGCGAGGAAACTGACTACACCACAGGCCTCATTAAAGAGCTTAGCCAAGGTCGTAGCCTCATGATCGTTGAACACGACATGGATGTGGTGTTCTCGTTGAGCGACCGCATCAGTGTGCTGGTGTACGGGCAAATTATTGCCACTGGCACACCCGAAGAAATCCGCAACAACAAACTCGTACAAGAAGCCTATCTGGGTACGGAGGTACAGGCATGAGTACAGCCCAATCCCCTCTATTGCGTGTGCAAGACTTGCACGCCCACTACGGCAAAAGCCACATCCTTCATGGCGTGAGCTTTGAAGTGCAACAAGGTGAGGTGCTTAGCCTACTAGGTCGTAATGGTACAGGTCGTTCCACCACACTCAAAGCCATCATGGGCATGTTGACGCCCACCTCTGGCAACGTGGTGTTGGATGGCCAAGAATTGGCAGGCAAACCCGCCTACCAAATCGCCCGTGCAGGTATCGCTTATGTACCCGAGGAACGCGACATTTTTGCCAACCTCACCGTAGACGAAAACTTGCTAATGGGCATGCAGCCCAAGCGCGCCAACGCACCGGTGTGGAATGTAGAGCAAATGTTTGACTACTTTCCTCGCCTTAAAGAGCGCCGCAACACACTGGCCGGCAACTTGTCTGGTGGTGAACAGCAAATGCTCACCATTTGTAGATCGTTGTTGGGTAACCCTCGCCTGATCTTGGTGGATGAACCCACCGAAGGTTTAGCCCCCAAGATTGTAGAAGTGGTGGGCGAAGCGCTTGCCGACATTAATAAACGTGGCGTCTCCATTATTTTGGTAGAGCAAAAGCTCACCATTGCCATGAAGATTTCTTCCAGCGTCTGCGTATTGGGTCACGGCACCGTGGTGTTCCGTGGCACACCAGACGCTTTGCTAGGCGATGCCCAGCTCTTGAAAAACTGGTTGGCCGTATGAGCGATCTACAGACCACCCGTTGTAACGCATTCACTTCCCAGCCTGTGCTGGACGCTAGTTCTGAACCTAATTTTCCCATGTGAGTTTCACTATGCCAGACATTACCCCTTTGCAATCCCAGGCTCCCTGGGTTGAATTCCAGATTACCGACAGTGATTGGAAAAACGCAGACCCAGCGGTACTGGGTACGCTGCTCACGCATGTACACCTGATTCGTGCTTTTGAAGAAACCGTCGTTGGCCTTGCCATGGAAGGCTTGGTACACGGCCCTGCACACTCCAGCGTGGGTCAGGAAGGTGGTGCAGCAGGTTCGCTAGCGTTCCTGCGCACGACTGACCAAATCAACGGCTCACACCGTGGTCACCACCAATTCTTGAGTAAAGCACTGGCGCACATCCACCCTAACGGCATGTCTCCTACCGCCGAGCTGGGCGCTAACACCACCGCCCTGTTGCAACGCACATTGGCGGAAATCCTGGGCTTGTCGCAAGGTTTTTGCCAAGGCCGTGGCGGTTCCATGCACTTGCGCTGGGACGATGCGGGTGTGCTGGGTACGAATGCGATTGTGGGCGGTGGTATTCCGTTGGCAGCTGGTGCTGCATGGGCGCACAAACACGCGGGTACTAGCGATGTAGCCATCACCTACTTTGGTGACGGTGCAGTGAACATTGGTTCTGCGCTAGAAACCATGAACTTGGCTGCGGCATGGAAACTGCCACTATGCTTCTTCATTGAAAACAACCGCTACGCTGTATCCACATCCGTAGAAGAAGCTACTGCTGAGCCTCGTCTGTCTGCGCGTGGTCAAGCCTTCAACATTCCTAGCTGGAAAGTAGATGGCATGAACCCACTGGCCGTGCACTTGGCGATGGAACAAGCGCTGGAGCACATGCGTACAGGCCGTGGCCCAACCATTATTGAGGCTGACCTATACCGCTTCTACCACCAGAACGGTGGCTTTGCCGGTAGCGCCTTTGGTTACCGCAGCAAAGAAGAAGAACAGCAATGGCGCGAACGTGATCCAGTGGCGCTGATGAACACCAAAATGGTGGAATTGGGTCTGATCACGGCTGACGACATTGAGCAATTGCAAAACCGCATTCAGCAAGCCATGAAAAATGCGGCTGACGCGCTGGTAGAAGCTGACCCTGATGGCAAAGCAGGCAAACGTCGTATTCGTCCTGAACTGTGGCCTGCTCCACACTTCCGTGACGTAGGGTTGCGTGGCGACCTGAGCGAAATGAATGGCGTCGCAACGGTAGAGCAAGACAACTTCACCTCCTCCCTAGAGAATCGCAAATTCATCGACGTGGTTGCTGATGTGATGGGCCGACGCATGGAAACTGACCCCGGCGTGGTCATCATGGGTGAAGACGTACACCGTCTGAAAGGCGGTACTAACGGTGCAACTCGTGGTTTGTCTGATCGTTTCCCTGATCGCGTTTTGGGCACACCTATTAGCGAAAACGCTTTCGCTGGTTTGGGTGGTGGTCTGGCGATGGATGGCCGCTACAGACCTGTAGTGGAATTCATGTACCCCGACTTCATGTGGGTAGCCGCTGACCAAATCTTCAACCAGATTGGCAAAGTGCGTCACATGTTTGGTGGCGACATCAATGTGCCACTGGTACTGCGCAGCAAAGTGGCAATGGGCAGCGGCTATGGTTCGCAACACTCTATGGACCCAGCAGGTATTTTTGCGACTAGCCCAGGTTGGCGCATTGTGGCTCCATCTACGCCTTTCGACTACGTAGGCCTGATGAACACGGCGCTGAAACTGAACGACCCCGTTCTGGTGATCGAACACATTGACCTGTACGCCTCCAGCGGTTTGGCCCCCACTGACGACTTGGATTACTGCTTGCCAGTAGGTAAAGCCGCCGTACGTCGTGAAGGTAAAGCCCTCACCATCCTGACCTACTTGTCCATGGTTCAGCACAGCTTGGAAGCCGTAGAGCAAACGGGCGTTGATGCTGAAGTGATCGATTTGCGTTGGCTGGATCAAGCTAGCTTGGATTGGGACACTATCGGTGAAAGTATCCGCAAAACGAACAACGTGTTGATCGTAGAACAAGGTGCTAGAGGCACCTCCTACGGTGGCTGGTTGGCCGATGAAATTCAACGCCGTTACTTCGACTGGTTGGATCAGCCTATTCAACGTGTCACCGGTGGCGAAGCCTCCCCAAGTATTTCCAAAGTGCTGGAACGTGCTGCCCACGCCCGTACTGAAGAAGTAGTTGAAGGCTTGCAACGCGTACAACAAGGTCAAGGCCTGAACTAGGAGCATCACATGAGCACTACGATGGTCTCCCCTTTGGAAGTAGGTATTTGCTGCCGCGACCTTCCTGCCCTGCAACGCTTCTACGAAGAAGGGCTGGGTTGCACGGCTAAGAGCCTCATTCACGTGCCTGCTGACAAAGCCATGCACGCTGCCATGTCAGCCCATGGCTACAGCGTCGTGCGACTGCAAACCACCAACGGCGAACGCATCAAGTTACTACAACCTGATGCCGCCCCCTTGGATGCAGAGACCGACCTACCCTTTTTGTTGGACCGTGCGGGCAGCTTCTACCTCACCTTTATCGTGGCAGATATTGATGCTGCGATACAGCGCTTACAACAGGCAGGCGCGCAATTCTTAACAGGCGATCGTCGCGTCGAAGTACGCGATGGCGTCTACCTTGCCTTCTGCAAAGACCCTGAAGGCAACGTATTGGAATTGGTCACTTACGCTGACCTGCACGCCTACCGTAATGATTTGGAAAACAGGAATTAAGCCATGGCTACCCTTATAACCATGCCCGGCGTTGCTGCCGGCAATGACGCCGCTCAAATCTTGAGTTGGTTGAAAAAAGAAGGTGAAGCCGTCAACCTGAATGACGAGCTTCTGGAAGTAGAAACCGACAAAGCGGTTGTTGAAGTCGCGTCCGAAGCCTCGGGCACCTTGGCACGTATTTTGGTGCCTGCTGGTCAGTCTGCAGAAGTGGGCGCACCCATCGCCGTTATCTTGGCTGCTGGTGAAGGCGATGCTGAACTGCAAGCCGCATTGGCAGACATTCCACAAGCGGCCACGGCTGCACCCGCTGTGGTCGAGCCTACCGCTACCACCACAACCGCTGCTACACCTGCACCCGTCGCTGCTGTAGCCCCTACGGGTCGCATCTTTGCTAGCCCCTTGGCTCGCCGACTGGCGCTGGAAGCTGGCCTGAATTTGGCCACTATCAACGGCAGTGGCCCACATGGTCGCATCATTAAAAAAGATGTACTGAAAGCGCAAGCTCAACCTGCACCTGCAGTGGCTAGCGCAGCAACTGCTGCACCGACCGCCGCCGGCAATGCCGCTTACACCGCGCAACCGCACAGCGCAATGCGCCGTACTATCGCTAGACGCCTAACAGAAAGCAAATCCACAGTACCGCACTTCTACTTGCAAGCAGAATGCCGTGTGGATGCCCTGTTGGCACTACGTGCGCAAATCAACCAAACTGCTAGCCAAAAAGTCTCGGTCAATGACCTGATCGTCAAAGCTGTCGCCGTCACCTTGCAAGCCATGCCAGAGATGAACGTCAGTTGGACAGACGAGGCGTTACTGCAGTATCACGATGTGGATATCTCAGTGGCTGTGTCCACAGACTCTGGCTTGATTACCCCAGTGGTACGTAACGCCAACAATCTGTCGTTGTCCGCCCTAAGCCAAAACGTACGTCAACTGGCAGAACGCGCACGCGACGGTAAGTTGCAGCCTCACGAATACCAAGGCGGCAGCTTCACCATCAGCAACTTGGGCATGTACGGTGTGCAAAACTTTGCTGCCATCATCAACCCACCACAAGCCGCCATTCTGGCAGTAGGTGCTGCAGAGCGCCGCGTGATTGCCGAGGGTGATGACATGGTCATTGCACAAATGCTAAGCATGACACTGTCGGTAGACCACCGCGCGATTGATGGTGCCTTGGCGGCACGTTGGTTAGCCCGCTTCAAAGAAACACTAGAAGCACCGCTTTCCATTCTGATTTAAGGCCTGCCATGACTACCTCAACTTTTGACGTCACCATCATTGGTGGTGGGCCTGGTGGTTACGTTGCTGCCATCCGTGCAGCACAACTGGGCTTGCGCACTGCGTTGGTGGAAAAAGAGCATCTAGGCGGCATCTGCTTGAACTGGGGATGCATCCCCACCAAAGCCTTGCTGCGCTCTGCCGATGTGTTGCGTCTGATCCGTGACTCTGCCAGCTTTGGGATCCAATGCGCCGAACCCACGGTGGACTTAGCTGCCATCGTGCAGCGCTCACGTGGCGTGTCCTCTCAACTGCAACGTGGTGTAAAACACCTGATGCAGAAAAACGGCGTGCAAGTCTTTAACGGGCACGGCAAGCTGGGCAGCCCTGCTGCGTCAGGGCTCAACATCGTGGTAGAGCAAGCCGACGGTAGCACCCAAGCGCTGCACACCAAAGATCTCATCCTCGCTACTGGCGCTCGTGCCCGTACCCTACCTATGTTCCCCGTAGATGGGCAATCGGTGTGGAGCTACAAAGAAGCGTTAGTGCCTACTGCCGTACCTAAATCGCTCACCATTATTGGCGCGGGCGTGATCGGTATTGAGTTTGCAAGTTTCTACCGCGCGTTGGGTGCCGACGTACACGTAGTAGAAATGGGCGATAAGATTTTGGCCTCTGAAGATGGCGAAGTCTCCCAGCATGTAGCCAAAGCCTTACAGCGTGACGGCATACACCTGCACTTGGGCTGCCGTATTCAAGAAGCCAAGAAACAAGGCCAAGGTTGGACACTACAGTTAGAAGGCTCTATCGGTGCCAAAACCCTGCAAGCCGATGTAGTGTTAGTTGCCGCAGGCATTGTGGGCAACACCGAAAACTTGGGCCTAGAAAACTACGCTGTAAAAGTGGAAAACACCCACATCATGACGCAAGATTTCAGTGCCACAGGACACCCACATATCTACGCCATTGGTGACGTAGCCGGTGCACCGTGGTTGGCACACAAAGCCTCGCACGAAGCCGTTATTTGTGTGGAGCATATTGCTGGTCTGAATCCACACCCTCTGTGTGCTGAACGTATTCCTGCTTGCATTTACAGTCACCCACAAGTGGCTCACGTGGGCCTAACCGAAGAACAAGCCAACGCCACTGGCCGCGCGCTACGCATCGGTAAATTCCCATTAGCCGCCAACGGTAAAGCCTTGGCGATGGGAACCCCCGACGGTTTCGTGAAAGTCATTTTTGATGAGCAAAGCGGTGAGTTATTGGGTGCCCACATGGTGGGTGATGAAGTCACCGAACTCATCCAAGGCTACGGCGTTGCGATGCAGTTAGAAACCACCGAAGCAGAGTTGATGCAAACCGTGTTTGCTCACCCCACGCTATCGGAGTCTATGCATGAAGCGGTGCTAGACGCTTACCAACGCGCGTTGCATTACTAACCAAAACCATACCGCCAGAACACTCAAAGCAGTTCTGGTGGTATGCTTTTTTCTGATTTACAACGGTACGCCGCACATCTCTTGCAGCGTCTCTTTAGTAATATCAGCATAAATTTCACGTACACTAAAACCACCTGTAGCTGTGATGTCAAACACCGCTATATCCGTATACACACGGTCTACGCACCGCAATCCGGTCACAGGGTAAGTACATTGCTCCACCAGCTTACACTCCCCCTCTCTGGTAAACAGCTCCATCATTACATAGACCTGCTTAGCCCCTACCGATAAATCCATAGCACCACCCACTGCTGGTATAGCATTAGGCTGATTGGTATGCCAATTTGCCAGGTCTCCCGTGGCTGAGACTTGAAATGCACCTAGAATGCAAAAATCTATATGCCCCCCCCTAATCATGGCAAACGAATCTGCATGATTAAAGTAAGCCCCGCCTTTGCGCAGCGTCACATACTGCTTACCAGCATTAATCAGATCCTCATCTTCTTCCCCCGCTGCTGGTGCAGGCCCCATTCCTAATACGCCATTCTCACTATGTAGAATAATTTCTTTATCAGGGTTTAAATACTCCGTCACCATGGTGGGCATGCCTATGCCTAAATTCACAATCGCACCGGCGGGAATATCTTGAGCAACACGTACTGCAATTTCTTGTCGTGATAGTCGTTTCACTGTCTTTCCCCTTTACCTAATGCGACTACGCGCTGAACAAATAAGCTGGGGGTGACCACCTGCTCTGGATCTAACTCACCTAGCTCTACCACCTGATCCACTTGCACAATGGCAGTCTTCGCCGCAGAGGCCATAACCGGCCCAAAATTTCTGGCCGTTTTACTGTAGATAAGGTTTCCCCAACGGTCCGCCTTATGCGCTTTGATCAATGCAAAATCAGCTGTAAGCGCTTCTTCAAACACATAACCCTTGTCATTAATCACGCGCGTCTCTTTGCCCTCTGCCAACAAGGTGCCATACGCTGTTGGCGTATAAAAGCCACCTAAACCTGCCCCACCTGCACGGATACGCTCAGCCAAGGTGCCTTGTGGCACCAACTCAAGCTCAATCAATCCTGCGTGATAAAGCTCATCAAAAACATGGGAATCTGCTTGTCTAGGAAAGGAACAGATAATCTTGCTGACCTGCCTTGCCTTGAGCAATGCAGCTAAACCGGTGTCACCATTACCTGCATTGTTATTGATGATTGTTAGGTTTTTTACCCCAGTAGCAATCACAGCATCAATTAGCTCCGCAGGCATACCTGCTAAGCCAAACCCCCCAATCATGATAGTGGCGCCATCATGAATCACAGACACAGCCTCAGCAGCTGATGGATAGATTTTATTAATCATAAATTCCTGGAACGAGTAAGTCTCTCAAATGCGAATGCCCACACATATCTCCACCCTGTTCTGTATCATTATTTATGAACTATATTTCGTTATGCGAACATTTGTTTGATATTAGGTGTGGCAATTACTAATGTCAAGAGACTGCTATACCTCGTTTCAGATTTAGGGAAAATACGTATATAAAATTCCGCTTATTACTCACGTCACAAAAGGGACAAATTTGGGGCTCTGCTATAATCACAGCCTTTTCTGCACTTTCAAGATTCAACCTAACGCCTTGACAGATATAGACCAAAAACCCAACGATCAACCCACCAGCCGACCCGGTGATGGCTTTGTTCAGTCCTTTGCACGAGGACTAACCGTTATCCGCACGTTTAATGCAGATAACCCTGAGCAAACACTCAGTGAAGTCGCCGCAGCAGCTGGCTTAACAAGGGCTGGTGCACGCCGTATTCTGCTCACGCTTATCGCCTTAGGTTACGTGCAAGCTGAAGGCCGACAGTTCCGGCTTACCCCTAAAATTTTGGATCTAGGCTTTAGCTATCTCAGTTCCATGCCCTTCTGGAACTTGGCAGAACCCGTTATAGAAGCATTGGTTTCTACTGTGCATGAAAGCTCGTCTGCCGCCGTGTTGGACGGTAACGAGATCGTATATGTAGTAAGGGTCCCTACCCGTAAGATCATGACAGTCAGCCTTTCCATAGGCAGTCGTTTACCAGCGTTTTGGACGTCATTAGGACGTGTACTGCTCTCTGGACTGACGGATGATCAGATCTTAATGCTATTGGAACAAACCGACTTCGTGCAGCACACCCCACGCACACTAATCACTCCCGGCAGCTTACTAACCGAGATTCGTAATGTACGTAAACAGGGCTGGGCCTTAGTCGACCAAGAGCTAGAGGATGGCCTAATGTCTATCGCAGCCCCCATCGTAGATCGCCAAGGGCGCACCATTGCTGCTATTAATATTAGTGGTAACGTACAGCGTAAGACCGCTTCAGAAATGCAAGAAACCTTCTTGCCTCCCCTGCTTGCGGCTAGCCAGAAGATTTCTAACTTGTTGAAAAAACGCTAGTCACCAAACACATTTTAAAAAGGCGCCTTAGCTGCATAGCATAAGGCGCTTTTTTATGTATTACGCTGGCTCAAACCCTCTATTTTCGCGTCATTCAAATCTCTATTTTTGTTCTAAATGCGAACATGAATACGCTTGACAAACAAAATATGTTGGTGCACCATTCTTTAAACAGGTGATAAAAATCACTTTTAGATCAATAAAAATAGTACATCCAAGAGAGACGCTAACACCTATCTCTTGGTAGTTACATACTTAGGAGATAGCAAGATGCCAACTGCAGAAACGCCATCAATTACGACCCTCATGAGTCAAGGTGGCCGTCCAGCTAACAGTCAACGGGAAATCAAGATCATCGACACTACGCTACGTGATGCTCATCAAAGCTTGTGGGCTACGCGTATGCGTACTGAGCACATTGTAAGAATGGCGCCATTATTTGATGAAGCTGGCTGTGAGCAGGTGGACTTAGTCGCTCCTATTCAGTTTGACGTTGCAGTACGCTATCTAAAAGAAGACCCATGGGAACGCGTACGGTTAGCTCACCAATATGCTCCCAATACAAAATTCAGAGCCTTAATACGTTCTAAAAATATTGCCGCCTTCGACTTTTTGGCTGACGATGTTATTGAGGCATGGGTAGAAAGACTGTACGCCAACGGTTTCAGAGTGATTGGCTCTTTCGATGGCCTCAACGACATGGACAATATTGCGGCAGGCTTACGCAAGGCTAAAGAGCTGGGCGCCTCTACCTTTGGCGCCTTATCCTTCTGCGAAAGCCCTGTGCACACCGATGAGCTCTATGTACGTAAAGCCAAGGAACTCATTGAAAAAGCAGACGTAGACGCCATTATGCTTAAAGATGCAGGCGGCTTACTCACCCCTGATCGTATACGTACATTAGTACCCGCCATTAAAGCCGTTATTGGCGATCGCGTGCTCGAGCTACATAGCCACTGCTTAACGGGCTTAGCACCTTTGGTTTACCTAGAAGCCGTAGAGCTTGGTTGCGACGCCTTGCACACCTCTATTGCCCCATTGGCAAACGGCGCCGGCCAGCCAGCCACCCAAGATATCATCCGTGACCTTAAAGCTTTAGGCTATGTAGTTAATGTAGACACGGACAAGGTCCAACAAATCAGCGACGTTATTACCGAGATCGCTGAAACCGAGAACAAACCTTTAGGTAAGCCCGTAGCTTATAACGGCCTGCATTTTATGCACCAGCTACCAGGCGGCATGCTCTCTAACTTCAAATCACAATTAGAAACTGTGGGGCTGGCTGATCGCTTTGATGAGCTGCTATATGAAATCGCACGCGTACGTGCCGAACTCGCTTACCCCATTATGATCACCCCTTTTGCACAGTTCGTAGGCACACAAGCCGCGATGAATGTCATGTCGGGTGATAGATACTCTGTGGTGCCTAACGAAATCAAGAAATATGCACTAGGCCATTACGGCAAATTACTCGCTCCTATAGAGCCCTCTGTTCTTGAAAAAATTGTCAAAAATGGCCCATCTGATATAGCTGAAAAACCTTCATCTATACCGCCAATGTTGCCCTCATTACGTCAACGCTACCCACATGACAGCATCGATCACCTACTGCTACGTGCCATGTTTGCTGGCACACAGGTAGACGAAATGCTACGTGCTATAGAGAACGGTGAAAAAACAGATGTGCCTTATCCAATTCTTGAGCTAATTAAAGACCTAGCCTCTAAAAAGGAGCAGGGTCGAATCACACTAAAAGCTAATGGTTTAGAAATTAATATAGATAAAGGAGACAACTAATGTCACAAAAAATTGACCTCAATGAAGCTAAAGCCATTATTAACTGGGTTAACTTAAATGATGACATTCGCGAGCTATCATTAAAGTATGGTGGCTTAGAATTATTTATTTCCAGAAACCAACACAGTGCCCCTTCGGCTACCGCTCCTACCCCCGTTGCTGCCGCACCAGTGCCCGCCTCTGTTAGTAGCCCAGTTGTCGCTGCTCCCGCAGCTCCAGTAACAGCCCCCGTCACGAACACTAAAAACTACCAACCTGCCGCAGACGAAATTGTCATTCGAGCACCTATGGTTGGTACGTTCTACGCCTCTCCTAAACCAGGCGACCCCGCATTCGTTAAAGAAGGGGACGAAGTGAATGCTCAGTCCGTACTGTGCATTATTGAGGTCATGAAATTGATGAATAACATCGAAGCAGGCGTCACTGGTGTGGTACACAAAATACTGGTTCAAAATGAACAACCCGTTGAGTACAACCAAGCTCTGATCGTTATTAAGCTCAAATAATAAGCACACGGAGAGGTTCATGCCTAAACTTTTGAACAGTGTACTGATTGCTAACCGAGGTGAAATTGCTCTGCGCATTATTCGTGCTTGCAAAGAACTCGGTATAAACAGTGTACTGGCTTACTCCGAGGCCGATGCTGACTCGCTACCGGTTCAACTTGCTGATCAAGCTGTATGCATAGGCCCGCCACAAGCTCGCATGAGCTATCAAAACCAACAGGCCTTGGTGAGTCTAGCGCTGTCCTATGGCGTAGATGCCATTCACCCTGGTTATGGTTTCCTGGCCGAAAATGCTGACTTTGCTCGCCTATGTGAAGAACAAAACATCATTTTTGTTGGCCCCTCTGCCCAGATCATCCATCAGATGGGCAACAAAATTGAAGCGCGTCAGCTAGCCCAAAAAGCTGGTGTACCCACTATACCTGGCTCTGAAGGCTCTATTTCTGAAGCTGACGAAGCCTTAGCAGTCGCTACCCAAGTAGGCTTTCCTCTGCTAATTAAAGCAGCAGCAGGCGGAGGTGGCCGCGGTATGCGTGTAGTGAAATCCAAAGACACATTAGCCAAAGACCTTACAGAAATTATGTCTGAAGCGGAAGTCGCCTTTGGTGATCCCTCTGTCTACATTGAGCGCTACTTAACCGACATACGTCATATAGAAGTACAAGTGTTATCCGACAACGAGAAAACGCTGCACGTAGGTGAGCGCGATTGCACTGCTCAACGACGTAACCAGAAACTCATTGAAGAAGGCCCCTCACCTGTACTGAGCACCGAGTTACGTAACGATCTCTATAACGCAGCAATCAACCTTTGTAATGCTGTAGGTTACAGAAACGCAGGCACTGTAGAGTTCGTGTTTGATAACGTTGAGCGCAAGTTCTACTTTATTGAAATGAACACACGTATTCAGGTAGAACACCCCGTGACCGAAATGATTACGGGCATTGACCTGATTAAGGCTCAATTGCAGATTGCTAGCGGTTTCACACTAGAGCTAACGCAAGACGATATACGAATCACTGGTCACGCTATTGAGTGCCGGATTAACGCCGAAGACCCCACCAAGAACTTCATGCCTAACCCCGGCACCATTACCTACTTCCGCCCTGCAGGTGGATTTGGCGTCAGGATGGATAGCCACATCCAAACTGGATACACCATCCCTCCTTTCTACGACTCCATGGTAGGCAAATTAATTTGCTGGGGCAAAGACCGTGATGAGGCCATTGCCCGCATGATCCGAGCCTTGGATGAAACGCAAATTGAAGGCGTCTGCACCACAGCCTCCTTTCACCGCGAACTGCTTAGTCACCCGCAGTTTCAATCAGGCGAATTCAACACTGCCTTTGTAACAGCAACGATGCTAAACAAAGAAAGCTAACCCTTTCTTCTGCTGCTGCACGCGACAACGCCCAGCAATGCTGGGCGTTTTTCTATTCATCACAACCCCTCTCCATGCGCCACAACAGCAATACTCTGGCATATGCCACCGCGGCCCTAATCCCTACATAGCTTTTGTTAGACATCCATACCTGCTTAACCCTCATGCCATAAAAAAGCCCCCTATTATTTTAAATAGGGGACTTCTAAATAGAACGCTAGAAACTATTAAGCTACTGATAAATAACGCTGATGCGTCTCTACATCATCTTTTAAATCTTGGCTAGTAGCACTATGTACCACACGCCCTTTCTCTAGAATATAGGCACGCTCTGCATGCTGTAATGCAAAATGCACGCTTTGGTCAGTAAACAAAATCGTCGTAGTATCACGCAATGCATCAATAAGAGCACCGATTTGTTTCACAATCACTGGCGCCAAACCCTCGTTAGGCTCATCCAATAGCAATAGCTCTGGTTCACACATTAATGAGCGTGCCACCGCTAGCATTTGCTGCTGACCACCCGACAGATTACCCGCATCACGATTCGCCAATTCGGCCAGCATGGGGTACTCGTCTAAAATACGCTCTACAGACCATTTGGGCTGTACCCCTGGTCGTATATAACGTGCTACCTCTAAGTTTTCTTTAACTGTTAAGCTAGCAAAGACGCGCCTATCTTCAGGTACTAAACCTATACCCTGACGGGCAATCTGATACGGTGCTAGACGTGTAATGTCCTTACCATTAAACAAAATTTGCCCTCTACGTGCTGGCGTCCACCCCACAATACTTTTTAAGGTGGTACTTTTCCCGGCTCCATTACGTCCTAACAAACATACTGTTTCTCCTGCCTTGAGCTCTATAGACACACCTTGCAGTGCGTGACTCTCGCCATAGTACGTGTGTATATCGTTTACTTGCAGCATTAGGTCACTCCTCCTCACCCAGATAAGCCACTCGTACCTCTCGATTCTGACGCACTTCTTCTGGCGTACCTATTACTAAGCATTGCCCTCTGTGCATCACCATAATCCTATCGGCCAGTGAAAACACCACTTCCATATCATGCTCAGTAATCAAGAAGGTGTATTCTCCAGTTTCTGCCAGCTTTTTCACCAATGCCGTGACCCGCTTGGTTTCATCTGGCGTCATGCCGGCTGTAGGCTCATCTAACAACACTACGTGTGGGTCAGTCGCCAACACCACCGCTATCTCTAAGAGCCGCTTATCACCGTAGCTGATGGTACCCGCACGTTGATGTGCTAACTCTAGTAGTGCTAAGCGCTCTAATAAGACATCAGCTTTCAGCTGTATCTCTGTATTGTTGCTATATAGGTTATACCAACGCTTACTTTGACCATAAAACGCCGTAAGCGCCACCTCCACATTTTCCCGCACAGTCATTTCAGGAAAAATATTATTAATCTGGAAGGATCGCGATATACCTAGTCGGCTAATACGATGTGGCGGAAGGCCTGTGATATCTCTACCTTCCAACAACACTTGTCCGCTAGTAGGCGGCATACGGCCTGACAACATATTATAAAAAGTGGTCTTACCTGCACCGTTAGGGCCAATAATGGCCAACGTTTCTTTAGGCTGCACACGTAAACTCACACCAGAAATAGCGGCCACTCCACCAAAACTCTTGTGTAAGTCTCTGATTTCTAAAATAGGCGTACTCATTATTTTTTACGCTCCTCTCGCCAAACCACGAACGTTCCCAATACGCCATGACGGAAAAACATGACCATCAACGCCAATACAATCCCTAAAATCAGCATCCAGTTTTGTGTAAAGGAAGTGATCCAGGTCTCTAGCAGTACAAAGATAGCTGCGCCTAAGAATGGGCCAAAAAAATAGCCCACCCCACCAAGAATCGTCATTAATACTGGCTCTGCCGACATGGACCAATGCATTAACTCAGGGCTAGCAATACGTAGGAACGGTGCCATTAAGCCACCCGCCAACCCAGCAAAAGCTCCGCTGACCACAAAGGAGGCAAGACGATAATGGCGTATATTCAGACCACAAAAAGCAACCCGTTCTGAGTTCAGCCTAATGGCACGCAATATCAACCCAAAAGAGGAATGGCTAATGAGATATAACAATGCCGTTGCTGCCACTACTATGCCCAACACCACGTAGTAGTACACCATTGGATTACCTAAGTTCAAATCAATGCCTAAGCCAAACTCCTCTAACGAAAAGCCAGACAGCCCATCACTACCACCAGTCACATCACGCCACTGGTGAGCCACACTGTAAGCCAACATACCAAACGCTAGTGTCAGCATGGCAAAGTAAATTTCATTCAATCGAACACTAAATACCCCAATAATAAAGGCTAATAAAGAACCCACTACTGCCGAAATAATCAAACACACGATTAACGGCCACTGTAACCACAACAGAATCATCCCCGTGGCATATGCGCCTATACCAAAGAATGCAGCATGACCAAAGCTCAACATGCCGGTATAACCAAAAACCAAATTAAAGCTTGCTGCAAACAAACCCAATATTAATATTTCTGTTGCAAGGAAAATATAAAAATAAGGTGCTACCCAAGGAATTGAAATGAATGCGGCCAGAACAACCAAGAGAACAAATAATAGCGTGTATTTTTTCATTTATGCCTCCCACCCATCAACCCATAAGGCTTAAACAGCAGCACTAAAGCCATCCCAATAAAAGGAAGCAGCAAATTAATCTCTGGGAAGTATCTACCACCAAAACCATGAATCAACCCTAGAACCATTGCACCAATCAAGGTTCCAGAAAAATTCCCCAACCCTCCGATGACTACAATAATGAAACTTTCTATGATAATTTTGTCGCCCATACCAGGGTCTATTGCTCGCATAGGAGCGGCGATTACACCGCCTGCCGCCGCTAACCATGCACCAAATGCGAACACAGCGGTAATAACAAATTTTGTATTAATACATACCAACTGAGCCATGTCTCTATCCATCGCAGCTGCTCGTACAACTCTTCCTAATCGTGTACGGTTAAAACCCCACCACAAGATAGCCAAACACAGAAGCCCCATCACAATGACAAACACACTATATTTAGGGTATTTAATTCCCCAGAATGAAAATGTCCCTGTCAGTAAATTTGGAGGATCAATAATATAAATACCTGTACCCCATATCAACCTAATAGATTCATTAATAATTAACATTAATGCAAATGTTAAAAGCAACGAATCAGATACATCGCGGTTATATACAAACCTAAGCATGCATCTTTCAATAAAGATAGCTAAGATTACTGCGGCAAATGGGGCCACAATGATTGCCAACCAAAATGGCATTCCCAACATCACAATACAGCTATAGCCCACATATGCACCCAGCATATATAAGGCACCGTGTGCGAAGTTCACTATATTCAGCACACCGAAGATAATATTCAGGCCTATCGCAATGATGAATAGCAATAAGGCAATATCAAGACTACTTAGTAAGGCCGCAAAAAAACTAGCCATAAAGACCACCTCAAGATGAATTTGGTGCCTTTTTACAGGCACCAAATTGTGAAACGGCGTACTAGACCTTGCACTCAGTCTGCTCTAAAGATGGTGAAACTTGTGCACCATCAAAGTTATGAATTTCAACCAAGGAACGCACACCGTCACCGCTCATAGGACCTGCTCTACCCCATGTTGGCCCTATCAACGCCTGGTTATCACCTACGCGGAAAGTACGCTCTGCCGCTGGCGTGTTGATCGTCAAACCAGATAGCGCGACAGCAATGTCTTCAGGTTTTGTTGAACCAGCTTTCTCGATGGCCGCTTTAATGGCATATACAGCAGAGTACGCACCCTCAGCGTTATAGCTAGGTGGCGTTTTGTACAGTTTTTTATAGTTATCTACGAAGGTTTTGTTAATGTCCGTATCATGTGAGTCATACCAGTAACGCGTGCCCAACCATACCCCTTCAGGCATCTGCTCCCCCAATGCTGCTAGCGCCTCGGTCGCAGCCCCTACAGTGAACATAATCTCGTAGTCTTGTTCAAAAAAACCTAGGTTGTTAGCTTGTCGAACAAAGTTCACCAAGTCCCCCCCCCAGACAGAGATCAACACACCATCCGGTTTTTGTTCCATGATGTTATTGATAAACGGCGTGAAGTCTTCCGCACCAAAACGAGGGAATGCCGTCTCTTTCATGATTTCCACATCGGGGCTTAGCGCACTCAAGTTCTCACTGAACAGCTCCCACGATTCATGCCCAAACGCATAGTCTGGCCCAATGGTGGTCCAGCGCTTTTTACCTGTAGCCGCAGCCAGCTCTGCTGCTGCCCGCATATTCTGAGCTTCATTCACTGAGATGCGGTAGGTATAAGCATTACACAACTTACCCGTCGCATGAGGGGTTGCCGCATGCGTAATGATGAGGGGTGTTTTTAGCTCTTTCATCACCGGCACCAAACCTAACGCCACACCTGAGCTATCAATACCCACCAAGGCGTTTACGTTGTCTTGGTAAACCAGTTTGCGAGCCGCCTGAATACCAGTTGCCGCTTTACCCTGATCATCCTCCATCAACAACTGCATCTGCTGCCCCAAAACACCACCAGAACTGTTAATTTCATCTATGGCCATTTTCATGCCTTGAGAGGCGAACTCTCCATAACTTGCAGCGCTACCAGACAAGATATATAGCCCACCGATTTTCACGGTGTCTGCTTGTGCCCCTACACTCATGCCCATCAACATCGACGATGCAGCAGTGGCTACCAAAATAGAACGTAGTTTCATGTCATCTCCTATCACCCCCATTCACCACCGGATTGTGGTTATCTGGGATTTCTAAGTCTTTTTATGTACCAACAAAACCAGAAGCAGGTGCAGCCTCTCCTTAACTACTTAAAAAATCTTCTCTGCCAATTAGGAACCGCCTTATGATTGAATGCCTCCAAGGCACATCTCTTCTTTTTAGATGCGCTCTATAACCATCGCTATTCCTTGCCCTACCCCTATACACATCGTGCATAGCGCATACTTACCGTGTATACGATGCAACTGATTTACTGCCGTTAAGACTAGTCTGGCTCCACTTGCCCCCAGAGGATGCCCTAAGGCAATAGCCCCCCCATTGGGGTTTACGTGCTCCGCATCATCTGCCAGTCCCACATGACGCATCACAGCCAAGGCTTGAGCAGCAAATGCCTCATTCAGTTCCACAACGTCCATTTGGCTGATGTGTAGGCCAGTACGTGTTAATACATTTTCTATAGCTTTAGCCGGACCAAACCCCATAATCCTTGGCTCTAGTCCAGAAGTCGCCATAGCTATAATGCGAGCTCTAGGCACAAGGCCATGCTCTTTCACTGCTTTTTCTGATGCAATAATCATCGCACATGCACCATCGTTTACCCCTGATGCATTGCCTGCCGTCACCGTACCGCCATCACGAAAAGGTGTACTTAATCTTGCCAACGCCTCTAGGGTAGTGGCTCGTGGATGCTCATCCACGTCTATTGCAATAGCTTCGCCTTTGCGCTGTGGCAGATACACCGGCACAATTTCTTCAGCCATATAACCCGCAGCAATCGCCCGCTCTGCGCGTTGCTGACTACGCAGCGCGAACGCATCTTGATCCGCTCTAGAAACACCAAATACTGCAGCTACGTTCTCAGCAGTTTCAGGCATAGAGTCCACACCATAGGTTTTCTTCATGGCAGGATTAATAAACCGCCATCCAATAGTGGTATCAAACAATCCGTTCGCACTGCGATCAAAAGCCTTCTCTGCTTTACCCATCACAAACGGGGCCCTGGACATAGATTCCACACCACCTGCCAGCACTAAATCGGCTTCGTGTGACTTAATCATCCGTGCTGCGGTACCAATGGCATCCATACCTGATCCGCACAGCCTATTTATCGTGGCACCCGGCACCGTCACGGGTAGCCCCGCCAATAGGGAAGACATACGTGCTACGTTGCGGTTATCCTCGCCTGCTTGATTAGCACAACCAAATAACACTTCATCTATGCACGCAGGGTCTAAAGAAGAGTTGCGGGCTAATAATGCTTTCAAAGGAACGGCACCTAGATCATCCGCCCTAACGGTAGAAAGCCCACCGCCATAACGCCCAAAAGCTGTACGAACAGCATCACAAATAAAAGCGTTTTCCATTAGTATTTCCACCCATGTTTGTTCTATATATGAACATTAGTTCTTTTTTGATCATAATACATCGGCTTTATTACATCTGCACACAGGGTTTACCCTTGACGTTTTTGTCTTAATCGAAAATGGAAATAGGAATAGAAACAGCGCTGCTACCACCTGCCACTCACAGGCTACGGTTGCGCAATAGACATGCACCAGTAGCCTATTTATTCATGCTGTCGCATGAGTAAATAGGCGTAACGGTGTGATAAAACAATGAAGTGTCAACAAGACTACGTTGCTGACATTGAGCGACCTACGGTTATTTGGTTAGAGCTCGGAGCAAGCTTGCGCAGCAGCACGTATCTTTGCCGTATCTAACGCCGTACTTCCCTGCCAACACAGGGTTAACTGCTGAAGCTCCTTTTGAGCATTCGCTGCTGTGAGCTTGCCTAACAGTAACAGATTCCGAGTATGTATCACTGCCTTACGCTGCTCATCGGTAGCATCGGCCACACGCTGCAGCTCAAACAAATGCTGCTGCAATAACCCTAGTGCTTTCACGTTGTACCCCCATACCAAAGCATGACCGGAAGGCGTCGCTGTTTCCGCAGTCTGATACCGCGCCAACTTCAATACGCCCAAGCTCAGTTGTGCGTACCATTCGGCTTTATGCGCCTCGTTTAGCGGTTCAGCGGCTTGCTTTAACAAGGTACGGCGTACTTTAGTACGCAAGGTAGCGATCTGCGAGGCACTGTTAGCGGGGAAAATCAGCCAGAACGCCACCATGGCCAAGACTGGCCCCAGCACCACGGCAATACCGGCCTGCCACGCATGTGTCCAATCGCCCACTAACGGCCAACCAGGTTGCACCAACAGCAAGAGCACCATATTGAAGTCAAAGCCCCTGGGTCCTGCCCCCACTCGGTGTCCAAAAAACAGACCGCCCATCAAAATAAACGGCATCAAACTCAGAATTTGTGCGGCCTCGCTGCCCATATAGGGCCAGACCAACCACCGGCATACCCATGCAGCTCCTACCCCTAACGCCTGCCCTATTACCACTTGCTTCAATAATGGCAATGGCTGCGCCACAGTAGAAAACACAGACACCATAATGGCTGTGCCCACCAGCATAAAAGCCCCCATTTCTATGCCGCTCAGTAACCAGGCAGCCCCCGCTAATGCCATCATCAAAAATGATCGCAACGCTGACCGGCATGCTTCGCGTGTGTCGTAATAGGCAGAAACTTCGCGCGGCAGAAACTGGCTAGTAATACGCGATGCATCGCTACTCAGTAACGCTTGCACCAATGCGACGATTTGCCCACGCCAACGGCGTACGCGTTGACGTAAGCTCCATGAGCCAGCCACCTGCGTTTCTAGGCTTTCTTCCATTAGTGCCAGTTGGCGCAAAATCTGTCGCTTCTTTTCTTCCAACTCAGGCATGCTTTGACCTGCAGCCTGCTCGGCACGCAACACCTGTTCGGTTTCTCTTACCAACCCTTTAAAACGTTTGGGGATGTTCACCGCATTGGCCACCGGCGCAAAACACCAGCCCACCAGTAGCGCAATTAACACCCCTAGCGATACGGTGAAGATACGGTCTATACCAATGGCAAAAATCGACGAGAAATGCGTGCTTTTAAGCAAGGTCACCATGACAGCGGTATAACCCGATAGCATCGCACCATACGAGATAAAGCCGCGTATGCGATTGCCAGCCCATGTGCATAACCCTATCCACACGGCTAAACCAAAGGTCAGCCACACTAGGTTGCCGTCAGTCAGCCATAACAGCAACATACCGAACACACCGCCCACTAGCGTACCTAGTAATCGGAATACACTTTTTTCCGCCAACTGGCCGCGCCACGGTTGGGAACCCGCCCAGACAGTCATGCCTGACCACTGCGGATGCTCTAGCCCTAACAACCACGCAATCACTACCGCCGCACATGCCGCGAGTGCCGTACGCCCAGCAAAGGCCATACGCGGTTCGTCAAAACCCCATTTACTTAAGCCTCGCGTCCAACTCATACCTTCTCTGCCCCGCCTTCTTGCAAGGTGCGGATATTGGCGTCTATGTGTTCCAGCATGGCGCTGAACTTTTCTATCTGCTCGTCACTCAGGCCAGCCAGCATCTCGTTTTCGGCGACAAACAAGCGCTTTTGCAAGGGAGCTAATGCCGTTTTACCCTGTTCGGTGAGGTACAGCAGTTTGCTACGTCTATCGGTTTCATCGGCGCGGCGCTCTACCAGTGACTTGCTCACCAACACATCAATCAAGCGCACCAAGGTGGACGCATCTAGGTCTAATCTGGCCGCTAAGTCTTTCTGCGAAATGCCGCCGCCACTGCGCTCAATGTGCACCAACGGACGCCAGGTTGCATCGGTCAGCCCAGCTTGCGCCAAGCTACTGTCTACACCAGCTCGCCAACGACGGGACACGCCAACAAACATCATGCCAAACCGTTCTCTGGCGCTAGATTTCGTACTCATAAAATAGATGATATTGAAATGATTTGAATATCAAGTATATACAATCATCAGCAAACAACGCTAGCCCACATCGCCTATACAGTTCGTGTATGCTGCCTTTTCTTCTACTAATTCTTAAACGCCATGATGCAGAAATTCCTGCCCATACTGTTGCTGATTTGTTCTAACGTGTTCATGACCATCGCGTGGTATGGGCATTTGAAATTTCCCC
Organism: Paenalcaligenes sp. Me131; assembly: GCF_050487225.1. Taxonomy (NCBI): domain Bacteria; kingdom Pseudomonadati; phylum Pseudomonadota; class Betaproteobacteria; order Burkholderiales; family Alcaligenaceae; genus Paenalcaligenes; species Paenalcaligenes sp. Me131. Next base: position 552,509 of record NZ_JBKQGY010000002.1, read on the forward strand.
ATAGCCCCATCGTGAAGGTGGTTCTGATTAGTTGGGCGATTGCCTTGGTGGAATACTGTTTAGCCGTGCCTGCTAACCGATTAGGCCATGCGGTGTATTCCGCGGCCGAACTGAAAACCATGCAAGAGGTCATCACCTTAGTCGTGTTTGCGGTGTTCTCAGTGCTGTATTTAAAAGAAAGCCTAACGTTGAATCACGCTGTAGGTTTTGCACTGATTTGTGCGGGTGCGTTCTTTGTGTTCAAAGGGCCGCTGTAATGGGCCTCACAACAGGGGCACTACCCCTACAAATACCAACCCGCCTACGCCCAAGAGTAAAAACGGGTTGAACTTACCCGACAGCAATAAGGCAGTGCTGCCCAAGGCCACTACCCATGCCAGTTCTTTATGACTGCTGGCATCCAAAATCGTACCGGCGGCCGCAAACACCATGCCCGCCGCAATGGGCACCAAGCCTTTTTCCATCGCCCGCACCCAGCGTTTTCCCGCGTGGCGTTGCCACACTCGCACAATGGCATACATCAATAGTGCAGACGGCAAGAAGATCGCGATGGCAGCCACCCAAGCCCCCCAAAAACCACTGACTTCCCACCCAATTAAGGCGACTAATAAGGTTTTGGGCCCGGGTGCTAAACGGGACAACGCGAACAGGTCTAAAAACTGTTGATCGCTTAACCAGCCCTGCTGGGTTACCACTTGCTCATGGATGGCAGGAATAACACTTTGCCCACCGCCTATGGTCAGCAGCGACAAGGGAATAAAAACACGCAGCAAGGCCAGCAATAACAGCCACATGTTTAGTCCTCCAGCGTGTGATAGGCGTACCACACCGACAAAGGAGCCGCGATCACGATTACCACGATCAAGTTAATCTGCCATACATAAATGGCAGCAAACACCATCGCCATCAATAGCAGACCTACTACATCAGGTATCACTCGTTTGGCTGCGTGTACCCCCATCTCCAGCGATAAACCAGTGGCAGCGGCGGCAATACCTGCCATCAACACTGGCACCCAGCTAATCGCCTGCACGGTGCCATAGAGCTGAGCCAACACTAAGATCAACAATAGTGCAGGCACCACCATGCCCACGGCGCTCCAGAAAGCACCTGCCCCACCGCGTAAGCGGTAGCCCACCCAAATGGCGAGATTCACCACATTTAAACCGGGTAGGGCTTGCGATAGTGCTAGCCCACTCAAGAACTCATCACGCGTTAACCATGCACGTTTTAGTACAAAGTCACGCATCATCCAGCCACTAACGCCGCCCCCAAAACTGGTCAACGCAATGCGCGTAAAGATCCAGAACAATTGCCACAATGAAGGGCGATCGGAGGCACTGTCGTTAGGCTGTATGGGCATCAGCCGCCCTCCGGCGTTGCCAGGCTTTCTCTTGACGCCAAGCAAGCCACAACACAATCAAACCACTAAACGACAACGCTGCACCCGCCCATGCTGTGGATTGCAGGCCAAAGCCCGCGTCAATCACCACACCCCCTAACCACGCCCCCAAGGCATTAGCAAAGTTAAAGGCAGAATGGTTGAGTGATGCAGCCAGAGTTTGCGCATTCGCCGCCACATCCATCAAACGCACTTGCAGTATCGTGCCTAGTGCACCAATGGTGCCAACGGTAAAAATACCGATAAAGAGGGTCACGTTATGGCGCATCATCACAGGGAACATCAGCAATAAGCACAGCCCCCATAACAGGATGACTCCCGCACCCCGGAATAACCAACGATCAGCCGCCCAGCCGCCTATGTAATTCGCCACAATCATGCCTGCACCAAACACTGATAGTGCTAAAGGCACGACTTGGGTGGGCAAACCCGCACCCTCGGTCACGATGGGAGCGATATAGCTCATCACCGCAAACATGCCGCCACACCCTATACCGCCTATGGCCAACGTCATCCACACTCGCGGATTACGTAAGGCACTGAGCTCTTGGCGTGCCGAACTGTGTATTTCAGGTAAATCACGGGGTACAAAACGACGGATTAAATAAATGGTTAGCACGGCAATCCCACCCACCAAAGCGAACGGCCAACGCCAGCCTGCCCACTGACCTAACCAAATCGCAATGGGATTCCCCACCAGCGCCGCGACGGTTAGCCCCATCATCACCCGCCCCACGGCATAGCCGCGTCGGTAGGGCTCTACCATAGACGCAGCAATTAATGCCGCCACACCAAAGTACGCACCGTGCGGTAAGCCACTCAAAAATCTAAATAGCATTAACCAGTTAAATGTGGGAGCCAACGCACTGGCAAAGTTCGTGATGGCATACATCACCATCAAGCTGATGGCTAACCAAAGACGAGGCAATCTGGCTCCCCAGACTGACAATATGGGTGCACCTATTACCACCCCTAACGCGTAGGCGCTGATTAACCTACCGGCTTGTGGTTCGGTCATCTGGTGATACTGCGCCACCTCGGGCAAGATGCCCATGATGGCAAATTCACCCGTACCAATACCAAAGCCACCTGCGGCCAAAGCGATTAACGCCAGCCACAGCGTAACCCCCGTAACGGGTCTGTACTGTACGGTTTCTACGGGTTTTGCTGACATAAAACTTGTACTCCTGCGTTGTTGTTCACGCTGACTGCGACACCAACCAACGCATTACACCTTCTGCTGCCACTTTGCCGCTGGCAAAACTGGCGGTGAGTAAATAGCCACCTGTGGGGGCATCCCAATCCAACATTTCACCGGCACAAAATACACCGGGCAGATGACACAACATCAAGTTGTCATCCAGATTGGTAGTCGCTACACCACCGGCTGTACTAATGGCTTCGTCCATGGATTGCAGCCCTATTGCTCGCAACGGCAAACTTTTGATGGTACGCGCCAAACGCTGCGGGTTCTCAAACTCGTCTCTGGGTAGCACTTCGTACAACAAGCCCAGCTTTACGCCTTTAAGCCCCAACTGGCGTTGCAAGAAGGTAGACCACGAACGGCCTGAACGCGCAGCGCTCACCGCTTTTTCCACTGCAGACAAGTCACGATCTGGCGTTAAGTCCAAGGCAAAATCGGCATGACCTTGGTTACGTAACAAGGCACGTAAATTCGCTGATAAGGCATACACCAAGCCGCCCTCAATGCCAGTCTCAGTGATCATGATTTCACCACGTCGCCAGCTTGATTGGCCCGCTACCTGCATAGCAACCGTTTTCACCGCTTGGCCAGCAAAACGTTCTGCAAAATGCTTGCTCCACGGCACGACCACGCCGCCGTTAGATGGCTCTAAGTCTGTCATCTGCACACCCCGAGCACCTAACCACTGCATCCATGCGGCATCACTGCCCAAGCGCGACCAACTGCCACCACCTAGGGCCAGAATGACGGCTGGCGCGTGTAATGTCACCTCACCTTTAGGAGTGTCAAAACATAGTTGACCATCATCATTCCACCCTGTGCAGCGATGACGGGTATGCAATTGCAAGCCTTGGCTACGCAAGCGGTGCAACCACGCACGCAACAACGGAGCCGCTTTCATTTCCTTGGGGAATACACGCCCAGACGACCCCACAAAAGTTTCCGCCCCCAACGCGTCCGCCCACTGCCGTAAGGCTGTCGCATCTAAGCGTTCCAGCCACGGCGCTACCTGAGCGGCAGACTCACCATATCGAGAAAGAAAAAGGGGGGCGGCTTCGCTGTGTGTCAGGTTCAATCCGCCCTTACCTGCCAGTAAGAACTTGCGTCCTACCGACGGCATAGCGTCATATAACGAGACCTGTACACCTGCTTGAAGCAAGGTTTCAGCTGCCATCAGACCGGCTGGGCCTGCTCCAATGATGCTGACCGAATGCGTGACCATACTTGCACTACATAAAAAATGCCGCGACCTGCGACTACATCGCATTATATCGCGGCACGTGGTCTCGCTGTGGCGTGAGTCGTTTACTGTTGGTAAGGACGCGCAAAGTCGTTAGCGAGGAAATCTTTCAGTGCAATGGCCTCTTGGCCCACAAAACCAGACTGTGGCAACTTACCCTGACGGAATAAATCCACCGCCACACATAGGCCAGAAGTGGTGGTTTGCTGAATCGCACTTTCATAGCCAAACGAGGTTTGTGCCGAGTGCACACAACGCATTAGCTTCTGCTCCTGCAGTACACCGTGCTTACGCCCAGATACCGACACCACCACCAACACCATGTCGTCATAGGTACGTGGAATAGCCTTCATCAACAATGCTTTTAGCGCATCGGGTTGTGTACGCAGTTGCAAGTCATCGAGCAAGAACTGCATATAGTTGTGATGCCCCGGGTAACGTATGGACTTGTAATCCAAATTCTGTGCTTTGCCTTTTAGCGTACTGCACAGCGTACCCAACCCACCTGAAGTATTAAAAGCCTCATACAACACGCCATCTGCATGTAAGTTTTCCAGCCCTTCCATAGGCATTACAGACACCGACTCACCATCGCGCAATGCCTCGCAGGGGTGACGATATTCGTTAATCAGCCCATCAATGCTCCACGTCAGGTTGTACATCAGCTTATTGTCTGGATTACGCGGCAAGGCCCCCACGCGCAGCTTCAGATGATGCACCTCGTCAAACTCAGCCGCTAACGAGTGAGCTGCTACCCCCACAAAACCCGGTGCCAAGCCGCACTGTGGCATCAACACGGTACAAGCACTCTTGCCCAAGGCCATCATGTGCTGCGTCGCCTGTACGTCTTCGGTCAAATCAAAATAATGGCGGCCATGCTTCACTGCTGCTGCAGATACCTGTTTAGCCATGTGAAAAGGCAGTGCGTTAATCACCGTCTGCGCATCGGTGTCGCGTAACAGCGCATCCAACGCTTGCGCATCACCCAGATTCACAACCTGCGTTGCTATCCCTTGCTTGGCGACCTGTTGTAAGGCCTCTGCCTGCTGATCCACTACCGTTAATTGGTAGTGCCCAGAATGCGTAAGGTGATGAGCAATAGATTGGCCAATATGGCCGGCACCCAGCAACAACATTTTCATACAATGCCTCCTATGTGAATAGAAATAGTCTACGAATTTTGCTCGGCTAGCCCAAGATCACTTTTATCGTCTTTTTGACTAAATTACGTCATAATGACGAAAAATTTCGTCATTATGGCCAAAACCCTCATGAACGCTTTTCGCTATCCCGAGTTAGACAGTTTAGATAGGCAACTGATTGCTGCCTTACAAATCAATGCACGTGAGTCTGTCGCCAGTTTGGCGCGTACCTTAGGGGTAGCACGCACCACTATTTTGTCGCGTATTCAGCGTCTGGAAAAACAAGGCGTGATCCACGGCTATACCGTGCAATTAGCCGCTCCCTTCCATGAGCAAGGTTTGCAAGCCTACGCCGGTATTATCGTGAAGCCCAAGTTGGGGAATCAGGTACTGCGACAGCTCAGCCAAATCCCTGAAGTGGAATCCGCCGCTACGGTGAGTGGTGAGTTTGATTTGATGATCTGGCTACGCGCCCGTAGTACTGAAGAACTAGACCTGTTGCTAGACACCATCGGTGCATTAGAGGGGGTGGTACGTACCCACAGCGCTATTGTGCTGGCACGAAAATTCGACCGTCGTCATCAGCATAGCTAAGTATTAGTTAGGCAGCCAGCGCTCAAACAAACGGTGATCTTTACCTGCTGGCACATACCAAACTTTGCCTGCTGGGTCCCACATGGCTCCCAAGGCTTTAGCCTCATCTTTTTCGGCATAGGGCACCGCCAAGACCAAACGGCCATCTTGAGTAGGCTGTGGCTCTCTAAAGCTAGGCGCTGCTTGGCGGGTAACCGCTTGATAGGGGCGTGCCTGTTGGCGTTGCTGGTTCTGACGCAGGGCCTCGTTAGCCCGCTGATCTACCTGCGTTAAACCTAGTCTGGCCACAAACGGACTTTGACTGGCCACCTCTTGCGGCACAATCAAACTCAACTGCTGCTGTGTTCGTGTGATGGCCACATAGAATAGGTTTTCCTCTTCCTGGGTCACCGCCCCCTCAGCCGGAAACTCGCCCTGCTCCAACCATGGCAACAGCACATGCGGGTACTCTTTACCCTTAGATTGCGCCACGCATTCCAACACCACCGCCTGGTCACCGCGTCGCTCAGGGGCAGAACCCGCCGTCCCTAACCAATCGTATAGGGCCTTTAATGACCAGTTTTGCTGCTCAGCAATAGCAATCAAGCCCTGTATGGATTTCTGTATCACACGAGCTTGTTCTTCATGCACAAACAGCCGTCTGGCCACCATCTGCAAATCTACGGCATCACACACCTGTCGCAGCACCATGGCCGCGTTAGCGTCTGTGCCTTCGTTTGTGAGCAACTCTATCGCCATGCGCATGCGCTGCGCCGACATTTCAGGGGCAGTACGCTCAATCTGCCCATGAAAAAACGACTGCATCAGTTCGGGGTATTCGGCGATTTCAGCTTGTGCTTGTTCTAGCGTGTGGTCATCCATGCTCAACTCAGCAAAGAATGCCAAAGCCGCCACAATATCACCACGCCTAGTGGTGTTTGGCACCGTTTCCAACGCACCAATGGATAAGGCCAACAGCCCTTGAATGAACAGTATTTCTCGGCGCTGCAAATACGAGGTAAAACCTTGAATACGATACGGCACACCAGCTTGCAACAAGGCGTTTTCCAGCACTACCGACTGGTGTGTGTCGCGCAATAAAATGGCGCAACTATTTAGACCATGCCCCAAGCCCACCCATTTACGTACTGCCCGCAATGTCGCTTGTGCGGCAGCCTGCGGCTCATGGTGGTTGTACAGGCTTAGCTCTACGCCAGTGTGCTCAGGCAATGCCGAACTCACTACTTTATTTTTGAAATGCTCTACCGCAAAGGCCAAATGCGGGCCGTGCCGGTACGTTTGCGTCAGTGGCAGCGAACGCGTTGCTGGGTATCTATCCCTAAACCGTTCCAATAAGAAAGCCTCATCGGCACCCGCTGCACGGTGAATCACCTGATCTTTATCACCAGCCCCTACAAAGAACACATCGCCCTTATCCAAGAGTGCACACAGCACCTGAAACGCCGACTCGTTCATGTCGTGCAATTCGTCTGCCACAATCAGTCTGCAAGTCGGTAGGTAATCGTGCCAGAACGCCTCTTCTTGCAGATTCTTAGCCAGATCATAGGTAGCATCTTGCGCACTGCGGAACATCACACCGTCGTAGCGACTATTGCGCAGTGCTTCAAACTCATGCGCACACAAATAATCCGTCAACGTAGTTTGTGCGTGTATTGCTCTGTCTTCCGCATCCAAACTGGCATCATCGCTTTCCAGTAGCATGCTGGCTTTTAAACGCTGCTGACATTCCAGAAACTGACTGACTGCCACATGGTGCGTACGTATATCCAGATACTCATAGCGCTGCGCGTATCTATTGCTCACCTGCTCCAGCGCTTGCAACACATAAGGGCGCAACGCAGCAGCATCCTCAATACGAGGCACCGACACCTGTTCGGCTTTGAGCAAGATTTGCTCAGCAAACTGTTCAAAGGTTTGTACGGGGATCTGTCTGGCACGAGCTGGCGCCACGCCTATTTCCAGTAAGCGCTGGCGCAATACTTGGCGCGCTTCTTCCGTAAACACCAACGCCAACAAACTAGAGGGCGCAGCCCCCCACGCTAAGGCTTCCGCCAACCGTAACGCTAATGTTGTGGTTTTGGCAGCGCCCGCATTCGCGTGCACCAAGCACACCCGCCACCGCGCCGCCTGAATAGCACGCTGCTCGGCGGTAGGCTCAATACTGAGCGGATGAAAACGTGGGCTGCCCTCTGTGCGCATAATGCTTAATGCTGCAAACGTCGCTCTGCACGACGCGCCAACGATTGAATACGGTTCAACGACAGTTTGTGCTGTTCAATCAAACGCAAGAAACCATTGTGGAACATCTCAACGACGCGCTGGTCATCCAGATCGTTATAGACTTTATCGTCTACCACCCAGAAACCACCCAAAGTCTTATCTGGGCCCAGCTCATCGCTTACTGTGATTTGCTGTGGCACCAACAGCCCCAACTGATGCAGTCGGTTCACAAACTGTTGGGTTGCGGCCATTTCGTTTTGGTAAGCACGCAAGAAACTCATGACTTGCTGCAAGTACTCGGTCGCCTCGCCATCCTCAAAACACGCTACGCCTTCGGCATGACGCAAACCAGCGTAATCAACATCCACCTGAACAGCCAATGCTTGACCGTCATCTGACGTACCCAACATAAAGGGGTAACGGCGTACAAACGCCGGTACATAGGTTTCTGCTTCCCAACGACCCGCGTTATCCACAAACAAGTTGCTGTCAGGCTCCAAACCCGTCAATGCCATGGCATAAAACAGCTGATCAGCACCTTGCACAAACACAATAGGATAATGCCCCGCCGCTGCACCAAACTCACTAATGCTCAACGGCATCACGTGCATGGAGCGCGCAAAAGCAAAATGGTCGTCTAGGGTTTTGATCTTCAGATCGGGATGCTGATCCACATTCAGTGTCAGCAAATTGGAATATAAAGCGCTCATTCAGTTGTCTCTGGCAAACCCTGCTTAGGGCAAGGCTATCGCTAATCGTCAAACCTCTAGTGTAGCGATTTTTGGCGCATCATGACGTTATGACCGCTGTTGTAATGACTCCAAGTACACCGTCATATCAGGCTTCAGATTGCCTGCTTGTGCCACTTCTTTCATAAAGAGTCGTGTGGCAGGTGATAAGGAGGCCCCCTTACGAGTCACCAACTCATACGATTCACTACGCGAATGCAGTGTTAGCGGTAATCGCAACACCATACCAGCATCACAAAAAGGCTGGGCTGCATCCATTGCCATCACTGACACCGATGCCCTATCGTGTTGCAACATGAATAGCGTAGTAAAGGCCGATGCTGTTTCAATGGGGTACAACGGAAACTGCAAATTGTCCTCGTGAAACTCTCGCTCTAGCAGCAATCGCATGGGCATATTGGCAGGGTACACAATCCAAGGCGCCTGCGCCAAATCTTCTAGAGTTATGTGCGCTTGGCTTGCCAAGGGATTCTCAGGGTGGCAAATCACGGCCAACTCTTCGTCATTAATGGCCAAACTGTCATATAGATGCGGCATTTGGTTTACCCGCGACCTACAGATAGCCACATCTAAACGCCCATGATCCAATAATCGCAGCAATCTAGCACTGGTGTCTTCTACAACTTCTATAGCAATAGCAGGCTGCAGTTGCTGCACACGCGCCAACGCCGCCGACAAGATGGGTACCGCACCCATGATTAACCCTACCGACAAGCGCCCACCATGGCCTTGCAGTATGCCTTCCATTTCCTCGTGAAAATGTGCCAGATCGGTATTAATCAGCCGCGCATAACGCACCGCACACAAGCCCATTTCGGTAGTTTCTAGCCCTCGATGCGTGCGCTTAAACAGTTGTACACCCAGCGTGCTTTCTATTTCCCCTAGTGCTTTAGTCGCCCCAGGCTGTGTTAGCGCTACCGCTTCTGCTGCTTTCTGTACGGTGCCATGTTCATGCAGCGCTATGAGCAGCCGCAAATGGCGCATGCGCAGTCGGGAGATGATGGAAGTAAGGGATGGCAGTGCAGGCATGAATTTTCGTTATGAGCCTATCAGTGGTTGTCATTATCCCAAAGTACTACCCGTGGATATAGTTGAGGCCATCTGGCGTTAACACACAGCCATCTCCTAGCAACTAAAGAAGAAATACGACAATGGCGCTTATCAACTATATTACGCAAGTGCAGTTTGGGTTTGGAAGTATCAAAACACTGCAAGAAGAATGTACTAAGCTGGGTATTCAGAACCCACTCATTGTAACAGATGCCGGTATACGCAATGCGGGTCTGCTGGACACCGTTCAGCAACAGCTAGCAACGCCCGCAGCCGTTTTTGACCAAACACCACCTAACCCCAACGAAGCTGCTGTACGTGCCGCTGTGACGCACTACCAAGAGCACGCGTGCGATGGCATTATCGCTCTGGGTGGTGGTTCAGCGATAGACTTGGCCAAAGGGGTTGCTGTCTGTGCTGCCCACCCCGGCCCCTTGCGCCAATTTGCCGTCATTGAAGGCGGTTTGGCTCGCATTACCTCTGCAACTGCCCCTGTGATTGCCGTACCCACTACCGCAGGTACCGGCAGTGAAGTGGGCCGTGGCGCTATCCTGATTTTAGATGACGGCCGCAAGGTAGGCGTGATCTCCCCATTCGTCGTGCCACGCGTTGCTATCTGTGACCCCGAACTGACCATGGGCTTACCAGCAGACATGACTGCCGCCACCGGCATGGACGCGATTGCCCACTGTATGGAAACGTTCATGGCTCCCGCCTTCAACCCACCAGCCGATGGTATTGCATTGGATGGTTTGCGTCGTGCCTGGGCACACATTGAAACCGCCACCACAGAACCCAGCAATCAAGAAGCGCGCCTAAACATGATGAGCGCCTCAATGCAGGGGGCACTGGCCTTTCAAAAAGGCTTAGGTTGTGTACACAGCTTAAGCCATGCGCTGGGCGGCATTAACCCTCGCCTACATCACGGCACACTAAACGCCATTTTGCTGCCTGCTGTTATCCGCTTTAACAGTAGCGTCGACACCATGATCAATGAAGACAAACTGGCCCGTATGGCTCAAGCCATGGGTCTGCCCGTTGGTGCTGATGTCGCTCAAGCAGTGTTGGAGCTCACCGCGCGTTTGGGCTTGCCCACCACGCTGAGCCAAATCGGTGTAGGCCCAGAACTCTTTGATCGCATTATCGAAGGTGCTTTAGCTGACCACAGCCATAAAACCAACCCTCGTGACGCAAGCCCTGAAGACTACCGCCACATGTTGGAAGCTTCTTTGTAACCCCTCTTGCCACTAACCATAACAAGGAGAAAGTCAGCCATGCAGACTTCCATTACTGGACAACAATTCATTGGTGGTCAACGTACATCTAGCGGTGAAGCCTGTTTACGTAGCCTTGCCGCCGCCGATGGTAGCGCACACCCTACCGCTTTTTTCCAAGCCACACCGGAAGAGGTACAACAAGCTGTTGCCGCTGCCAGCCACGCTTACTCTACCTATCGCCAGAAGTCACCTTCTGTACGCGCCGATTTTTTAGAGCAAGTTGCCGCTGAAATTGATGCGTTGGGTGACGACTTTATTGCTGACGTCGTACGTGAAACCGCGCTACCTACTGCCCGAATCATAGGTGAACGTGGCCGTACTTCAGGGCAATTGCGTTTGTTCGCTTCCGTACTGCGCCGAGGTGATTTTCTGGATGCGCGTATAGACCCAGCACAACCCAACCGCACACCGTTACCACGCGCCGACATACGCTTGGTGAATATTGGTGTGGGCCCTGTCGCTGTATTTGGTGCCAGCAACTTCCCGCTTGCCTTCTCGGTAGCCGGTGGTGATACGGCTTCTGCCTTGGCAGCAGGCTGCCCTGTGGTCGTCAAAGCGCACTCTAGCCACATGATTACGGCAGAGTGGATTGGACAAGCCATAGAGCGCGCCATCATCAAAACAGGTATGCCTGCTGGCCTATTCAACATGGTGTATGGCAGCCGCGTAGGAGAAGACCTTGTGCGTGCCCCGGATATCAAAGCAGTAGGCTTTACCGGTTCGTTATCTGGTGGTCGCGCCTTGTGTGACTTGGCAGCCGCACGCCCAGAACCTATTCCTGTATTTGCCGAGATGTCCAGCATCAATCCGGTTTGGATGATGCCCAACGCACTAAAGGTTCGTCATGCCAGTTTGGCTAAAGATTTGGCAGCGTCTGTCACCATGGGCTGTGGACAATTCTGTACCAACCCTGGTTTGATTCTGGCGATAGACTCACCCGAAACTGAGCTGTTCATCAGCGAACTGCAAACAGCCATGGCCGCCATACCGGATCAAGAGATGCTGAATCGCCAGATCCTATCTCACTACGAACAAGGTATCACACGCTTATTGGCTACCCCCGGCATTACGCAACTGCACGGTGGTGAAGCTGAAGAAGGCAAAGCACGCGCCCATGTGTTACGTGCCACACCTGAGTTATTATTTCATCCGGAAAAATTACTGGAAGCTGAAGTGTTTGGGCCAGCAACGGTGGTGGTTACCGTACCAAACGTGGAAATGCTTCAGCGCTTCTTCCATGAAATACAAGGCCAGCTCACTGTTACGTTGCAAGGCGAAACGGACGATCTGCATGCTCATCCCGAGCTGCTGAGTGCCTTGGAACAACGCAGCGGTCGCCTGCTGCTCAATGGCTACCCTACCGGCGTAGAAGTTTGTGATGCCATGGTACATGGTGGCCCCTATCCAGCCACGTCAGACGCTAGAGGCACCTCTGTAGGTACCTTGTCTATACGTCGCTTCCTGCGCCCTGTCTGCTTCCAGAACTATCCAGACACGCTCTTGCCTCCTGCCTTACAGAACAGTAACCCCTTGGGCATTCTGCGTCTGGTTGATGGGCAAATGACTAGAGCACCACTAAGCAACTAAGGCTGTTAGCTATTTACACCTATTTCCTATAAAAAAGGGAGACATCATGCAAAAAAGAACAGGTACAACACCTTTTGCGCTGGCCATCAGCGCCCTCGCCCTAAGCGTCAGCGCCTCTGCTGTCATGGCCGCTTACCCAGACCGCCCCATCACTTTGATCGTGCCTTGGGCTGCTGGTGGTGGCAGTGACAACATTGCCCGCACTATTGCTATTGCTCTGGAACAAGAACTGGGCCAACCCATTAACGTGGTTAACCGTGCTGGTGGTGGTAGCGTAGTAGGCCACACCGTATTGGCCAACTCTAAACCTGATGGATACACACTGGGCTTGATGACTGGTGAAGTCAGCATGATGCACTGGCAAGGGCTGACCAAACTGGATCACACAGCCTACACCCCTATCGCTCAAATCAACTACGACTATGCTGGCGTACAAGTCAGTGCCGACTCTCCCTACCAAAATGTAGGCGAACTGATTGAAGCCATTCGTGCACAACCTGCTGGGACTTTAAAAGCCTCTGGCGTGGGTCAAGGCGGTATTTGGCACATTGCCTTTGGTGGTTTGTTAGTGGACCAGGGTATCGATCCTAAAGCCGTACAGTGGATCCCTAGCGAAGGCGCAGCGCCTGCCATGACTGACTTGGTAGCAGGCGGTATTGATATTGCCCCTACCTCGGTTCCTGAAGCCCGTTCCATGATGGATGCTGGCCGTGTGAAATCCTTAGCCATTATGGCTCCTGAGCGTAACCCTGTTTTCAATCAGGTTCCGACTCTGAAAGAAGAAATCAACTCTGATTACGCCTTAGGTGAATGGCGCGCTATTGGTGGCCCCAAAGGTATGGACCCTGAAGTGGTAGCAACCTTGGAAGCAGCTTTGGAAAAAGCCTATCAAAGTGATATTTACCAAGACTTCATGAAAAAGCAGGGGTTTGGTGCTGTGTGGCGTAACACCGCAGACTTCACCCAATTCTTGGTGGATACCGATGCAGTGATGGGCGAAACCGTTGAGAAACTGGGCCTAAAACGCTAAGGACATCACTCATGAACACCATTTTTGCCCAGAAACTCAGTGAGTTACTGGCCGGATTGGTGGTAACAGCCTTGGGCATCTACGTACTGGTAGAAGCCCAGGGCTTTCCCACGTTACCCGGCAACGATTACGGCGCAGACCTATTTCCTAAAATCATCGGTTTCATACTCACGCTAGGCGGTGCTTGGGTGTTTATCAAAGCGGTACACCCATTTTTACTCGCACGCTTACAGCGCCCCGCCACCCCACTGAGCCTCACACTACTGTTTCTCTTTAGGCTCATCCTTCCTCTCCTGCTAATCATTGCGTATCTACTCTTAGCTGACACCCTTGGTGCCATTCTCACGCTCACACTCTTAGTTGTCATTCTGATGTTGTGTAACGGTGTGCACTGGCCACTAGCCATTGTGCTGGCTGCTGCCACTAGTGCTGTGATTTGGTTCGCTTTTGTCTATATGCTCAAGGTACCCCTACCTTTGGGCGTGCTGCTTGGATAACAATTATGGATGCAATTCTTGGAGGTATGGCTCTAGTCTTTAATCTGGAGACCATGGCCGTCATCTTGGCCTGTGCAGCCTTTGGGGTATTCCTTGGCGCTGTGCCTGGGCTTACCGCTACCATGGCTGTCGCTCTATTAGTTCCCGTCACCTATTTTATGGACCCCATCCCTGCGATTGCAGCGATGGTGACTACCGCAGCAGTGACTATTTTTGCGGGTGACATTCCTGGTGCCTACTTACGTATTCCTGGCACCCCCTCTTCAGCTGCCTATGTAGATGAAGCCTACCAGTTCTCGCTACGTGGCAAAGCCAGTGAGTGCCTAGGTGTAGCGTTAGTCTGTTCAGTCATCGGTGGTGTAGCAGGCACGTTGGTGCTGATTTTTGTGGCTCCCTCACTAGCCGAGGTGGCTCTGAAATTCAGCTCCTTTGAGTATTTCTGGTTAGCGGTTCTAGGACTAAGTTGTGCGATCTTTATTTCTTCAGGATCTCGCCTCAAAGCCTTGCTGTCGCTGTGTATAGGTTTATTCCTATCCACGGTAGGATTAGATTTGATTACCGGTTCACCACGCTTTACCTTTGATGTACCTGATCTCATGGCTGGCGTGAATTTCATTCCTGTGATGATTGGTATGTTCGCCATCGCCGAAGTCATGCGATTCTCTGCTGAGCGCAGCGCTGACTTAAAAGTGGCCGTGAAGGACTCTGGCAAAGTGTTCGGAGAGGTACGTCCAGCCCTGCGTAAACATTGGCCATCCGTTTTACGCGGCAGTGGCACAGGTAGTTTGATTGGCGTATTGCCCGGTGCGGGTGCTGATATTGCGGCATGGGTATCCTATGCCGTCAGCCGAAAAATGTCTAAAACACCTGAAAAGTTTGGCACTGGGCATATTGAAGGCATTGTAGAAGCCGGTTCGTCTAACAACGCTGCTGTTAGCGGTTCCTGGGTGCCTGCTCTCGTATTCGGCATTCCTGGAGACTCTATCACTGCTGTCGTAATTGGCGTGCTGTACATGAAAGGCATGAATCCTGGCCCAGCTATTTTCTTAAATGGTGGGGAAATGATCTACGGCTTGTTCACTGTGTTCATCGTGGCCAACTTGGTCATGTTACCCGTAGGCTATATTGCCATCCGTGCTAGCAAAGGCTTTGTCGCTACGCCTCCACGCATTGTGATGCCTATAGTATTGGCATTTTGTGTAGTAGGAGCTTATGCCATTAATAACTCTGATGTAGACATTATCTTGATGCTTATTGCAGGCTTGGCTGCATTCATCTTAGGCTTAGCATCCTTCCCTATAGCCCCTATTATTCTGGGATTGGTATTGGGTGGCCTACTAGAGAAAAGCTTCATGACGTCCATGATGCGTAGTAATGGCGACCTAACCGAGTTCTTCTCTCGCCCTATTAGTGCAGGTTTGGGCACACTCGTATTGGTAGTGTGGTTCTTGCCCTTGATTGTGCGTTTACTACGCTCCTTGCGCCGCCCCCCACTACAACTGCCTAGATAGTGAAACAGGCATAAAAAAACCGGAGCCGCATCATACGGCTCCGGTTTTTTGTGATCCACGTCGCTTAGGCGTCTTTGGTAGGGAGCACTAGGCTACGTACTAGCGCCACCATCACACCCAAAATCAAACCACCGATCAGGGCCAGCAACACAATAAGTTTTCGTTGTGGTTTAACAGGCTTCAATGGCTCAACAGCAGACTGATCTAGCCTTACCAGACGTATATCACTTAAATCTACGCGCAAGCTTTCTAAACCGGCAATTTCAGAACGTATTTCAGCTTGGGCTTTCAAGAACACCTGCTCATTCTCGCGAGACTGCAACATTTCAATGTGGCGGTTGTTCTTCAAGAGCTCTAACTCTTTGAAGATCTCAGCAATACGTGGTGCCTCAAAATCGTCGGTTTCTCGCGCTAGCAGCGTTTCGCGTTCAGCACGTAACGCGCGAGTGCCTAAGAAATACAATGGTTCTTCTTGTCCGGCTACCCCTGTGCTGATCACGCTAGTCGCTGCTCGTGATGGCGACATAGCTTGCGACATGCCTAATAAGGTGGTCGGGTTTTCTATGCCCAGTTTCTGTGCAATCTCAATAGCCTCATTCAGAGCTGCCAGACGGTTCTGACGCTGGATTTTCAGCTCTAAACGCAACGCAACCAACTCGTCTTCCAACTGCTGACGTTTCAGCGTATCCAGCTCTTTTAAGTTCTCTATCTGTGACTCGATTGACGCCTCATAGGCCACTTTTGCAGAACGCAGCTTACGCTGCAGCAACTCTATACGGTTGGTAATCAACACATCAATGTTTTGTTTGACGCGATCTTGTCCTCTTTGCAATACAAAACGCACGAGCTCATTCAGTATTTTGGCGCCATCCAGACCTGCTGGATAAGTCATTTCCAACCCAACGTACACATTAGTTTGTGTTGCGCCTTTAGGCGGAATAGGTGGCCACAGTACCTTAAAGGCTTCATCGTTGAATTGCGCAAAAGCCTGCTCAGCACTCAGATCGCCCTTTTTCAACTTCTCAAAAAGATCAGGATGTTCGTCAAAGAACTCTTGGCGCAGTCTATACGACTCTAGCTCTTGCCCAACCATCTCTAGAGCGGCCGTACCATCCAACTCCATCAAACCCAATGAGTTCAACCTATCCAAGTCTTTGAGCTGCGCAATTCGCAAGACACTTTTAACTTGATATTGCGGCGTTACCAGAAAGGCATACAGTGCTGCACAAACTGTCACAGCCAGTGTAATTGCCAAGATTAATAAGCGCTGTTTCCATATCGCGCTAAATAATCCCAGCAAATCAATTTCATCTGTCGCCATACCGTTATTCGGCTGCTTTGTGCTGTTTTCACTCACTGTGCGTATATACCTGAAACTTGTTATATGGAATGTAGACTGCCGTGCTGTTCTTTTTATAGTACATCGCCGAAGTATAAACGAATATATTTTACAAGGTTAAGAATCATCTCGTTACCTTATAGACAATCATATTTTATGAACTGTAACGAAGATTGCGATTTTAAACGATCAATAAATGGACAAAATTATCCCTTCTTTATCTTTTATTGTCGTAAATAAAAACCATTCTCATATACGTGGCAATAAAAAGCCCTTCACCTCATAGAAGTAAAGGGCTACCCACTCAACTCGCTATAGACCTATGTACCTATCGCTGTCTCAGTAGGCTACGACCTAGAGCAACACTCACACCAAGTATCCCACCTAGTACGAGGCTCAACAATAAAATCAACAACCGTTTAGGGCGCACAGGCGCTACAGGTTCTACCGCTACTTGATCTAAACGTACCAAACGCAAATTACCCAGATCAGATTTTAATTCTTGTAAACGTGCAATATCTGAACGAATTTGTGAATTAGATTCCAAGAAAAGCTTTTCGTTATCACGGGCCAATAACATTTCTACTCTTCTATTATTTTTCAATAACTCTAATTCTTTATATATTTGCGCTATACGTGGCTCCATAAAATCATCAGATTCACGTAAGCTTAATATTTCTTTTTCAGCTAATAACGCTCTAGTTCCCATGAAGTATAACGGGTCTTTATTTTGAGCATTAATTTCAGCGCGAATAACATTAGCATTTATTCGTTGCTGCTGTTCTTGAGAAAGGCTTGCTAATGTAGTGGGGTTTTTAATTCCCAATTCTGTCGCAATATAAATAGCTTCGTTAAGCTTTTCTAGTCTGTTTAATCGCTGATTTTTAAGTTCTAGTCGCAACGCATTAAGTTCATCCTCTAGCTCATTTTGCTTGAGTATGTCTTGCTCACGCAGTTGTGCGACCTCCATCTCTACCGCTGCCTGGTAGCCCACCAAGGCGGTATTTAGCTGACGCTCTAGGCGCTCAATACGATTGTCTGCCAACGCTGACACGTCAGACTTCACACGCTCTTGTTCTTGCGCATGCACATAAGACACTAAGTTATTGAGGATTACCGGCCCATTCAATCCGCCTGAGTACTCCATCACGATCTCTACGTAGCGACTACGCTGTTGCCCATCTTTCTGCTGTTGCGCAGATCGTGTGACGGTAAAGGCATCCTCGTTGAACACATCAAATGACTGTTCTAACGAGCGAATTGGACTTTCCAGGGCTTTGAACAGCTCAGGGTTCTCACGGAAGAAATCCAGTCGTGTGCTGTACGACTCTAACTCGTTCCCTATCTGTTGTAATGCAACTTCTCGATCTAGAGAATACAGATCCAACAGATTTAAACGGTCCAAATCTCGAAGCTCAGCGACGCGCAGAACACTTTTAGCTTGGTATACCGGATTCGCCACAATCACATACACTACTGCTAAGGAAAATACTGCTGCCATAATACCGGCAATCAATTTCCACTGCTGTCCTAAAGACCGTATTAATTCTGATAAATCTATTTCTGTAGTGCCCTCTTTTTGATTTAAATGATTTTTAGTATTCACAACACTCAAGAAATTCAGGATAAATGGGTAAAAAATAAATTATACCCTTTATCCCGACCTGCTCTGTAATACTATTGTAATCTTTTCATTAATTGCCGATCCCCCTCACAGGATCTCGCTACTTTGCTGCAGAACTGGCGGCTCACTATACAACACCTCTTGTTTATCCAACCCTTCCAGCGTTAACACAATATGCTTTAGCACCTCTACACGTGCGTAACGTTTGTCGTCTGCAGGGATGATATACCAAGGGGCCAACAAGGTGTTGGTGTGCGTCAGCATGTCTTCAGTGGCAGTATGGTAAGCCGACCACTTTTTGCGATTGCGCCAGTCGTCCTCGGTGATCTTGTACTGTTTGAAGGGGGAGTCCTCGCGCTCTTGAAAACGGCGCAACTGTTCCCCTTTGGATACCGCCAGCCAAAACTTAATCACCACCGTGCCATTGGCCACCATTTGCGACTCAAAGCTATTGATTTCGTCGTATGCCTGACGCCACCGCGTAGGACTGATCAGTTTTTCTACCCGCTCCACCAAGACTCGCCCATACCAAGAACGGTCAAAAATAGCCGCGTGCCCATGACGTGGCAACGATCGCCAGAACCGCCATAGATACGGACGCGCCAGCTCTTCTGCTGAGGGGGCCGCAATAGGATGCACCGCATAACTACGCACATCCAAGGCCTCCGTAACACGGCGTATCGCCCCCCCTTTACCTGCAGCATCTTGGCCTTCAAAAGCCAAGACTAAGGAACGCTCTTTAAACGTATCACTACGCACCACTTGAGCTAAGCGCCCCTGCCAATGACTTAACTGCTCTGCATAGTTATCTTTTTTCAATTGTGTGCGGTAATTTACCCCACGCAATGTGGCTTTGTGCGCTGCCATAGGCAAAGCAAGCGCCTCATCTAGATGAATAGCTTGGCCCACTGGCTGTTGCAATGCATGCAACACGACTTCAGCGGTGCGCACAGCACGTAAGTTGTCATCAGCACTAGGTACGATGACCCAAGGCGCATAACTACGTGTAGTCAGCTCTAAGGTGGTTTGTGCCGCATGGCGTAAACGCTCGAACTTCTTCTGTACTTTCAGATCAGCCTTGGTCACCCGCCAGGCCGTAGCCGGATCCGCCAATAAACGCTGCGTACGCTCGTACTGCGCTTGTTTGGACAAGTGATACCACAGCTTTACCACCTGTACATTTTCTGCGGCCAACATGGCTTCAAAACGGTTGATCAATGTAGCGTACAACATGATCTTGTCGTGATCAGGTCGCTTACGTACCGCTTCACTCAACAACGAGGCATACCACGACCCAAACACTAACCCTATGCTGCCCTTAGTGGGTAAATCGCGCCAATACCGCCACATAGCAGGACGCATTGCCTCACCGGACGTCAGCTTGCCATACGCTAAGGTATGCACATACCGAGGGTCCAACCATGTATTTAACTGGTTGATGGCGCTACCCTTACCTGCGCCATCTATACCCGCCACCACAATCAACAAACTTTGTTTCTGTTCATGCAAGCGACGATACTGCTGGTGCTGCAAGGCGGTACGCAACTCAGCAATGCGCTGTTGTGCCTCTTCTTTGCTTAAACAAGGGTCGGTTTCTGCATCTTCGAACATGAGGGGCTTCCTGAATGAGTGCACAAGACACATAATATACACATGTCATTTTAGGTATGTATATGAACTCCAGATCCAACCCCGCTCAGCGTGCCAGCCTTGCCCACTCTCATTGGGGAGTTGAGAACATTGTGGCGGCATTGCGTGAGTCTCGTGAAGTTACCCATAAAATTCGCTACTTGGGCCGCGTGCGTGAACTACCTTCTCGTGAAGCTGTACAAGGCATCGTCAAAGGCTTGTCTGCCGCGATGTTCCCTACACACTACGGTCACGCCGATCTTACGGCTGAAACCATCGATTATTACGTAGGCACTACCCTCAGTTCCACGCTAGCCATTTTGGTAGAACAAGTGCGACGCGCACTCTGTTTTGTACCGGGCCGCGAGAACTGTGATGACGACAGCATAGAGCAAGAAGCCATCGCCATTACGCGCGAATTCGCTGCTGAACTGCCTGCTGTACGTGCGCTATTAGTCAGCGACATACGTGCCGCCTATCAAGGTGACCCTGCTGCAGGCAGCACCTCAGAAGTTCTGCTGTGCTATCCCGGGGTGACCGCCATTATTGCCCACCGTATAGCCCACCCGTTATACAAACGTGGCGTTCCCTTACTCGCTCGTTTGATTACCGAGATCGCGCACTCGCAAACGGGTATAGACATACACCCCGGTGCACAGATTGGTGAGAGCTTCTTTATTGACCACGGCACGGGTGTAGTTATTGGTGAAACCGCCATTATTGGCCGCAATGTACGTCTGTATCAGCAAGTCACACTGGGCGCTAAGCGCTTTCCTGTGTCAGATGATGGCTCATTGGTCAAAGGTAACCCTCGTCACCCTATCGTTGAAGACGATGTGGTGATTTACGCAGGCGCTACCATTCTAGGCCGCGTAACCATTGGTCGAGGTTCTGTGATTGGCGGTAACGTCTGGCTGACACGTGATGTGCCACCCGAAAGCCAAGTATCCCAGGTGCAGTGCGCACAGGTATAACAGGCTAGCTCCTGCCCCAACGGGTCAACACAAGGCGTTATACAAGAGCAAGCTTGATAACGCCTTTGTTGTATGTACAGTCAGAACTTCCCCATACCGCAGTGAGGTGCCGCTCTTGACCACATTTTTCGTCCTCACATCTCTTAGCACAGATCAAAGCCACTACGCGCTCTAACCCCTAGAATGGCTGAGACTGACTTCACACTATAAAGGTATGGTGACATGAATGTAGACGTAACTATTGTCGGGGCAGGGCCGACAGGATTGTGCTTAGCCTACACACTGGCTCGCGCAGGCATGGACGTGGCAGTACTGGAACGACAACCACGCGAAGCACTGGCTGATCCCGCATTTGACGGACGTGAAATTGCGCTGACCCACGAATCTCAACGCTTGTTGCAAGACTGGGGACTATGGGAGCATTTTCCTGCCGAAGAAGTGTCCGACTTACGTCACGCCAAAGTCTTGGATGGCCATGCACTCAAAGGCATGAACATTCGTGCTGATCTGGGCAAACAGTCGCAGTTGGGTTGGCTTATCCCCAACCACCTGATCCGTCAGGCAGCCTTCAAACAATGCGCCACACAAGAGCGTGTACACATTCTGGACAGCATACAGATACGCCGTACCCGCACGCACTCACATGGCGCTGAAGTGGAGCTAGAGGATGGTCGTACGATTAGCAGCCGTTTGCTCGTCGCCGCAGATAGCCGTTTTTCGGAAACCCGTAGAGCACAAGGCATTCCCGCCCAAATGCACGACTACGGTAAGAGCATGATGGTGTTCAGAGTTAAACATGAAATCCCACACGATCATGTGGCTTGGGAATGGTTTGGCTATGGTCAAACACGCGCATTACTGCCGTTAAACGGCCAACAAGCCTCTGTAGTACTCACCCTGCCCCACCATGCCATGCAAGCATTACAGCGCTTGGATGACGAGGCCTTTGATCAAGACATTAGCCAGCGGTATGAATACCAGCTGGGTACTATGCAACGCATCAGTGAACGCAATGTGTATCCACTAGTGGGGGCTTACGCCTTCCGTTTCCATAACCCACGTTTTGCCCTCATTGGCGATGCAGCCGTTGGGATGCACCCTGTTACCGCTCACGGTTTTAATCTAGGCGCGCTCAGCGTTAAACACCTAAGCGAACGCGTAATCACAGCCTTCCAACAAGGTAAAGACATTGCCTCTGCTGAGCTACTACAAAGCTATACCCATGCCCACAGACGCAGCAGCTTACCTTTGTACGCTGCTACAAACATGGTAATTGCGCTGTACACCAACGATCTGGCACCGGCTCGTTTCTTGCGAAAAACAGTGCTTAAAGCCGCCGATGCCCTACAACCGTTTAAACGACTGGTTGCCTCTCAGCTAACGGGCTAACCCCCACTGCACGCACCAGTGCGAATAAAAACACCCCAAACGCAGCATGACGTTTGGGGTGTTTGCATGACTAACCACCGCTATAGCTAAGCGAGAAAGTTACGCCTCTTTGTGCGAGCGATCTGGCAAGAACCAGTTCATCAACAGCGCACAAATACCACCCGTGGCCACACCAGAACCCAGTACATTACGTACGCCTTCTGGCACATTTGCCAACAGCTCAGGTACTTCAGACACGCCCAAGCCCAAGCCTAGAGATACCGCAATAATCAGCAGAGAACGACGATCCAATGTGGTACCAGCCAGAATGTTGATCCCCGACGCAGCTACCGCACCAAACATCACCATTACTGCGCCACCCAACACTGGCTCAGGTACAGCTTGCAATACGCCAGACACGACGGGGAACAAGCCCAGAATCACCAACATACCGGCAATCCAAATACCTACGTGACGGCTGGCCACGCCAGTTAGCTGAATCACGCCGTTATTCTGTGCAAACACAGAGCTTGGGAAGGTATTGAAAATACCGGCCAACAGCGAGTTCACACCGTTCACCAACACACCACCCTTAATACGCTGCATCCATACAGGGCCTTCTACAGGCTCTTGGGAAATCTTACTGGTCGCTGTCACATCACCAATGGCTTCCAAGGAAGTCACCAGATAAATCACGATCATAGGGATAAATAGTCCCCACGAGAAATCCAAACCAAAGTGCAGTGGCACAGGAACTTGGAACGTGGCCGCTTTTTCTAAGCCACTGAAATCCAAACGACCCAAGTAGGCCGCCATGGCATAGCCCACCGCCAACGCAATCACAATAGCTGCACTACGTACCCACACCACAGGAATACGGTTCAACACGATGATGATCACCAGCACCGAGCACGACAATAGCAAGTTCTCGCCACTCGCAAAGCTGCCATTACCCATTGCGCCGTAGCCGCCGCCCATGCTGATAATACCCACTTTAATCAGCGTTAAACCAATCAGCAGCACCACCGTACCCGTTACCAATGGGGTAATTAACTTACGAATCACTGGCAATATGCGTGATACACCAATCTCAATAAACGAGCCGGCAATCACCACGCCAAAGATAGTCGCCATCACGGTTTCTACAGGTGTGCCCTGTTTCACCATCAATGCGCCACCCGCAATCAACGGACCCACAAAGTTGAAACTTGTACCTTGCACGATCAGCAAGCCCGCACCAAACGGTCCGAAGCGTTTGCTTTGCACATACGTCGCAATCCCGGAGATCACCAAGGACATAGACAAGATTAAGTTTGTATCGTGTGCCGACACTCCCAACGCCTGACAAATCAGCAGACCGGGCGTCACGATGGGCACAATGATGGCTAATAAGTGTTGGAGTGCAGCGAAAAAGCTGATCCAAGGACGAGGCTTATCGTACGGACCGTACACAAGCTGCGTATCGTCAACCTGAGTGGATGTAGTGGGTTGCATGGCGATAGGGGTGCAAAAGCCATGATTCTACACCACACCATAGGGCTATTGGACGGCCCCACGCATGCATGGGGCCTAACCACAACAGGCTTATACGCCTAAAAACTGAAATGGCTTACTTTCTTTAAACTCAGCATTCACCATGCCGGAGTAGATGGTAGTCTGGTCTGGGCCCAGTTCCAGCTTCAACACTTTGCCGCTCTTTTCAGACAAATCAAACTTGCTCAAGTCTACCCAGAAAGTATTGGGTGTAAGGGCTGACTCAAAGAAATAATGCAGACGTTTTTGGTCTGCTACCGTACGCCAGCGTGTAGACGAGATATTCGGTTGATCCGGTGTAGTAATGCCGTAAGGCACCGACACGTTACGAATCACGCTAAACACACTCGCGATAGTTTCACGTTGGTTAGGTGTTTTAGGGATAGCATTCACGTAAAACGATGCACGGGCAAAACGGTCTGCTGAACGGTTAGTCCCTGGCAACATCACTGTGCCACTAATTTGCTCCCAGTACTCATTCATTGCCAACTGCTTGTCGTAGGTAGGCGAGTTGGTCATCACTTGGTATTCAGAACTGTGATGAATATGCTGCTTGCCGTCTATGTACTCCACAATGGCGCTGTCGCCACTGGCGTCAGAGATCGCAAGGTGCAGTGTCGCCAAACGCTGCTCACCTGGCACGTTATCGGTGATCAGGGTGAAAGGCTCTTTTTCCAACTCAGCCACAGCTTCAGACACGGTCGCAAAGTTATCCAGTACATACTGCGCCCACGCGGCAATGGTTAAACCTGGTTTGCCTTCATCACGCACAGGGTATTCAGACTCTACCAACCACAGCACGCTGGCTGACAGGCCCGCTTCGTTCAAGCCGTCGGTCGTGGAAATATCGTAGCCCGATGCAATCACACTACCGTACTTAGACGTCCACTCCAACGAATTACTTCCCGCCTCACCGGAGCGCTTCATCCCTTGTGGGAAAATCCACAAGTTCGTATCAATGGAGGTTTTCCAATCCATAGAACGCGCTGTCACGATTTGATTGTCTGCACCGTGATACACCAAACGGGTACACGCGTATGCTGCTTCGGAAAAGACAACAGGGCCAGCAACCAGCGCTGCCGCACACAGCATGGCCGATAAAGGTTTGCGTATCATGATGAGAACTCCTTGAGAAAGGTGAGATTGCGACAAATCATGCCACAATCCCCCTTCATGTACATCAGAAAGTTACAGAGCGTTAAGCTTTACTCGATTATTGCGCGGTATAGCCGCCATCAATCACCAGCTCAGAGCCAGTCACAAACTTGGACTCATCAGACGCCAAATACAAAATACCGTAGGCGATATCATCCGCCTCACCCAGATGCCCAATAGGGTGCAGACTCACCAAACGCTTGTATTTCTCGGTTTGCTCACTTTCAGCCAGCCCGGCCACCATCGGTGTCCAGATATAGCCTGGGTGTACCGAGTTAATACGAATGCCATAACCAGCTTGTGCGCAATGCAATGCTGCCGATTTGGTGAAGATACGTACCCCGCCTTTACTGGCGTTATACGCCGCCAAACCTGGGTCACCTACTAGGCCTTCAATAGACGACAAGTTCACAATCGAGCCGCCACCGCTTTTACGCAGTGCTTCAATCCCGTATTTGGTGCCTAGAAATACGCCATCTAGGTTAATTTCTTGGACTTTTCGCCACTCAGCGAGCGTAGTGTCTTCTACCGTTTTGCCTAACGCAATACCCGCGTTGTTCACCACAATGTTCAACTTACCAAAGGCTTTCAAGCTTTCAGCGATAGCCGCTTTCCACTGCTCTTCGCTAGACGCATCGTGCTGCACAAAAATGGCCTCACCACCTTGTGCCTTGATACGTGCGACTACCTCTTCGCCTTCTTTTTGCTTCACATCCGTGACCACAACCTTCGCACCTTCACGAGCCAGCAATTCGGCCGTTGCACGACCAATGCCTAAAGCGCCCCCAGTTACCAATGCTACTTTTTCTGCTACGCGTCCCATAAGACTCTCCTAGAAAGGGTATTGGATAGTGACTGCTATCATGCCCCACAAACATGACAACATCTAGCGCTCTACGAGCACCAGCTCAGTAACGAGCTTCTACTTACACTGTAGACCATTTGAAGTTTGTAATACTTGCTTACTATCAAGGTGGTGAGCTTCTGTGGGATTCTCATGTCAGCGACTCATAACCTAGGATGGGTTATGCGTAGTAAGGATAAGAAGCCCACGAATCAAAGACTAGCTGCCGTAGCCTTAGGCTGCGAAAGTATTTTTTAATTTGTACACCAAATAAAAAAATACTTCCCTCCGCCTTCCCTTCATCGCTTGCCACGGCCTTTGCTTTGGTAGCTACTGGCAGTAAGTCGTCTTTCTGTAGTAGCTCATGGGAAGTGCTAGCAGCGCTGTAGTCCTACTTCTACCTGGAAAACTGTAGAAAATATGGAGTAGCGTCTTAGTAGTGTGCTTTGCTCGGATCTGTTACGTGCTCAAGGCAGTAGGCAGATAACTGTTACAACAGACAGGACTCCCACGTAAGAAAGGACAGCAAGCCTGCCAAAATCCAGAACCTTCGGGGGGGACGGAGAGGAAACTTTTTTGATTTGGTGTACAAATCACAAAAAGTATTCCTGCAGTTCCCCAGCGTGTGCGATGAATACAGTCTTTCTACGGCAACGTTCACAGCCTAAATAAGTTATCAGTATTAACCGTAGAGGTTCACTGCTCAGCGACTGGTTTCATGAGCCTTAGGCCACAAAACACGGTATCGCTTGCCCAAAAAACAAACCCCCAGTCAACGACTAGGGGTTTGCATAGAACTACTAGGTGTCAGAGCAACTTAACCAGCCGCGTAAGCACCTGCTTGTTCTGCTTGCTGATCAGCATGGTAAGACGAACGCACCATCGCACCTACTGCCGCGTGGGTAAAGCCCATTTCGTAAGCAGCCTCTTCAAAAGCCTTAAATTGCTCTGGTGTAACGTAACGCATCACCGGTAAGTGGTGCTCAGACGGCTGCAAGTACTGCCCAATGGTCAACATATCAATATTGTGGGCACGCATGTCGCGCATCACTTCTAGGATTTCTTCGTCAGTCTCGCCCAAGCCCACCATCAAACCTGATTTAGTAGGAACAGTTGGGCAACGATCTTTAAATTCTTTCAGCAGCTTCAACGAATGCAGGTAATCTGCACCAGGTCTGGCTTGTTTGTATAAACGAGGCACAGTTTCCAAGTTGTGATTCATCACATCAGGAGGTGTCTCTTGCATGATGTCCAACGCTTTGTCCAAACGACCACGGAAGTCTGGCACCAAGACTTCAATAGAAGTTTTGGGGGATTGCGTACGAATCTCGGTAATACACTCCGCAAAGTGAGCAGCACCACCATCGCGCAAGTCGTCACGGTCTACAGATGTGATCACCACATAGGACAACCGCATTTTGCCAATGGCGCTCGCCAAGTTACGAGGCTCATCTTGATCTAGAGGGTCTGGTCTACCATGGCCCACATCACAAAACGGGCAACGACGGGTACATTTTTCGCCCATGATCATGAACGTTGCCGTACCTTTACCAAAGCACTCGCCAATGTTTGGACAGGTAGCTTCTTCACACACACTAAACAGATTGCTTTCACGCAGAATCTTTTTAATGTCGTGGAAACGTGAGTTGGGTGCAGCCGCCTTAACCCGAATCCACTCTGGTTTCTTCAAGCGCTCAACAGGCACGATTTTAATAGGGATACGTGATGTCTTGGCCTGTGCTGTCTGTTTAGCCGTAGGGTCGTACAGCTCTTCTCGAGCACGCACCGTAGGTTTACGTTCAGCAGTGGTATCTAGGGTAGTCATAAAGCAAGCACCGCAAGGTATACAAAAGCAAAATTATGGGCTCTACACGCACGTATAAAGCCAACTAAGAATCTAGGGTATCATGTTCGCCGCTCTCAGGCAGAGCAATACTCATGCTGCTTTGCGGCATAGGACAAGGCCTGTTGTAAAGTCGAAACGAGCAGCTCACCTGCTTTTTCCGTACTCAATTGCAGACCACAGTGCTGTAGATCACTGGTTTGCAGTCCTTGATATCCACACGGATTAATCCCCAAAAACGGATTCAAATCCATATTCACATTTAACGCTAAGCCGTGATAACTGCAGCCATTGCGGATCTTCACGCCTAAAGCGGCTATTTTCACCAGTTCGTCTGGCGGGGCTACCACAGGGCTGACACAACTACCCGGCACATACACACCGGGCGCGCCCACTTTTCTACATGCCTGATCCAAGCCTACCGACGTTAACACATCGATAATGGCTTGCTCTAGCATTGCTACATACGCTTTTACGTATAAACCTATTCTGCGTAAATCGATAAGGCAGTACACCACGACCTGCCCAGGCCCGTGATACGTCACTTGACCACCTCGGTCAGAACGCACCAACGGAATACCCGCTGCATTTAAGACGTGGCTTTCCATGCCTGCCTGCCCCAGTGTATAGACCGGGGCATGCTCTAGCACCCATAACTCATCCGGCGTGTCTGCTGTACGCTGCTCAGTAAAACGTCGCATGGCCTGCCATGTCTCGTCGTAACTGATGTCCGTACCTAAATGGCGTATCACCGGTGTGAGCATCTCGGCCATTACAACACCATGGAAACCAATGGATGACCGTGCAACGCACGATACAGATTATCCAATTGCTCACGCGAGGTGGCCGTGATGCGGAAGGTCAGGCCTACGTAATTCCCGTTCTTGCTAGGACGCGACTCAATAGTTGTGATATCAAACACAGGGTCATGCTCTAGCACCAGTGCTGTCAAAACCTCAGCAAATTCTGGTACGGATTTACCCATCACCTTGATAGGGAATTCGCTAGGGTATTCGATCAGCGAATCTTCAGGAGGAATGATTCCAGTCATAATATTTACTCAAACCACATGCGGACTTTATCCGCCATACGACCAAAAAAGCCTGCTTGAGGCACAGCTTCCAAGGCCACCAAATCATCCTGACGCAAAACGGTATCGCCCAGCATCAGCTTTACCTGACCCACTTTAGCGTTATCCGCAACGGGGGCAATCAGGGGTTGAGCGTACTCGGCTACAGGCTGCAACTCACCAGCACGACCACGAGGAACCGTAATCATCACAGGTTTGGTCACGCCTAGACCTACTGATTCGGCTTCGCCTTCCCACACACGTGCACTGACCACGGGTTGTCTCGCACCGTACAGCTCTACCGTTTCAAAGTTTTGGAAGCTCCAGTTCAGCAGCTTCAAGCTGTTTTCTGTACGTGCTGCATCGTTCGCTGTACCTACCACTACCGAAATAATGCGACGACCATCACGCACTGCCGTAGACACCAAGCAGTAACCAGCAGAGTTGGTGTGCCCCGTTTTCAGGCCATCAACGGTATTGTCCAACCACAGCAAACGGTTGCGGTTAGGCTGTTTAATCTTGTTGTACTCAAATTCTTTTTGGCCGTAGTAGTGCAGGTGCTGTGGAAAACGTTGCACTAAATTTTGTGCCAACGTACCCAAATCACGCACAGAGGTCAGATGAGTCGCGCCGGGCAAACCGCTAGCATTCTCAAAATGCGTTTGGGTCAGCCCCTGTCTGGCTGCTTCCTCATTCATTAGCGTTACAAAAGCTTCTTCGCTACCAGCAACTGCTTCTGCCAAGGCAACTGTCGCATCGTTACCAGACTGCACGATCACGCCTTGCAGCAGATCATTGACGCTAACTTGGGTATTAGGCTCCACAAACATACGGGAACCTTCAGTACGCCATGCATGTTCAGAGATAGGCACCAACTGATCTAAACTCAAACGCCCTTTTTCCAAGGCCTCAAAAACCAAGAAAGCGGTCATGAGTTTGGTCAGTGAAGCAGGCTCTACCTGCTCATCCAGCCCTTGCGCGGCAATAACTTGGCCGCTATTAGCATCCAAGCTCAACCATGCTGTAGCGCCCAGAGTAGGAGCGGGAATAGTAGAAAGCTGGCCTACAGTTTGCACCACACCTGGTTCAATCGCAAAAACGGGAGCAACGGCGGCAGGCAACGAAAAGCTCAGCACACCGATCACAGCGGCTGCCACTTTTTTGCGCATAAATAAAGGAGTAATGGGCTGAGTGCGTACACTCAGCTTGGAACGAATTCGGGACAAAAATTTCATGAGACTGGCGTAATTTCCGGATTGATTTCTGAATGGCCACGCCGGGCGGCTGCATCCCATTATAAGCAGATGACAGGAGCGCAGCACGCTTAGCCCCTGTCCCGCATACAATTTTTTACACCCAGCTTTGTCTCAGGCAAATAATTGCAATTGCTGAGCGACCAACTCACGCAGCTGTACCAGCTTGCCGTGGAAAAAGTGAGAGGAATCGGGCAGCACGGTCAAGGCCAAATCTTGAGCCCTAGCAAAGTCCATGGCTTCGGATAAGGGTACTACCTCATCCACCTCACCGTGCAACAAGTAGGTATGGGCAGGAATCATCAACTCACGGAAACGGAAACGCTCTACTGCGGGCCCCGTCAGAATTAATGCGTCTGGAACACGCTGCTGCTCTTCAGCCAAACAGGAATACAGCTGCGCAGCGACCGAAGTACCAAATGAAAACCCTGCCAACGCCCATTTTCCTGCGGCCAACTCGGGATAAGCCGCTTGGAATTGCTGCACCAACAAACGCATGTCAGCAGTTTCACCCTTGGCATGATCAAAACTGCCAGCCGATGCACCCACCCCACGGAAATCTGGCCGCACTACCACCAAGCCATGCTGAGTACAGGCTTTAGCAATGGTAGTCACTACCTTGTTATTCCGGGCGCCACCATGCAAAGGGTGCGGGTGTAACACCAATGCCCAACCACGAGGCGTGCCTTCAGGCCAATCCACGGCGCAGTCAATCGCACCCGCCTCTCCGTTAAAAACCACGTTCCGAATCTGTGTCATAGCTCACAAAATGCCATAATAGCGATACATGTATTCTGCATTCTAACGGAACTTCTACTTCTCGCTGTCATTACCATGTCTGAACATGCGCCTTCCTTAACTTCTCCCAGTCGCATGGTGTCCCAGCTACGCCAAGCTCTGCCTCAATTCCGACGTATTGAATGGGTAGACCGTACTGACTCCACCAACGCCGATTTACTGCAATGGGCGAGGGAAGATAATCCCTCGCTACGCCCATGGCTGCGTGGCGCTCACTTACAAGATAGGGGTAGAGGGCGCGCAGGTCGTACTTGGAAGAACCGTGAGGGTGCTCACCTGATGTTCTCCTGTGCATTTGACATTTTTGTGCCTCCCCATGCTCTGGCGACCTTATCGCCGTTATGTGGAGTAGTCGCATGCGAGGCCTTGCGCAACTTACTGCCCGAGCGCCACCGCGTAGCACTCAAACTTAAATGGCCCAATGATTTGCTGTGGTATGACGCGAAACTCGCTGGCATCCTGACGGAAGTCACCAGAGCTAGCACCGCCCCTGAAAGTAAAGATCACCATGTAGTCGTCATCGGCATAGGGCTGAACTTGAATGATGCACAATCACTCAGCGAGTCTTTGCAGCGCCCTGTCGCTGATTGGGAAAGCATTAGCAACGAATGTGCCGATATGCCCGCTCATCGCCCTAGTGATTTAGTTGCCGCCATGGCATCTGGTTTATACACCGCCATGAATGAGGCCACCGCTTACGGTTTTGCCTCGTTGCCAGAGCGCTTTTCACAGGTAGACGCTTTATTAGGCCAAACCATCAATATCGTGCACAACGATAAAATTCTACAAACCGGTATTGCTCAGGGTGTTAACGCCCAAGGGCAATTAATGATGCGTAATGCACTGGGTACACAGGTAGTGTCTGTGGGTGAAGTGTCGGTCAGACCTTCCACACCACGCTAATGGAAAGAACACCATGTATGTACTGATAGACATTGGCAATACACGCGTCAAAATGGGGCTACTGGATACGGACAGCCACTCACGGTTGCCCTTAACCTTGGCATGCCCACATACCGACCTTAGCCCTATCGCTACATGGCTAACCCAGCATCTAAGCTCACCAGCCACTGGAGCCATCGGTGTTAATGTGGCCAGCGAAGCCTTGGCCGCGCAAGTACAAGCATTACTGCATGCGCATCACGTGCCCTCTATTCAGTGGCAAACCGGTGATACCCCATGCCAGACCTTGCTTAATCAGTATCAACAGCCGGAGCGCTTAGGTTCTGACCGATGGGTGTCCGCCATAGGGTTACAGCCCCATGCCCCTCACTCTGCCTTCTTGCATGTCAGTTTTGGTACAGCCACTACCGTTGACGCTATTGTGCCCCACGCCGGTGGTCATGAGTTCAAAGGTGGCTTGATCCTGCCCGGCCCACAGTTGATGCAACTAGCCCTCAGCCAAAATACGGCTAGGCTAGACGCCATACCGGGGGCTCTGCAAGATTTTCCAGACCACACTACCGCTGCGATAAGCTCGGGCATCGCTGCGGCACAAGCTGGTGCAGTGATGCGTCAATGGCTCATCACCTTAGAAGCGGCAGGGCATGCTCCATTGCTATTTTGTAGCGGTGGGGGTAGATCTTTAGTAGAAGCCGAACTAGAGCAAACACTACATCGTCTGCACCATGTAACGACCTTATCATTGCCTGAACCCGTATGGTACGACACCCCTACCCTAGATGGCTTAGCGATTCTTGCCAATCGTCTCGCGTAGATTCGTGCGATCATAAGCGCTACAATTCCTGACATTATTCATAGTCATCACTACTCTCTGATCGCCATATGAAATACATCGCCCTGCTCTGCCTGATTGCAAACGTGGCGCTGCTGGCTTACGGTCAGGGCTTTTTTGGTGTTCAGCCTAGTGAATACGGTCGCAGCATCAGTCCCGCCCCCTTTGTACATGAGAACGCGGTTACTGTCGGCTCGGCCTTGCCCCAGTCCTAACACCACATACTCTGGATGCTGTTACCTTTATGAAACCTGTACGCAAAGCTGTTTTCCCTGTCGCGGGACTTGGTACCCGTTTTCTGCCGGCCACCAAAGCGATGCCCAAAGAAATGCTACCCGTTGTGGACAAACCGTTAATTCAATATGCGGTAGAAGAAGCTATCGCAGCGGGTGTTACAGAACTGATTTTTATTACAGGACGTCATAAACGCGCCATCGAAGATCACTTCGACAGCATGCCCGAGCTAGAGTCCGAATTAGCCAGCAAAAACAAAATCGAACTACTTGAGCGTGTACAAAACATTATCCCTCCCTACGTGAGCTGTATTTACACACGTCAACCTGCTCCACTGGGGCTAGGACACGCTGTATTGTGTGCAGCACCTATCGTGGGTGACGAGCCATTTTTAGTGTTGTTGGCGGATGACCTAATCGACGCCCAAACTCCTGTAGCGCGCCAATTAGTAGAAGCTGCCCATCAATACAACGGCAGCATTGTGGCCACGCAACAAGTTGATCGCCAAGACACCAGCAAATACGGCATTGTGTCTGGCACTAGCGTAGATGCGAATGCTACACGCTTGCACGGTATTGTGGAAAAGCCACGCCCAGAAGATGCGCCATCCACACAAGCGGTAGTAGGCCGTTACGTACTGGAACCCGAGATTTTTGAACATTTGCGTAAAACTCAGCCAGGAGCTGGCGGTGAGATTCAACTTACCGATGGTATCGCTAGTTTATTGAAATCTCGTAATGTATTTGCATGCCAATACGAAGGCACTCGCTATGACTGCGGAAGTAAAGATGGCTTTTTTAAAGCTACCGTAGAAATTGGTCGTAAATATCACAACCTTTAAACGCTCCTAGTATTAATACCAGTAGCCTCTATTAACAATTTTATGCGTTAATAATTGTATTCGTATACGGGTTCTGCTTGACGTCAAACAATGCCCGTAATACGATTCGATTCGTAGGTTATCAAGTTAGTTGTAAGTTCGTTCAATGCGGTATCCATATACCAGTTGCCTGATTTTTACACCTTGACAATCTTTTTTTAGAGCACAAGCTCGTCATTTTTAGGGATTGCAACAATCATGCAAACAGAAACTGGTATTGTTAAATGGTTCAACAACGAAAAAGGCTTCGGCTTCATCACTCCTGAGAGCGGTGGCAAAGATCTGTTCGTTCACCACTCCGATATCATCGGTACAGGCTTCAAATCTCTGCAAGAAAACCAACGCGTTTCTTACGAGCCAGCTGAAGGCCAAAAAGGCCCACAAGCCAAATCCGTGCAAGCTCTGTAATTGAGTCTGACACGATATTCGTAAAGAATATTAAAAAAGCCCTGAATTAAATTCAGGGCTTTTTTTTATTTCTTCTTAATCTATATCAATAGATTATTATTTTATTATTTCTTTTCATTTTCCTGTTTGATATTCGCAACTGTTTTCTTTGCAGCGCGTGTCGATACTTTACGTGCCTTAGCAGTTTTAACAGGAATAGAAGTTGGGATAGATTTAGTTTCTTCTGTAACAGTTGATGTCAATTTGGCAGCTTGTTCCTGCTTTTCCAATACCGACCCCAATATCACAATGATACGTTCCAGAGCTTTAGCTTCTGCTTTGGACAACTGGTTCTCACTACTACGTGCCAATCCCAACAAGAACTCTGCCAGCTTACGAACCGCATCAGGCGTCGCATCTTTCAGTAACGTAGGAATCGCCTCTATCGCTGCATTTTCATCCATGTGCAGCAACAAAGCTTGTTCGCGCAATAGCTGACGGAATGCTGGCCGTTCACTGCCTTTCAGCCAACCCGCTTGATCCATCTGCTCAGCATAGTGGAAATGCCTGTCATCCGCTTCGCCACGCTCCTTCAATACATAGAACATGGCACGTATAGCCGCTTCTGCCAGCCCACCTTCATCCATACGCTCACACAAGTGTCGTAAGGTCGCTTCCACATACGCTTTGTGCTCTGGCCAATCACCTGGGTGCGGTCGCACATCGGACGTATCGTCTAGCGCTCTCCCTGCCAACGCCTGCATCAATGGTGAACCATATACCGAGTCAAAGAAAGCGGCATAGCCTTGGTCGCGGTTGTCTCGGTAGTGATTCAGGAATCGAGTAATCGCATCAGACACCTGCTCTTGCCATAACAAGAAAGGATTGTCCGCACTGGCGGGAGCTCGGTTCTCGCGTACCTGTTCAGCTTGCTCACCCAACCATGCGGCAAAAGGATGATTGCTGCTCCACCACTCGTACGAGGTACGTAGCGGGTGCAAGGTCTGCATCCAATAGGCAGTATAGGGCGTTGCAAATGCACGCACCCACGGCTGCATCAGGTTGCGATACAGGGCCAAGTTAATCTCTGATACCTTAGCTGCGGCTGCGAAACGCTTTTCGGACTCCTGATCCGGCTGCACAATGTCACGTACTTCAGCCACACTGCTACGTCGCAGTTTCAGCATGTAAGGGTCATCTACCGGGCATGCTGCGCGTACTTCATCACAATCCTCTACAGAGGCATGGTAAACACCTGCTGGCAACAAATCGATAGTATCTATATGGCTGGTGAACTCTCGGTATTCTTTGCTGC
This sequence comes from Paenalcaligenes sp. Me131, assembly GCF_050487225.1. Taxonomy (NCBI): domain Bacteria; kingdom Pseudomonadati; phylum Pseudomonadota; class Betaproteobacteria; order Burkholderiales; family Alcaligenaceae; genus Paenalcaligenes; species Paenalcaligenes sp. Me131. The sequence continues at coordinate 587,992 of NZ_JBKQGY010000002.1, forward strand.
CTACACGCGACGATACAAAAATCCCTAAATGACCAATACTGTCGTGCGTTGCGTAGACAATAGTTTGGTCATGACTCAGTACTTCATCATCATTTCTGTATAAATCCGTAATCCACCCTAAGGCTTGCCCCGGAGGCGTAATGTTGTCGCCATGTGAGCAGAAAACCAGTATGGGTGAACGGATATTACGCAAATCAATACGTAGACCGTCTGAGGTCATTAAACGTGCTGTGGACAACTTATTGCCGATGAACAGCTCATCGACGATGTACTGCATTTCCACGTCATTTAAAAATACATAGCCGCCCCAATATTTCTCGAAATCCAAATAACGAGGGCCTTCCGTATCGACGTTTGCAAATAAATTATATTGCTTATTCCATAGCGTATTAGCGGGGTCTAAATTCTCGAAATTTTCCACCAACCACGCGCCATCGAAGCGACCATCGCCTAAGTCACTGGTCATGGCAGTCAACCAACTACCGCCCAGCAAACCACCGCTATAGCGCATAGGATTATCGCCAGCCCAGTACGAGAGCGGCGCACCAGCCACAATAATGGGACCAAACAGTTCAGGCCATAGAGCCGCTGTCATCAGGATCTGCCAACCGGCTTGGCAATTACCAATCACCGCTGGCTTACCCACGCTATCCTCATGCAGCTTACCTACATGGCGTACAAACTCTGCTTCTGCACGAATGACATCTTCTACTGTCTGACCCGGCACAGGATCAGGCAAAAAGCCTACAAAGTAGCAAGGGTGGCCCGCACTGAGAGCTGCTCCCATCTCACTTTCAGCCTTGAACCCACCTATACCTGGGCCATGGCCCGCTCTGGGATCAATAATAATGAAGGGGCGTTTTTTCTCGTCTACTTTTACACCAGCAGGCGGAATAATGCGCATCAAGGAGTAGTTAACGGGGCGTGCCAAATCTTGGCCGCACAACAGTTGCTCGTACTCGAACTTCAATACAGTGGGAGCGTCTTCTTCCAAGTGTTCACGGTACTGGTCACCGCGCTGACGTCGTACATCGGCATACAACACGCTACGTTGCCAGAAATCCTTGGCGTACTCTGCTCCCGCTTCAGCGGCATTCCATGCCCACGAAAAAGGCGTGTTCTCGGAAGGTGAAGTGGGTTTACGACTAGCCATTTTTGCTCTCTCCAAAAGTAGTAAAGCAATCTGAAAAATGCCGCTGTACGACGCCAAGGCCCTACGTTAACAACCCGCTACACCTTGCCCCCAACGGCCTTAAGCCATCTGGTTGATCGTGCTTCTGAAGCGTCGTAACGACAGCAAAAACAGCACAATCCCAATTGCTAACAGGGCTACAAATGCAGGCCACACTACGGCAAGCCCTGCGCCGCGAAAAAGAATGGCCTGTCCAATTTCCACAAAGTGCGTAGTGGGAGCCACCAACATGATTTTCTGCACCAGCAAGGGCATACTTTCACGCGGCGTCATCCCCCCCGACAACATTTGCAGCGGTAATAAAATCAACACCAGCAGCAAACCAAACTGCGGCATACTGCGCGCCAAGGTCGCTAAGTAAATACCTAACGAAGTCATGGCAAACACACATAAGGCTGCACCACAGAGGAACAACGCTATAGAACCCTCTATAGGTACCTTCAACAGCCCCTGCACCACCAGCATCAAGGAGGTAAAGGTGGCGAACACCACCACCAGCCCCATGGACCAAATCTTGGACACCATGATCTCTCCTGGTGTGACCGGCATGACCAGCAAATGTTCAATCGTGCCGTGCTCGCGCTCACGGATGAGTGCTGCCCCGGTCAGAATGATGGACAGCATCGTGACCGAGTTAATCACCTCTACAATGCTACCAAACCAACTGCGCTCAAGCGTGGGGTTAAAACGCTGACGAATTTCCAGATTAATAGGCAGCGCCTGAGTTGCGCGGTAACGCTGCACAAACTCCTGCACCTCGCCGTTCACAATTTGCTGGATGTAGTTATTACCCGTAAATGCTTGACTCATACGCGTCGCATCCACGTTCAACTGCACATCAGGGCTACGCCCTGCCAACACATCACGCTGAAAACCCGGAGGGATATTCAGCACAAAGGTGTAATCCCCTCTATCCATACCCGCATCCATATCACTTAGCGTAATACGTTGTGGTGTGGTGAACTGCGGTGGATAAAATGCCGAACTAATACGTGTGGATAACGGAGATTCGTCTTCATCCACGATGGCAATCACGGCATTATGCAAGGTCTCAGGCATGGCCGTAGCACTGGTGTACACCGACACGCTGAAGATATACACAATCAACAGCAATAGCATGGGGTCACGCCACAAGCTCCACAGCTCTTTACGTCCCAGCAGAAAGATATTGCGTAACTGTCGCATCTCAATGCTCCTGCTTACGTAGTAACAGCACCGACAACCCGATAATCACCGGTACCGAAATCAACAACGGCACAAAGGTAGTGGCCAAATCATGCAGGTTCAACCCCTTGCCAAACACCCCGCGACTGATAATGAACATGTAGGTGGCAGGATAAATATCCCCCACCAAACGCCCTACCCCTTCTAGCGAAGACACTGGGTTCAGCATGCCTGCAAACTGCACGGCGGGAATCAAGGTACCAATCAGCGCCAAAAACAAGGCCGCGATCTGACTACGAGTAATGGCTGATGCCAACAGCCCCATCCCTGTGGAAATGATGGTGAACAGCAAGGCCGCCAAGAACAGCGTCACAAAACTACCTTTCATCGGCACACCAAACACCGTCACCGCCAACAAGCACATGCACAGGAAGTTCATCAATGCCAACAACACGTAGGGAATCTGCTTACCTAGCAAGAACTCCAAACGGGTGACCGGTGTCACGTACAGGTTAATGATGGCACCCAATTCTTTCTCGCGTACTACCGCCAACGCCGTCAACATGGCGGGGAACATCAACAGCAGCAACGGAATCACAACGGGCACCATAGCGGGCAAACTGCGTACATCGGGGTTATAGCGATAACGCGACTCTATGCCTGCTGGGAGCGTGAAATCCATTCCTGCTTGCTGAGCCTGATCCAACAACCAGTGCTGATGTATACCTTGCACATAGCCTTGGATCGTTTCTGCACGCGTAGGCATCGCACCGTCTACCCACACCCCTATTTCTGCATTCTGACCACGTTTCACGCTCTGCCCAAAACCCGGCGGAATCTCAATGGCCAGGGATAGCTCGCCACTGCGCATGCGCTGATCTAGTTCATCGTAATCTTGTATAGGCGGTTGTTCTATGAAGTAGCGCGACCCAGCCAAACTCAAGGTGTAGTTCTGACTGATGGACGATTGATCCCTGTCTAACACCCCATAGCGTAAGTCTTCTACGTCTAGGCTAATCCCGTAGCCCATGATGAACATCATGATGAGCGAACCCGCCAACGCCAAGGTAGCCCGTATAGGATCACGTTGCAGTTCTAAAGCTTCACGCCAGGTATAGCTCAACAACCGCTGCAGGCTAAAACGTTTCTGCTTATGTGGTGTAGCAGCAGGTTCGGCCACGGCTTCGTGTAGTGCTTCGGCCTCACTAGGCTTGCTCTCCATGGACTCACCACTGGCTTCCAGCAAGTAGCCTATAAAAGCTTCTTCCAGTGTCGCAGCACCGCGTTTTTCTACCAGTTTGGCTGGCGCATCACTGTCCAGCACTTTACCAGCGTGCATCATGGACATACGGTCACAACGCGCCGCTTCGTTCATAAAGTGCGTAGAAATAAAGATAGTGACTTTATCTCTACGTGACAGCTCTACCAATAACCGCCAAAAGCCATCCCTCGCCACAGGGTCCACACCCGACGTAGGCTCATCCAGAATCAAGAGTTCTGGCTTGTGCACCATTGCCACCGCCAACGACAGACGCTGACGTATACCCAACGGCAAACTAGACGGTAGGCTGTGTCGAACTTGGCTTAAATCAAAACGCTGCACCATTTCATCAATGCGTTCATCCAGTTCCGCTTCTGGAACATGGAACAATTGCGCATGCAGCACCAAGTTTTGTTCTACCGTCAGTTCGCTATACAGCGAGAAGGCCTGAGACATGTAGCCAACGCGACGGCGCGTATCCAAATCATGGGGATCCACCTCGTGGCCAAACAACCACGCTTGACCTCGTGTTGCCGGTAACAAACCCGTCAACATCTTCATGGTGGTGGATTTACCGCAGCCGTTCGAGCCCAAGAAACCAAAAATTTCGCCCCGGCGGATGCGGAAAGACACGCTATCTACCGCGACAAAGCTACCAAAACACATGGTGAGGTCTTCGGCCTCAATAGCGATATCGTCATCGTCCACCTCTAACGGCGGAATGACCACTGGCGCGTGGCCTTGCTTTTTGGACTCTGGCAGCAACTCAATAAAAGCTTCTTCCAGATTATTTTTTCCAGTGCGCTCGAAAAACTCCTCAGGCGTACCCGTGGCCAGAACCTGACCATCGTCCATCGCGACCAACCAGTCAAAGCGCTGCGCTTCATCCATGTAGGCAGTCGCCACAATCACGCTCATGCTGGGGCGGTCTACGCGAATACTGTCAATCAGATCCCAGAACTGCGCACGCGCCAATGGGTCTACACCGGTGGTGGGCTCATCCAAAATAAGGAAGTCTGGGTCGTGAATCAACGCACAACACAAGCCCAACTTTTGCTTCATCCCACCCGATAACTTACCTGCAGGACGCGACAAAAACGGGAGTAGACCGGTGGCGGCAGTCAGCTCATCAATACGGCGTCTACGCTCGGCAGCATCGTGACCGAACAATCGACCAAAGAACTGCAGGTTTTCTTCTACCGATAGTGTGAAGTACAGGTTTTTACCCAGGCCCTGAGGCATGTAGGCAATATTCGGGCAGACGTTATCACGGTGTTCTTTGCTGGCCATATCACCGCCCAGCACATCGATACGCCCTTTTTGAATCGCCCGTGCGCCCGCCAGCAACGACAGTAAGCTTGACTTACCCACCCCGTCAGGACCCAGCAACCCTACCATGCACCCAGCAGGAATATCTAGACTCAATCCCTGCAGGGCTACCGTTTCACCGTAGTGTTGCCATACATCCCGAACCTGGGCAACCACAGCCGGGCTACCTTGTTCAGCCATGGCTTACTCCGTAACTGAAACGACGTTGGATAACGAAGCAGGCCACGACGCGTCAGCGTCCAGCTTGATCCACGCTACACCTGGCAAGCCCACTTTGACTTGCTCCATGTATTTACGCAGCAACTCAGGAGAGATGTGTGCTCGCACGCGGAACATCAGTTTTTGACGTTCATTCGCCGTTTCTACCGTTTTAGGGGTGAACTGCGCATTGCTTGCTACAAACGACACTTTGGCCGGAATCACTAGGTGTGGTGCGGCATCCAATACAATACGCACGTCTGTACCAATAGCCACTCTACCTGCTACCGACTCAGGCAAGAAGAAGGTCATGTACACGTCTTCTAAGTCCAACAGATTCAGTACTTTACCGCCTGCACCTAGCACTTCACCTGGCTGAGCAATACGGAACTGCACGCGACCTGCTCGTGGAGCCTTCAATTCGCTGTCGCGTAAGTCAGCATCAATACGAGCAATGGTGGCTTCGGCAGCTTTCACCGTAGACTGCGCACCAATCAGTTGCGCTTTGGCCGCTTCTACCGCTGCATCAGACGAAGCTGCTTGTGCTTTGGTCGCTGCCAACACGGCTTCTGCGCCACGTACTCGTGCACGGTCATCATCCAGCTCTTGCACCGAGGCAGCGCCTTCTCTGGATAAGGTACGTGAACGTGCCAATCGGCGTTGTGCGGCGTCTAGCTCGGCTTCACGTTGAGCAATCAATGCCCGTGCAGCCAATACATCACTTTCACGCAGTCGTACTTGTGCTTGCGCCGCAGCCACACCGTGCTCAGCTTGTTGATAACTGGCTACCGCTTCGTCTCGCTGGGCAATCAACACATCTACTTGCATGGACGCCAACGGTTGATCTTTGGTCACGAAGTCACCTTCGCGTACCACAATACTTTCAATACGGCCGCCTAGCTTGGCTGCCACATCCACTTCGGTAGCTTCAATACGCCCATTGCCCTTGACAAACGCATCGCCTAGCCCATCATCGTTGTACCATTCCCAGCCCTTCCAGAGCAGGCCCAGAACAATCAAAACACCAGCTACCACCACAATTTTTTTCTTCATTGTGCATTACTCTCTTTGACTCGCAACATACTCAGAGGCAGGCGCTGCCTTAGCCTCTTCCTTGGACTGCTGTGTGCCACCACCTAAAGCGGCATATAACCCTACCTGACTGGCTAACAGCTCGTAACGTACTTGCACCAATTGCTGACCTGCTGCCAACAAATCGCGCTCGGCATCTAAAACCTCTAGGTACGCAGCCGAACCATTGTCGTAACGTAACTGAGCCAACCGTGCTCGCTCAGCTTGGGCTTGTTCAGCTTTACGCTGAATAATCAGTTGTTCACTTAACCAATACTGAGCAGACAACGCATCAGACACTTCTCTAAAAGCGGTCTGAATCGTTTTCTCGTATTCTGCCACTTGCATGGAATGTCGTACCTCGGCTATATCAAGGTTTGCTTGTCTACGCCCTGTATCGAAGATCGGTAATGAGATCACTGGCACAAATGTCCACGCTCTACTGCCGGATGAAAACAAATCATCTAACTCAGCACTCGCCGTACCCAAGCTGGAGGTCAGTGCAATGCGTGGCAAGAAAGCGGCACGCGCAGCACCAATATCAGCATTCGCAGCGCGTAGTTGGTGCTCTGCCGCCATGATGTCAGGACGACTCAGCAATAAATCAGATGGCAACCCGGGGGTGAGAGCCACCATGGCATTTTGTGTGTCTAAAGGCGGCAAAGATTCTGGCAAACTGATGTCTGTACCCACCAATTGATACAGTGCATGCCACTGTGCAGCACGCGCTTGTTGCAAGCTCACATGCAATGCCTGTGCTTGATGCAACAAGGTTTCTACTTGTGTGAGGTCTAGGCGTGATGTCGCGCCTTCTTCATAGCGGCGCTTAAAAATCCTATACGATTTCTCGCGTGTTTCCACTGTGCGGCGTGCTAACGCCTCGCGCTCATCCAAACCACGTAACTGGAAATAGCCGTCCGCTACTTGCGAGATTAGTGCCACACGCACAGCTTGTTGTGCGGCTTCTGTCGCTAACCAACGTTGTAATGCTGCATCTTTTAGGTTGCGTACCCGCCCCCAAAGATCAATTTCCCAACTATTAAAGCCCACCTCGGCACGGTACTCACTGCCTACGCGTGACTGCCCAGTTGGTGATAGATCTGCTGGCACACGCCCACGAGCCCCTTGCCCGCCCACGTTTACCGTTGGTAGCTGATCTGCACGTTGTATGCGAAAAGCAGCTTGTGCCTCTTCCATACGCAAGATAGCTAACCGTAAATCACGGTTATTTTCCAATGCAACCTGAATGAGCTGTTGCAGTTGAGGGTCGGTAAAGTAGCTTTGCCAAGGTAAACTAGCGGCTACCGAGGCGTTTAGATTCTGATCAGACTTTGTGTCTACAGGCCACTGAGCGGGTATGGGAGACGGCGGGGATTCATAGTCAGGAGCCAATGACATGCACCCACTGAGAGCCAAAGCGGCCAATACCACTATAGGTCGTTGCAGCCATTTCGCAGTGCCCGTACTCAACACAGGCTTTATTGTGTAAACCATGCTCTGTTTCACAGTATGAAAAGATTTGATAGAATAAAACGTCCGGTCGGTTGTTTTGTATTATACAGAAGTTCAGCATTATTATGATTACCAGCCACCATCCTTGTACGCCCAACCCTGATTCCTGTGCCACGACGTCTACAGAAGAGACTAAAGACACAGAGAAAAAGCCACGTCGGCGTTATCTACCTGCTGCTAAACGCAAGCAGGAAATTTTGGATGCTGCCCTCACTGAGTTCGCCAGCAATGGGTACTCTAGTACCACCATGGAAAGTATTGCGGCTACGGCCAAGATATCCAAGGCAGGTATTTACGCCCATTACCGCAGCAAGGAAGAAATCTTCCAAGCGCTGATGATGACGGTGCTTACGCCTGTTAAGCCTGTGGATTCCTCATGGATGCCAGAACACGAAAACCCTTCGGTAGAAGAAATCGTGGATGCTTTCCTAGCGCAGCAATATGACAAGCTGGAAGACCCAGCGGTACTGACTACCTTTAGATTGCTGATCTCTGAAAGTGTGCGTGTGCCCGAGTTGATTCAGCACTGGCACTCCCACGTCATCGATAGACGGGTACAACGCGATCAATTGATTGTGGATGAGTGTGTACGTCGTGGCTTGCTACGCAAAAGCCCGATTACCGACAACTTTTTCTTGGCTGCAGCACCGTCCCTACAATGGGTCATTTTGGCTGTGCTGTTTAATGATACAGATACCGACAGGTTGCATAACCTACGTCATGCACACCGCGAACTGTTATTAGAACTGTTGCGACCTTTAGCCGTTTAAGGCTGTTGGCGCTGCAGGATCTCGTTAATCCCACCAATCACACGCTGTACCGAACCTTTATGCTGCTGCACCCAGTGCAGCCCAGCATCGGACATGCTTTCCAGCTTGTGTCGGTCTTCGAGTAGTTCCATCGCCTGTTTGACTGCCGTAGCGGCGTTCGCTGCCCGCAACGCGGCACCTTCCAAGATGGCGTCAGTCACCGCTTGCTCAAAATTGCGCGTATGGGAACCCACGATCACCGGTACACCCAACGCGCATGCTTCGATGAAGTTTTGCCCACCCAAGGGTGCAAAACTACCCGCCACAATCGCCACTTGAGCTTGTGCGTAATACCAAGGCATTTCACCCAGGCTATCGCCTAAGACCACATCGGCCTCTTTACACATGGCGATGGCCGAGCTGCAACCATCACCCGCTTTCAACAAATCGGTACGACGACACACATTCAAACTTTGGCCAGTTAATAAGCCAAAGGCTGACTCAAAACGTTGGGGGTGGCGTGGAATTACGTAGAACAACGTACGCTGAGCAGGATCCAAGTCCATTTGCTGCTCTTTGCGTATTTGACGAGTAAGTTCAGGCACGAACATCTCATCTTCACCCTCGCGGGTACTGGCTACCAACACCACACGTCTGCCTACACTGCTCGCAAAACTGCGGCCACGTTTGACTTGCTCTTCTGACAACTGCACATCAAATTTGAAGTTGCCTGATACCCGTACCGCATGACCACCCGCCTGCTCTAAGCGCTGCGCGTCGTTCAAGGTTTGCGCATAAATCTCGGTAAAACGTGAATACGCAACGCGCATCATGCTGCCTATACGCAAACTTTGACGCAATGACTGATCTGAAAAACGTGCACTCGCCAAGACTACCGGTAAACGCGCTTTACTCGCCGCGTACATCAAGTTTGGCCACACCTCGCGCTCAATCATGACGGCAATGGCAGGTTGATAATGACGTATAAATCGCTTGCAAGCACCGGGAAAATCGTAAGGCAGCCACTGTTGAAACAATCGCCCTTCTTCGATTTCCTGAGCAAACATGCGCTCACCCTCGGCCCTACCGGTGTAGGTCAGATGTGTGAGCAAAATAATGTGGCCCTGCTTAAGCAACGCCGCAACCAGCGGTTGCGCGGCTCGGATCTCGCCTAGGCTCACCGCATGAATCCAAATAGGTTTAGATTGCCAGTGCGGCCCACGGTAATAGCCAAATCGCTTAGCGCCCAGAATATCCCAACGACCACCGACTCGCCGCGCCCTCAACCCCATCCACGCTAACAGTAATGGGGAAAACAAACGCAGCAGAAGGGTATAAAAGAAACGATTCACGTTTAGCCGTCGTCTTAGATCATGGCTTGCAACAAGCCATCGGCTCCAGTCAGCGAGTCGTGTCTGGGTGAGCTCAATGCTTGATTGATAGCACTTAACACCGTTTCTGCAGAAGGCTCTCTGCCTCGTTCACCCAAGCTAGCGGTGTAGGCAGCGCCTTCCAACGGTGTACGCACAGGAGTAGAAGCTTTGTAGATACCAATAGTAGGCCTACCCAAGCCCGCCGATAAGTGCGTTAACCCACTGTCTAAACCCACCATCAGCGTCGCACCGGCCAATTGATCAGCTACTTCAGACAAGGCCATACGCGGCATTACTTGCGCGTCAGACCTGCCTTTAATTAAGGCTTCGGCGCGTGCGCTTTCTGCAGGGCTACCTGCTAATAAGCGCAACGATAAACCTCGGTTTTGTAGATCATCAAATACGCGCAACCAATTCGCTGGTGCCCACAGTTTGTCGTCTCGGCTGGCGGACGGCATGATGATGGCGTAGGGCTGTACGGGTACGCGATCACTGATTGCTTGCAAGCCAAAATCAGGAGCACCATCGTACTGATAACCAAACGTAGCTGCGGCCAAGGTACGTTGACGTATAACGGCAGGCTGCCAGAATTCAACGCGGTGCTTCACATCGTAAAACAAGGAAGCCAAGGGTTCACGTGCAGATTTCCAATCCAGCCCATGACGCACGCCTGTAGTTTGACGCACCAGCCATATCGATTTCATCAGTGCCTGCATATCCAGCACGATGTCATACTTTTTGCTGGCTAATTGTTGCTTCAACTGCTGACGCTCAGCGCGTACTTGGGCTGACCACCACCCTTTACGCCAACGGCGATGTGCCACTGTGATGACGTTACGCACAGCCGGATGCCAAGCAGGGATTTCGGCAAACGCCTCTTCCGCTACCCAGTCAATACGAGCGTCTGGCACATGCCTAGCTATGTCAGAGATAGCAGGCAGCATATGCACTAAGTCGCCTAGCGAGGAAGTGCGTACGATTAGAATTTCACAGGTCATCTTTGCATTATAGCGTAGGGGAAATGCGGCGATTCAACGTCCATGCATTTCTTTTTTTCACCATTTTTTCATCTTTTACAACATTCCTTACTCTTTTTGCTAGGACCTCAGACAAGGTGTAGCAAACAAGGGATAATCATTTACATAAATAATAATTTCCACGACGAGACACCGCAGGAATCGCTTCATGGCTGCACCCAATCCCATCTTTGGCATTTTGCTTTTGATTCTTTCCTCTTGGTCGCTTTCAGGCCTTGATGCCAGTGGAAAGTGGATCATGGGGGCTGGCGCCTCGCTAGTCTTGCTGTGCTGGGTACGTTATACCGTGCACTTAGGGCTGATTTTGATGATCACCCTACCCTCTAAGGGCCTATCTGTCTTGCGTATACGCTACCCAGGATTACAGATGCTGCGTGGTACGGTCGCCTTGGTGGGGACCTTCACCTTCTTCACCGCCCTTCATTACCTGCCACAAGCCGAAGCAACAGCCATTAATTTCCTGTCGCCCTTACTCATGCTAGCCGTAGCACCGTGGGTCTTAAAAGAGCCTATGCGCATTTCCCGCTGGGTTGCTGCTGCGACGGGTTTTGCCGGGGTGTTGATTATCATTCGACCCAGTTCAGGCTTAGATATGGTGGGCGTAGCGTGGGGGCTGACTACCGCCTGTCTATTCGCTGTGCAGCATATAGTGACGCGTAAGCTTGCACTGGATGATGCGTTTAGCACCTTAATCTGGGGGGGCATTACCGGCTCTGTGCTCAGTGCAGTGTTAGTGCCTTTTCATTGGCAAGACATCAGCGGCATTTTGGCGGGCTTTGACCTCACCCAATGGCTGATTTTGCTCTCTACGGGTTTCTGGGGTGGGCTAGGTCACTTGCTACAAATACAGGCCTATCAACGCGCCCCCGCCTCAATGCTGGCACCGTTTTTATACTTACAGATTGTGAGCGCCGCCACCTTAGGTTGGTTGGTATGGGGACACTTCCCTGATGCACTAACGTGGTTGGGTATCGCCATTATTTGCAGCAGCGGCATTGTGATTGGCATTATGGAATGGCGTCGCCAAGCACACGGTTAACGCTACACGCTGCCGTTTATAGATAATGCCGCACGACCAGTTCAGGTAATGGCTCTGGGTAATCCCAGAACGCCTGATCTAGCTCGTACATGCGGTCGTTATCTTCCTCAGTGATCAACACCGGTAAATCGCTCAGCGACACAGCGGCATCCGTTTGCCCGTATGGTTCCACAAGTGCATACATTTGCTGCACGATATGCAGCATATCGCTAGAGCCAATCGCCTCTAATGCCCCTATAGCTATCAGACAGTTTTCTTCGCCCCAATTACAAAAAAACTGCAAAAAACCGCCATTATTCACGTCAGCCTCTAAACGCCACAACGCGACTAGTTCCTGATCGCGTGGAGTGAGTCGGCTGATATCCCACTCGTTATCTGCCATTTTCTTCATGGCCGCCTCGTACAACGGGTCTTGCAATAGATCCCACACCGACACCATGCCCGTAGGAAAAGGCTTCCACAGTTGCGGCCAATTCACGCCATAACCGTCTTCGGTCAGCTCCCACCCTGTGCGCTCTGCGGGCGAGGCTTTCTCTACCCGTATATAGCGTTGTATAGGTGTACTGAGCGTACTCCCATTATGCAGATTCAACACAATGTCGCTTTCTGTAATCTGAACCTCTGCAATGCTGTACGCGTCCATACTTATTCCTATTGCGGTATCCATACGCGGTTGGGTAGTACCTTGATTATAAAACGCCGCACACCTACTCCCCATTGAATGTAACCATAGCGTCTATTTTCTCTGGCAGAGTACGAGGCTTCACCACAAGGACGGGTAACAGGGTGCTGAAGGTAACTGCATAGGTCTACACGCCACACAATAAAAAAACAGCCCGTTAAACGGGCTGTTTTTATACAGGTCTATGCACTTACGCTCTGGACCAACCTTGCACAAAGCTGCTCACTGGCTGACGTTTGCTACCCGGACGCTGAAGTTCGGTAATACGTAAAATGCCCTCTGATGTGGCCACATCAATACCTTCTGCTGTGACATCCACAATCTGACCAGGTTCCGCACCGTTAGTCGCGGCAGGCAATGCTTGAGCACGCCACACTTTAACTAAACCCTCTATACCATCCAAGGTCATGGTAGAGCCCAACATAGGATCAAACGCGCGTATACGACGCTCCAACGCCACGGCAGATTGCGTGAAATCCAACGGCGCTTCGGTTTTCAGCAGTTTTTCGGCATAGGTCACACCTGCCTCAGGCTGCTTCACCGCGGTAGGTGCAGTGCCATCAGCAAGTTGCTGCAGTATTTCTACAATGCAGTCCGCCCCCATATGGGTAAGCTCGTCTTGCAAGCTCGCGCCAGAATGATCGGGGCGTATATCCATCGCACGCACCAGCAACATATCGCCAGTATCTAGCCCAGCATCCATTTGCATGATGGTGATACCAGTTTGCGCATCACCCACTTCTATCGCACGCTGAATAGGTGCCGCACCACGCCAACGCGGCAGCAAGCTCGCATGAATGTTTAAACACCCATACTTAGGTAAATCCAACACCCACTGCGGCAAGATCAAGCCATAAGCCGCCACGACCATAACGTCGGGTTGAACGGCTTGCAACGTACGTAAGGCCGCCTCGGCATCTTCGGGGTATTTACCATCCAAACGTAAGCTTTGCGGCTGGGCGACGTCTATGCCGTGCGCCAACGCCGCCTCTTTCACAGGGCTAGGACGCAGTTTCATACCGCGCCCGGAAGGACGATCAGGCTGCGTCATCACAAGGGGAACCTCGTGACCTGCAGCCAAAATTGTCTCTAGCGCCTGACGCGCAAACTCGGGGGTGCCCGCAAATACAACGCGCATACTGATTTATACCTTCTCGGCTTCGCGTTTCTGTTTGCGTAGACGGGTACGAATGCGGTCTTGCTTCAAGTTAGACAAATATTCCACGAACACCTTGCCCAGCAAGTGATCCAGTTCGTGCTGCACACACACCGCCAGTAAACCATCGGCATCGAACTCGTAGCTTTCGCCTTTTTCGTTCAAGGCACGTACGCGCACTTGAGCAGCACGTTCTACTTTGTCGTAGACACCGGGCACAGACAAGCACCCTTCTTCGTACACACGACCTTCGTCGCTGCTCCAGATGATTTCGGGGTTGATCAGTACGTGTAAGTCATTACCCTCTTCGGATACGTCAATGACTACCACGCGCTCGTGCACGTCTACTTGGGTCGCAGCCAAGCCCACGCCGGGAGCATCGTACATGGTTTCAGCCATGTCCTTCACCAATTGGCGAATGCGATCATCCACTTGCGCAACAGGTTTTGCCACGGTATGCAAACGAGCATCAGGATATTGGAGTATAGGAAGTAAAGCCATTTAGTCGGTACACAAAACGATACTTAAAAAGGTATTTTAAGCCATCATGCGTGATGTAGACAGCCATTGCGTAGGTAACAGGCGCTACATCCTTACAAATACATGGATAATGGCAACACTTATGGCCGTTTTTTGTGCTGATTCCATGGCACACTTCGCTACATGATGCCCACCACCGATCTTTCTAATTCCGAACTGTATTACTGGCTACGGCTAAGTTTTGAGCCGGCCATAGGCCCGGCACAAACACGTGCCTTGCTGGCCCATTTTGGACTGCCGCCCGATATTTACAGCCAACCCGTGGGTATGCTGAGCAAACTATTGCCCAGCAATCTGGCTGCACAGTTAAAAGCATCGCCCAGTGCTGAAATCGAAGCACACATTCAACAAGCCTTGAAATGGTCTACTACCGAACCCAATCACATCATCACCTTGGCTGACCCCGATTACCCACAAGCCTTGTTGGAAAGCCATGATCCACCACTGTTGATCTATGCCAAGGGCAACAAGCATTTGCTGAACGTGCCTAGCTTCGCCATTGTGGGGGCTAGAAGTGCCACGCAAGCGGGCAATGAAAATGCCTACGCCTTTGCAAAACATTTAACCGAGTTGGGCTGGAGCATTATCAGTGGTTTGGCAAGCGGCATTGATGCCGCCGCACACGCCGGCAGTTTGGATGCGGCTAATCCACATGCCAGTACCGTCGCCGTATTAGGTACGGGGTTAGACATCATTTACCCTGCCCGCAACCGTGATTTGGCGCATCGCATTGCCCAACATGGGCTGCTGATCAGTGAGTTCCCTCTGGGTACACGGGCGCTGCACTACCATTTCCCGCAACGAAATCGCATTGTGGCGGGGCTAGCCGCTGGCGTCTTAGTGGTAGAAGCTGCCTTAAAAAGCGGCTCATTAATCACCGCCAGACAAGCCCTAGATATAGGCCGAGAAGTCTTTGCTATCCCCGGCTCTATACACTCCCCCTTAGCTAGGGGCTGCCACCAGTTAATACGCCAAGGCGCAAAGTTGGTGGAGTCTGCCGAACACATACAAGAAGAAATCGCGCATAAAAACCCTAGCCTGTCTCAATACGCCATGCCGGTTAAACCTCGCACTCCGGCTCCTGCTTTGCCCTCGGCACAGCAGCAGATTCTGGAAGTAATGGGCTTTGACCCCATCAGCCCGGAAACCATCCAGCAACGTACCAATATGGATTTGGCCACGCTCGCCACCCATTTACTGGAACTAGAGCTGGCAGGTAATATTGCCCTGTCGCAAAGCGGACATTACCAACGTATTACCGCTGATTAAATCCACCCACACCGTTTTAGTTTTTGCCCGAGCAGATTCATGACCTCTCCTATTCCCACTACCCTACTCGCTGAACTGGGCTCTTTACCCATACAAGGCAGAGCATGGCCCAAAGCCATCGCTTGGTTGGCATGTGTAGTCGTCATCGGGATTGGAATACGGTTGGTACTAACGGCATCTGGCCCACACGGCCAAGGCGTAAGCCCCATGATCATCGCAGCGATTGTGATGGCGTATGCAGGGATTATTGTGATGGCCTGGTACATGTACCATGGTCAAACAAGCATTACCGAAGAAGGGATTAGCCAAAGCTGGCTATTCAAACGCCACATTGCATGGCAAGACATTCGACACGCTAAATTCGTGCCTATGCTGTTCTCTAAACGATTGATCTGCTTTCCGGTACGCGGCAGACCGGTCACGTTTCAAGGCAGTGACCAGGACGTGCAAGTGGCTTTTGCTCGCATCGCCCTGGCCTACCGACATAAGGCTTAGCGCACTGGCAAGCCGTACATCAAACCACCGTCAGTCCACAACGCGTTCAAACCACGTTTGATCTGCAATGGGCTGCCTTCACCTACAGTGCGGTCAAAGCTTTCGCCGTAGTTGCCCACTTGTTTGATGATGTTGTACGCCCAGGTTTCGTCCAGACCTAAGTTTTTACCCGAACCTGCTGTCACACCCAACAAACGTTGAATATTTGGGTTTGTGCTGTCTAAATGTGCATCCACATTCGCGGAAGTCAGGCCCAGCTCTTCGGCATTCAGCATCGCTTGCAGTGACCATTTCACAATGTTCAGCCATGGATCGTCGCCTTGACGTACGAAAGGTCCTAGAGGCTCTTTGGAAATGATCTCTGGCAATACCACGTAATCGGCAGGGTTAGCCGTGCGGGAAATACGGATGGACGCCAAGCCGGACGCATCTGTCGTGAACACATCACAACGGCCAGACACAAACGCGTTTACCACTTCGTTAAACTGGTCGTACACCACCGGTGTGTACTCGACGTTGTGAGCACGTGCCCAGTCAGCCATGGTGTTTTCATTGGACGTACCAGTCTGCATACATACTGTGGCACCGTTCAAATCTTTGGCGCTCTCTACACCTAAAGACACGGGCACCAAGAAGCCCTGACCGTCGTAGAAGTTGATACCGGCGCTGATCGCACCTACCGATGTATCACGTTGCTGTGTCACGGTAGTATTACGCGCCAACACATCAATTTCGCCAGACTGCAATGCGGTGAAGCGCTGTTGCGCGTTCAACGGCACTGCTTTGAATTTTTCTGAGTCGCCCAAGGTCGCTGCCGCCACTGCACGACATACATCAATATCCAGACCTTCCCAATCGCCCTTATCGTTAGGAGCAGAAAAACCGGCAAAACCTGTAGTCACGCCGCAAGCCACATAGCCGCGAGCTTTCACCACATCCAGTGTTCCTGCCTGTGCTGCTGACATCCCCACAACTGCCGTGGCTACTGCTGCCACAATCTGTGTTAAACGCATCTCTGATCTCCTTTCTTACCATAATGGTGTACAAGCAAAATAGTACCGCAGCCTATGCGTCATTGCGGCAGCATTAGTTTATGGCTAACGGGTATTTATGCGTAGTCACGATGCCCAAATAAGGCTGACCCAATACGTAGCTCAGTACTGCCTTCCTCTATGGCCAGCACGTAATCCTGGCTCATGCCCATAGACAACCTGTGCACGGGGTATCCAGCATCTAATGCCTGTTGCTGAGCCAACTTAGCGGCTCTAAAACAACGGCGTATTTCCGCTTCGTCGTCGGTTTGCGTTGCCATGGTCATCAGACCCTTCACCTGCAAACACGGATAGTCTTTGAGTTTCTGCAAAAAAGTGACTACCTCAGCAGGCTCCAAGCCAGTTTTGCTCGTTTCAGCGGCCGTTTTAAGTTGCACCAAAACATCTAGCGTTCGCCCCTCTTGTTCCAGACGCCTATCTAACGCCTCGGCTAAGGACTCTCTGTCCAGCGACTGCAACTCGCTAACGTAACGTGCCACATCGCGTGCTTTGTTACTTTGCGCATGCCCAATCATGACCCACTCAAACTGCTGGTCTGGCATGTTTTCGCAGCGCTGACGTATATCCGGCAAACGATTTTCACCAAAGCGTCGCAAACCTAACGCGGCGGCTTCTAGTACTTTAGTGTCATCAAAGGTTTTGCTGACCGGCAATAGCGTCACGTCAGACGCATCACGACCAGCGTTATGACAAGCTTGCTCAATAGTGTGCCTAATGGCGGCAAGACGTTGCTGCATAGTGTTTTACCAAGAATATGTGTAATCAAATAACAGGACTGCCCATGACTATTGAATCATAGGTCTGGGGTGTACGTATCTGGTACAGGGTTGCGACACACCACAAATGGCGCAAAAATGAAGTACTGCCCAAAGAGGCAGATCACAATCTTTACAACAACACTATTTATAGCACCGTAATGTCGCAACTTCCTTCTTACTTACCACCAGATAATCCCGGCCCGTGGGCTGTGTATCTGGAACAGGTAGAGCGTGTCACGCCCTACCTAGGCAAACTATCCCGCTGGGTAGACACCCTCAAACACCCTAAACGCATTTTGACGGTAGATATTCCTGTCGAACTGGACAATGGCACCATTGCCCACTTCGAAGGCTATCGTGTGCAGCACAACATGGCGCGCGGCCCCGGCAAAGGCGGCATACGCTTTCACCAAGACGTGACCTTGTCTGAAGTGATGGCGCTGTCAGCATGGATGTCCGTGAAATGTGCAGCGGTCAACGTACCGTTTGGTGGTGCCAAAGGTGGGGTTCGCATCGACCCGCGCAACTACTCCAAACGTGAACTGGAACGTGTCACTCGCCGCTACACCAGTGAAATCAGTGACATTCTTGGCCCTAACCAAGACATTCCTGCACCAGACGTCAACACCAATGCCCAAACCATGGCATGGATTCTAGACACCTATGCTCAGAAAACGGGTCACCTCAGCACCGGCGTCGTGACGGGTAAACCGCTGGCACTGGGTGGTAGCCTAGGCCGTGTAGACGCTACGGGCCGTGGGGTGTTCACCGTTGCCGTCGAAGCCGCACGCGATTTGGGCATTAGCCTAGAGGGCGCACGCATTGCGGTACAAGGCATGGGGAACGTGGGTGGCACTGCCGCCAAACTGTTCGCCGAAGTCGGCGCTAAAGTGATTGCTGCACAAGATCACACGGGCACTATCTATAACGCGGCAGGCTTAAACGTCACCGCTGTTTTAGAACATGTACGTAGCACTGGCGGTGTGGCGAATGCCCCCGACAGCGAGGCCTTAGCCAATGAGGATTTCTGGACACTAGAAAGCGAGATCTTGATCCCTGCCGCGCTAGAAGGCCAAATCACTGCTAAAAATGCAGCGTCTATTCGCACGCGCATTGTGGTGGAAGGCGCTAATGGCCCAACCACCCCTGAGGCCGATGACATCCTCACCCAAAACGGTGTGTTTGTCATCCCTGACGTGCTGGCCAACGCGGGTGGCGTCACGGTGAGCTATTTTGAATGGGTACAGAACTTCTCCAGCTTTTTCTGGGAAGAAGAGCTGATTAATCGCCGCTTAGAAAGCATGATGCGCAATGCCTACAAAGATATCTCTACCATTGCCCGTCAACATGCCATCAATCTGCGCACAGCCTCATTTATTATGGCCTGTTCACGCATCTTGGAAGCCCAAGAGTTACGTGGTCTATATCCCTAAATAGCCACTGCAAAAGCGGTGCTTTCGCTGCATCTGAGCATGAAAGCACCGTAATTTCGGCAATAATGCCCCAGACTCTTTATAATTATCTGTTTGGCATTTATTTTCCGCCCGAGATTATCACGTGAGTACCCCTTCTAGCCCCTATGCCGTACAGGTTCATGATGTGCATAAAGCCTTTCAAGACAATGAAGTCCTGAAAGGGATTTCGTTTACTGCGCAAAAAGGTGAAGTGGTTTCTATCATCGGTGCATCGGGCTCTGGAAAAAGCACGCTACTACGTTGCATTAACCATTTGGTGGTCCCCGATCAAGGCGACATTCACATTGGGAATGACGTATTGCGCAGCAAACGTTTGCGCAACGGCACCATGGTAAGTGCTGACCCAAAATTATTGGAACAAGTACGTCGTCGCTTGGGCATGGTGTTCCAAAACTTCAACCTGTGGTCTCACCGTACTGTGTTGCAAAACGTGGTGGAAGGCCCTGTGCATGTCAAAAGCATGCCCAAAGCGCAAGCACAACGCTACGCCATGGAGCTGCTAGACAAAGTAGGCCTTGCCGACAAAGCCGCGTCCTACCCTGCTCAGTTATCGGGTGGACAACAGCAACGCGTAGCCATTGCCCGTGCGCTGGCTATGGACCCTGAAGTCATGCTGTTTGATGAACCCACATCCGCCCTAGACCCAGAAATGGTGGGGGAAGTGCTGCGCGTCATCAACGATTTGGCACGCGAAGGCCGCACCATGATTTTGGTCACACACGAAATGCAATTTGCGCGCAACGTGTCTGGTCATGTCATCTTTATGCACAACGGCCGTATTGAAGAATACGCACCGCCAGAGGAACTGTTCCAGAACCCGAAATCCGAGCGTTTACGTCAGTTTCTAACACCATCGCACTAAACAGTGGGTGCGATGGCATTCACCCTTTACAATGCCTTTTCGCCGTGGACGTCCCACTGCGCCTTTCAAGGGAGACTACACTCATGAAAATTCTGAAAAAAGCGGCCATTTGCGCAAGCTTTGCCCTCTTGGGTCTGGGCAGCGTCAACGCCGCCACCATGAAAATTGGTACTGAAGGTGGTTACCCACCATGGAGCATGGTTGATGCTACCGGTACTGTGACTGGTTTTGATGCAGACGTGGGCGCAGCCCTCTGCGCGCAGTTGGGTAACGACTGCCAATTTGTGGTTCAAGCCTTTGACAGCTTGATTCCATCCCTGAACGCTAACCGTTTTGACTTGATCATCTCGGGCATGTCTTACACCCCTGAGCGTGCAAAACGTGTGAACTTCAGTATCCCTTACGCTGTAGAAGACGCAATTTTCGTTTTGCCAGCGAACAGCGACTTGATCAAAGCTGCTGATGCTGACACGATTTTCGCAGGCCTAGACGGTAAAACCATTGGTGTACAAGGCGGTACAACGCACGGCGCATACCTGAACAAAGTGGCTCCTAAAACCACCGTTCGCAACTACGAAACACTGGATCAGATGCAAATCGATTTGGACGCTGGTCGTCTAGACGGTACATTTGCTGACCTGACATCGCAATCTCGTTTCCTGCACAAAATGGATAACAACGAGTACGCGCTGACCGAGTACGTCATCAAAGGTTCTTCCGATCCTGAAACTCTGGGCTACGGTATTGCGGTGGGTATTCACCCAGATAACGCAGAACTGAAAGCTAAAGTCGACACAGCTCTGTGCGAACTGATCAATAACGGCACCATGAAGACCGCAAGCGAAAAATGGTTCGAGATTGATATCGCTAACTACGACGTCTGCAAAAAGTAGGTCTGAATTACTATGCTGGACACCATGCTGCGCATTTTGCAGGACGGCTGGGGCACTATGCTAGTACGCGGTGCCCTCATGACTGTATTCATTGCCTTTTTTGGTATGTTGTTGGGTACAGTGATAGGCATAGCGGGTGCCAGCATCAAAGTTCGAGGACCACGGTGGCTAAGTTGGCTCATTAGCCTGTACACCACCGTGGTGCGCAGTATCCCAGAGCTGCTAATTATCTACCTGCTGTTCTTCGGTAGTATTCAAGCCGTTTCTGATTTAGCCAACTTCCTGCAATGGCAAGAAACCGTCAATAAATGGTTCCCTGCGTTGGTGGGTATTTTGGCCATAGGTTTGATTGCTGGCTCGTATAGCGTCGAAGTCTTTAGGGGGGCATTACAAGCTATTCCCGAAGGCCAATTCGAAGCTGCTCGCGCCATTGGCATGTCAGCCCGAAAACGCTTATTCCGCATTACCTTGCCGCAAATGTTTTGGTATGCCTTGCCAGGCGCCAACAACGTGTGGCAAACCGCGCTAAAAGACACCGCGCTGATCTCCCTAGTGGGGCTGATCGAACTAATGCGTGCTGCCGTGTTGGGCGCCGCCTCTACACGCGAACCCTTAGCCTTGTACTTAATGGCCGCCGTGCTGTATTTCTTTATTGGTGCTGCCAGCCAAGGCATGTTTGTCTGGGCTGAACGCCACTTTGGCCGTGGCATGAGGACAGTCGCATGATAGACATGGAACTGTTTGAGTACACGGTCACCAACCTGCTAAAAGGTTTTGGCACTACTCTGCAAATAGGCTTGTTTGGTATAGGCCTATCGCTGCTGGTGGGCATGGCACTGGCCTTGATGCGCGTATCGGGTAACAAGCTTGCTGTCGGTTTTGCCTTTGGCTACAGCACTGTATTTCGCGGCACACCCTTGCTGGTACAGCTGTTTATCCTCTACTACGGCTTGGGTACGTTGGGATTCATCCGTCACACGCCTGCCCTGTGGTGGATATTCAGCGATGGGACGCGCTGTGCCATCTTGGCCATCGCGCTAAACAGTGGTGCCTATATTGGTGAAGTGTTTAGGGGCGGTTTTCAGTCCATCCCTAACGGTCAAATCGAAGCCGCCAAAGCCATAGGTATGCGCCCGTTCAAACGCTTCTGTCGTGTGAGCTTCCCTTTGGCTATACGCCAAGCGCTACCCGCTTACAGCAATGAAATCATTTTGGTCATCAAAGGCACCAGCTTAGCGTCCACCATCGCCGTGATGGACTTAACCGGCCATGCCAAACGCTTGATGAACCAAAGCTACGCCATCATTGAAACCTTCATGATTGCGGGTTTGCTGTATTTGGCTATCAACTTCACATTGCTCGCCATTGTGCATGTCATCGAGCGTTGGCTACACATTGCCAAGCGTTAAACACGCTTAACGCTTGTTGGGTAACGCGTCCAACTGGCGCTGGCTGGTGAATGCCCTGTGCTCACCATCCACCGGGTCTACAAACGCGATACGACGTGCCAGTAACTGCAACGGCAAACTGAAATCGTCTATAGGTCTAGACTGATCCCAGTGCGGGTAGTAGCTGTCGTTTAAAATAGGACTACCCAGACTACTCATGTGTACACGCAATTGGTGCTTACGCCCCGTGGTAGGCTGCAAACGATAATGGCACCACCACGACTCATCTTCCATTTGCCAGCGTGACAGTTCTTCTATGTAGGTCTCACTGTTTGCATCCAAGTCATCGCGCTCA
Organism: Paenalcaligenes sp. Me131; assembly: GCF_050487225.1. NCBI lineage: Bacteria > Pseudomonadati > Pseudomonadota > Betaproteobacteria > Burkholderiales > Alcaligenaceae > Paenalcaligenes > Paenalcaligenes sp. Me131. The sequence continues at coordinate 610,842 of NZ_JBKQGY010000002.1, forward strand.
CGCACGAGAAACACCCCTTTCAAGGCCTCTATATGGCTGCAATAGTGACTGGGCAAATTAAGCTTTAGCCCTGCTGGTGCGATAGCCTCGTACTCTTTCTGTACATCACGGCTCTGGAATAAGCTTTGGTACAACCCGCGATACTGCGGCTGCACACAAAATAGCAGCACCCCTGCTGTATCCCTATCCAACCTATGCAGCGGCGTAATATCAGGGTTATCAAACTGCGCACGCAAGCGCACTAAAGCGGTTTCTTTCAGGTAGCTGCCAGACGGTGTGGTCGCCAAAAAATGCGGCTTGTCTACGGCGATTAACCGATCATCCGCATACAGTATAGGCATCTCAAAAGGCACGATTGCTTCATCGGCCACCTCGCGGTAGTACCACAACCATTGGCCCGGCACATAAGGCATATCTAGCGCTTGCGGCTCACCAGCATCGTTCACCACATCGCCACGCTCAATACGCTGCTGTAAGGCGGCTGGGTCCAAGTATTCAAAACGCTGCAGCAAAAACTCACCCAAGGTGAGCCATGCACCTTCAGGTAACCACACTCTACTTGGGGAAACGCCCTCTTTAGTGGGTAAGGGCGCAATAGGCGCGCGACGTCGTGGTGCGTCGCGCATAGTGTTCAGGTCCTGCATAACTTAGTTCTTCACCCAGCCCTGTTCGCGGAAATAACGCAATGCACCAGGATGCAAGGGCATGGACAACCCATCTTTAGTCATGCGCTGCTTATCCAAGTGCTCTAGCGAAGGATGCAGGCGCTTGAAATTATCCAACCCACCAAAGATCGCTTTGGTCATGTCATAGACGCGCTGTTCGTCTACATCGGCGCGTGTGACTACCGTTGATAACACCCCATATGTGGGCACATTGGCAGGGTTATTGGAATAAATACCGCCCGGAATATCTACCTTGGCGTAGTAGGGATAGGTGTCTACCAATGTCTCTACCACCTCACCCGTCAGTGGCACTACTTGCGCACCACACAACGCCGCAGGATCTTGCACAGACGCTGATGGATGGCCCACACTCAGAATGAAGGCATCAATTCTGCCACTACATAAGGACTCAGTCAGCTCATCAGCGCGCAGCTCTGTGGTTCTGGAAAAGAACTCGTAGTCTGTGCCCTTGGCATCCAATAATTGGTCTACCGCCGCACGCGCTACCGACCCGGGGTGGCCAATGTTGACTCGCTTCCCTTGTAAGTCGTCGAAGCTCGTAGCCTCTAACTCTTTACGTGCCACAATCGTGACAGACTCGGGATGCAGCGAAAACATCGCACGCAATGGCTCGTATGGGCCAACGGCTGCAAACTGGGCATCGCCCACATACGCGTGATTCGCAATATCAGACTGCACCATCGCAAAGTCTATTTCGCCGGTTTTCAGGGCGTTCATGTTAAACACTGAACCGCCTGTGGCATCGACTTTGCAAATGTAGGGCGTTTCTAGTGTGGCACGGCTTAACATCCTGCACATTGCGCCACCTACCGCGTAATATACGCCCCCTACACCACCCGCACCTATGCTCACCACTGTCGCTGGCGTGGGCAGTGATTCAGCATGCGAAAGTGCTGTTATGCCACTCAGAATTATGGCGAATCCAAACCTTAAAAAACCGCTACTAAATCGTTGCACCATGATCTTTATCGTATTTGAAAATGCTGGTATCGTCTGTCATCGTATGAACGCATAACCTGTACATGCTCTACTCGTGCGTGCTCCGGGCCTTGGTACAGCCATGACAGTAATCTATCAATCTTGTCCGTCCCACCTTGTAACAACAGCTCAACTGAACCGTCCGGAGCATTACGAACCCAGCCAGTCAACTTATGCAAATGCGCATGTCGTGCAGTGGCCGCGCGAAAGCCTACGCCTTGCACCTTGCCCGTTACCACTACCTCTACTGTTTCATTATCCAGATTCGACTCAGACATTATCTCTACCCTTTTACTGCGCTTACGGTGATCGCTATTCTTACCACCATTAAACCCATACTTTACAGCGTATTATTATGCTTTAGTAGCGCATCCTGGGCCACCGCAAACGGTGCAACACACTCGCATATCTGGTTCTGGGTAGCTGGCCTCGTTTTAGGGGCTCTCTTTTTGCTCAGTACGTTTTTACTGCTACTGCAGCACCGCACCTTACGCTGGGCCAAAGCCGAGTCCAATAGCAATCTACAGCTAAAAGGTATTCTGGATAATATTGACGCCCTGATCACCATCAAAGACGCCAACCTACAATATCTGCATGTGAATAAAAAAGTCTGTGACTTTTTTAACATTAATGCGACGCAAGCCCTAGGTAAACGCTTCGATGATATTTATGCTTCCGCGCAAGAGCAAACTAAAAACCGTAAAAGTGATCTACAGGTGTTGCTACATGGCGATCACCTGAGCATGGAAGAGCAGTTCATTAATGCTCACGACAAACGTACCAGCACTTTTCTATCGGTAAAATTTCCGTTACGAGACAAATACGAACACATTACTGCTGTCTGCAGCATCTCTACGGATATTACGGCTTACAAAGCCATACGTGATATCAATCACCAACTGATTTTTTATGATCTGCTAACAGAGCTACCCAATAGACGTCTACTGCTGAACCGCTTGGAAAATCTCTTGCTCACGGCTCGCAGAGATCAACAAAACAGTGCCGTGTTGTTCATTGATTTAGACAACTTCAAGCACATCAATGATGCCCGTGGCCACCATATAGGTGATGAGTTACTCAAAAAAGTCGCACGTCGTTTAATGCGCATGATGCGTCAAGATGACTCCGTAGCTCGTCTGGGCAGTGATGAGTTTGTCGTAGTCCTTACCCAGTTATCAGAAGACCCACAAGCCTACTACAGCACGACTGTAGAAGTTAGCGACCGTATACGTCGCGCACTAGAAGCCCCCTACTTCATTAATGGCCAAGCCTACCTGCTCAGTGCTTCTATAGGGGTAGCCTTTTTGACGGCTCACAGTGTGGGCACAGAAGATGTGCTGCGCGAAGCGAACGTGGCGATGCACCGCGCCAAAGACAACGGCAGAAATCAGGTCACCTTTTACGAACCCACCATGACGCAAGAGGCAGAGGATCGTGTGAGCATAGGCCGCGACCTAAGCTATGCCATAGGCTCTGATCAGCTCAAAGCCTATGTTCAGCCTCAGTTCAATGCACAACAAGAGACCATAGGTGTAGAGCTGCTGCTGCGTTGGCATCACCCCGAACGAGGCTGGATTACTCCTGAGCGTTTTATCCCTCTTGCCGAAGAAAGCCAATTGATTTCAAAATTGGGCGACTGGTTACTAGAACAAGCCTGCGCCTTATTATTGGCCTACCCCTCACACCACTTCACTGTATCGGTCAATATCAGTCCATCACAGTTTCGTGATCCCAGCCTTTTGCAGCGTATAGAACGCACCTTGGACACGCATCAAGCACCAGCCAACAGGTTGATCTTTGAAATTACCGAAGGCATGTTGATGCAAGACCCTTACCAAACCACTGCCTTAATGAATAGGTTGGTGCAGCGAGGGATTCGTTTTGCTATTGATGATTTTGGTACTGGCTATTCCAACTTGGCTGCTCTGAAACGCCTGCCGCTGTACGAGCTAAAAATAGACCGTAGCCTTATTCACGATATAGCGACAGACCCAGATAGCGCCGCCATTGTGAGGGCGGTTTTGGCCTTAGGCCAGCAACTGCGCTTACACATTGTGGCCGAAGGGGTAGAAACGCAAGCGCAAGCTGATTTCTTAACCCAGCATCAGTGCTCGGCCTTGCAAGGACACTTATACGCAGAAGCCATGCCACAAGAAGAATGGCATCAATTTTTGCTGAGCAAACCACGGCCTTAATCGTAGCGATTAGGGCTGATCATCGCCTTCAGGTGCGGCGGACTCAGGCTCAATGCTGTCTAAGCGATAAAGCTCCACATCATGCTGCTGGCTATCCAACGCTGGCAGCGTCTTGGTGCTACGCGCCGATAACTCTTTGAAGCGCTGCAGCTTGCCATACACCCCTTGCTGCCCTGATAACGCCGTCACCGTACTATTGAAATGCCCATTCATTTGGCGCAGGCTTTCACCCATACGCTTGAATCTATCTGCCAACAACACTACTTGGTCATGCAAATCAGCAGCACGTAACCCTAGCTCGTGTGCTTGCTCGTTGCTACGCACAATCATCCACAAGTTCGCTACCGTGCGCAGCACGGGTAGCAACGTAGCATGCGACACCAACATCACATGGCGCTTCATGCCGTATTCAAATAAATCAGGCTGATGGCGCATCGCCTCTATGTACGCCCCTTCAATAGGTACGAACATAAATACAAAGTCAGGGCTACTCAACCCCGGCAACTGGTCATAGCGTTTCCCCGCCAAATCATCCATATGATGACGCATCGCCCGCAGCAAGTTGTCCATATGCTGGCCACGCTCTACATCATCCTCAGCACGTACCGCTCGCTCGTAATCAACTAGCGAGGTTTTACTGTCCAAGACCATATGACGGTTTTCAGGCAGCTTGATCAGAAAGTCGGGGAAGCGCTTATGACCATACTCTGTTTGCAAGGCAGCTTGGCTAAGGAAGTGCTCACCGCGCACCAAACCGGCGGCTTCTAACGTACGTTCTAACTGCAACTCACCCCAAATACCGCTCAGCTTTTTATCCCCTTTCAATGCTTTGGATAAATGCTTTGCCTCGGACGACATCTGTAAGCCTATATCCAGCACGCGCCGAATTTCCGCTTCCAGATTGACCTGCCCTTTAAGCGACTGGTCATGCAATTGGTTAACACGCTGCTGAAAGGACGATATCTGTTCTCTGAAAGGCTGCAATAAGGTCTGTAACGCCTGTTGATTACTTTGCTGAAAGCGCTGGCCTTTTTCTTCCAGAATGGTGTTGGCCAAATTCTGGAATTCCGTTTGCATCAGTTGCTTGGATTGCTCTAGGTTGTGTTCCAACCGTTGATAGGCATGCTCTTTTTCATCATGCCTAACTTGCAATTCGGTGAGTTGCTTGTCTAGTTGTCGTGCATCGGACTGACTTTGCTGCCACTGCGCTTCCAGATACGCCGCCCTATCCAAGCTTTCATCCAGCCTATCTTGCACATGCTGAGTTTGCTGTCTGGCCAAACGCAACGCTGTGTGTCGCCCATACAGCAACAGCAGCGCTATCACTAGCCCCACGCCCAGTAATGGAGTCCAAAAAGGGGCTAATGCTGCCAACCAACTACTCACGCTTACTCACTCACTGATAATTCAGGAAACGGATCGTGTTCCTGCGGTAACCCACTATCATCGCCAATAATGAAGCGAGGCACACTTTCTACCACAAACTGGCGTAAGGCCTCGATCAATACAGGGGCTTCTGCATGTAAGGGTCTATCGGTATGACTCACTACCCCTATCATGGCAGGAATGTAGTTTTGTATTTCTCGCACCACCACGCCATCCATGGGATAGCAGGCGGCTAGATACGGGTCCAAGATACCCACGCCCAACCCCACTCGTACCATGCTCAATACGTTAACCGAGCTGGCGGTTTCTATACGGCGCAACTCGTTAGGTGTGGCATGAGCTCGCATCAACGCTGTCGCTTGTCGGTACCGCATGCGATAACGATGAAACACCGACACCACCATCTGATCTTCAATGGTGGATAAATCAATCACTTCGTGATCCGCTAAAGCATGCCCTTCTGGCAACGCCAGCATATACGGTGCTTGGCCCGACCAGTGTAAACGGTTGGTGCCCAGGTCTACCGGCAGGCTGGTCAGTCCTATATCGACTTTGCCTTCGCTGACCTGTTTAATCACTTCATCAGGCAACAAGCTGTCTATAAACAGCTTTTGCTGGAAGAAAGGCTGTTGTTGCTCTAATAAAGCAATAACTTGGGGCAACACACTCAGAGACAGGGACGGCGTCGCCGCTACCCGTAACGGGCGGCTTAACCCTTGCGCAATATCTCGTGCCCTCGCGTCCAACACTTCCAAGCCCGCTAGGATTGGCCTTACTTCCTCATAAAATTCCCTGCCCTTTTCCGTCAATTTGACGTGGGGACGGGTACGATGAAACAAGGTAAAACCCAGTCTTTGCTCTAAGTCTTGAAGCTGACGGCTAACGACCGGCTGCGAACGCTCTAAGAGACGCCCCGCAGCCGTAACACTACCCGCCGTCAAAACCGCGGCAAAAGCCTCCAGTTGACGTATTTCCATGCGTTGATTGTCTCACCCTGACGGGTGATCATAGTTATTCAGCGTTACGTTTCACGCCAAAGCAATTTTCCAGCCCAGGGAAGCTGCCATTACGTACAGAATCTGCGTAGGCTGCTGCTGCACCACGAATTACCGCACCCGCATCCGCGAATGTTTTAGCAAAACGTGGAATATGCCCATCACCCAAGCCCAGAATATCTTCCGTTACTAGAATCTGGCCATCACATGCTGGTGATGCACCAATTCCAATCGTAGGAATGCGCAGATCTTCTGTCAGGCGACGCCCCAATGCTTCGGCCACCCCTTCCAACACTACTGCAAAAGCACCTGCTGATTGATGGGCCAACGCATCGTTATAAATACGCTGCGCAGCTGTATCGCTCATACCTTGAGCCTTGAAACCACCCATAGTGTTGACGTACTGCGGCATCAAGCCCACGTGCGACAACACTGGAACGCCCCGCTCCACTAAAAAGCGGGTGGTCTCTGCTAATGCTTCTCCACCTTCCATTTTAACGGCGGATGCGCCGCTATGTGCCAACATATAGGCCGCATTGCGAAATGCCTGCTCTGGCGACTCTTGGTACGAGCCAAAAGGCATGTCTACCACCACACATGCATGTGAAGTGGAACGTACCACCGCACGTGCATGGGCAGTCATCTGCTCAACGGTAATACTTAGGGTGTCATCCATGGCGTAGCCAACCATCGCTGTGGAATCCCCAACAAGGATCATATCCATGTAAGGGTCTAGCTGTCGGGCTATAGGCGCAATATAAGCGGTCAGTGAAACTAGCTTCTGGCCTCCTTTGCAAGCCATTAGTTCGGGAACTGTACGACGCTTAATTTGGCTGTGTACACTCATGAATAACTCCTGTTGACTACATGTTTCTTGTTAATAGTGCCGATGCAAACCAGCTTCTGGTTTCGGCAAACAGTGCCATATTTCCGTAGAAATATGGCACTGCACAATACAAACCATAGCACCAAATTTGCAATACGACACGCACTCTCTACATCAATGGTGCTAGGGCTAATCTCAGTCGCTCATATCCAACATTCACAGCAGACTACGCAATACAAACTGCATAATGCCACCATGTCGGTAGTAGTCTGCCTCGGTAGGCGTATCAATACGTACGACTGCTTCAAATTTCACGTTACCGGCTTCTACATGTACGGTTTTAGGAATACCCCCAGCATTCAAGGCTTTTACGCCGGTAATGCTGAACACTTCCTCGCCTGTTAACCCCAGTGATGTTGCGGTGAGCCCTGCAGGGAACTGCAGTGGCAACACCCCCATACCAATCAGGTTAGAACGGTGAATACGTTCGTACGACTCGGCAATCACTGCACGCACACCCAGCAACGCCGTACCTTTAGCCGCCCAGTCACGAGAAGACCCTGAGCCATACTCTTTACCAGCCAAAATCACCAATGGTGTTTTAGCCGCCAAGTAGTGTTTAGAGGCCTCATAAATCGTGCAAACAGGAGCACCCGTTTGGGTAAAGTCACGAGTAAAACCACCCTCTGTACCGGGAGCAAGCTGGTTACGCAGACGCACGTTAGCAAACGTACCGCGAATCATCACTTCGTGGTTCCCCCTGCGTGAGCCATACGAGTTGAAGTCAGGCTGTGTCACTCCATGCTCAAGTAGGTACTCACCTGCTGGCGTCGTTTTGCTGATATTACCGGCTGGACTAATGTGGTCAGTCGTAACCGAGTCACCCAACATCGCCAACACTCGAGCACCCTGAATATCCTGCACCGGTAGCGGTGTTTTAGGCATGTCCTCAAAGTACGGTGGATTACGCACATACGTAGACTGTGGGTTCCACTCAAACTGTTTGGTTTTAGGCGTAGGAAGATTGCGCCAGCGCTCGTCACCCGCAAAGACATCGGCATAGCCTTTACGGTACATATCGGTAGCAATCACCGCGCTGACTACCTCTTGAATTTCTGCCGTACTTGGCCAGATATCTTTGAGGTACACCGGATTACCGGCTTTATCTACTGCCAACACATCGTTCATCAAATCGATGTTCATCGTACCCGCAATCGCGTAAGCCACCACCAGCGGAGGCGACATCAGGTAGTTCATTTTCACATCGGGGTGAATACGGCCCTCAAAGTTACGGTTGCCAGACAATACCGACACAACGGTCAAATCTTGCTCGTTTACCGCCGCACTGACTTCAGGAATCAGCGGCCCCGAGTTACCAATACATGTAGTACAGCCGTAACCCACCAAGTTAAAGCCCAAGGCATCTAAAGGATCCGTCAGTTTGGCTTTGTCGAGGTAATCGGTCACGACTCTGGAGCCGGGGGCCAAACTGGTTTTCACCCATGGTTTACGTGTAATACCCAACGCATGGGCTTTTTTGGCGACCAAACCGGCGGCCACCATCACACTGGGGTTAGACGTGTTGGTACATGAGGTAATTGCGGCAATCACCACCGCACCGTCATCCAACGTAAACGCCTCTCCATCGGCTAGCTTAACGTTGGCATGGCGCGGTTCTACGGCCTGATTTCTGGACTCGTACAGTGCCGTCAAATCTTTGTGGAAAGCTGGTTTTACGTTACTGAGAACAATACGGTCTTGCGGACGTTTAGGGCCAGCTATGGATGGCACCACTGTGGACAAGTCTAGTTCTAGACGCTCTGAGTAACGGGGCTCATGCAGAGGATCGTGCCACAAACCTTGCGCCTGGGCATAGGCTTTCACCAGCTCAATCTGTTCAGCCGAACGACCTGTTAATGCCATGTACTGTAGCGTCACATCGTCTATAGGGAACATGGAAACGGTAGAGCCGTATTCGGGGCTCATGTTCCCGATCGTGGCACGGTTAGCCAGCGGCACAGACCCGACGCCAGAGCCGTAAAACTCTACAAACTTACCCACTACGCCGTGCTTACGCAGCATGTCGGTAATGGTCAGCACCAAGTCGGTGGCAGTCACACCATCGTTTAATTGGCCCGTTAGTTTAAAGCCCACCACACGCGGGATCAGCATGGAAATAGGCTGGCCCAACATGGCGGCCTCGGCCTCAATCCCCCCCACACCCCACGCCAATACGCCCAGACCGTTCACCATTGGGGTGTGCGAGTCCGTGCCCACACAGGTGTCGGGATAGGCTTCATTCACGCCATCTTCAGTGCGACTAAACACCACGCGCGATAAGTGCTCCAAGTTCACTTGGTGCACAATACCGGTGCCCGGAGGTACTACTCTGAAATTATCAAAAGCGCTTTGTCCCCAACGCAGGAACTCGTAGCGCTCAAGGTTACGGTGGTATTCAATTTCTACGTTGCGTCGGAAAGAATCATTGTGGGCAAAGTCGTCCACAATCACAGAGTGGTCAATGACCAGTTCTACAGGAACCAGAGGATTAATACGGGTTGCACTGCCGCCTAAGGCCGACATCGCTTCGCGCATCGCGGCCAAATCCACCACCGCAGGCACACCGGTAAAGTCTTGCAGCACAACGCGAGCAGGGCTAAAAGCAATCTCTTTATCAGGTTCTGCACTGGGATCCCAACCCGCTAATGCCAGGATGTCTTCTGCTCGTACATTCACGCCATCTTCGGTACGCAGCAGGTTTTCCAACAAAATCTTTAGCCCGTACGGTAAGGTCTTGACGTCAAGATCCTCACCCTGCACGGCATCAAGTCGGTATATACGATAATCCTGATCATTTACACGCAACGATGCTTGCGCGCCAAAGCTGTTCACGTTACTCATACCGCATCTCCAATTCCTGGTTACACACTATTGGGAACCCTGAAATGTTCTGCTGCATAACACCACAACCGTAGTCGTTCAGGGCATGGTGATACCCAGAACCTGCAGGGCCAGCCTATGGCCACTGTTACTGCCGTGAGAACAACTACATACTGTACGAACGTAATGCCACATTATGCTTGTTCAGACATAACAGAATCATCGCCACACGCTACAAAATCTAACTTGGGCTACACACCAAAACGATTGTTACCCTACAAGCGTTTGCAGGCGCGTTACACCAAGCTCTTCTTCTATAGTTTATAGAAAAATCTGTAGTCTGCCCAAATGCCGTACGCAAATATATGGGTTCTGCCTACTTCAGGCTGTGGAAACTATTATTTTTTAATACAGCACCTTAGCGTCTCTGCGTAGCTTAAAAAAATAAGCGCTATACCCCTTGCCACTGTCAGGGTATAGCGCTTTCTCTGCCATCCTTGCTCTACTTGCCGTCACACAGAGCAAGGTTCACAAAGCTTGTACTGCCGTTATTCAAATGACAGCTTAGCTACACTTTCGTTGCTGCCTTTGCCAGCTTGTTCGCCATTTTTAATACTGACGTATAACGCACCTGTCTGAGGATCCAAACGCGGTGTGTTCGGGAAATCGGGAACAGCCACACTGTGTAGCTCACGATCATTGTCGTTACGGTCGTATACCGTCACCGTGCCAGACACACGATTCGTCACAAACAAACGGCCACGTTCTTCATCCAACGCCAAGTTCACTGGGCCAGTACCCGTAGGAATGCTTTTCTCAATCTCACCCGTCGCTGGGTTAATCACCACAACACGGTTACCTGCGCCACGAGGTTTGTAATCCAGCTTAGCCAGATTCGCACGCACGCCATCAACGTTGGAGCCACCTTGGTCAATCGCCAAAATACGGCCTGCTTTGTTATCAAACACCATGTTCAATAACTGGTCAGCCTGTACTTCCATGACACGATCCAGCTCTAAGGTTTTGGCATCCACCACAAACACTTGACCCTGCATGTTGGCGACATAGACTTTGCCTGCTTTAGGGTCCATCGTCACACCCGCTGCACCAAAACCAAAGCCTGGCATCACTTTTTCTACTGCCAAGGTTTTCAGGTTCACCACATACAACGAGCTGTCATCAATCCAAATACCTGGCGCAAACAAACGACCTGTGGTGTTATCTACCAGCAGTTCACGTAGGTTGTGTGGATAACGTTCGGTAGGCTTACCATCAAAGCCCAGTGCATGAACTTTCTCGGCCAGTTTGGCCACACCCACCACATGGTTGGTGCGAGTATCAATCACCGTTACGGCTGCATCAAAGGCATTGCCTACGTATAAGCGGTTATTCTCATCATCCAAAGTGACGCCCAAACCGGGTAGATCCAGTGCAATTTCAGCTTCTACCGCCAGCGTATCCGGATTCAGACGGAAAATTTTAGGGTTGGCCGCTTCGCCCTGACCACCAACTGATGCCACAAACACAGCGCGCTGTTTAGGCGAATAGGCCAATTCGTATAACGCCGGCGCAACTGCTGTACGCACCACTTTAGGGGCTGCTACTTCTGCCGTCATGGCACTTCCTTGTACTGAGGTGGCACGAAGATCTTTAGACCCCGCACATCCTGCGATTAATGCTGCTACCACTACGGTAGAAATCATTGCTACTTTCATGTTTACCTCGATGTTTTGTTATGTCACCAACTGATCAACGCCGTTTCAGGCGTTCAATCAGAACAAAAAAATACAGGACCAATCCCGCCGCTACACTGGTATGCCCGCTATACGCCGCCAAACCTTTTCCCCATCCCAACTGCTGCACAGCCACTACCGCCGCTACGATCAATAGCAACCACCCCACACTGCGTAATGTACGCGTCACGCTAATGGGCATTTCTCGCTCAAATACGTCTTCTTGATGTCTGACCATGGCAAAACCCAAACACAAAAAGCCCAGCCAAGACGTCAGTAGTAACACCACATGCGTACCCCACCATGCCTGATCCATCATGACTCCTGCGTGGTTAAGGTCGGCGCTGCAACCGGCGGCCGCTTTTTCGCCACGGGACGTGGGCGAGGCGGTTGGTGCTTAGCGACCCGCCATGCCATAGCCGCATGGACAATCGCCAACAGCCACAGGCTTAGGTCAAAGCTTAAAAACAGCCAACCCGCTTGAGCAAAGCTGGATTGCATGCCCTGCCCCAACCCCAACATATTCGCGATAGGAAGCAAAAAGCACAGCCCTGCCGCTACCGCTAACAACTCAACCCAAGCACGCTTAGCAGGACGCACCAAGGCCCAGACCAAGGTGGCTAGCCACACCAAGAAGAACCCATGTATTTCCCACTGTGCACGATCAAGCATCTCTACGGGCAACCAACGGTTTAGCCAGAAAAAAGCCACCATGGCGATCGATAACCCAGCAATGGAGGCAATATTGAGCCGCTCTACCAACCTAAAGCCAAAATACGGTTTATCTGGATCAGGCAATTTGCTGCGACGTTTCACTGTCCACAACACTAGCCCTGACCCCACCATCGCCGTCCCTACCAGCCCGACAATGAAATACAACCACCGTGTTTCTATGTCGGCAAAACGTCCCAAATGCAGGCCATAGAGCACACCTTGCGTTGTCGCTACAGCGCCAGAACCATCCTTAGCATGTAACAGCTCACCCGTCACGCCATCAAAGACCACATACTTAGGCGTAGTAGACACTTGTGCTGTCTGGCTTTGCACCATTGATACGCGAGCATTGGCATCATTAATGTTGCTCACCTGCACGCTGCCTATGGTGGATTTACCCCATCGCTGCTCAGCTTGCTCAACCAATGGTGCCAATGCCACTAAGGTAGCCGGTACACCAGCAGGTTTCGGCGCAGCAGGCTGCATAAAACGCATCTCACTGGTCACCGCTGCTTTATCGGCGGGAGTAGGTAAGCTTTGCAGCCCCCAAGGCATATACAGCACCATCAAGGTGACCAAGCCACTCCACGTAATCATGAAGTGAAATGGCAGCCCAAATACCGATAACGCCGCATGCGCATCCAACCACGAACGCTGGCCTTTTCTACGTCTGAAGGTGAAGAAATCCGTGAAGATTTTCTTGTGCGTAATCACCCCACTGATAATGGCCACCAGCATGAACATGGCACAAAAACCAATAATCCATCTGGCCCACAAACCCGACATGTAGTGAAAATTAAAGTGGAAAGCATAGAAGAAGTCACCACCGCGCGTTGCCCTCGCACTGACCTCTTGCCCACTCGCGGGATCCAATGTGACGCTTTTGAACCCGCGCCCACCCGCTTGTGGGTCCCGCCACGATGCTGTGATCGTAGGCTTACGCTCTGTGGGCAACTGAATACTGACTTGGGTTAACTCAGGCTGTTGTTCGCGTATGGCATCTACTGTGCGCTGTACCAATGCAGACACATCACCGGCCTGATGCTGCACAGCCAACTCAGGCCGCATGTATTGAGAAATTTCTTCTCGGAAAAATGAGGCTGTACCGGTTAGAAACACGGCATAAAGCACCCACCCTACCAACAACCCTGTCCAGATATGCAGATCGGACATGGTTTGTCGTATACCACGCGGCTTAGGCGGTGCTTTTTTGATGACATCGCTCATAGCATTGCCCTCAGATCAGGCCAATTTGCCATAGGCCATAGCACCGCCACCGGAACAATCACACCCAACCATGCACGTTTAGCTGAACGTACAGCAAACACCCAAATGACGACTGCCGCATATACTAAAAAGCTATACAACATGCCAAACATCACCGCCTCAGCGGGCTCTTGTGGCAAGCGCAACATAGCAATAGAAAACAAAGCAGCCACCACATACCCTCCTATGATGGCTGCTACACACCGCGACAACAGCGGCAAATAACGTAACGCTTGCATGCCGCTTAGAAGTCCACGCTAGCCGAGAACATAATAGTGCGAGGTGCGCCTAAACCGCTGCCCAACGAGCTGGCCCAGTATGCTTTGTTACCCACGTTCAACACTTGCGCACGCAAGGTCACATCTCTACCCGCAACCACCGTGCTGTAGCGTGCACCCACATCAAAAATGGTACGTCCGGCCACAGACATCGAATTATCTGCATTGATGTACTGTTTGGATGTGGCGACCGCATTCGCCGTTAAGGTCAGGCCATTCAGGTACGGAAGATCCCACTCCACACCCGCCTTGGCTTGCCATCGTGGCATAGAGGTTGCATAGCGACCTTGGTTCACACCGCCTGCGGTACGAGTCAGTTTGGCTTGTGTATACGCTACGCCCCCTAATAGACGCACGCCCTTACCTGGTTCACCCATAAAACCAAACTCTAAACCTCGGTTACGCTGCTCGCCATCAAACGAGAAAACATTTGTGACAGGGTCGGTATAGCTGCTAGGGCGTTTGATTTCAAAGGCGCTTAACGACGTGATCAAGCTGCCACTGTCCCACTTCACACCCACTTCGTGCTGTTTGGTTTTGTACGGTGCAAAGACCTCGCCCGCGTTGGCCGCAGTCACTGGGGCAGTAGCGCCTTGGCTTAAACCTTGGATGTAGTTACCGTAAATCGAAACCTGATCTGTGACTTTGAACAATGCCGCTACTGTTGGGGTAAATGCCCCTTCATCGTAACGGTTGGTACGCCGTCCGGTATTGGCGTCAAAAGTATCACTCACAATGTTCTGATGACGTACACCTACGGTTAACTGTAAGCGATCATCAAAAAATGACAGCATGTCGGCCACACCGAAACTGGTGATTTTGACTTCACCCGTTTTAGGCAGGCTAGCGTATCTAAAACTCGTGTCTACTTTTGGCCCCCACTGTGGATCATAAATGTTCGTGATCCAATCGTTAGGCATCATATTACGTTGAAAACCAAAGTAATAATCGTGATGATAATAAGAGGCATTAAATGCCACTTCGTGACCAATAGGGCCCGTACTGAATTGCGTACGTATACCGGCATCAGCAGAATCTTTCTTATAAATCATGCGCTGAAACGAGTAGTTATTCTTGTAATCACCCTCTTCATTGAAAAGCGTGTTGGTTGAGCTCGCTAAGGAATTGAACTTGGTTTTGCTATGCCCAAAGTTGGCATAGGCCATGGTTCTATCCGTGATATCCACTTCCGCGTGCAATAACGCCGCTTTGTCTTCGGTAGTCGTAAACGTCCAATCTGGCGCTAATAAGGTATTGGATTTAGGAGGCTCGGGAACTTCCATGCCTTTGGCTAAGGAAATACCGCGATTCAGACCACTAATATGGTCTTTGTTGGTGTATAAATCGGCAGAAACACGTACACGATCAGTACGCCAGTCCAATCCCAAAGACGCTAAATCTGCACGCTTAGACTGCCCTTTTACAGCGCTATCGCCGTCTCGGTACATGGCGTTAAAGCGCACACCAAATTGCTTATCTTCACCAAAGCGCCTACCCAAATCTATATGCGTACCAAATTGGGATTTTTCTGCATAGGTACCAGTCAAGCGTGCTAGCGGCTCATCCCCTGCACGTTTAGGTACCAAGTTAATGCTACCGCCTACCGAACCACCGGGAGGCATACCATTTAGCATGGCTGCTGGCCCTTTTTGTACTTCTACTCGCTCAACGAACTCAGGTGTAATGCGCCAGTAAGGCACCATGCCATACAGACCGCCCAACGCGATATCACTATTGCTGACGGAGAAGCCTCGCAAACTGAAGCTGTCCCCAATCATGCCGGTAGAACCGTTGCTAAATACGCCTGGGTCAGTCGCCGCAATAATACTGGACAGTTCTTGAGCTTGTTTATCTTGTATGTAGCGATCGGTATAACTCACCACGTTAAAGGGTGTGTCCATGACGTCTTTGTTACCCAACAACCCCATACGACCACCTGTAGCGACTTGGCCACCCGCGTAGGCCGGCTCTACGCTTGTAGCAGCTTTACCCGCTACGCGTATTGCGCTCAACTGCGTCGTTTCTCCTGCGGCAGGCGCAGAAGCTCGTGACAGCGTCACATTTCTACCTTGTCGACGATATTGCACAGGCGTACCTGCCAACATACGTTGCAAGGCTTGCTCTGGGGTCATCACCCCTTTAACCGGCGTGATTTGAATGCCACCCACCACATCGGGGGTATAGAAAAACTGTAATGATGTTTGACGCCCCAACTCGATTAAGGACTCATCTAACGATCGTGCAGGAAGGTCAATGGCTACAGCCGCATCTTGCGCCTGCACCCACGACGAAAAACCCACCATGCCCACCGACATGACCGCAGCGGTAACTAACCTCAAACTCAAAACAGAACGACATGCCAAGCGGCGCGGCGCATGATAAACAGAATGACGACTCACGATTCTAAGCATCCTTAATGCAGCATAAAGGCATTACCACTACACGGTAATCACCATAAACAGTTATGAGGTCACGACAACCTCTTCATGCATACAGACGCTTTAACCCCACCGTAACCTGAATGAGATTTATTCTTATTTTGTTACTAATTGTAAAATTGCTGTAACGGGAAGATTTCAAACGCACGATTTTGGGCGTTTTCTTTCACACCCACGGGGATAATATGTGGCAGTGCTTCCAGAAATGCATAGGGGTCATCCAATCGAAACACCCCTGATACCTTCAGTTGCCCTAATTGCGCGGTAGTGAGCTGTACCGACAAATCGTTATACCGTTTAAGTTCTTGAATCGCGTCACGCAATGACGTACCCCTAAACACGACTTTGCCCTCGCTCCATGCAACGGCCTTATGCGCATCCGCTGGCACGGCGGCCAACACCCCTTCTGTCACGCGCAAGGCTTTCCCTGCTGCTAACGCTTGGCGCACTGGGTGCCATCTAGGCCCTGTTTCTACCTGCACAGAACCCTCCAATACGGTCACGGTGAATCCCTGATCCGCTTGGTAAATATTGAATTGTGTCCCGGTCACCTGCACGGAGCCCATGTCCATCTGCACAATGAAAGGGGAGTTGGCGACGGTTTGCACGGCGAACAAGGCCTCGCCCTTTTGCAAGTTAATGAGCCGTTTGTTCTGACTAAAGCGCACCTCAGCCACCGTATCCGTATTCAACATCATGCTAGAACCATCTGGCAGCATCACATTACGTTGTTCGCCTTGCGCGGTGGTATAGACCTGTTGAAAGGTGATTGCTGCGCCCCATTGCCATGGCCCTACGGTCACGGCAGCAACACCTGCTGCGCCCGCCATTGCCAAGCCATAGCCTAGAAAAGCACGACGCGAACGGAGTGGCTTACTCTGTCGTGAAGTAGATGCTTTTTGAGACTGCGCCGCACAGGCCTGCGGCAACTGCTCTGTCACCGCCCACAATGCTTGAATACGCTGGTAGTGCGTCTGGTGTTGAGGGTCGCGTGCTAACCATGCATCGAAATCTTGTTTTTCTTGTGGTGTCATATTGCCCGAGCGAAAGCGCTCATACCAATACGCTGCCACATCTCGCGAATCTGTCAGTGTGTCTACTTCTATACGGTCACTCATGCGCTACGCCACCTCTATCAATACAAGACATAAGGCACTCATAGATGATCTTGTAAATGTCGGATAGTACGCATCATATAACGCTCTACCATATTTAAGGACACGCCCAGCTTCTGAGCGATCTCACTATTGCTAAGCCCTTCTACCTGGCGCAACCTAAAGGCTTCCTGACACGCATCAGGTAACAGCGCCAACGCCTGCTGCATAGTACGCATCAATTCATTGGCCTCATAGTGTTCTTCTGCACTGGCAGAAGTAGGTACAGCATCTTCCGCTAAGTCGTCCACGTTCTGCGTTTGTCGAACCTGCTCTGATCTGTAGATACTGATAGATTGATTCATCACGATGCGATGAAAATAGTGCGTGGAATTTCTGGGCACCACCTGCCCCATTTCCAACATTTTAAGTGCCGCATCTTGGACAGCGTCCTCGGCATCCTGCTGAATACTGGCGCGTTTAACCCATCCTCCTAGTAGCTCGGCATAACGGATAAGCCAGTTTTTCTCTGGCAATACAGGCTGGGTCATGGCCACACACAATTTCACTCAAAACACAGAACGATAATAATTATCATTTATTAATGAGAAAAAACCAAGAACAACCCATTTTCGTCTCACTAGGCAAACAAAAAACAGCCATGGCAACGGGCACCATGGCTGTTTGATACAACAGTAATAGAATGCGTGGGTATTACTCAGCTGGCGTAATTGCCTTTTTAGCTTGGCGACTTGCCAGCCATTTACCTATCGCCACGATCAACACAGCACCCGCGATGTGTGCACCGTAGAAAACCACATTGCTTGGCTCACCAAAACGCTCGGTGTAAGCAATATCGGTCACCATCAAGCCACCAGCGATCCAGCCTAGCAGTGCAGCACCCAGCGTCACAATGACAGGGAATCGATCAATCAATTTCAGAACGATAGTGCTACCCCACACAATAATAGGAATACTCACTAACAGACCAAAAATCACAAGACCCAACTGATGGCTAGGATCAGCCATTTGTGCCGCACCTGCAATCGCGATCACGTTATCTAGACTCATCACAAAGTCAGCAATGATGATGGTTTTAATCGCACTTAATATAGAGACGCCACTTTTGATGTCGCCATGTTCACCTTCCTCTGGGATCAGCAAACGAATGGCCACCCATGCCAACAATAGGGCACCTACCACTTTCAAATAAGGGATTGCCAACAAGGTCAACGCAAAAGCGATCAGTATCACACGCAGGATAATCGCCCCTGCTGTACCCCACAGCACCCCTTGCAGACGCTGTTTAGCGGGCAAGTTACGACACGCTAACGCAATGACGACCGCGTTATCGCCGCCCAGCAGGATGTCGATCATGATGATCTGAAAAACAGCTGCCCAACTAAGCGTTTGCAGAAATTCCAACATAAGCACTCCAAAAACAAAAAAAGCCTGATCCAAAAGGACAGGCTTTCTCGAATTGGAGTCGTACCTTGCCCTTTAACGGCAAGGTCTTGCTTGTAACAAATTAGGCAATGCCTGCTTGTTACCCGTGCACCGGGAGTACTCATGGTACTACCGTGATGACGATGCAGCGGAAATTAAGCTACTCCCCTTGATGGAGCGATTATAGCGAAGATTATTGAAAATAGTCATTGGCTATATCGCAATACACGCACTCAGCCTCAAGCTCTTGGTAAGACTACAACATATACCGGCAAACCACGCCGTATTAGTGCCTGCTTTGTACACCCAAAGCTACGCCAGCACATGTTGAAGCAACAGGAAATCAACGGCATCACTCAGCACACCACACCATTTGATTTTCCACATAACCATCGGATATAGCTTGATGCCATTTTGGCTTATAAACACATAATCTATGCCATACCCATTTATTAATTAATTCATTATTTTTATATCAATTAATTTTTATTAAAAAAATAATACCTAATAAATTTACTTATTATAAATCTCGATATTTTTAAATATATATTATTTCTTATCTGTAATAGTTTTATTCACCTAACATAAAAAATCAATTTTCCACACCATGGAGTTTTTATGTTGGGTACGTTCTTAACTCGAAAAATACTGCGCGCACTCCCTCTACTTATAGGCCTAGGGCTATCCGCCATTACACCTAGCCACGCTACCGAAGCCCCCAAAGCCATACGCATAGGCGTTGCTACCGCTGGCGGCGGGGATCCCATCACTTGGGGCGGCTCACCTGGCAGCGTAGTACGCGAAAACAAATGGTTGGAATCTGCCTTTGGCGACACCGAAGTACAGTGGTTTTTCTTTAAAGGTGCGGGCCCTGCAGTCAATGAAGCACTTTCTAACAAACAAATTGATTTTGCTTATTTAGGTGACCTTCCCACGATCATTGGCGTTTCTAATGGGTTAAATACAAAAATTCTACTTGCTAGTGGGCAACGTACCAATTTGTATTTAGCCACACCTAAAGATTCAGACATTACCAATATTCAGGATCTTAAAGATCGCAAAGTCGCAATTTTTAAAGGCACTAATGGGCACTTAGTTGCCAATAATCTGCTGCTAGATAACGGCATCAAAGAAAGTGATCTACGTAGCATCAACCTCGATACAGGCAGCGCCCAAGCCGCCTTGGTCTCTGGCAGCATCGATGCCGCTTTTGGTGGCTTCGAATACATACGTTTACTCAACGACGGTTTAATTGCCGTACCCTACTCCACCCACGGTAAAGACCCAAAATTCACGAGACAAACCTCGTTGGTAGGACGCGAGGACTTCATTACTGATCACCCTGATCTCACTCAAAAAGTAGTGGATGAGTTTGTACGTGCTTCGCATTGGGCGTCACAAGAAGAAAACCGTGATGCTTTATTGCGTATATGGGCCAAAAGTGGCACGCCGTATGAGTCTTTCGTCGTCGAGTTCGAAGGTACACCACTCGCCCAACGTAACAGCCCTCTTTTGGACGAGTTTTTCCGCACCCGCTATCAAGTGGTGGCCGATGGCGCCAAAGATCTGCAATTCATCCGCCGCCCCGTCAACGTAGAACAAATCTTTGACGATCGCTTCTTACAACATGCGCTACAAGAACAGCAGCTCACCGACTTCTGGGTAGCCTATGACGCCGATGGTGTGACCCCTAGCGCTAAGAGCACGCCATGAGCCTAGTCCCACAAGAAAAACTGGTGCAACACGCGGGGGGCTATGGTGCTAACCGCTATCCCTTAGCCGCCCAACTGAGCCACGCCGCGACGCTGTATGCCCAAGCCTTATTAGTGCCTGTGTTGCTCTTTGCCGTGTGGGTGATCAGTACAGAACAAGGTTGGGTGTCGCCCCAAGTGCTACCACCACCCGCGTATGTGCTGGAAGCCTTACTGGACCTCTTGAACAGTGGTGAGCTCTGGCTACACGTAGAAGCCAGTCTGCGACGCGTGTTGGTGGGGTATCTAGCAGGCTCCGTCATTGGCATAGCAATAGGTATTGTGGTGGGGGTATCCAAACATGCCGAACGCCTACTTATGCCCACCCTTAATGCACTGGTGCAGATACCCGTCTTAGCCTGGTTGCCCTTTGTGATGTTACTCGTGGGTATAGGCGAGGCACTCAAGTACATCTTGATTGCTAAAGCCGCTTTGGTGCCTACGCTCATGAGCACCTTCCAGTTACTGCGCCAGCAGCCGCAGCGCTTACTGGAAGTCGCGCACGTGTATGGCTACAGCCCATCACAACGTTTTCTGCACCTGAGCCTGCCTGCTGGCGTGCCCATTCTCTTTACCGGATTACGTCTGGGATTCACCAAAGCATGGCTGTCATTAGTGGTCGTAGAGTTGGTGGCCTCTAGTGAAGGCTTGGGTTATCTGATTGTGTACGGACGTCAACTATTCCAGCTGGATTTGGTCATGGCAACCGTCTTCATTGTGGGGCTGATAGGCCTGCTCATAGACCGCCTACTCGATGCCATAGAACGGCGTGTTTTAACGTCCTCTACCCCGAAAACAAGGATTGTGTAATGCGTCATCCTACATCGTGGTTACAGCACACTCTGTATCGCCTTGAGCCTTGGGTGCTACCGCTATCCCTGCTTGTGCTCTGGCAATGGGCCGCTACTCAACAACTGTGGCATTCATCTCTGCTGGTGTCTCCTACCAGCGTCTGGCAACAGTTGGTGGAGCTGTGCCGTACCGGCCAACTGCAACGCGCCATCACGGCCAGCCTCACACGCGAGCTAAGCGGTTTCTTTATAGGTTCTGTGTTGGGTTTAGCGCTGGGTATCACATTGGGCTTATCCACGCGTTCTAGACAGTTGCTAGGCCCTAGCTTCAACACCTTCAAACAGATCTCATTATTTGCGTGGATTCCACTGATTTCTGTCTGGTTTGGGTTGGGCGATACCGCCAAAGTCGTGTTTTTGTCCTTGGCTGCCTTAGTGCCTGTCACGGTGTACACCGCCGATGGCATTCAAGCCGTACCACTGCGCTTGCTAGAAGTGGCCCGTGTTTACCAATACAGCACGCCACAAACCATCGCCCACGTCATTTTGCCTGCTGCGCTACCCGCCATTTTCACTGGTGTGTATCTCGCACTGATTTACTCCTGGCTCGCCACCATCGGGGCGGAGTACCTGCTAGTTTCCGGACCAGGGCTAGGCACCATCCTGATTGAAGGCAGTGAGTTGTTTCGCATGGATTTAGTGCTGATAGGCATGACCACCATAGGGCTGATCGGCGCTGGCTTGAACTGGTCTGCCCGACTCATAGAACGACGTTTGCGTCTGTACTTCCCACAGTAACGCATTACCTAAACGCCACCTAAGGATTCTTATGACTCTTCAGCAACGCCCTGCGCTCACGCTGCAGCATATTACTAAGCATTTTCACCAGCCTGACAGCCACAGTACCTTACAAGTGCTGGACGACATCAACTTGGCAATACGCCCAGGTGAGTTCATCAGTATTGTGGGTAGCAGCGGCTGCGGGAAGTCGACGTTACTGCGTCTCATACTTGGTCTAGACACTGATTTCACAGGCAGCATCACCTTGGGTGATACGCCTATACGCGGCCCCGGCTTAGATCGCGGTATTGTGTTCCAAGATCACCGTTTATTGCCCTGGTTATCAGTCAGTAAAAACATCCAATTCGCTCTGCGCAACAGCAAACTGTCTACCCAAGAACAACAAGAGCGAGTGCAGCAGCACATCGATTTGGTGGGTTTACAGGGGTTTGAACACCACCTACCCAGTGCTATTTCCGGCGGCATGGCGCAGCGTGTCGCCATCGCCCGTGGGCTAGTTAATCGCCCTTCCATCCTATTGCTGGACGAGCCCTTGGGTGCGTTAGATGCACTGACCCGCACGCGCCTGCAGCAAGAAATACAAAACATCTGGCAGACCGAGCAGATCACCATGATTTTGGTCACCCACGATGTGGATGAGGCTGTTTTTCTGGGTGATCGCGTGGTCATCATGCAGCCCAACCCTGGCCAGATACAACGCATTGTAGACATCAATCTAGAACGCCCCCGCAATCGCAGCGACCCACGCTTTATCGCGTATCGCGATGACATCTTACGCAGTTTTACCAGTACCACCGCTTCTCATCCGCCATCCCCTCCTACGCCACAAGCTCCACTTTGGACCACCTTAAATGGTCTTAACGTGGCGTGGTAACTCTTTAAGGAACGATCATGAGCAAATCACAGAAAAAACAAATAAAGCTAGGTGCCTTCTTAATGCAAACGGGCCACCACATTGCTGGCTGGCGTCACCCCGACGCTGATGCGCACGCCAGCTTTAGCTTTCAACACTATGCTGAATTGGCTAAACGTGCCGAAGCAGCCAAGTTTGACGCTGTTTTTCTCGCTGACTCCGTTGGGGTGCGCCAACCGGATAATCCTGCCCTATTTCGTAGCGCTAGATCCTTTCATTTTGAGCCTCTCACCCTACTATCAGGCTTAGCCGCCGTCACCGAAAAAATTGGCGTTATCGGAACAGCCTCCACGTCGTTTAATGAGCCCTACACCCTAGCCCGTCAATTCGCGTCACTGGACCAACTGAGCAACGGGCGTGCTGGCTGGAATCTAGTGACGTCTAGCAGCGGTGAAGAAGCAAAAAATTACGGGCTAGAAACGCATTATGCGCATCAAACCCGCTATCAACGCGCACAGGAGTTCCACGATGTAGTCACCCGTTTATGGAGCTCGTGGGATGACGACACCTATGTAGGCGACAAAGAACAAGGTATTTACTTCAAACCCAAGTCATTACACCCTTTGCATCATCGTGGTCAGTTTTTCTCAGTCGCTGGGCCGCTTAACGTTGCACGCTCCGCCCAAGGCCACCCCGTTGTGGTGCAAGCGGGTGCTTCTGAAGCAGGCCGTAGCCTTGCTGCTGCGACCGCAGAAGTGATTTTTGTCGCCCACCAAACGCTGGAAGAAGGGCAAAGCTTTTACAAAGACATTAAGAATCGCGTTGCAGCATTCGGGCGTAACCCCGATCACACCTTAATCATGCCAGGCGCTTTTCCTGTCATTGGTGAGTCCCGTGCTCATGCCCAAGAGAAGTTTGAGCAACTGCAAAACTTAATACACCCTGAAGTAGGACTCGCCTTGGTGTCCAGCCTATTGGGTATAGACCTAACAGGCGTAGATGTAGACAGCCCATTACCTGCTATTCCCGAAACTGAAGGTGCTAAGAGTCGTCGACAACTGCTGGTGGATTTGGCTGGCCGCGAACAGCTCAGCATACGTGATCTGTACTTAAAAATTGCTGGCGCACGTGGCCATTGGCAACTGGTAGGTACGGCGAATGACATTGCCGACCAACTGCAACACTGGTTTGAGAGTCATGCTGCGGATGGCTTCAACATCATGGCACCGTGGCTACCCGGTGGCTTAATTGAGTTCATCGACCATGTTTTGCCCGAATTGCGACGTCGCGGGCTGTTCCGCACGGAATACAGTGGCAGCACCCTGCGTGAACATCTGGGGCTACCCATACCCGTCGCTCAACCCCACCAGCGCCTTCAAGGAGCTGTCGCATGAGCCAGCCTTATGAGGTCATTGCCATCTCAGGCAGTCCCAGTGAGAAATCCCGCTCTACCAGCCTTCTGAACTACTACACCTCGGCGTTGGAGCAACTAGGTACTAGGGTGAAACACATACGCCTCACTGATCTGCCCGCCAAAGACCTGATACTGGGCAAATACGATGCGCCAGCCATTACCGCCGTGCATGACGCTATTGCCGGTGCTAAGGCCATCATCCTCGCCAGCCCTGTGTACAAAGCCACTATTTCTGGCGGCCTTAAGGCGCTGCTGGACGTACTGCCTGAAAATGCGTTCGCGCACAAAACAGTCGTCCCCCTCGCCTCTGCTGGCAGCTCTTTGCATCTACTAGCGCTGGACTATAGTTTGGGCCCCATTTTGGCCGCCTTAGGCACACCCAAAGTCCTGAAAGGTATCTATGCCGCCCAAACCCAACTCACCTCCAAGGGCGACTCTTATGAGCCCGACCCGGACGTACGAGCGCGTTTGGACCACAGCATCAAAGAGCTACATCACACACTGGCACCTGCCAGCGCCCTCTCGCATCCCAATCCTGATGCTTGGATTAACCGTCATTTCATTGCTGTCTAATTTTATAAAGGAACACCTCATGACCACCCCTATCATCAACGCCAGAAATCAATTCAAAGGCACTATCTCTGCCATTAACCGTGGCCCTGTGGTCTCCGAAGTCGAAGTCACCACGCTGTCTGGATTGGTCACATCCGTCATCACCACTCGCTCTATTGATGAGCTGCAACTGGCCATAGGCAGTGAAGTGCTGGCTTTTGTAAAGGCAACAGAAGTCGCCGTGGCTAAGTTGGCCTGATAGCAAAAAGCCCGGGTGGTTCTGCCCGGGCTTTTTCATCATCATTGCGTTGTGTCTACCATCAATAACCAATAGCTCAACGACTAGTGTGCGGCATTACTCCACCGTCACACTCTTCGCTAAGTTACGCGGTTTATCCACGTCAGTACCACGCGCACACGCTACGTGATACGCCAATAACTGTAGTGTCACGGCGTGCAATACAGGTGACAACAACCCGTAGTGCTCAGGCATATGGATCACATGGATGGTGTCGCTGCTGTTGATGTGAGTATTGGCATCGGCAAACACATACAGTTCACCACCACGCGCGTGTACTTCTTGCATGTTGGATTTCAGTTTTTCCAACAGCGCATCGTGCGGTGCAATGGTAATCACTGGCATGGCTTGCGTGACCAAAGCCAAGGGGCCGTGTTTCAATTCGCCAGCTGGGTAGCCTTCAGCGTGGATGTAGCTGATTTCTTTAAGCTTCAGCGCACCTTCCAAGGCGATGGGGTAATGCATGCCACGGCCCAAGAACAAGGCATGTTCTTTGTTTGCAAAGCGACTCGCCCAAGCAATCACTTGTGGCTCTAACGCCAGCACAGCAGAAATCGCCACAGGCATATGACGCAACTTACGCAATAGATCAGCTTCTTGCTCTGCAGACAGTTGGCCTTTCACTTGCGCCACTACCATTGCCAACAAGAACAACGCGGTTAACTGCGTAGTAAAAGCTTTAGTGGATGCCACACCCACTTCCACACCCGCACGGGTGATGTACGCCAATTTACTTTCACGTACCATCGCGCTAGAAGCCACGTTGCAAATGGTCAGCGTGTTTTCCATACCCAGCTTGCGGGCATGCTTCAATGCCGCCAAGGTATCGGCGGTTTCACCAGACTGAGAAATAGTCAGTACCAAGGTACGTGGATTAGGCACGCTGTCACGATAGCGGTATTCGCTCGCGATCTCTACGCTCACAGGCACTTTAGCTAAGGACTCTATCCAGTATTTAGCTGTCAGACCAGCGTAAAAGCTAGTGCCACATGCCAAGATCAATACTTGATCAATGTTCTGGAATATCTCTTTAGCGCCCTCACCGAACAATGCAGGACTCACGGTTTCCACGCCTTGTAAGGTGTCACCTACGGCGCGTGGCTGCTCGAAAATCTCTTTTTGCATGTAATGGCGGTACGGGCCTAAATCGGCCTCGCCAGCATGCAGATGCACGGTGTGTACTTCGCGATCGCAAGGCACGCCCTGCACATCGTAGACTTGCAGGCTATCCAAATGCAGGTCGACAACATCGCCGTCTTCCAGATAAATAATCTGGCTAGTTTCGCCGGCCAATGCCAACGCATCAGATGCCAAGAAGTTCTCGCCTTCGCCCAAACCAGCTACCAATGGTGAGCCATTACGCGCACCCACCAAACGATGAGGTTCGTCTTTAGCAATCACAGCCAGCGCATAAGCACCATGCAACTGTACGCAGGCGTCTTTAACTGCTTGCAGTACATCGCCTTGGTACAAGGAGTCAATTAAGTGCGCGACCACTTCAGTATCAGTTTGGCTCTCGAACACATAACCAGCTTTAGTCAGTCGCTCACGCAGCGCTTCGTGATTCTCGATAATGCCGTTGTGCACCAAGGCAATACGGGTTTGACCAGTGTGGCCCGAAAAGTGGGGATGTGCATTATGTGTCGCGGGTGCGCCGTGTGTGGCCCAACGTGTGTGTGCAATACCAGTCACTGCCTCTAGCTGCTGAGACTGTACTTGTTCTGCCAACACTGCCACCCGTTCTGTACTACGTACGCGCTGCAATTCATCGCCATGAAACACAGCGATACCGCACGAGTCGTAGCCTCGGTACTCTAGGCGCTTCAAGCCTTCTAGCAATACCGGGATAACATTTCGTTGTGCTACTGCACCTACAATTCCACACATAATACTTGCCCACCTAAGGTGTAAGATAATCCGGAAATTTTAATTTTCCTGAGGCCCGTTGTGTATCTTTTTTTGGGTTGTGTACACAAACAACCGTACCGCACTTGGATTATTTTGCCAACAGACTACAACAGGCATTCACAACTGTTTCTACCGGAACTGTGTTTATAGGCTGCCCCACTTCTGGGGTCAGACATATGGCATTGGGGCGTGCCCAGAACCACTCTGGCTTCGCTTCGTCAAAAACTGCCACTAGAGGCACTTTACATCCCTGTGCAATATGTGAAGGCCCACAATCATTCGTCAGCACCAGCACAGATGCCTGCACCAGTGCACATAAATCAGGCAGTGGTGGCTTATCCCAAATTTCAGCATGATCCAGCAAGTGCCACTGCGCCAGACGCTCACGTTCTTTATGCTCATCAGGCCCCAGCACAAAACTCACTTTATCTATGAGCCCACGCTGCAAACAGGCCTCGGCAGCGGCCAAGAACCTCTCAATACCCCATTTTTTGAACTCGCCCTCGCCAGCCCCTGGCATGATGGTCAAACGTCGTTGTGACATCAAGGTTGTACGCAGCTCGGCATTCGCCAACGACTCCAAACAGGCACACGAAACCGCATAAGCATCCGCAGGTTGCAGTAGATCTACAAGCGCCATATGCCCTGCCGTGCGATATTCGCTCAAGTCTAGTTTGCAGCATTGCGACCACACCCAGTCCAAGCCAAACCTGCCGCCATAACTTAAACGTTTTGCAGGCCTACGCAACAATGCCAATAAACAATGTTTCAGACTACTGGCGTGCAACGACATCATCAGACTACAGGATGGATCAATGGCGGCTAGCTCGTCCCTAAACGAGTCGGCTTGTACTACCTGATCTACCCAGGGTAGCTGCTTTAAGAAAGCAAACGCCCCAGTGCGCGCTACAACTCTCAATGTCGCCGTGGGGTACAACTGTTTTAATTGCCACAACATGGCAAACATAGTGACCTGAGCACCAAAAAATGGGCGGTTACGAGCAAACACCACAATGGTTTGTGGCTCTGTTATTGCCATAGGTTTTTTATATAAAAATCGTCTGAAAAGTAATAGCGATATGCTGGTCTAAACCGTCACCGTTACGGCTGCCGCCCCTGGTTATACAACTCACAATAACGGTCAACCATCAACGGAATAGCATGTTGTTCTACTACCCACGCTTCCGCCTTAGCCACCATGTCTCTGCACTGTGATTCGTTTTCCAATAACTGATCGCACGCTGTAGCAATGGCATCGGCATCGCCTACATCACATAAAATACCGCGTCCGTCATCCAGCAGCTCGGGGATACCGCCTGCTCGGGTAGCCACAACGGCGGCTTCATACAAGAACGCATCCAAAATACTAGAGCCCAAGGCTTCTTGTTTAGAGGTCAGGACAAAAACATGCATCAACCTATACATGTTTTCGATGTCACGCTTAAAGCCGACGATTTTATAAACCTGCCCTAAGCCTAGGTCTTGTATTAACTGTTGGGCGGCAGCTAACTCGCTCCCCCCAGCGCCAAAATGCAGAAATACGAAATCTTGCCGCTGCTGCCACAACGCATGCACGGCACGTATACAGGTTAGCGGATCTTTTTCTGCCGTAAAGGCAGCGCAGGTGGCAATCACAAACTTGCCGGCTAAATGCTGCTCTTCCGAGAACGCAATAATCTGGTCCGGATCGGGAGGCACAAACTCTACGGCACTAGGGATAATGCTAACCGTTAACCCCATAGCCACAGGTGCTTGCGCAGCAGCATGGCTAATCGCCACAAACGTATCCACCCGCTTCCACTTTGCCAAAGTTCGTGCGGCTTTGGCGGCTTTTACCTCAAAGCTGGTGCGACGAGTGTAGACAAGACGCGCTTGCAGCCACGACTTCATGGCGGCCACGACGGTTAAGGCACCCGCCGTCTGCACATGTACCACATCAAAAGCTTTACGATGGCACAACAAAAAGAAAAACAAACCGCCGTTACCGCCTACTCCCTTCACTCGTAAGCTAGCTTGAGCCGCGCGTTTGAATAGGGCTTCGCCTTTTCTGGCCAAGACGGTCACGTGATACCCACGCTGTTGCAGCTCTATAGCGGTCAACAACGTCTGGCGCTCCCCGCCACGCCATCCGCGCTCAAGGTTTACCATCAAAATCTGCATGGATGTTCTACTATAAAAAATCTGGGTCTGTTTCAGGGTTACGCTGGCGTACGATATTAATGCCCAACGCTACAAGAGCACACACGACTGCGGCCCCTATACCCCAGACGGCACCGTGTTCTGGGCTAGCACCAAACACCAGCGCTACCAATGCCGTACCAAAACTTTGGCCAAACACACGCGTAGTTGCCTGCAAGCCGCCCGCCACGCCACTACGGCGTCTCGGTACTCCTGCTAGCATCGCTTTATTATTGGGTGTTTGGAAGAAGCCAAAACCTATACCACATAGCATCATGGACATCATGATTTGCCAGTCGGCAGCGTTTGCTCCCCACCATAAAAGGCTAGACAAACCAATCGCCGTCACAATCATGCCCGCCATACACAGCACGGCCACAGGGAAACGCCCAGACAAATAGGCCGATAGCGGTGCCATCACCACCACACCTAAGGGCCACATCCCCATGTACAAACCTATGTCGGCATAGCTGGCTTCAATCACCTGCACAAAGTAGAACGGCAAGCTCACCATCGCGGACATTTGGGTTGCGAAGGCAAAGAGCGACGCCAAGACGGCATAACCTACCGAGGTGATGCGCAGTATATCGACTGGCACCACAGGGGCTTCTTGCTGCAAAGAACGCGCCAGCAGTATACGGGCGCTAAAGGCAGCGACAATCAAGCAGCCCAACGACCATATAGGGTGTGAGGTGAGTAAATCCAGACCCAAAATCGCCAAACCAAAGACGGTGGCACTCAGCAAACACGCCAACCAATCAAACTCACGGGAGACACGTGGGCTTTCAGGCAGGTATCGCACCCCTAGCCACGTCAGCGCACAAATCGGTACGGTGATGAAAAATATCCAACGCCATGATGCAACATCTAGCACAAACGCACCAATGGATGGTGCCAATACGGCTGCGGTAGATACCACCACGACGTTCAAACTAATGCCTACTGCCAGTTTTTCTAGCGGATAAATCATCCGCACTAAACTGCCAAATAGACACATCAGCATCGAAGCGCCCAAACCCTGCATAATGCGCGACATCAGCAACATAGCAAAGGATTGCGAGAATGCCGCACTGCACGATGCCACTAAGAAAATAACGGTGCCCGCAACAAATAACCGCCGCAACCCTATACGTTCAGCTACCGCCGATAAGGGCAGTAAGGTCATCACAATGGTTAGGCTATACGCAATGGGAATCCACACCACTCTGGACGCATTGATGTGCAGCTCTTCAGCAATAACCGGCAACGCCACGTTAGACATAGCCGCGTCCAACACCGAGATTGCAATCGCCAGCAACAACGTGATAACCGCAGGAATGCGTTCACGCAATGGCAAGCCATCAGGCCCGTCACTGTTATTAGCAGGGCTGATGACCTCGTCTTCAAGAGGAGAGTATTTTTCGCTTGGCACGTTGGTTATTTTTTGACCGGCCTTTTCCAGTTGCTAATGGTAGTTTGTGGAGTACGTGAAATGGTCAGTTCTTCTTCAGGAGCGTCACGCGTTAAGGTAGTACCTGCGCCCACCGTTGCCCCTCGGCCTACCCGTACAGGAGCAACCAACTGTGTGTCTGAACCGATAAACGCGTCATCTTCAATGATGGTGCGGTACTTGTTCACACCATCGTAATTGCACGTGATGGTACCCGCGCCTATGTTGACGCGCTCACCTATCTGCGCATCACCCAGATACGACAAGTGGCTCGCTTTAGTATCCGCACCCAAGGTACTGTTTTTCACTTCTACGAAGTTACCCACCGCCGCACCACGCTCTAGCACAGCTCCGGGACGCAAACGCGCGTAAGGGCCAATACTGGTGTGCTCTGCCGCACGGCTTTGATCCAAATGGCTAAACGCATGCACGACAGTACCTGCACCCAGCTCTACATTTTTCAGTACACAATGCGGACCCACACGTACGCCATCGCCCAACACTACCGTGCCCTCAAACACACAACCCACATCAATGTACACATCACGGCCACACTGCAAGCTGCCGCGTACATCAAAACGAGAAGGGTCCATGATGCTCACGCCTTGCTCAAGCAAGCGACGCGCTTGTTCTGCCTGCCATGCACGCTCTAGCTGAGCCTGCTGCACACGGCTATTTACACCTAAGGTTTCCCAAGGGAAAGAAGGGTGTGCAGCGTTCACCGCCACGCCATCAGCGACAGCCAAGCCTACGATGTCGGTCAGGTAGTACTCACCTTGTGCATTCTTGTTATCAATGCGTGACAACCAATCGCGCAGACGCACAGTAGGTGCAGCCATAATGCCGGTGTTGACCTCACGGATTTGGTGCTCGGCTTCCGAGGCGTCTTTGTGTTCCACAATACGGCTAATGGTGCCTTGTTCGTTACGAACAATACGGCCATAACCGGTAGGATCATCCAGAAACTCCGTCAAAATGGCCAAACCATTTTGACGAGCTTCTAGCAGTGCTTTTAAGGTATCGCTCTGTACTAACGGTACATCGCCATACAGCACTAAGGTTGTGTCATCAGGATGCTCACCCAGCAGCACAGGCTCTGCCTGCATGACCGCATGACCGGTACCCTGCTGGGGCTGTTGTAACACCACGTGTATGTCGGTTTGGCCTGCCAAATACTGCTGTAACTGCTCGGCACCATGACCTGCGACTACCACGATACGGCTAGGCTCTAGTTGACGCGCCGCTTCCACGACATGCATCAACATAGGTTTACCCGCAATGGGGTGCAACACCTTAGGCAATGCAGACTGCATGCGTTTGCCCATACCCGCTGCCAGTATTACTACATTCAGCATCATGTTCCTGTATTCCTCAACCTAGTTATTACTTGCTACTTTTGGGTGCGCTTTTACGCGCGGTGCTACCACTGGCAGGTGCAGTAGTGGCTTTCTTCACAGCTTTTTTAGCGGCTTTTTTAACTGCCTTCTTGGCAGCTTTCTTTGCCGTCGCAGGGCGTGTAGTGCCAGCAGGTTTAGCAGCTCGACGCATCGTAGAGTCGCCCGATACGGGTTGTACTACGCCTGTCATGCCATCCACCATACTCTGCGCGCTTTGCATGGAGGCTGCGGTAGCAGATGCCACGGCGTTGAACTGCTTTTGCAGCAAGTCCCATACCGCTTGACCAGCATCTTGCATGCCTTGCTCGGTTGCTTGTTTTAGACCTTCATCAGCACCACTGGCCATACGCTCACCCGCCATTTGTGTGGCTTGCTGAGCAAAGTTTTGTACAGTGCGTAATGTCGCTTTCTGAATTTCCAAACCTTGAATCGTGCCTTCCAACATGGACAGATTCAATTTCAGCCAGTTTTCTACAGCGCGTAAATCACGTAGGCGCTTTTCCAGCTCCTCGGGTGACAACATGGCAGCAGACGCGTCGGCAAAACTGCCAAAGCCAGCACCTCCCCCCATAGATTCCCAAGCAGTGCGCATCATGTCTAGTGACGCAAACAATGGATTCTGAGCAGAATCCGCATTCATACCACTTCCCATCATTCCGGGTATATCAAAAGGATTACGCATGGCTTTACCCCTTTTTGCAGGCCGTTATTAATGACTACTACGCTATGGTATCCGGTATTGAGGCACGGTGACAGATGCTGTCTAAACTCACCAGTTCTGCTTCCAAGGTAAATTCACCCGCCACCGACATTTCCCAATACTCTTCTACGCTGATATGGCGTATCTCGCTGACTTCACCATCTTGATTTTCCGGTTGTACATCGTGAGCCAATACACAATCGTTCACCCACGCATTTTCTACCTGATAACCTTCAGGCAAACGGCGATGCATACGGGTGATCAGCCTCATTGGCTCTAGTGCGTGCAAATCTTTGGCGTATAAACCGGCTTCTTCTTCGCTTTCACGCAGCAGCGACACGTCTAAGTCTTCGTGTGCGCTCACCAAACCACCGACTAAGGTATCCCACATATTAGGATTGGTAGACTTATGGGCCGCACGTTTCTGCACCCACAAGCGGCCCTCTGGCGTCCAGGCGTTCAAGTGCACGGCTTGGGTCAATATGCCTAACGGACGCACCGCACCACGCTCTATAGCACCTAAGCAGCGCCCTTCAGCAAACACGTCTAACAATTCGCCGCGCCAGGCTTTCACAAAGCCCGCTTCATTCAATTTATTGGCAATACGCTCTAACAGCCGGTTGGCTTGTACCGTGGGCAGTCGCATATCACCGATATGCACCGCGTCACCGTCACAAATTACCCCGTCTATGGTTACTAGTTCAGGGATAACTTCTTTTAAAACCCAACCGCAAACACGACCACAAAAGGTCAGTGGACGACTACCTACTGGGGGCAACTCTTGTGCCTGAGCCAGCAATAGCTTGAAACGCTGCCGCATGGGCTTATGCAAGGAAGAAGATATTTGAATTTTCATGTAAGAATTGTAGTGCATGCACTCTCGCCGCAGCACCACACTATGCAGTTTTTTACATTAGTCCCCAGCAGACTAGCAATCTTGCATTCATAACTTTGCTGTCACGATACACTACATTGCACACCGACTTGCTTATTTGAACCACTATGCCATTTCGTTTCCCTGCTTTCTTCCGTGTATTTTCCTTACTTATATTCAGTCTAGGGTTAGCTGCCTGCTCCCCTGAACCAGAACCTCAGCCCTTTATCGGTAATGATATTTCTACAGCGGGCATAGGCCGAACCCTGGCATTAGTGGATGGCCAAGGACAACCTCGTAGCTTGAAGGACTTCAGAGGGAAAACAGTCGTCGTATTTTTTGGTTTTACCCAATGCCCTGATGTATGCCCAACCGCGATGGTGCAATTAGCCAGCGCAATGGAAATGCTGGGGGAACAGGCTAAAGACGTACAAGTACTACTTATTACCGTAGACCCTGAGCGCGACACTCCCGATGTCATGCAAGCCTATGTAGAAGCCTTTGACCCTCGCTTTATAGGACTGACTGGCACGCCCGAGCAAGTGCGCAAAACCGCACAATCCTTCAAAGCCTTTTATGTCAAAGTCCCCTCACCACAGATTGGGCAATACACGATGGATCACTCATCTTCTTTTTATCTGATAGACAGTGAAGGAAAGACTAGGGTGTTAATGCGTGGAGACGCCAGCGCTGAAGACATTGCACACGATGTGCAACTGCTAGCAACGTCTGCACCATAATGCATTCTCTACAGATCGTTGGACGGCCGTCTTATCAGGGAAGATACGTAGCAGGCTAAAGCACGCCTAACAGGTAAGATCAAGAATCCTAGTACTGTAATACTCTGAGTGGATTATGATTCTTAAGCCTGACGCCGACGGCATCATCAAGGTTTCTTTTCTTTTGCTGCCTGAGTACGCCATGGTGGCATTACTTTCAGCCATAGAGCCGCTACGTGTAGCAAATCGCTTTGCCAAACGTGAAATTTTCCGCTGGCAATTAATCTCTGAGTCCAACGAAGTGGTGCATGCTAGCAATGGACTTGCCATTCAGCAAAGCATCCCTATGCACGAAGCAGAGAATCTGCGCAACCTCATTGTTTGCTCTAGCTTTCATCCAGAGCGCCATCTACGCTCAGAAACTATTTCGTGGCTGCAACGACAAGCACGGCAAGGTGTATTACTGGGCGCCATGGATACAGGCTGTCATTTATTACAGGCAGCAGGTCTATTGAAAAACCACCGCATCACCATGCACTGGGAGGCTATTCCCGCCTTTCAGGAAAACTATCCCGAATTAGAAATCACCAACGAGTTATTTGAAATAGACCGCAACCTTGTCACCTGCGCGGGTGGCACTGCTGCCATTGATCTCATGCTTTATGTCATCCAAACTGCTTTTGGGCATGAGCTAGCCATACAAGTCTGCGAACAATTTATTAATAGTGGTATACGACAAAAATCCGATAAACAACGCATCAATTTAGCGGCAAGACTAGAGCTCTATCATCCTCGTTTGCTACGGGTGATAGAGCTGATGGAAAGTCACCTAGAAGAACCTATTGCCTTGGAGGAGTTAGCAAGACGGGCCTGCGTTTCCACACGCCAGTTGGAGCGCCTATTTCGTCAACACCTACAGCAATCACCAGCCGCCTACTATATGGGCTTACGCTTACAACGAGCCCAATCCTTATTACAAGGCTCCACATTAAGCGTGGCAGAGGTAGGACTAGCCTGTGGGTTTAGCGCTGCTGCCCATTTTTCACGTACCTATAGAAAATGGTATGGTCACACCCCTGCTAGCCACCGCCCCCTCCACAAACGCGACACTCTAGGACATTAATGTGGCAACACGGTAGTCACACCTTGCAAACGGCGGCGATTTGGCTCTGGTTGTGATAGCGGTGCACTCTCTACCATACCCCGTAAACTACGCCCTACTAACGCCTGATACTCCTGAGTGTTCAAGTTCTTCCACTGCAAGTCGTGTTCAGTCACTGACCGTACCACTTTGGCTGGTGAGCCCATCAGTACTTGTCTAGGCTCGCCTTGAAAGCCAGCCTTCACGAAACTCATTGCAGCCACTAAGCTATCTTGACCAATCACTGCATTGTCCATAATGACCGAGTTCATACCAATCAATGCGTTCTCACCCACCACACAACCGTGCAAAATAGCACCATGCCCTATATGGCCATTGCGCTGCACTACAGTATCGATTTCGCAATAACCATGCATCATGCAGTGATCCTGAAGATTCGACCCTTCCTCTAGAATCAACCTACCAAAATCGCCGCGCAGCGATGCAAACGGTGCCACATATACATTTGCTCCTATGATCACATCACCGATCAACACGGCAGTAGGATGTACATACGCGCTAGGATGCACTACGGGAGTCAATCCTTCAAAGGTATAGCAAGGCATATTTCACTCCTACGTTTTTAATATTGTGGTGTAGCACCGGTTAGATGCTCACCACCATCTTGAGCTAAACAAATGCCTGTGATGAAGCTCGCTGCTGGGCTCGCCAAATATGCCACACTACACGCTATTTCTGACGCCTGACCTACTCTCGCAATAGGTAGCTTCGTCAGCCCTTGTTGCAGCACTTGCACATCATAATTTTTCAACCCTTCCGTCTCTATAGTGCCTGGTGCAATAGCATTCACCCTAATCTGCAAAGGTGCCCACTCCCAGGCTAGGGTTTTGGTAAGATTCACCACGCCTGCACGTGCGGCTGCAGCGTGAGCCATACCAGGGATACCGCTTTCCTGACATAGCACCACATTAATAATGTTGCCGCCATGACCGCCCTCCTGACAGTGTCTCGCAAAGCGCTGAGACATCTGAAACGTCCCTTGCAAATTCAGCTCCACCACCGCTTTAAAACCATTAGGCGAAATATCCAGAGCAGGCGCCACAAACTGTCCACCTGCATTATTTACCAATACATCTACACGCAACGACTGCGATTCTATGGCAGTAAACAACTGCTCCACTGAGTCATTCTCTCGTATGTTGACTGCATAGCTGTGTACAGAGATATCATGCTGCTGCAACACCTGCTTTGCTTCCTGTAATCTTTCCTGATCCCGTGCAGCAATCAGCACCGTAGCACCCAACTCGCCAAACAATTGCGCAATGGCAAAACCTATACCACTACCGCCCCCTGTTACTAGTACGGTCTTGCCACTAAACAAATGAGGAGAAAAAATAGCTGTCATCATCCTATCCCTAAAAAGAGAATCACTGCCCACGCCAGACTGGCGCACGTTTTTCACTAAACGCCTGTATGCCCTCTTGTGCATCATCGGAGCTCAACATGTTGCGATAATGAGGTAAAGGAGCCTGCCGTTGTAAGGCATATGCTTCAGGCAGCGACACATGCTCTGTAGCCTGCAATAACTCTTTAACGGCTTGTTGCGCCAACGGTGCGCTATGCAACAACTGCTCAGCAAACTCTTGTGCGGCTTGCAGTAAGTTGTCACTACTGGTCACCCTACTTAGAAGTCCCCATTGCAGGGCCTCTTGTGCTCGTAAACGACGCCCGGTGAGTATGAGCTCCAGTGCCACACTACGTGGCAAGCGCCGCGGCAATCTAAACACCCCTCCAGAATCCGGAATAATGCCTAAGCTAAGCTCTGGCAAGAAGAATTCCGCATGCTCTGCCGCCACCACAAAATCACACGCCAGTGCCAGTTCAAACCCTCCCCCTACTGCTAAACCATTCACCGCAGCAATCACCGGCTTACTCAAACTGAAATACTCGGTGAGCCCACCAAACCCTCCTGGGCCATGATTCGCATCTATGGCCTCTCCTTCCGCAGCCGCTTTTAAATCCCATCCCGCGCTGAAGAAACGTTGTCCACTGCCCGTCAGAATGGCAACACGCAATTCCGTATTATTTTCATACTCATAAAACGCCTCATAAAGCCGTTGGCTCGTTGCACAATCAATCGCATTGGCAGACGGTCTATTTAAGGTAACCCACCAAATAGCACCTTCCTGTCGTGTCTGTACAGAGTGACTCATGGATAACTCACAAAAAAATAAGCCCGCATAACACAGGGTTGGCTAAACCATAGCAGCGCGCAGATTACCCACGATTGACCATTTGCGACCTTAATTTGGTTTTTTTCGTCATCCCTATTTTTTGTTAGGGAAACTCCTAAGAAAAAAAATCCAGATTGTCGTAATTAATTATTTTTATGTCGCTAATGGTTAATTGAGAAAACACCGCCACTCCTAGAATGAGGCCCATGCATTGACCGTTCATATGTGCTTAGCACCTTTTTCGGAGTTCGAATAATGGATTTCAACCTTTCCAAAGCACACCTAGATTTACAAGCTAAAGCCAAAGCCTTTACAGAAGAAGTCCTATTCCCTCATGAGTTGGAATGTGAACAAAACGATGGCATTAGCACAACCACTCATCAACACATTACGCAAGCTGTTCTGGATTGGGGGTTCAATGCCCCTAATCACAGTAAAGAAGATGGTGGGCAAGGTTTCAGTATCTTTGAGCAAACGCTACTCAATGAACAACTAGGTATGGCTACAGGTGCGATCTGGGATGCTCTTTGGTACCCCTCTTA
Source organism: Paenalcaligenes sp. Me131 (assembly GCF_050487225.1). Lineage (NCBI taxonomy): Bacteria > Pseudomonadati > Pseudomonadota > Betaproteobacteria > Burkholderiales > Alcaligenaceae > Paenalcaligenes > Paenalcaligenes sp. Me131. The sequence goes on from NZ_JBKQGY010000002.1 coordinate 649,300, forward strand.
TCCTATGCGCTTCGCAAGCCCAGAACAAAAAGCGGAATACCTTATCCCTACCTGCCAAGGTAAACGCAGAGATGCCTATGCCATTACTGAAGCCGATGCGGGATCAGATCCAAGCCAGTGTGTCACTCGAGCAGACAAAGTAGCAGGCGGCTGGCGCATCAATGGCGAGAAGTGGTTTGTCACCATAGGCGACATTGCTGACTATATTTTGGTACACGCTCATGTAGATGGAGACCGAGAGAAGTCTGCCGTATTTTTTGTAGATAAAAACCTACCAGGCGTTGAAGTCAAACGCACCCCTCTCTACACCCACCATTTTGCATTCAAACATCCTGAGTTCACCTTCACAGACGTTATTGTGGGCGAGGACAAAATGCTAGGCGCCGTCGGCGATGGCTACAAAATGACCAAAGACTGGTTTGTAGAAGCACGCTTGGGTATTGCTGCCCGCTGCGTGGGGGCAGCCATCCGTGCTACTGATGAAGCCAATCGATTTGCTGCTGAGCGCATGCAATTCGGACAAAAGATACGAGATTTCCAAGCGATTGAATTCATGCTTGCTGATATGGCAGTAGAAATCATGGCGGCAAAAACCATGCTTTACCGCTTAAGTTGGGAAATAGATCAGACCTCTGACCGTATTCGCAAACACGCACGCGCCGCTGCCTTAAAACTGTATTGTTCCGAAATGGTGGGGCGCGTCTGCGACCGTGCCGTTCAGATTCTCGGTGGTAGAGGTTATATGCGTGAACAGCCTGTGGAACGGTTATGGCGTGATACCCGTGTAGACCGCATCTGGGAGGGAACTTCTGAAATTCAGCGCGTTATTATTGCAGGCCAAATTAAAAAACGTGGTCTTGACATGTATACGGGTTGGTAAAGGATAGCGTCGATGTCTGCAAAAAAAGAAAATCTACGCCATCTTATGAACCCTAGCAGTATTGTCTTGGTGGGTGGCTCCTCTCTGGAGCGCCCCATACAAAACATACGACACATGGGCTATGAGGGCAAACTGTGGGTCATCAACCCCCACCACAGCACTATCGCAGGTGAGCCTTGTTTGGCCTCACTGCACGACCTACCAGAGGTCCCCGATGCTGCTTTTATCGCTGTAAATGCACAAGTCACGGTAGAAGTGGTACAAGCCTTGCGAGAGCTAGGCTGCAAAGGCGCAGTGTGCTACGCAGCTGGCTTTGCCGAAATGGGAGAAACCGGCGAACAGTTACAGCAAGCGCTGGTAGATGCCGCTGGAGACATGGCATTGGTGGGCCCAAACTGCTATGGCATTCTTAACTTCGTAGACAAAGTCGCCCTATGGCCGGATCGTTTACGTGGAGAAAGGGTGTATAAGGGCATAGCGATCATCAGCCAAAGTGGTAATGTGGCCTTGAATCTCACTATGCACGACAGGTCCTTACCGATCACCCATGTCATCAGCGTAGGCAATCAAGCATCGTTAGAAGTAGGCGACTATATTGACCTACTGTTGGATGATAAACGTGTATCTGCCATAGGGCTCTACATCGAAGGCCTAAAAGATGTGGCGCGATTTAGTCACGTTGCATTACGCGCCCTACATTTGGGTATTCCTCTGGTTGTACTCAAAACCGGAGTATCCGAACTCGGCGCACAGCTAGCCTTAAGCCATACCAGCTCATTGGCTGGACGCGACGATATGTATCAGGCTTTGTTTGAACGCTTTGCCTTGCTACGCGTGGAATCTCTAAGCGCGATGGTGGAAACCTTAAAGCTCGCAGCGCTAACGCCTATACCTCACGGCAATAAAATAGGAGTTCTAACATGCTCCGGAGGAGATAGCGCTCTCCTGGCCGATGCTTTAGAACAGCAAGGGCTACACATGCCGGCCTTATCTACCGACCACAACCAGTTGTTAGACAAATGGCTGCCCAGTTTTGCTTCTCGCTCTAACCCTCTGGATTACAACACGTCTGTATGGGGAAATTTGGAAGCAAGCACAGCCGTGTTCTCTACGATGATGCATGCTGATTTTGATGCTGTAGTGCTTGCCCTTGACTTCCCTCAGCCAAATACTGGCCATGATGATGAGTGGCAATGTCAGGTAAATGCGCTGATAGCCGCTAGTCGTGAGGCAAATAAAACCATTGCCGTGATTAGTAATTTTGTTGAGCTATTACCGGAAAATGCACGCCAACGTTTAGAGCAAGCAGGTATTGCCCCCCTGCAAGGCCTGCAAGACGGTGTTACCGCGTTAGCAAAACTCGTAACCTATCACCAACAACGTCAACGCAGTCTGGCTTATGCACACGCTGTGCCACTAACACTGCACTCTCCCCAAACACGGGATCAACCCATACGAATGCTGGATGAGCATGCCTCTAAGAACTTGTTAGCACAGTACGGACTCAGCGTCCCCAAAAGTGTAGTCGTCACGTTAGAACAACTCATAGAGCAAGCACACACGTTAGATTACCCCGTGGTACTCAAAGCCCTTAGCGCCCAAATCGCCCACAAAACAGAGTTGGGCGCTGTGTCGCTAAACCTGTCGCAACCCACAGAGCTCATTGCGGCTGCCACCACAATGGCTGAACGGCTAGCAGCACAGAACCTTCCCATTGAGCATTTTCTCATAGAGCAAATGGTATCGGATGGCGTTGGTGAGCTGATCATAGGCGTCAAACGTGACCCCTTGTTTGGCCCGGCGCTTATCTTGGGAACTGGAGGTGTACTCGTCAACCTACTCAATGACAGCGCCATCATCTTGCTACCTACCTCACCAGAGATGATACGTAGTGCCTTAATGTCATTAAAAGGTACCACCCTATTACAAGGCTTTAGAAATAAAGCGAAAGGCGACCTAGATGCCGTCATCAACGCAGTAATGGCTGTTGCTCGCTTTGTGCAAGACCACTGGGACAGCGTACATGAGCTGGATGTAAACCCACTTATCGTACGCCCTACCTCAACCGGCGTGATTGCCGTAGATGCATTGATCTATCTACACGCTGCCTGAGAGCGCTACATAGAGGAAGGTGTACTACACCTTCCTGAAAAACCATATAAATACAACGATTCAGGAGACACCAAAATGAAGGAACAGGAGAACCTGCGGATTGACCCATCGATATTCTGGCCCGCCATCATACTTCTCGCCGCCATCATTACCCCACTCATGTTGTATCCTGATGCGGGGAAAATTGTGGTCAATATGCTGTTGGGCTGGGTCACCAGCACCTTAGGATGGTTATACCTACTAGCAGGTATAGGTAGCTTTTTCATTATGATGTGGCTGGCCTTTGGACCCTTTGGTCATATACGTCTAGGCGATAAGGAAGACCAGCCTGAGTTTGGCAAAGTCACCTGGGTAGTCATGCTGTTTTGTGCCGGTATAGGCATTTCCATTTGCTACTGGGCTTTTGTTGAGCCCCTGTATTTTCTGAACTCACCACCTATGGGTATTGAGGCCAACTCACCAGATGCTGTGGAGTGGGCTGCCATGTACCCCATGTTTCACTGGGGTGTGGTGCCTTGGGCTTTATATCTAATCCCTGCTTTACCTATCGCCTACGCCCTCTACGTACGCAAAGTCAATGTGCTACGTATGAGTGAAGCATGTCGAGGCTTGTTAGGCGACAGGGTCGATGGCCTCATCGGAAAGCTCATCGATGTCATTGTGATGTTCTCCATTATCGGTGGTGTGGGTACGTCTTTAGGGCTCTCCGTGCCGCTGGTATCAAAACTAGTACAAGTGATGTTTGGCGTACAGGACAGTTTTCTTTTGCAGATGGGTATTCTTGCTATCTGGACGGCAATGATTGCTTGGAGCGTCTTTAACGGTTTACGAAAAGGTATTAAAACCCTCTCTAATGTAAATGCCGTTCTAGGCGTCATCATGCTATTTTTTGTGCTGCTTGTTGGGCCTACCGTTTTTTTACTGAAGCTCTGGACCAATAGCTTTGGCATGCTGGTCAATAACTTTTTCCATATCAGCTTTTGGACAGACCCCATACAAGATCGTCATTTCCCGGAAAACTGGACCGTTTTCTACTGGGCTTGGTGGGTGGCCTATGCACCGATGATGGGGCTGTTTGTAGCACGCATTTCCCGTGGTCGTACCATACGTGAACTCATACTCAACGGTGTTGTCTGGGGTAGCGTAGGTTGCTGGGCATTTTTTGCGATTTGGGGTGGCTACGCACTGGATATACAAATACGCGGGGTCGTAGACTTACAAAGCATTCTCACTACGCAAGGCACGCCAGCCACCATTGTGGCCATCCTGAAAACCATGCCATTGTGGGAATGGGTACTGCCCATCTTCACCCTGCTATGTTTTGTTTTCCTGGCGACTACCGTCGACTCTTCCGCCTACATGCTAGCCGCCATCTGCACTAAAGAATTAACAGGTTACCAAGAACCTGCACGTTGGAACCGTATTTTATGGACCCTCATGGTCGCGGCTGTCGGTGTTGCCTTACTGCTGGTAGGTGGCTTAGAAGCTGCTCAGATCTCTACAGTACTGGTTGCTTTGCCCATGATCCCCATATTGGTGCTAATGGTTATTTCTTTTATACGCTGGATCCATGCGGACTTTGCTGAGCACGTACGACCGAAGGCTCTGGTATGCAGCAACTATAAACACAGGCACCCAACTGCAGAAAAAACGGCACCTGTTAGCGCTAACACAAACCATACCGTACCTACCAATCACCACAAAGAATTTGATAACACCATAGCCTCTATAGCCGAATAACTCATCAAAAACAAACATATAGACATGGAGCAATCCATGTCTAGAGGAGCGCTGTTGTGCACATCAGAAAATGTTATATAGCATTTGCTCTGTTTTTCGCAGGTTACCAACCCACATTAGCAGCAGAAGGTGAGGAACCTCATCAACTAGAACTAGTAGCTCGAAACTTATATTGGAATCACCACAAACAAGGAGGCTTAGACCAGCGCGAATGGGGGCAAGGATTACGCCTAGACTTCCGCTCACGTTATACGCCCGGCACTATAGGTATAGGCGTAGAGCTGGGTGCTTATTCACTACTCAAGCTGCAAGGTAATGCTACACACTCAGGTCAAGCAGGAGTACTAGTACCCACAGGCACGGGAGGAACCAAAGATGCTGCGTTTACAGGGGGAGGTGCGATCAAGCTACGTATAGCGAATACCGAACTACGCTATGGAAATAACTTGCGCCCTTACAACCCTGTGTTTGCCGTCGCTGATACCCGCATCTTGCCAGCCACAGTACAAGGCTGGTGGCTACAAAGTCAGGATATACCGAACACCACACTAGAAGCAGGTAACTTTATTGCCTCACGTGACTTCAATAGCACCCACTTTCATCGGCAGTTCTATGCCTCTTATGCAGGTGTCAGTACTGATATGGCGGGATTTATAGGTGGCCGCCATACCATCAATGATGCACTAAGTGTCAGTGCCTACGCCTCTAAGTTCAGAGATATCTGGCGACAGTATTATGGCAATGTGAACTACACCATACCGTTACCATCTGCCCAAAACCTCAACATGGACTTCAACATTTATCGGTCAGACTCTACCGGTAAGAAATTAGCGGGGGCTATAGGAGTTACAGCATGGTCATTTCTCACTGCCTACAACGTTGGTGCACATACGTTTAAAGTCAGTTTTCAAAAGATCAACGGCGCCCAACCTTTTGATTACCTAGGCCTAGGCCCCGGTACCTTCCACGACTCCATCTACTTAGCCAACTCCTCACAACTATCGGACTTCAACGGCCCCGGTGAGCAATCTTGGGGGGTGTTCTACAGTGTAGATATGACTACGTACAATCTCCCAGGGCTTAGTTTCCACGCTAGATATATACGTGGTAGCAAAGCGAATGGGGACCGCCTTCCTGCCCATAGCCCCTATTCTTACTATGCCCATGGAGAAAAACACTGGGAACGCGACCTTGAATTGCGTTATGTCGTCCCCTCTGGCCGCGCTAAAAATCTACTGCTACGCGTACGCTATGCCACACATCGTATTAATGGCAGCTCAGACACTTCCTCAGATCAATTACGGCTAATAGTGGAGTATCCCTATAACTTTCTTTAGCCACTCACCTGTTTGTGAAAACAAAAAAAGGACACCTGGGCAGGTGTCCTTAAAGCATCTACTTCTATCAGAGAGGGGGAAGAGGAGAAGCCGAAGCAGATGCACGCAGCGCCACACAGGGATATGAATAACGCTGCAGATACTACTTTGATGACTGTTCTTCCGGTTAGTTCTCTTTCTGATGAAACTTTTATGTAAGTAATTGTTACACAGCCACTTGCAGGTAGGTACGCATTTTTTTCATAGCAGCTACCTCAATTTGGCGGATACGCTCTGCGGATACGCCAAACTCTGCGGCCAACTCGTGCAGCGTAGAGGATTGATCGTCTTGCAACCAACGAGCCTCGATAATGCGACGAGAACGGGGGTCTAGTTTTTCTAGTGCGCTTTCCAAACCTTCGCCTTGCAACGACTGAGCTGCTCGCTCTGCCAATACCTGAGTAGGTTCAAACGCACCTTCATCTGACAAATAGCTAATTGGCGCAAAACCTTCGTCATCGTCGTCCATAGAGGACTCCAATGCCATTTCGCCACCTGTCAGGCGTATTTCCATCTCGCTCACATCTTGCGGACGCACATTCAATTCACGTGCGATATCGTCAATTTCCGCAGGATTCAGCGTTTGCCCATCTTCAGGGCGCATGCGACGCAAGTTAAAAAACAGTTTACGTTGCGCCTTGGTGGTCGCGATTTTTACCAAGCGCCAATTGCGCACCACATACTCGTGGATTTCAGCTTTAATCCAATGCACGGCAAACGACACCAGACGCACACCACGTTCTGGATCAAAACGTTTGACCGCTTTCATCAGGCCAATATTGCCTTCTTGGATCAGGTCAGCCTGAGGCAGGCCATACCCTAAATACTGGCGTGAAATAGACACCACCAGACGTAAATGGGACATGATCAATTGACGAGCAGCATCAAGATCACTTTCTTGTTGTAGACGCTGGCCGAGGGCCACTTCCTCTTCTTGAGTCAGCACAGGCTGAGCATTCACAGCGGAAATATAGGCCTCTAACGTACCCAACGCGCCTGGATTGGATACGGCAGCAGCCAACTGGGCGGCAGGCGCGAGAGCCAAAGATTGCGATGTGTGGGTCATGAATAATCCTGTATCAAGGTTATCAGTCTCGTGAAAGCCACGATGTGATAACAAAGTTTCTGCATAAGCCGTTTATTATTCTAGCACTCTAGCACACTGAGTGCTAAATAAGGAAACACATTATAAGAGGCCAAAATACGCAGAAAGTTCCGTATTTTTACGCGTTTTTATCAATTTTCTGTATGAACTTCTTGCGCTGATACACTTTGCTATAGCGGAAGAAAACACCCGTTGCCTCGCCCACGGCAATCATCATGCCGCGCGAGCCTGACAATATGCCCAACTGCAAGAAATACGACCTAAAAAACCGGAATGCAGCTTTGAACACCACTACAGGAAAAGCATACAAACGTGCTCGTTCCGAATTAGCATACAGTTCGGAGTAATACTGTGTTTTGACCAGCAACTGCCCTACATCAGTCACGGCCTCATGCTCTAGCCCGCCTTTTAATCGCACCACTTGGCTGCGACCATCCAGCTTCACTTTCTCATGTACCTGACTGTCGGTAAAACAATGCTGGCGACGGTTATACAAACGGCACAACCAGTCTTTGCCCCAACCGTTAGTGCGTATGTGTTTACCGCAGAAATAGTTATTGCGCAGCACTTCCCCTACTTTGCTTTCTTCTTCTAGGGGCCAGTCTGCCAATGCATCTAGCAACGTCTGGTTAACCTGCTCATCAATATCTAAGGACAGAACCCAATCGGTTTCTGCATGGGACGCCGCTGCGTTTTTTGTAGGGCCAAAGCCCATAAAACTGCCTTGTACCACTTTGACGTTAGGATACTCACCTAACAAACTTATCGTGTCGTCAGTAGAACCATTGTCGTACACCACCACTTGCCTGAATGGTTTTAAGGCACTGATAGTACGGTGCACATGCGCAGCCCCATTTTTCACAATGATCACTGGCGTAATGTGAGCGTAGATATCCACTGCCATTTAAGGAAGTTCCAATTCAGTCAGGATGGGAGCATGGTCTGAGATTTGCTTCCACGGCAACCCCTGCAGCACCTTAGCCGTACGTACAGCAAAGCCACGTTGATAAATACGGTCTAGTCTCAAGAAAGGAAACGCTGCTGGGAAGGTACGCGGTGGCAAGGTCAAACGGGCATTACCCCCCACACCCAGTTGCGGGGTATGTATCTCGCTACCCTCTTGTCTGGACCAGCCACGCAACCAGTTCATAGGTTGTCGCAACTTGAAGCTTTGCCCTGTACGCCCTTTGACCGTCGAGGCAAAGGAAAACACCTCGTACAAGTTTAATTGCTTCACAAAAATAGGCGCTAACTTGTTGTTCCAATCATTGAAGTCGCCTGCAATAAGCAAAGGCTCATCATCTGGCACCAAACGGTGAATCCTGTCCACCAGCGCCTGTGCCTGACGTGCTCTACCGCCACCGAACAAGCCCAAGTGCACCACAATACAATGCACTGGCCTACCTTCAATGTCCACCACGGCATGAAGCAAACCACGCTGCTCTAGGCGGTGATCCGAGATGTCTTCATTTTCGTGGTGCAAAATAGGATATCGGGAAAGCAGTGCATTACCGTGATCGGTAAACTCGCGCACGGCATTACACCCGTACGCATTACGCATGCGTAATACCGCAGCTAATGATTCGTGCTGCGCGTCCAGCGTTGCTTGCTGGTCGTTGCGCCCCTGAACCTCCTGTAGAAACAGCAGGTCCGGGGACAAGCCATACAGCCCAAGCTTCAACTCTTCTAGGGACTCACGACCACCTGTGGCCGTGCGCCCCTTATGAATGTTGTAGCTAACGACTCGTATGATTCCCATAGCCTTAGGCGGGCTTGGCTTCCTGTGGACGCAAGCGGATGTGCAACTCTTTCAACTGCTTCTCGTCTACACCGGAAGGGGCGTGAGTCAACAAACACTGAGCACGCTGTGTTTTGGGGAATGCAATCACGTCACGGATGGAATCTGCACCCGCCATCATTGTGATCATGCGATCCAAACCAAAGGCGATACCACCGTGTGGAGGCGCACCGTATTGCAGCGCATCCAGCAAGAAGCCGAATTTCTCGCGGGCTTCTTCGGCGTTGATGTTCAGCGCAGAGAACACTTTGCTTTGAACGTCAGCACGGTGGATACGTACCGAGCCACCGCCCATTTCCCAACCGTTCAACACCATGTCGTAGGCTTTGGCCTGTACTTTGGCTGGATCGGTTTCCAAGAAGTCTTCATGACCATCTTTGGGGCTGGTGAATGGGTGGTGAGCCGCGTAGTAACGCTTGGTTTCTTCGTCGTACTCAAACATTGGGAAATCTACAACCCACAATGGTTTCCAGCCCGCTTCAACCAAACCGTGCTTGCGACCATGCTCGCTGTGACCGATTTTGATACGCAACGCACCAATAGCATCGTTCACGACGGATGTTTTGTCTGCGCCAAAGAAGATCAAGTCGCCGTTTTGAGCGCCTGTACGCTCCATCACAGCGCGCAGTGCGTCGTTGTCGATGTTCTTCACGATGGGGGACTGCAAACCTTCAGGGATGTTCGCTACATCGTTCACTTTGATGTACGCCAAGCCTTTAGCGCCATAGATGCCTACGAACTTGGTGTATGCATCGATTTCGCTACGTGGCATTTCACCACCAGCAGGTACACGCAGCGCCACAACACGGCAGCTAGGATCGTTTGCTGGGCCGGAGAACACTTTGAAAGACACGTCGCGCATCAAGTCAGCTACATCGGTGAACTCAAGTTTCACACGCATATCTGGCTTATCGGAACCGAAGCGCTGCATGGCTTCTGTCCAGCTCATCACAGGGAAAGGCTGAGGCAACTCAACTTTCTGTACTGTGGAGAACACGTGACGCACCATGTTTTCGAAAATATCGCGGATTTGGAACTCGTCCATGAACGACATTTCGCAGTCGATCTGGGTAAATTCTGGCTGACGGTCAGCACGCAAATCTTCGTCGCGGAAGCATTTGGTGATTTGGTAGTAGCGATCGAAACCCGCCACCATCAACATCTGTTTAAACAGCTGTGGAGACTGTGGCAACGCAAAGAATTCACCTGGGTTCACACGTGATGGCACCAAGTAGTCGCGCGCGCCTTCTGGGGTGCTCTTGGTCAACATTGGGGTTTCGATATCGATAAAGCCCATGCTATCCAAGTATTTACGCACTTCCATGGCCACACGGTAACGCAACATCAAGTTGTTTTGCATTTGTGGGCGGCGCAGATCCAGCACGCGGTGTGTCAGGCGTGTGGTTTCGGACAGGTTATCGTCATCCAATTGGAATGGAGGAGTCACCGACGCGTTCAGGATTTCCAGCTCTTGGCACACGACCTCAATAGCACCCGACGCCAAGTCTGGGTTGGCTGTGCCTTCTGGACGTGCTTGAACAACGCCCGTTACGCGCAAGCAGAACTCGTTACGGATACGCTCAGCTGTGGCAAATACCTCAGCATTTTCCGGATTCACAACGATCTGTGCCAGACCAGCACGATCACGCAGGTCAATAAAAATGACACCACCATGATCGCGTCGGCGGTGCACCCAGCCGAACAACGTAACGGTTTGTCCCAAGTGTTGGGTATTGACCTCGCCGGTATAGCAGGTACGCATCTAGGATGACTCCCTCAGTAAACGAATCAGAGAGGCGGGCGCTCAGCAGGCACCACGACCCCCATAGAAACAATATATTTAAGCGCCGCATCCACAGTCATATCTAGCTTGACCACATCGGACCGCGGCAACATCAGAAAAAACCCCGAGGTAGGATTGGGCGTAGTGGGCACATACACACTCACACACTCGACGGGCAATTTGCCCACCACCTCACCACCTGGGGCACCTGTTAAAAAGGCGATGGTCCACGCCCCTTTTCGGGGGTATTCAACCAATACCGCTTCACGGAATGCCTGCCCATTTGGGGCCAGCACCGTATCGCTCACCTGCTTAACGGAATTATAAATGGAACGCACCAGCGGAATGCGTCCCAATAGTTTCTCCCACTGCTCGAATAAGGTACGGCCTATCAAATTGGCCGTCACCAAACCCGTTAGCACTACAACCGCCAATACCAGTATGACACTGAAACCTGGCACCGAAACGCCGAATAACGCCTCGGAAGAGAGAAACTTCGGCACAAAGCTTTCAAGCGTATCGATCAACAACATAATGACCCAGACTGTGATCACCAGAGGGATCCAGACCAATAAGCCAGTAATGAAGAATCGCTTGAAAAAACGCATAGCTGTTAGGAACCGCTACTATCGCTTGAAGAACCACTAGAAGACGAGCTTCCAGAATCAGAGGATTTTCCGCCATTGCGGAAGTCGGTCACATACCAGCCCGAACCTTTCAACTGAAAGCCCGCAGCAGTGACTTGTTTCTGATAGGTATGCTGACCACAGGTTGGACATACTTCCAAAACCGGATCAGACATCTTCTGCAGTACATCCTGCTCGTGATGGCAGTTACTGCACTTATATGCATAAATAGGCACGACGCAACTCTAAAACAGTAGGACGAAACACAATTAGCCCATTCTAACGTAAACGGGCTAAATTCAGATTCCTGATTTTAGCCCGTTTACTGCCATACCGCACTGTTTATGCGTAACAGCCTGCTTTACAGCGTTCTTTTTTGCCTTAAACAGGCAACAAGAACATACCCGCTGCGATCAAGGTAGGAATCGCTGCCGATAGCAACAAACGCAATGGCGAAATCGCGCCATCGGGGAATGTACCTTTCAAAATAGAGAAACCTGCTGGGTTTGGTGCATTGGCAATTACCGTCAACCCACCACCGGTTACCGCACCCGCTACCAACATATAGCGCCAGAACTCGTTAGTGCCTTCTACTAACGAACCCAAATAGGTCAGTGCGGCATTATCGGTAATAGCCGTCAAGGCCGTAGCACCCCAGAACAGAACGAACGGAGGCAAACCGCCTAGCAAGTCTTGCAACCACCATTTCTGCAAACCGCCTAGCACCACCAAACCAGCCAAGAAGAAACCTACCATTAGGCCTTCACGAATCATCAGTGGGTTTTGGTGACGTGCATAAGCGTGGGCATAGCCGATGAACATCATCAACAAGGCCATGAAAATCACAGGGTGGTGAGCAAAGACAACCACACCTGCCAAAAACAACATGTGAATCACCATGACCACAGGTGGCACAGGAGGACGTTTAGCTTTAGTCACTACCGTGCTTGGATCAGGTTCAGGCATCACCAACGCTTCACGCGATAACCAGGTCAAAATAGCCGCGTTAATGATCACTGCCAACGCAGCACGCCAGCCAAAATGCGAGAACATGTAAGCAGAATCCCAACCAAAAGTTTGGGCCACCATCAATACCGGAGGTGCCGCGTAGGCGGTCAACACCCCACCAATGGAAATGTTCACGAACAACACGCCCAAGGTCAGGTATTTGAAACCATCTAGATTGGACTTAGAAAAGTAGCGATCACGGATCATCAGAGCAGCCAGTGTCATCGCTGCAGGCTCAGTAATCAACGAGCCAGACAGCGGCACAAAAGCCATGATGATGAAGAACATGGCGTACTCTTGGCGCACGGGCACCAAACGCGACAGCAAGCGCACAACCACCGACACCAGCTCTAGAATCGGTCGACTCGCTGCGATCACCATAATCACGAACACAAATGCTGGTTCAGTGAAATTACGCGAATCCATGTACTCTACAGCCGTATCCAAACCAATGAATACTGCTACGTACACAAATAACACACAGGCCCATACACCGAAAACGGCCTCTACTTCAGAGAGCAAATGCCATAAACCCGCGTGCGTACCACCACGATTAGCGAGGCGAGCAAAAACGGGAACGGAAAACGTATGGACAATGGCGATCGCAAACAATACGGTTGCGACAACTTCCATGGTACTGGGCATGATCAACCTACTAAAGACTCACCCGACTGCCTAAGCAATTGAGGTTCTGATATGGATATGAAAGCCACTGATTTTACACAGCGAATTTCGTAGGAACGATCTTTTTAGGAGTTTTTTTAGTGTTTATAAGGGTTTACCCTATAATCGTCCCAGCCAGTGCTGCCACGATCATCAGCACCCCAACCGTCATGTTGGCACGGAAAAGACCCAACCCAAATTCGGGACGTTTTGGATCAAAACGGCCCACTTGCCACACAAAGTGCACAGCAATCACGGCCATCACGACAAAATAGCCTATACCCATGCCCATGCTGTAACCCGCCCACAGCCAGCACAGCATGGACAATATATACAACCCGCCAATCCATTGCTTACCGTTATCACCAAAGCGGATGGCGGCAGACTTCAAGCCCAATTTCAAATCATCGGCAATGTCGATGTAGCCGTAAATAGCGTCATAACCTATCTGCCACAACACTGTGCCCCACCACATGGCAATCGCTGCCAACGGCACACTATTCTGGGTATCTGACCACGCCATCAACATCCCCCAATTAAAGGCGATGCCCAGCACGGCTTGAGGCCAATAGGTAAAACGTTTGCACAGCGGGTAGATCACCACTATAGGCACTAACGCCAACGCCAACCATCGGCTGTAGCTGTTGATGGCAAACAAAAACAGTGCTGCCACGACTAGCTGTGCGAACACAAACCACAAGGCTTTTTTGAGCGTCAGTTGCCCGCTAGTGAGCGGTCTAAAACGTGTACGTTCTACCTGATGGTCAAAGTTTCTATCGAAAATATCGTTGAAGCAGCACCCTACGCCACGCATCAACAACGCACCTAGCGAGAAAATCAGCAAACGCCACCAATCGGGCACGCCACCTGCAGCTTGCACCAAGGCGGCAATAGTAGGCAGCAACGTCAGCCATGTACCCACAGGACGATCTAGCCTACACAGCCTCGCATAAGGCCCCCACGCGGCGGGCAACCAACGCGCCACCCAATCGTTGTGGCGAATATCGTTTAAATCAATGCGTTCTGGCGTTTTTGAGGCAGACATGACAAACCGTGGGCAGTATAAAAAAGTACAGCCGTGCAAAACACGGCTGTGTGATGATAACGCGAAAATCGCCTTGCAGCCTTATGCCTGCAGCTCTTCGCGTATGACTTGACCTAGAATTTCTATGCCCTTTCGGATTTTGTCTTCGGACACCGTCACAAAGCTCAAGCGCAACGTGTTACGTGGGGGATTCTCGCTCGCGTAGAACGGAGCGCCCGGCACGAATGCCACATTACGAGCAATCGCTTTTTCTAGCAAACGGGAAGCATCCATGTGCTCGGGCAATGTTACCCACAAGAACATACCGCCTTCTGGCTTAGTCCACTGCACGGATGCTGGGAAATGCTGCTCCAGCGCTTCAAGCATAAATGCACACTGACGCTGATACAGCGCACGCACCACGGGCAAGTGGCGGCTTAAGAAGCCATCTTGCACCGCGTTGTACACCGCCATCTGCGTCACAATGGCTGTGTGTAAGTCGGTCGCTTGTTTGATTTGCACTAACTTATTAATGATCTCTACAGGCGCCACGATGTAACCTAAACGCAGCCCAGGCGCCAATACCTTAGAGAACGAGCCCAAACGAACCACTGTCGCACCGGCTTTGCGACCCAACGCCAGCAAACTAGGCTGAGGCTTACCGGCATAGCGCAGCTCACCATAAGGATCATCTTCCACAACAGGAATACCTGCGGCGGCACAGCGCTCTACTAACTCTTGGCGACGCTCTGCGTTCAGTGTGACCCCCATAGGGTTCTGGAAATTTGGCAGCGTATAAATGAAGCGTGCGCCTTGCGCCTTAGCTTCAGACACTTCGGCAGGCAGCAAACCCTGATCGTCTGTCGCAATAGCCACATACTCAGGCTCAAACATCGAAAAGGACTGCAACGCCCCCAAATACGTAGGAGACTCCACCAACACTTTACTACCGGGATCAATAAACAGCTTGCCCAGCATATCTAGCGCTTGCTGTGAACCCGACACAATCAGCACCTCATCCGCAGAAACAGTCAGGCCGTCGCGGCTCAAATCGTTGGCCACCCACTCACGCAGCGGCTGGTACCCTTCGGTAGGACCGTACTGCAGCGCTTGCCTACCGTGTTCGGACAAGATGTTGTCATACGCCTTACGCAGTTCCTCAATAGGAAAACCATCAGCAGATGGCAAACCACCCGCAAAAGAAATCACTTCAGAACGTGTAGTGATTTTCAGAATTTCTCTAATAGCCGAACCCGTCAATTTTTGGGCGCGTTTGGAAAAAACAAAAGGAGGCGTATGTGCAGTCATGGCGCAAGAGTCACAAAATCAGGGGAATGCAGGTAGTTCCTGCTAGATACAGTACAGATTATCGTATTCAACCAAATAGGCATAGAGCCTCATCGCAACACTAGTTGCCAGCCCTCAACACATGTTGCAATCTTTGGCGTCGTTTGGCGTTTGACGCCACGCCGTTGGTGACAACCCATAACGACGTCTAAAGGCATGGCTAAATGCCGTGGCGTCTCTAAACCCATACTGATAGGCCAGCTCAGTCACAGGACGTTGGTAATGTGGATTAGCCAGTAACTGCTTGCACGCCTCTAAGCGTTGACGCTGTATGTAGTCGGCAGGCGATAGGTTCTGTAGGGCAAATAGTTTATAGAGATAGCGCCTGGAGTAGCGGAAATATTCGCATAACTGCTCTACTTTTAAGTCTGGATCGGTGAGATTTTCTGCAATGTAATGCTTCAGCTTTAACAACTGCACCTGCTGCACAGACTCCTGCTCATGATCGGGAGCAACCTCCGCACATTCACTTAATTGTGCTCCTATCAGGTGCATAATTGCTGCCGACACGCCACCGGCTGCCACATCAGACAAATGCTGACGCTGATTCAAAGCACCCAACAACATCTGACGCATCAACTGACCGCTACCTGCTTGTGTCTCAAAACGCCGAACCAGTGCTGCTTGCAAATAGGGTAGCCACGTTTGCATATGACCCAGCTCAAGCTGTAACACCAGAAAATGAGCATCTGCCCCCACACTCACCGTATAAGGGCAGGTAGTGTCATAAAACGCCCACTCCCCTGCTTGTAAGACTACCTTACGGTTACGTTGTTGAATCTCACTGGTGCCTGACAACTGCAACGATGCTTTATACAGTGCTGTTTCAGTACGATTGGCAAGTGCCGTAGTACGATCCACTTGAAATGCTGTACAGCGCATTTCCGTCACCATCAATGAACCTAGTTGCTCATTAATCGCTAAATTAGAAAACGGCTGATTGCCCTGCTCTCTGACGGCTAGTGGCACAAACGTTTGCGATAGAAACTCACTCCATAACCCTGCATCCTGAAAATGCAGCGGCGAAGCATGTAACAGCATGTCCCCTCCTCAAGCTACCGCTTTAGTCCCCCTCTGTCCTTACTGTGTTTATCGCTTTTTTAATACTCTGCCTAGACAGATAAACCCGCATACTGCAGCCAGCATCCTCTAACGACCTGCCTGTCCAAACAAATACGGAGCAGGCAGCCATCCTTTTTCTTCCATCTGCATTTCCAAGGTTTTCCGTGCCGCCGCCACATCATCAAACCTATACGGACGTGATGCCCCGACTTCTGCTGCGCTAAATAACCTGAAGCCATTGCGCTCAAATTCCTCAGGACTAAAGCGCGCCACAATATAGTTCAACACCATGGCTAATTCATCGTTATTTAATTGAGACTGCGCAGAACCAGGCACCCGTATCATGTACGCACGCCCATCCACCATGCGGCTAAATAACCCAATGGAATCTACAAAACTGGGGATTCCACGACTCTCTACTCCTTGGCCATCATAACGATGACAGCCCGCACACTGAAGCATGTAGTCTTTGTACACCCTTTCACTATTCAGAAAATACGACAACTGCGTGTTGCCATCTGTTGGCAGAGGTCGCTTTGCCTCGGCAGCCTTCATCCCCAACACTGACACACAGCCCAGTAGAACCAGTATCAACGCTTTCATTCCTGTACTCCAAACCAAGCAGGTCGGCAGCCCTTCGGCCACCGACCTTTTTCCTTAGTTTTTAGCTAAACCCACCAACACTGACGCCGTGCAGTGGAAAGTACTATTTTCGTTCGCCATGCACCAGTTCACATCGTTATGCAAGAAGAACTCATAGCCTGGGCGCTCGCGTGTCTGAGACACACATGCGCAACGATTACATGCAGTTTTACCGCAGCAATCGTGGTAACTCACCAAGTAATCTTTGCCATCGTAAGGGTTGTGACACGTACCCACCCACGAAATGGGCGATGCTGTTGTACCCGGTGGGCACGAGGATGCTGTCCCCCCGCAACAAGAACACAAGAATCCATCTACTGCACAATGTCGCCAGTAATCGCACGAGTTGAACTCATCTTCTGGAATCTCATTAGGATCTAACCCAGTCAGCTTGGGGGTATTACCTGCTCGTGCTACAGGCAATACTGGTAACAGCGCAGCAGATGCCACCATCACCTTACCCAACCCATTTAAAAAGCTGCGACGTGAAGAATGATGTGCCAGACGCCTGGACACTTTCTCTCCTAAGTTATCCAACCAATGCATTTTCCTTCTCCTTACGTGAAATGTTCACGTCTTTCATCTCGTTGTTACGCAGATAATCCTGCACTGACGCCACGCCCAACTCTTTAGCAGTAAACAGACTCTCCAACTGCTCACGCGAGTTAATCAAGCCTTTGGCACGAATCACGCCGTTTTCATCCATCAGGACTGCATACGGCAATTTACTGATGTGAAAACTCATGCCCAGCGGGGTGGACAGTACGTAGGGGAAAGGATCCAAACCCGCTTGTTTATAGAAAGCCAAGTGCTCAGGCATTTCACCGTCACTGGCCAGCACCACACGCAGCCATTGCCTCTCGGCCTGTGCTATAGAACGCAAAATAGGCATCAGCTTCTTACATACTGGGCAGGTGGGTGACAAGAAAAACAGCAACTGACTGTACTGCCCTGGAACACCTATGCTTTGCGCTCTACCCAAAATATCCAGTAGTTCAAACGTGGGGGCGTTTTCTCCTACCTCTGGACCTTTATCCATCGTCAGCGCCCCCATAGGCGCTACACGCTCATACAGCACGCCAATTTGTCTGGACAATGCCAAAACCAGCACCACCAGCATGAGCACTACTGCCCACAGCACAATATTTGAAATCATCAGTGCACTCATTTATATCTCCTTGAGTTTTTGTAATTTGCTATGCGACTCAATCAGGTGATCCAGCGCGTAATACATGCCTAGGAATGCCAGTGTTGCACCAAAGAAGGTCAACCCATCCACCCAGCCCAATACACGCTCTGTAGCGTTTACGGGCCATACCACGGCACTTAGTGCCACTAACAGCAAGAGGTTGCGAACCACCAGCCACCATGACAGCCCCGCCGACTTTTCCTTTAGACTGCCGCAACCACACGATACGTCGGTATGCCCGCGTAACAAGTTAATTGTCATTGCCGCTGTTGCCACCAGCAGCAACCCCACAGCAAGCCACCCACCCATAACACGAAAGGTAGGCCATAACAGCAAGACAGCAGCCAAGAGTTCCACAACCACAAAACCACTTGCCACGAAACGAGCGAACCAGTCTGGTACTAGGCGATACGCGACGACAGCGCCCTCAAACACACTGAAATAGCGTATTTTTTCTATTGCACTCGCCAATAGCAAAATACACAGACTTGCCGCTGCCACATAACCTAAGAGTGGGTCCATATCAGCCTCCTGTTTTCACCATGTGGGGCTCCACTTGCAACGCACTTTCAGCAGCATCTTCAATCGTGCGAATCAAGGTAGGCTCTTCCCCACTGATATCAAAAATATGCACTTTGCTACCGTCCGTTCCCAGCAAACGCTGAGCAGGCTCATCCACAGCTAAAGAAATCATTTCTAGCCCTGGAATACGCGCCACACGTTTTTTCTGAGTCAGGTCATACACCCACATTTCGTCTGCCGCCGCCTTATGCGTACCTTCTTCACCATTGGCGTGCATCAGCACATATAAGCGCTGATTCCCTTCATGGGCAGCAATCAGGTTGTACCCACCCGGCGTCCAAGCAGATGCTCTATCTTCCTCGCTTAGCAAAGACCATGTAGGCTCAAAAGTCACCTGTTCACCATTGAAATCAGCGGTGTAGATAGTGCCGTAGAATGACACGTAGTGCGCCTTGTTATTCACCATCGCAGGCAAAATGAAAACTGGATCATCCTGCACTGAAAACATGCGTTCACTGCGGTGCTGTGAGGCCACCTTACCGTTATCATCCAAATCAATGGTCAACAACGAGCCATCACCACACACCGTCATGAAACTACGTGGTCGATTTGGTAATGGATTCACACTCCAACAACCAGCTACGGCGGTAATTTCTTCTACGTGTTCACCTTTCTCAACATCCACAACAGCAACCGAAATAGCTGGCGTCGCATTTTGCAAGATGATGAGCTTCCCATCCGTACTCTGACTGAACAAGTTGCGATAATTCAGCCCTTGCACCCGGTTATTGGGCAAGATAATTTCTTTCTCAAATGCCAACCCTTGTGCATCCCACACCTCAACCACGTCGGTACGTTTTCCGCGCGTGACACGCTCGTGGTAGGTTGTCATGGTGTAGATTTTCTTGCCGTCATTGGACAACTGCATATGCCCCATCATGCCGACAGGAACCATGCCCAGAAACTTTCCAGTTTTGCCATCAAATACATTCACACGGCTTTCGGTCATATGCGAGAACACAAAGTCCATCACATAAATACGGTCCTGTGCATCTTCTGGTAGCAGCGTCCCGTCTTTGAAGGTTTCCAGTGGTTGGAACTGACCTTGGGCTTGCACTCCCAGCGCCACGCCCCCCAACACCAATGCCGCTACCCAGCGGGCACTATTTCGCATGATATTTCGAGTTAATCGCATTGTCTTCTCCTGAGTAAATGCGCTAGAACGCATAGCCATACCGCAGTTGCACACCCGCCAATCGAGGCCCATGACGAACCTCCAGATCATGGATATATTGCAGTTGTAGTTGTTGCTGATTCGTAAATTGATAGGTGATTTCGGCGGCCAACTGATGGCTGTTTGCCGAACCTGTAGCAGTATCACCGTTCAGTTTCTCTTTGCCGCCGGTTTCGTAGCGATACCGCATTCCTACATAGGTGGACTCAGTGAGGTTGGTAGACAGCAGTGTCATCAACCTCACCGAAGGATCTTTCTTCAACGTGGCGCCATAGTAGTTGGTGTTTCTGCCATAAAACTCGAACTCCGCCATCAGTTCGAGATAACTGCTTTCACCAAACCCCTGCACAAATGCAAAATCCTGCACCGTCGCCCAGCGATTTGCACCCGGTGAAAGATCAGCACGTGAGCCGTGATAGCGCCCAGTGGGCAGCGTAATGAAGGGTTCCCAAGCAAAGTACGTACGACTTTCCTCGTTATTCAAAAACCAAACAGCTGTGCCAACGCTAATATCACCCACACCTTGCATATGCTCGCGTGGCGTACCAATACTCTTACGCATCACCGGCACAATCACTTCATACTGCACCGTTTTACCGGCCAACTCGCGATAATGCATTTGCCGGTAAATAGCCATCTGCATATCCATCCCGGGCGCACCAGAAACGCGTTTCCCCCCGTCATACACACCATGCGAGCTTAAGGTACCAAAATAGCCTAGCACCATGTCGGTACCTACAGGCGCAGGCAACCAGTCCCGCGCACTGGGATCACCAGCCACGCAACTACCACTAGCTACCACCCCTGCTATACACAGCCACACCCTCATTGTTTTACTGGGAATACTCATGATGTCTCCTCCCGTGTTTTTTCTGGATGCTGCGTTAGGGCACTGCCTTACGATCTATAGGCAATACACACTGATTTGGTATCCAAATAGGACTCCACTGCCGCTTTACCATGCTCACGTCCCAATCCTGACTGTTTAAATCCTCCAAAAGGCATATGTGGATCTAAAGCGTTGTGCGTATTCACCCATACCGTGCCGGCTTTCACAGCCGCCACTAGGCGCTGCACACGGCTTAAGTCATTGCTCCATATGCTGGCCCCTAAGCCATACTCGGTTTGGTTGGCCAAGCGTATGGCATCAGCTTCTGTCTCAAAACGGTTCGCCACCAATACCGGACCAAAAATCTCCTCTTGTGACACACGCGCCATGATGTCCACATCCGCAAAGACGGTAGGGCGTACGAAGAAACCTTGCTCTGGACACGTTTGCGCTTTGGTCAGTTGCCTACCTTCTTGCTGACCAATTTTTATGTATTTTTGTACCCTTTCTTGCTGCCGTGCTGAGATCAGTGGTGCCATCTGGGTATGCTCACTAAAGCCATCCCCTAGCACCATTTCATCGGCCAACTTGGCAATACCCTGAGCCACTTCTTCATAAATACCGCTCTGAATGTATAGACGTGAGCCAGCTGTACACACTTGCCCTTGATTAAAGAAGATGGCGTTTGCCGCCCCCTGTATCGCTTGCTCTACATCACAGTCATCAAAAATCAGTACAGGGGATTTCCCCCCTAGTTCCAGCGCCACTTTCTTCATGTCTTGCGCTGCCTGACGGGCAATGATGTAGCCCACCTCAGTAGAACCGGTGAACGAAATTTTGTTAACCAATGGATGGGCGGTAAGAGCCGCTCCTGTGCTGTCCCCTCGACCTGTAATCACGTTCAGCACACCCTCCGGAAAACCTGCTTCCAACACCAGCTCCGCCAGTCGTATGGCCGTCAACGGTGTTTCTTCTGCAGGTTTCAGTACCACTGTGCAGCCTGCGGCCAATGCGGGTGCGATTTTCCATACAGCCATGAGTAGCGGGAAATTCCACGGCACAATGGCTGCGACCACCCCAATAGGTTCCAAACGGGTATACGCGTGATAACGTGTGTGCTCAGGAAACGGAATAGACAGGCTCAACACATCACCCGACACTTTGGTCGCCCAGCCCGCCATATAACGCAGCCACTGCACCGCAAAAGACACTTCCATTCCCAATGAAAAGCGCAGCAGCTTGCCGTTATTCAACGTCTCCAAACTGGCCAGTTCATCGGCATGTGCTTCCACGACATCGGCCAGTTTCAACAACAAGCGTTCACGCTGAGCTGGTAGCATGGTCGTCCACGCAGACTCCGTTAATGTGTGATGCGCAGACTTCACTGCCAAATCCACACCTTCTACGCCAGCCTCAGGCTGCATTGCAATGACGTCTCCGGTCGCGGGGTTATAGACGGGGATGCGATCTCCATGACTTTGCTCTACCGCCTTGCCTGCGATAATCATGTGCTCACGAATGCCCTTCACCTGTTGTACGGCCATGCCCAAGTCTCCTGTAGAGGGTAATTTTCACGGCCTGAGTATATCTACCCCTATTTAGGCTACTTGTGCCGTTGTGCATGAGCATTTGTGCTATTGGGCACACTGGCGGTAAAGCAAGGGTATTCACCAAGAAAAAAGGTACATACTTAAAGCATGTACCTGATTGCCGGTGATTATGGGCGGGATTTTGGAGGTTGTTTTTGAGGTGCAGGATGACGGTGTAACTGCTACGGTTTTCTCGTCTAGCTGCATGGGGCTGTAGTGTTTTTATGTAATGGTGGGTATATCCGCTGAACAGCACATTCATTGCACGCGCTGGGGAACTGCAGGAATACTTTTTGTGATTTGTACACCAAATCAAAAAAGTTTCCTCTCCGTCCCCCCGAAGCTTCTGGATGTTGGCAGGAGTAGGACTACAACGCTACTAACACTTCCCATGAACTACTACAGAAAGACGGCTTACTGTCAGCAGTTATCCAAGCAAAGGCCATGGCAAGCGATGAAGGGAAGGCGGAGGGAAGTATTTTAAATAGGAAGGCTGTATTCATCGCACGCGCTGGGGAACTGCAGGAATACTTTTTGTGATTTGAGACACCAAATCAAAAAAGTTTCCTCTCCGTCCCCCCGGGGTCTGGATATTGGTAGGTTTACGGCCCTTTCTTATGCAGTAGCCATTTACTCCGCCAGTTCAATCACCACGGCACCACGTGGCTTGGAACAGCACAGCAGTACTTTGCCCTCTGGTGGCATGTCCAGCGGCTCTTCTACATAGACCACGTCGCCCGACACCAAGGTGCACATGCAACTATTGCACAGACCTGATCGGCAGTTGAAATACGGTTCTAAGCCTTGGGCTTCAGCAAAGTCCAACAACGATGCTTGCGCAGGGTCCCACGCCAGCGCTGCCGTTTTCCCAACGAACTCTACGGTCTCGCCTGTAGCAACTACAGGCTCTGTCGCCGACACGGTAGATGTTGCCGTACCAACCGCCTTCGGTGCCTCAAGATCGCTACTGACGGGCTGTTTTTCCAACACGGTAGCTGTACCAAAGAACTCGTAGTGGATGCGATCTTGCGCAATGCCTAGGCTACGCAACATCTGCCATACCGCCTGCATGAATGGCGTAGGGCCGCATACGTAGCATTCGTAGTCGTCTAACGGCAGCCAGCTTTGTAGATGTTCGCGTGTGAGCAGCCCTTCTACCTTGAATGCACCTTGCTGGCGGTCGGCATCGGTAGGGTTCAAGTAACAAAGATGGCTGTACACATTGGCGCGCTGCGCCACCAGTGCCTGAACTTCATCAGCGAACGCGTGCAACTCACCGTCTTGGCAGCCGTGTATGAAATCCACACGTCTATCAGAGCACAACACTAACTGCTGCAGCATGGCCAATACAGGCGTTACGCCTACACCACCACTAAGCAGTAATACGGGGCGCTGGCTGTTCTGATCTAAGACAAAATCACCCAACGGGCCTGCTGCTACCAGCGTATCGCCTACGTGCACGGCATCGTGCATGTGCTGCGAAATCACGCCTGCAGATACATCTAGGCCCTCAGGCGCTCTTTCACGTTTCACGGCAATGCGTAGCCCCGCCGGTTGCCCCGGTGCCGCCGCAATACTGTAATGACGTAGGTACGATTGACCATTCAGATCAAACTTGAAGATCAAATACTGGCCTGGCTGCCACACTGGCAATGCGGAGCCATCTTCAGGTTCCAACACAAAAGACGTAATACAGGCACTTTCAGCTGCTTTAGCAACGACCTTATACCGCTTGAACTGACGTGCATCGCTTGCTGACATCTTAGACACCAACCTCTACTTCTGCTTGCTCAGCCTCTATGCGTTGCTGCAAACGACGACGGAAACGCATAGGACCGGAATCAATAGGTAGATCCAACGCCGCTGGGCGGGCATCCATGCCTACTTGCACCAGTTCCAAAATAGCTTTGTCTTCACTGAATGCAAAGCGCACATCTTCGTTGAACTCACGCGATACTTCTTCGTCGTCAGGGCTGAAGTTACGCAGTTGGAACCAGAAATAACGAGTGTGCTTGTCGTCTACTGGTGTCAGGAAGTTATAGGAATCCATCAAAAACACATCTGGATGGTTCACAGCCTCTTCGCCACCGCTGCCAGCAGGTACAAAGATGGCCTTGATCACGGCCAACGATGGGAAACGCACTTCGTATTGCTGCTTTCTATCGCAGTTGCCGTCAAATTTCACAAATTTCTTGTAGAACGGTGCGACGTCTACGTCTTCTAACCAGCGGGATACCGTCACGCCGTTTTTAGCCATGTCCACTTTCAGTGGTTTGCCGATCATAGAAGCACTACCAAACGAGGTCTGGTGTACCCACGATACGTGGGAAGGGTCTAGCAAGTTATCAGTTACGTACAGGTAGTTGCAGTCAATGGTCATGGCGTCACCACTGTTGACGCCCCAGCCCTCACGCCCCCATTCTGGAATGTCGATGATTTGGCTTTCATCGGCCAGCGCGGCATCGCCCATCCATACCCACACCATGCCGTAACGCTCCGCACAGGGGTACTGACGCACAACGGCTGCACGCGGAATTTGCGCAACGCCCGGTGCTTTAACGCATTGACCAGAACAATCAAAGGTCAAACCGTGATAACCGCATTCCACTTCGTCGTTAATCAGACGGCCTTTGGACAACGGCAGACGACGGTGCGGACAGGAGTCTTCCAAGGCCACGGGAGTGCCGTCCTGCTTGCGGTACATCACAATGTTCTCATTCAGCATTTTCACCGCATGAAGCGCTTGCCCCAATTCCGATGACAACGCTCCTACATACCAGGTATTACGCAAAAACATGCTTAGCTCGTTTTCTATTCAGTCAGTGAGTAAATAGCCTGCCGTGGCAGGCCTTTTACGCTAGTTCGGGTACACACGCCCGGCGTTCAAGATATTTTGAGGATCCAGCAGCTCTTTAAGCTGACACATCAGTGCCAGTTCTTCTTCGTTACGGCTGAAATGCAAGAATGGCTTTTTAATGCGGCCAATACCATGCTCGGCCGAGATGCTACCACCTACCGCAGCCACTTCTTCATAAACCAGCTCTTCTACAGCCAGCAGGTCTTCTTCCGCGAATGGTCCTGTGGTTAGGTGCAAATTGCCGTCGCCCAAGTGTCCAAAGAATAAATTATGCGCTTGTGGATAAGTTTGTTCCAGACGCTGCGTGACACGCTGCACAAAGGCTTCACTATGCTGCATGGGCAGGCCCACATCAAACGCCACATAGGGTGTCAGCTCTTTAAGGATTTCGCCACTAGCATCGCGCATGTGCCACAGTTGCGCGGCTTGCTCGCTGCTTTGCGGCAAGATCACGTCGCTGATCAGTTCTTTTTCCAGTTGTGCTTCTAACCACTCTTGCAGCGCTTCTTCGGCGCGCACATCTAAGTCGCCTTCGGTTTCCAGCAATACATACAGTGGATAAGCTTGGTCAAAAGGCTCGGATCTACCAATGGTTTTGCAAGCCATGCTCAAATACTCGTGCCACATCAACTCGAAAGACGACAAGTTGGCAAAGGCAGCACGGGCAGCTTTCAACAGTTGTGTGACGGCCGAGAAAGAAGGCGCAGCCACCAACGCACTGTAACGAGCTTGGGGTTTGGGGAACAAGCGCAGCACCAGTTTGGTGACCACACCCAATGTGCCTTCTGCACCAATAAACAAGTGTTTAAGGTCTAGGCCAGTATTGTTCTTTAAACCTTTGTTCAGCATAGACAATACACGGCCATCGGCCAGTACCACTTCCATACCCAACACCAACATACGGGTGGTGCCGTAACGCAGTACGCGGTTACCGCCAGCATTGGTAGAGACGTTACCACCTACTTGGCACGAACCACGCGCACCAAAATCCAATGGGAAATACCAGCCTGCTGCCTCTACGTGCTCACACAGTTTTTCCAGCACCATGCCGGGTTGTACGGTGATGGTGCCGCCAATTTCATCGAACTCCAGCACCTGGTTCATGCGTTCCATGGAGATAGCTACATCACCGGTATCTGGGGATGCGCCACCCGCCAAACCGGTCAAACCGCCTTGTACGGTTACCTGACGCTGCTCAGCCGAACACGCACGCAAAATAGCGGCCACTTCATCTGTGGTTTGCGGTCTAAACACCATGTCTGGTCTGGCACTTTTCCAACCACTGAAATCCTGCTCATAACGTTGCAGCCCTTCGGGATCCCTAATTGCTGACAACTGTTGGGCCAGCAAATCCAAAGATTCCGTTTTACCCGACTGCATCATATGTTTCTCCATCATCTAAACACGGTACGGTGCGACAGCATTCTTGCTGGTACGCAACACATCCAGATCAATCCATTATTTTCTGCGAAGCGCACACGAATCACAAGTAAAGAAGCGCCCGTAAGGCTTCTGCGCGAGTTCCTGAAGCTAAAAGAAGCGGCCTATGCACAAAAGCGTGGTAGATGTGCCCCCCAACAAAACGCCGCAAGCACAAAGACATTGCAGCGTGTGTTGTCAGCATGTGACTAGAGTGATTAGGCGCTAGGTTCCACCCTATTCGTCGCCGACGTAGCGCTGGCCGACGTATGACTAAGTCTCCTATCCAACAACGCCAAGCCTAACGACACTACAGCAATGGCTACACCTACCCAACCTACTGCTGGCAAACCCATCCCCAAACCAATGGGCAAACCGGCTAACAATGGCGCAATGGTTAAACCCGCTTGGAAGGCTGACGAATTTGTAGCCCCAGCCAACATAGGCGCATCTGGCGCGATCACATACACCCGCCCCCACACGGCAGGATTCAGCAAGAAACCCGCTATACCCAGCACGAACACCAACAGCACCGTTGCCCACATACTGCTCGCCAACAACGCGATAGCTGCAGAGATCACGATTAAACCGATGATCCCCACCAACAAGGTAGCAAACTGGTGCTTATCTGCCGTGCGACCGCCAATGCTTAAGCCTATAAAAGCACCTACGCCAAACAAAGTCAGCACAGCGGGTAGCCACTCTACCGACAGGCCACTGACGTCTAACAGCAGTGCCGCCAAGTACCCAAAGATCCCCATATAAGCTGCCGTGGTGGTCATGGTGGTGGCATACGCTACCCACAACACCGGACGTTTCATTGCGCGTAACTCGGTTTTCAGGTCTGGCTCCTCAACCCCTTCATTCGAGGTTTTAGGAATGGCTAACCAGCCTGCAATTGTTGATATAGCCGTTACCGCCACAACTGCCCAGAACCCACCTCGCCAGCCGGTGATATCACTGATCAACGTACCAGCGGGGCCGCCCAACACCATGGCGGCGGTAAGCCCACTCACCACAATGGACAAGGCCTTGGCATGTGTGCCAGCCGGCGATACTTGCACCGCTGTTGCTGCCGCCACGGACCAAAAACAGGCATACGCCAAACCCATGGCAAAGCGCGCAATCAAAATAGACCAATAACCTGCTGCCAACAAACTCACGGCTGTGGCCACAATAAAGGCCACTTGGCTCGCCAATAAGGTGGCACGCTTAGGCCAACGCATCGCCAGAATGGCAAACGGTGGTCCACCTATCAACGCCCCTATGGCAAAAGCTGAAATTAAGGTGCCTGCGGTAGGCAAACTGATGGTTAAGTCGGCTGCGATCATGGGGAGAATCCCCCCCATTAGAAACTCAGCACTGCCCATCGCAAACAAGCTTAGGGCCAATAAATAAACGGCAGTAGGCATAGCTCTACCGGTTGTTGATGTGTGCGTTTTCATCACATTTCTCCTGCTCCATCACCGACTACAGCGACTGAAGCACTACCGCTGCCACATACAGCCCCACACCAAACACTGCGTGTGTTGCCACGCTTTGTAGGCGGCTTTTCCACGGAGCTGGCGTACGAGATGCCGCAATACCAGCCCCAAACGCGGGCTGCATAATCAGCCATGGCATGACCACGGTTACCAGACCCACTTTGACGGCAGGCCACAAGGTAGGCTGTTGCACCCATGCTGTGCCGTACAGCAGTACCAGCGCTGCGGCAAACACAATGCCCACGGCATAGTGCACTAACCATCCCATCAGCGTTTCACCGCGTACGGGAGCGGCTTTGCCTATGGGCGAGTGGAAGAAGGTGCCACTACTCCAATGCCCTATCCATCTGCCCACCAAGGCGTAATTCAACGTAGGCATGCCAGCGGCTTTTAGGATCATCGTCCAGATGTCCATCACCAGCGTAGCCCCTATGCCTAGGCACAGTATTGTTACTAGGTTGTTCATCATGTCCATACCCTTAAGCCCTTTGAAGTCACCATTATTTGTGGATATGATAGAAGTTGAAGTCAACTTCAAGTCAAGGGGCATGAAATGGATATATCCGAAGTCGCAAAACGTACTGGTGTGCCCTCGTCTACCCTGCGTTTTTACGAGAAAAAAGGGCTGATTAGCGCCACTAGCCCTTCTGGGGTGCGACGTAGGTTTTCGCCGACTGTGATTGATCAACTTGCTTTGATCGCGTTGGGCCAAGCCGGTGGGCTGTCGTTGGATGAAATACAAGCGATGTTATCACCCGACGGTACGCCACAGGTGGATAAACAAGTGTTGCTCGCCAAAGCCGAAGAAATAGACGGCACCATCAAGCGCCTACAAGCCATGAGTGAAGGCTTACGTCACGCCGCCCACTGCCCAGCGCCTAACCATGCACAGTGCCCGACGTTTCAGCGCTTGCTTAAAGCTGCCGCTGCGAGCCGCTTAAAGCACAGTCGATCCACCACCCTGAGCAAATAAGGTTACGCGTTACGCCAACATCTAGACTACCTTGCAGACCAGCTCTGTATAGGCAAAAAAAATCCCCCTGCTAGAGGGGGATTCTTCATTCACGCGACGGTGAGTTAACGCATGCCTGCGCCAGCGTGATTTGCTGGACGTGGTTTGCGATCACCGCGTGAGCTTGGACGTGAAGATGGACGACCATTTGCACCAGCTGGGGCGTGACGGTCACCACGATCGCTACGATCGCCACGTGCTGGGCGGTCGCCACCACGGGATGGACGGCTATCACCACGGCCTGCGGATGCACCCGCTGCGCCGTTTGGTTTACGTGGTTTGCCAGAGAAACCGCCTGGACGACGTGAGCTGGAACCTGGGCGTTTTTTCTTGGGTGACAGTTTTTTCACTGGTTCCAAACCAGGAATTTCTGCCACATCAATCGTTTGCTCAGTAAAGCGCTCGATACGACGCACTTTGTGGTGTTCGGAGTGTGTAGCCAGTGTGAACGCTGCACCTTGTTGACCTGCACGGCCTGTACGACCGATACGGTGGGTGTAGTCTTCAGCTTGCATAGGCAAGTCGTAGTTAATCGCGTGGCTGATGCCTTTAACGTCAATACCACGAGCCGCTACGTCAGTGGCTACCAACACACGAATACCGCCGCGCTGCAACAGACCCAATGTGTGGTTACGTTGACGTTGGTTCATGTCACCGTGCAAAGAACGCGCTGCAAAACCTTCGTCACGCAGATCATCAGCCAGCAATTCAGCACCACGTTTTGTAGCGGTGAACACAATCGCTTGGTTCATATCGGCGTCGCGCAACAGGTGATCCAACAAACGACGTTTGTGGGAATCATCATCCGCGTACAACAAGGTTTGAGAAATGTTCTCGTGACGGCTCTTATGACCAGACACTTCGATACGCTTAGGTTCGTTCAGCATATCTTTAGCCAAACGACTTACTGTGTCTTCCAATGTCGCAGAGAACAACAGTGTTTGACGTGTACGAGGAGTTTTAGCAACGATGGCATGGATGTCATCGATGAAACCCATGTCCAACATACGGTCAGCTTCGTCCAACACCAGTGTTTGCACGGTGTTCAGCTTAACGCGACCAGATTGCAGGTGATCGATCAAACGGCCAGGTGTTGCCACCAGCACGTCTACACGGCGGGACAAGGATTTGATTTGTGCGCCGTAAGGCATACCGCCCACTACCACCGCCACGCGCAAATCGCGCATGCCAGTACCCAGCAGTTTCACGTTTTGTGCAACTTGCAGGGCCAATTCACGGGTAGGAGTCAGTACCAGAATGGAAACACCAGAGCTTTTTGCTGCAGGTGGGTTTTCCAACAAACGGTGCAAAGATGGCAGCATGAAGGCTGCTGTTTTACCGCTACCTGTTTGTGCGGAAACCATTAAATCTGAACCTTCCAGCGCAGCAGGAATAGCTTGTAACTGCACAGGAGTAGGCTCAGTAAAGCCGGCCTTGTTCACCGCCGACAATAACGCGGGATGCAAGGCTAAAGTATCAAAAGACATGAAAAATCGTCGCTCTGAGGCGACCCACTATGCGCCAACCACTCACATAAGGCGGTGGCACGGGTTGATTGGAAACATCGTGCCGACCAATCAACCTGAAGAATTGCCGCTCAGTGTGCAAGCTATAGGGCGTGGGGTCAGAAAGCGATGATAAGACGCCACTTATAAATGCGGCGAATCAATTAGTATAACCCCCTACTCGCCATACGCCTATTAAAACCTGCTACTTACCACTTTTTAACACTGTGTATGACGTGGCAAGTACACACTACACCACACTTAACGTGGTTTCGCAGAGTGACGCAGCAAGGTGCTCTTTCCAAAAAGACTTTGCAGTAAATCCACGACTAGTTCTGCCGTTTGATTATGGCTATCCAAGGCGGGATTTAGCTCAACCACGTCCAACGAACTCAACAAACCCGTGTCGGCGATCATTTCCATGCACAACTGAGCCTCGCGGTAATCGGGGCCGCCACGCACCGTGGTACCTGTACCGGGCGCAATGCTGGGGTCTAAAAAATCCACATCAAAACTCACGTGTAAATGTATAGATTCGGCGTCTGGCCCATCTAAGCCTCGTAAGGCTCGTTGCATGACTTCGCGCATACCCAGCTCATCTATCGCACGCATGTCGTAGGCTTCTATATGCAGGGAATCCAAAATACGCTTTTCTTGGTCATCCACACTGCGCAGCCCTATCAGACACAGCTCGCGAGGTTGTACGGCAGGTGTATGGCCTCCTAATGAGATGAAAGCCTCTGGCCCCAACCCACATAAGCTCGCCACAGGAATACCGTGCACATTACCGCTGGGTGAGCTTTCTGGCGTATTGCAGTCTGCATGTGCGTCTAACCACAGCACACGCAAGGTTTTGCCTGCCTGACGGCAGTGACGCGCAACCGCACTGATGGACCCCAACGCAAACGCATGATCGCCGCCCATCATGATGGGCAACTGACCCGCTTCTAAACTTTGAAACACAGCGTCGTGCACGCGTTGGTTCCAGAGCAAATTGGTGTCGAAGTTACGTAGGCCAGCATGCGCAGGATCGCGCTCAGTGCGTAGATTCGGCGGCCCTGCTAAGTTGCCACGATCTGACACCGACAACCCCATGCCCTGCAAAGCTGGCTGCAAACCGGCCACACGCAACGCGTCTGGCCCCATCGCAGCACCTAACCTACCTGCGCCGCTATCGGAAGGTACACCGATTAAATGCACCGCATTTAGGGGGGATTTTTGCTCGTTATGATTCATGCGCTCACCTCAACATTCAGTAGCACCAGTGTCGCCCGCCACGCATTCAATGTAAATGCACAAAACTATGCACAAAACGCCATAAATTTAGCAGTTTGATTAGCTGTTTTTATCATTATGCTAATTCAGCTTTAGCGTATTCAAATGGATGCTGGTTTCGGTGGCCGATATACCTCTGATTAATCGTATACGCCCCAACACATCGCCCAGTTCATTTAAGTCTGACACCGATAACTCGGCCAACAAATCCCAGCGACCATTGGTGTCGTGCAATGCCACGATGGCGGTTTCACCCGTCAGCAGTTGAATAATACGTGGGGTTTCGTGCCCTTCTACCGCAATGCTGATCCACGCCACAATGCGCTCGGGCTGCGAATCGGGGCGTACACGTACGGAATACCCCAAGATCACACCATCACGTTCTAGCTTGGTAATACGGTTGCTGATTGTGCCGCGCGACACATCCAATTTCTTTGCCAATGTCGCCACGGAAAGCCTTGCATCGGCACGCAGCAAGGCTAAGATTTTTCGGTCTAAATCATCCATATTCTGCCTTTTCGCTAATCTTCTCTGCCACTTTGCTAGAAATATAGCGTTTTTTATAAAATATTGTCGCTATGAATTAGGCAGCCGTTTTTCAATAATGAATAAAACAGTAATCACAACGGAGCCAAACATGACTATTCTCTTACGCCCACACGATATACGCCATATTGTTCAGCAAGTCGGCCTCGCTGCCGTGTTGGGCAAACTAGAGTCCTGCCTACGCGATGATTTTCTACGCTGGGAAGAGTTTGATAAAACTGCCCGCGTGGCGACACACTCATCCGTAGGGGTCATTGAGTTGATGCCCGTTGCCGATGACTCGCTGTATGCCTTCAAATATGTGAACGGCCACCCTGGCAACCCAAAGCTGGGCTTACCTACGGTCATGGCTTTTGGTGCGCTGGCTGAGGTATTAACAGGTAAGCCCATTGTGCTCAGCGAACTCACACTAACCACAGCCCTGCGCACGGCAGCCACGTCTGTCTTGGCGGCTAGAACACTGGCCAGACCCAACTCTCGCACCATGGCGCTGATAGGCAATGGCTCCCAAAGCGAATTTCAAGCGCTGGCGTTCCACTATCTGCTGGGCATTGATGAGCTGCGTTTATACGATGTAGACCCCGCCGCCACCCAAAAATTAGTGCAAAACCTATCAGCCATCTCGGGCCTACGCACCACCGTGTGCCATAGCACTGCCGAAGCGGTAACAGGGGCTGACATTGTCACTACCGTTACCGCCGACAAAACCAACGCCATCATTCTAGAAAAACACATGCTGGAACCCGGCATGCACATTAATGCCGTTGGTGGCGACTGCCCAGGCAAAACAGAATTAGCCACCGATGTGTTACTCAGTGCCACTACCTTTGTAGAGTTTGAAGAGCAGTCACGTATAGAAGGCGAGATTCAGCATATGCCCGCCGACTACCCTGTGAAGCTACTGTGGAAAGTGCTGGCAGGCGAGCAAACTGGTCGCCACAGCAATGAAGAAATTACGGTATTTGATTCCGTAGGTTTCGCGCTAGAAGACTACACTGCTTTGCGCCTGATGCAGGAATACGCACAGCAACACGGTTTGGGCGAGACTATTGAGTTGGTGCCTGATCTACAGAAC
This sequence comes from Paenalcaligenes sp. Me131, assembly GCF_050487225.1. NCBI lineage: Bacteria > Pseudomonadati > Pseudomonadota > Betaproteobacteria > Burkholderiales > Alcaligenaceae > Paenalcaligenes > Paenalcaligenes sp. Me131. Next base: position 683,002 of record NZ_JBKQGY010000002.1, read on the forward strand.
CCCAAAAATCTGTTTGGGGAACTGTTAGGTTGCGTGGAAAAACAACCGATTTAACGTGGGCAGGAACGTAGCAAGGGAGGCACGGCATTGCGCGGCGTGCCTCCCTTTAGGGAACACTGTTAGTACAGTTTTTTCTGTGGTGGGCCTGCAAAGTTCAGTGGGCCAATACTGTTCATATCCACTTCCACTACCGATGGGCCTTGATGCGCAATCGCTTGCTGCATCACCGTTTTGAACTCGTCTAATGACGACACCAAATGGCTTTGGCAGCCCATGGCACTACCCACATCGCGGTAGCTAGGGGTGTGCAATTCATTGTAGTACTGTCGGTCATCAAAGTAGCGCTTCTGAATGCCGCGCATCACACCGTAACCGCCATCGTTCATCACCAGCAAGACCAAGTTGCTTTGCTCTTGCACCATGGTGGCCATTTCTCCTATGCCCAACATCAAGCCACCGTCACCCACCAACGCGACCACTTTTTTGTCGGGATTCGCTTTGGCAGTACCAATCGCATGAGCCAACCCCAAACCAATAGCACCCGCTAAGGAATGGATGTTGCGCAATGGCGCTTCGACGGGGAACAAACGGCTGCCCCACGTACTGCCAGACATGGTGATATCACGCACCAAAATACCGTCTTCCGGCAACGCGGCGCGTAAGGCAAAACACAATTCAGCGTAAGGACCCAATTGCTCTGTTAACTGCGCCACCGCTGCTGTTCGTGCCTGTGCAATAGCGGCATCGTAGTCTGCATCCACAAAACTATGGCCTTGCAGGTCTGCCACCAGCGCCGTTAATGCTTCGTTCGCATCGGCACACACAAATTGACCTATGGCGTAGTTACGCTGTTGTGCTGCAGGGTTGGCATCAATCTGAATGGTGTTTTCTGGGAAACGGATGGAATAGGTTTTGGTCTCGTTACTGCGTAAGCGCGAGCCTACCACCAACACCAAATCAGCCTCTGCCAACAGCGTTTCTACTTCTGCTGCATTATGGAAGGCCGCCAGACTACGTGGATGGCTATCTGGCAGCACACCGCGCGCATGCGTAGACGACACCACCGGGATACCCATATCGGCCAACTGACGTACCGCTTCCCCTGCTTGTAAGGTGCCTCCACCTATCCACAACATAGGACGCTTAGCAGCTTTCAAGGCCGACGCCAAACGGATTCTATCCTTCTCTTGCAACGCGGGTAACTGTAGTGGTGCAACAGGCTCTAAAGACATAGGCCACGCAATCTTGGCAGCTTGCACATCAATAGGGATTTCTACACTCACTGGCCCCATAGGCACCGTGGTGGCCACACGAATGGCTTCCTGAATCATGCCTACAGCATTTTCTGGGCTACTAATGCGGTACGCGGCTTTGCTAGACGCACGCAAGAAACCCAATTGATCTTTGGCTTCGTGGATGAAACTGGCGTCTCTATCCAAATACTCGCGCTCTACCTGACCCGTTAAATGCAGTACTGGACTAGCAGCGTTGTAGGCCTCGATCAACGACCCTACGGCATTACCTGCCCCTGCACCAGTGCTGGTTAAGGCCACACCTAAGCCCGTAAAACGGGATTCGGCATCGGCCATGGTGACGCTGCCAGCTTCGCCTCGGGCACACACAAACTGCACCGTATTGCGGCGACCTAGAGCATCAGCAATAGGCAAGTTGTGGATGGAAATCACACCGTACACATTACGTACCTGATGGATCTCTAATACACGGGCAATTGCTTCACCCACGGTAATGGTTTCTGTCATCTCTGCTTCTCTCATCCTTCGCACCACGGATCAGGCTGTGAACTCAGCCCCATATAAATACTTTTTTGCTGCATGTAAGACAAAATGCTCAGTCGGCCTTTTTCTCTACCCACACCACTTTCTTTGAACCCACCAAACGGCGTAGAAATGGAAAACTTCTTGTAGGTGTTGATCCAGACTGTGCCTACCTCTAGCGCCCTAGCCAGTTGCCATGCTTTGCGGTAGTTTTCAGTCCAAATACCAGCCGCCAACCCATACACACTGTCATTGGCTTGCTGCAGTAAGTCTTGCTCATCTTCAAATGGCAGTACCACCAAGACCGGGCCAAAGATTTCTTCTTGGCAAACGGTAGCGTGGTTGTGCAACCCCGCAATAATGGTAGGTGCGTAATAGGTGCCCTGTGCCAACTCACCTTCTGTTAGCCTATGGCCACCCGCAAGAATCTGCCCGCCTTCTGCCTCGGCTTTACGCACATAAGCGTCTACGGAATTCAGGTGCTTTTCGTCAATCAATGGACCCACCTGGGTGCTGGCATGCTCAGGATGCCCCACGCGCAAGGCTTGTGTCTTAGCGACCAAACGCTGCATGAAGCTGTCGTAGACGCTGGCGTGCACAAACAAACGTGCACCTGCAATACAAGCTTGGCCTGACGAGCTGAAAATACCGTAAATCACGCCATTTACCGCTAAATCCAGATCGGCATCCGCGAATACTATGGTGGGCGATTTGCCGCCTAATTCCAGCGACGTCCCAATCAAACGCTCTGCGGCAATATGCGCCAATTGACGACCCGTATTCGTACCACCAGTGAACGAAATCTTCTTCACCAAGGAATGCTGCACAATCGCATTACCCACTACCGAACCTTTGCCTGGCAGTACGCTTAACAAGCCTTTAGGCAAACCAGCCTCTTCAAACAATCGCGCCAATTCCAACGCGATTAAGGACGTGGCTTCAGCCGGTTTCAGAATCACGGCATTACCCGCAGCTAACGCCGGCGCCAACTTCTGCATTTCAGATGCAATGGGCGAATTCCATGGCGTAATAGCCGCCACCACACCCAAGGGTTCGTGCACACTCATGGTCAGCCATTCGCGTGAACGAGCATTGGTCAGTTCGGTATCCAAGGTTTCCAAACAGGCAGCGGTGTAACGTGCGGTAGACGCAGCGCTCATCACCAAGCCACGTGTTTCCGCCAAGGGTTTGCCGTTATCGCGTGTTTGCAATGCGGCCAATTCGGCTGCATTTTTTTCTATCAGTTCCGCCACTTTGTACAGTACGCGAGCACGCTCTACCGGTAAGCTGCTACGCCACAGCTGGTCCTGCCATGCCTGATGTGCCGCTTGAATAGCCTCGTTCACATCATCCACACTGGCTGTGGAGAACTCAGCGTTCACGCTACCGTCTGCGGGGAAAATGCTGCGCGCAGCTGTCCCCCGGCCTTGCCGCCATTGGCCGGCCAAAAATAATGCTTTCATGTTTGTTCTCCGCCTAGATGACTAGGGCGTCACCCAATTGATAGCAAGCGCGCACCACACTCAGTGCCGCCAAGGTAGAGGTTTTAGGGTTGCTGGCCAACGCCACCCCCTGCATCTCTATTTGCATCTCGCCAAAAGCCCCTTCGGCGCGGATGCGGTGTTGGTTGCGCGTCATGGCAGGATCAGCGATAAGTTCTACCTCTGTTTTATCCATACCCACGCCTGCTAATGCAATGGTCGCTGCCACGTTGGCATTGGCAGGAAATCGTTGTGCGGCTTCACGCGCCGAGCCACGGAAAAACACCGTCGCTTCGGTGAGCGCATCCAAATCCACCAACTGTTCGGCATAACTACCCTTCCAGCTAGCTGGCTGTTTACGGCCCTGATACACCACTTTATCTAGCCCCATGGTGCGCGCGGCGGCAATACCATCTATGCCGGCAATGGCTCCCGGCAAGATTTGCAGTTGCGCACCCTGTGCGCTGGCAAAGGCACGTATGTCTTGCTCAAACTCGCCATCGGCAAATGCACCCACCGAAATTACCGCCAGCGGTAATTTGCGCTGCAAAACAGCTTTGGCATGGGCTTTCAAACCAGGCTGGCCTGCCATCTCTAACACCAAATCTGGCGTACCCGTAATGGCATCCACGCTACTCACTACCTGTACCTCAGCACCCAACTCTTGCTGTGTCGCAGCGATACCGGCTTCGGTGACGACCACCCACGCCAACTGAATAGACTCCGGCAACAGTGCATGTACTGTTTTTGCCATCGCCCCATAGCCTATAAACGCAACTTTCTTCATTGTTCTGCCCTAAATTTCCTGACTAAACCCGCCAGACACATCAATCACCGACCCCGTTGTATACGAGGATAACGGTGAAGCCAAGAACACCAACGCACGCGCTGCCTCTATAGGCTTGCCCAAACGTGCCATCGGGATACCGCGCTTACGTGCAATACCTGCCAACCAATCTTCCCAACTTTGATCAGGGTCTGAACGGTCTTGGTAACGGCGCTGCCACTGACCGGATTCCACCATGCCAATCAGAATAGAATTCACGCGTATACCTGCACCCACAAACTCTTTGGATAAGCCTTTGCTCAGATTCAGCAACCCTGCTCTGGCTGCCGAGGTCGCAATCATGTGCGGCTCAGGTTTATACGCCAATAGCGAATTAACATTGGCAATAGAGGCAATGGACGACTGACGCAAATACGGCAATGCCGCCCGTACAGGGTTTAAGACACTGAAGTACTTCAGTTGCACCTCGGTCATCCACTCGTCGTCAGTAGTGTCTTCAAAATTAGCGACTTTGCCTTGGCCCGCATTGTTGATCAGCATATCTAGACCACCAAAACGCTGTGCCACATCGTCAATAAAACTTTTCACCGCTGTGGCATCCAACACGTCGCAACACTGAATGTGCAGACGGTCTGGCTCAAATGAAGCCGCCATTGCATGCCACGAATCTTGTAGTCTCGCGGCATCTCTACCACACCACGCTACGTTTGCCCCTTGTTCAAGTAATAGCCGTACTGTTTCCAGCCCAATACCTGCAGAGCCCCCAGTCACCACAGCGACTTTGCCGCTTACCTGAAAACTCATGTGTTGTTCTCCTTGTTGCCCTGCTGCGTTTGACCAAACACCAACTGATCAAAAGCCTGTGGCTGATCCACGTACAGCAAATGCCCCGCTTCTTGCACGGCATGTAAGCTGATTTGCGCATAACGCTGTTGCAGCGCTTGCATACCGGCTGGCGGCGTAATGCCGTCATCTTCACCGTAAAGGACGTCTATTGCTTGGTGTATCGCCGGTAGGTAATAGTCAATGCTGTCATAGGCCAACAGGTAAGACGCCGCCGTAAAACCACCTAGTGTTAACCGCTGCATGGCTTGCGTCACCAGCATCATGTTGGACGGCGTAGGCTGCCCCAACAAAAATGGCCCACGTTCGCGTGCCATGCCTTCTGGCCCTAGCTTGGCCAATAAGCGTGGTCGCTTCTCGTAGACTTGTTGCTGTTGCTCGGCTGTGGTTTGGCCATAGCCTTGCGCCACACTCGCCAATACCAAACGCGACACATCCTCTGGGTACAACGAGGCATACGCACTCGCCATCAATGCCCCCAACGAATGCCCTACCAAGGTAAACGTACCTAACTCGGCTTCATCAACTAACGCTTTTAAGGCACGAGCGTAATCGGCGGCCGTTGGGGTGGCCGAAGCTAAGGCAACACTGCCACCGTAGCCTGGCGCATCCCACGCTATCAGTCGGTGCTGACCGGCTTGGCTGGCAAACTGCTTGGCCCACAACCCCGCACCCGAACTAATACCGTGCAGCAACACATAGGTATTGCCCTGCTGCACCCCGTTGTCCCAGTACGCTAAACCGCATGCAGTCTGGCGCATCGTACTGTGTGACATGTTTTGCCTCCTACGCTCGTGCAATGACTTATTTCTTGGTGCTTTGTGCTGACTCGTGCCATGGAATCACAACTTTGCGTAATGAACCCACTGCGAAATACAGCACGAAACCAATCATGGCCAACAAGATCACTACCGCAAACAAAGTGTCTACTTCCAAATCTTGCAGCTTGATGGTGGCCAAATACCCCAGACCACGTGAACCCGCCACGAACTCTGACACCACAGCACCAATAATGGCCAACACAATCGCCATTTCCATCCCGGTCAGGATGTACGGCAACGAAGAAGGAATCACCAGCAGTTTGAAACGTTGCCAGGTGCTCGCCTTACCCACCTGAAACACTTCTACCATGCCTTTATCGACGGACTTCGCACCCAAGTAACTGTTGGAGAACACTGGGAAGAAACCTAACAAGGCAGAAATAATGATTTTGGACTCAATACCAAAGCCAAACCACAAGATGAACAGCGGAATCAGCGCCACTTTAGGCGTCAATTGCAACGCAATCACGAAAGGTTTGAAAATGGTGTCCAGAAGAGCCACTCTACCCAGCAACTGGCCGAGGATAGTACCCACGATCACAGCGATACAGAAACCACCCAAACACTCCACCAGCGTGGTGTAGATATGGTAGTAGGTGTCATCACGCTGCATCAGTCGTACTAAAGCGTGCAACACGTCTTCAGGTGGTGGCAACACCAACGGAGACACCTCGAACGCAACGACATACCCTTTCCACAGCAGGAAAAACACCAGCACGGAAATCAATTGAATAAGAAAACGATTCACTTACAACTCCAGATGCTGACGCAGCTCATCACATAAACGGGCAAACTCTGGATCACCCAGAAAGTTCGTACGTGGACGCTCCAGCGTAATAGGAATTTCTGCCACTACACGCCCTGGGCGCGCAGACATCACAATGACTCTATCGGCCAAATGCACGGCCTCACTGATAGAGTGCGTAATCAAGAACGCACCAAATTTTTGGTCCATCCAAATACGCTCTGCATCGGCGATGATTTTTTCTCGGGTCAACGCATCCAATGCCCCGAATGGCTCATCCAGCAATAACAAACTTGGCTGTGAAAACAGCGCACGCGCAAACGACGCACGTTGACGCATACCGCCAGACAGCTCGGCGGGGCGTCTGCTTTCAAAACCTTTCAAACCCACCATCTCGCACAGCAACAGCGCACGTTTTTCATCTTCAGCGCTGTAACGACCTTTTTGCATCAGCGTTGGCAGCAAGATGTTTTTCTGGATATTCATCCATGGCAGCAAGCGGTGTTCTTGGAATGCCACCCCAATATCGGGTGTGCTTTTATCGGCGCTGGAAGGCCAGCTCACCTCTCCCGAGGTGGGCTGCTCCAAACCACACAACAAACGCAACAACGTGGACTTACCGCAGCCTGAAGGCCCAATCACCGCCACAAACTCACCAGCCATGATGTGCTGATTGATACTTTGCAACGCGATGGTGGTGCCTGTAGGTGTCTCGAAATGCTTAGAGACATTGTCAAAACGAACTATAGGCTGTGCGTCAGATGGCGAGGTTTTTACGAACTCAGACAACGGTAGACTCCCAGATTGCATTGGTGTAAAGCTGTCTGGAGGTTGCCTTCATCAGACCTGCTCCCTGTAACAGCTGAGTTGCTTCTTCCCACTGTTCAGGTACGTTACGCAGTACATTTTCTTTGCCATGCGCCAACCACAACTCGCGGTTCCCTTTCAGGTCGCTCAGCGCAATATCTTCTTTTTCAATACCCGGTACATCGTAGCGACGCGCAATGGTGCGAATCACTTCCAGCAACTGTGCATCATCCATATCGGCCATGGCCAAAATGGCATTGCGTGCGCCTTGCAAGAAGGCCACGTGCTGCTCACGGTTAGCTTCCAAGTCTTCTTCACGGGCTACGTACACCTGACCTGGCACACCATCATCCACATGCATGGACACCAATGGCAGGTTTTCAGCACGCAGGCGAGATACAGTACTGGCGTTACCAAAGAATGCAGCAATACGACCGGCTTCTACCATCGCAAATGACGCTGGGCCATCAGCCACGCGTTCGCGACGTACGGATTCAGGATTCACCCCAGCTTTAGCCAGCATCAAATTCAGTGTGGCTTCCATAGAGCCGCCAAACGACGCCACACCCACCACTTTTCCTTCTAGCTCTTTTACATCGCGTATAGGGTGGCTTTCGGATGAGATCACCACAAAAGGTGAAATCTGTGACACGGTAGCAAAGGCCAATACATCAGAGTTGTCTTGAGCACGCGTCGCCAAATAGTTAGCACCGCCAGTACGGCCTGCCTCTACTTGTTTAGCCGCAACCAATTGGATTGCTTGGCCTGCACCACGACCTACTTCAACTTTGACGTTCACGCCCAGTTTGTCGTAATCACCGGATGCACTGGCGTACAACACGGGGGCAAACGCCAACGACAGCGTGAAAGGAGTGAGATATGTGTATGTACCCGTCGCCTTGGCAAATGCAACACTAGACGTCAGGGGTAAGCTCATCGCCCCTATTGCGCCGGCACTATAAACCAGAAATTTTCTGCGGTTCATATGGGATGTCTCCTGGATAGGACTTATTTAGACTGATTGTTTTGCGCGGCGGCCTTAGCCTGCATACGCAGCTTTTTGGCGGCAGTCAGCGGGTGATCTTCTGGATAATCAGGCAGATCTGGGCGGTTAGCGCCCAACATTACGCACATCAAAGACTCTTCTTGGCCTTCATTACGCAAGCCGCGGTACACACCTGGTGGCACAGAAATTACATCGCGTTCGTTCAGCACCACCTCGCAACGCTCACCGTTATATTCTAAGAACAGACGGATACTGTCGCCACGTAAAATGAAAAAAGCTTCTTCTACGTCGTGGTGTACGTGCAGCGGGCCTTCACAGCCAGCCGGCAAAATCATCGTAGAAAAAGTGAAATGCTCAGCCGGAATGACGTTGTCATCATGGGTCACACCCGCAGCACCTGTACCCACGTAACGCGTTTGCGCACGACGGTAAGTTGGGTTCACTTCTGCTTGCCAACCCAGTGCGTTCCAGTCGTACTGACGGGTTTTACGGCGTGCAATGCGTGACTCAATCCACTCTTGCAGGCTTTTGTCTTGTGGACGTTTCCAGCTGGCAAACAGGGGAGATTTCTGATCGGGAATCGGTACGACTTTTTCAGTTGTCATATCACTCATGGCTTTTCCTTTTTCTACTTCAATAACATCAGATCAATCAAAATGAGTGCTGCAGACCTACACCAAACTGGTGTTTGTGCTGGTTCTCATCAATAAAGTGGTTACGCACGCTGTACACGTTACCCATGACGTAAACGTTGGTGCGTTTAGAAAGTTGATAACGGTAACCTGCGGCAAAACCGCCGTTGTTCGACATCATGGCGCGCTGGTAGCTCAGCATGATCGAGCCACTTTTACCGGTAGGAATCGATGCACCTACAGTGAAAGCACGGTCTTTATCTCTACCAGTTTCTACATAGCCAGGCGCTGGGTTCAGGTTGATATTGCGCTGCTCGTTATAGCCACTGAACAAACGCACCATGCCGAAGTCGTAGGACAACGCGAACTGATAGTTCTGGGCTTTGCGTTTATTACTGTCTTTAATAGGATCCAAACGTTCGTAGGTCAGCGCTGCTTTCAACGGACCATTGGTGTAACGCAAACCTGCTGTCAACACACGGTTGTTGTTGGATGCACCGAAGGACTGTTCGTCTGCAGTAGAGAAGCTGTAACCCACACCAGCCTCAAAACCACCCACGATAGGGGTTTGGTAGGTGAAGGCGTTGCTCAAACGGCCATCCGCACCGAAATCACCGCTTTTATAGCCGAAGGTAGAACCAATGGAGTTACCCGACCATGCCACACCAAAGGGGCTGGCAATAAATGGAGTCCAGGAGTAACCAAAGACGGTTTGACGGCCCATTTTCAGCTCACCAAAACCTCCTTTTAGCCCCAAGGTTGCTTGTCGACCAAACAAACGGCCTTGCGTAGAACTACCCGTAGTAGTCAGCAAACCGCCTTCCAATTGGAAGGTCACGGAATACCCGTTGCCTAAATCCTCGCTACCGCGCACGCCAAAACGTGATTGGCCAGAAATACCACTGACCACACCAAAGCGCTTTCCACCGTCTAGTCGTTTTTCTGCCAGCATACCGGTGTCCAGCAACCCATACAGTTGCACGTTGGACTGCTGTGCCAGTGCGGCACCTGACCAGGCACATGCCATAGCCAATACACCGGCGACTGCTCCTCGTTGTCTTTTGCTCATCCCCATTCCTTTTTGTTCCACTAGCGAAACCATGTTTTATATTAGGAACACGAAGTATAAAATCATTTAAACTTTCAAATAAATGAGTAGAAACCCTTTAGGCATCAATTACTGGTGCGATCTGAATCGCTATCTGTCACAATTTCGTCCCCCCTCTTATACTTAGTCACATCAAACAAACTGCTGTGACCAACATCGAAGAGACCTTATGAGTACAACTTTGCCGGCACAACAAAACTACACAGTTCCAGGACTGGAACGCGGCCTGCGTTTGTTATTTGAATTCAACCGTAATGAGCAAACCCTAACGGCTCCAGAGCTCGCAAAAAGACTAGATCTACCTCGCACCACTACCTTCAGGCTGTTGGCCACACTGGAAAGCATGGGGTTTGTGCAACGCGTAGAAGGTGGCCACGCCTACAAATTGGGCATGGCCATTTTGCGTTTGGGTTTTGAGTATCTGGCGTCGCTGGAGCTCACCGAACTGGGTACGCCCATTCTGGAACGGGTACGCGATGAAACGGGGTTATCGTGCAACTTAGCCATACAAGATGAACACAGCGTGGTGGTGATTAGCAAAGTCGCTGCCCCCACGCCTTTTGTCAGTACGGTGCATGTGGGCACACGCTTACCCTTGCACGCCACGCTATTGGGACGCGTGCTATTAAGTGATATGAAACCAGCAGATTTGTTGGCGCTATACCCCGACGATACGCTGCCCAAATTCTCAGAACGCACGCCCTCTAACACCGCTATGCTCTACGAGCTGATACGTCAAGACGTAGAGCGCGGTTATGGCTACGATGAAGGCTATTTCGAACCAGAGGTAGGCAGCGCTGCTGTGGCGGTACGCAACAAGCACGGCCACATTGTCGCTGTGCTGGGGGTGACGATTCCGGTGAGTTATTTACGCTCTGGCAAACTGAACACCTCACAGTTGGTCAACACGGTGCGCAGCGCCGCGACCGAGTTATCTCAACTGTTGGGGTACCACAGCCCTTCACCCTCTGCGGTGTAACCCATGCGCGCAGACACTAGCCTCGCCGATCTGCGCCGCTACGCCATTGCACGCACCTTATTTACACCCACCACCTTGCCTGCTGCCATCCGGCGGCTAGGCTTTGTGCAAGCCGATCCCATTCGTGCACCCGCGCGTGCGCAAGACCTGACGCTACGCCACCGCGTCAAAGACTACCGAGCTGGAGACCTAGAACAGCGTTATCCACGCCTGTCCATAGACGAAGATTGCTTGGTGAACTACGGCTTTATGCCCCGTGAGCACGTGACTCTGATGCATCCGCGCCAAGCAAAAAAAATCTGGGATGCCGATACACAGCGCAAAGCCGACAATGTTTTAGCCTTTGTACGTGAACACGGGGCTACACACCCACGCGATGTGGAGCAACATTTCAAACACGGTCGTGTCATGAATGGCTGGGGCGGCTCCAGTAATGCCAGTTCGCGCTTGCTAGACGGCTTACATTACCGCGGGCTGTTACGGGTAAAGCAACGCGACAAAGGCATACGCATTTATGAAATGGCCTCATACCCGCCTGCGGACGATACACCTGCAGGCTGTGCCAGACGAGCTGCCGCCTTAATAGAATTAGTGGTACGCAAATACGCACCGCTGCCCGCAGCCAGCCTCACTTATTTAGTGCGACTACTCAGCTATGGTGCCCCACATCTGGCAGAACAAACCCAAATCGCCTTAAAACTCGCACGCGACAACCTAGCAAGTTGCCGTATTGATGGCATTACCTGGTACTGGCCAGCGGATGAAAACCCATCCTCGCGCCGTCATACTGTGGATAACCAACTGCGACTGCTCGCCCCCTTTGACCCCATCGTCTGGGATAGACGCCGATTCAGTCTGCTGTGGAATTGGGCATATAAATTCGAAGCCTATACGCCGCCAGCCCAACGCCAACTGGGTTATTACGCATTACCCATGCTCTGGCGTGACCACGTTATAGGTTGGGCTAATGTGTCGGTCAATGCTGGCAAGGTAGAGACCACCTTTGGTTATGTCGCGGGCGAAGCCCCAACGGATGCTGCCTTTAGGAATGCGCTAGACGAGGAAATCGCGCGTCTAAGACTATTCCTCATTCCACGCTAATTGAGAGTGCAGCGACCTATCATGTACTCTACACATGGACTAAGTGTTTGTATGTTCTTTTCTACCGAACGAGGAGGTAAACATCTATGCAACTCTTTAAACGCCTATTCCACAAATTTCAGTCACGCCCAAGAAAAGAATTTCACGAAATGAGCGACTGGATATTAGCGCTACTGGGAGCAAGTTCATTTCTCATTGCTGGGTATTGGGTGCTAGCTGTCTACAAAATTCTACCAACACTCATAGACCTCACCAACCAACATGGGCTGACATGGATCGGAACCGTCATGTTTACAATTATTGGTGCGCTAGGTGTGAAAATTTGGTTCTTTGGAAACCTAGCGAAACGTTGTAATACCCTCCTTATCGAACGTCATTTTCGCTAGACTCCCCTAAAGTCTTTACTGCTCTGTTTAATATAAAACCCTATGAGGGCAAAAAAGGGGATCAAGTGATCCCCTTTTTTTATTGGTGCCTAGGCCTTATGACCGGATTTCTGCATTCAATGCAGAGGTCACAGACGGATTAGGTCTACCTACAAACGCACTGGCTATACGCTCAATGGACACGGGTGTTTTAGGGTCCATCGTAATGCGCAACGTGCTTTTATCGCCGGTGGCAAAACGCACTATCGCTTTACATGCCGCTTCGGGGTCTTGTGTCATCAGAGCAAAGCTCTCTTCACGACACTGAAGCGTCATTTCTTCCGCCTCTTTTTCAAAGGCTTTTTCACGCTGCGATTTTGCACTGCCCTCGCCTACCTGCACAGGCAGGTTATAGCGCTTGTACAAAGCAATACCACGCTCCATCATGCCTCTATCTTTGACCTTGATATCCAGCTCTTTAATGCTGATGCGTGACAACATCTGCAGCGGCCCCATAATGCCAAAGCCCATCATGGCATCGGCGGGTAACTGCCCATTCGCTAAGCTTTGCAATGCCCCAACTTCCGTCATGCTCACCTTGAAATCCAGGTCAGCCATGTCTTTTTGCTCTACCGACAGCGCAATGTCTGCCTGGTTATCATCAAAACGTACATCTGCTTTCAGCACCACATCCATAGGAGGCAACTCTGCCCGCCCAGAGGCCAAGCCTAAGCTGTTACCCATCATGGAGTGTGACTTACCATCAGGCAGTACCAAGCCTTTCACCGACAGGGCAATGCGCTGACGTTTGGCATCTTCAATCACATCGCTAATTTGCACTTCCTTGGCTTGCAACTGATCACGCGGCGACATAGTGACGGTCACATCTTTCAAGGTCACTGTACCAAACGGCGAAGCACTAAGATCCGCCCAATGCACTTGGTCTTGCATGCCCATTGCTGCCAGCTTTTTGTGTAAAGACGCTTCAGCTTTACTGCTGGCGTAGCTAGACGCCCCCCACCACACCACTGCTACCCCTGCAACGGCGGCAGGGATAATCCACTTCATTTTTTGCTTATCCATTGTCATCCCTTACCAAAAAAGGCCGCCACCGTCGGGCGCACTGTCTATCACGGCTTGTGCTGCTTCTGGAGTCCAGTCAGGATTACCCAATTGCATACGTATCACCGCTAGTGGTTCCAGCAACTCAGCACAACCTTCTTTCTCGCACTGTTGAACGGGTGTTGAACCCAACTGCACCATCGTCATCGGTAAGTCGTCACCATCCAAAATACCGGCATCCAAAGAACGTGTACCCTTAACCCAGTACCACCCCTTCTTCAGATCAGACTGCCCAACGAGGCGCATGGGGTACGGCCAATCTACGGTCGCATCATCCTTTTTAGAACCATCGACGCGCACAATACGGGCGAAGTCATCCGATTGCCCCGCCACCAAACGTGCATAAGCGTGTGCACCTGAAGCAGCTCGGTACTGTATGTCTTCTTCCAACATAGGCAGCAATGCTTCCTTGCCCTCAGCCTCTACACGCTCTTGCAAACGCTGATAATGGCTCAGGTTATTGCGCTCTATACGGGCTTGCTGACGCAACTGATTCTGGCGTTCACGCTCTATACGTTCTTCCTCGTAACGCTTCTGCTCAGCAGCGCGCGCTTCTCGTTGGAACAAATAGTTTTGTGCATGCTGCAAGTTGTACTGCCAATCACCTTGAGGCTGGCCAGTACGGTAGTTATAGCGACGCGATGCACTCACGCTGTACAACAACTCTGCGGCATTGTTATTCCATATCCCTTGTGGCATATCGCTAAACACCAAGCGCACGTCCGTTGCATTCGGCATAACCAACGCTAAACGGTCCAACGCTTTGTCTACTTCTTGGCGAATTTGTACTGCCTGACGGAAGGATTCTGTTTTGGGTGTGAGCACAGCCACTTCTGGCCCAATTTGCCACGCACCAATACCCCCTCGGAATTGGCCCAATGAGGCTTTCAACAAGTAATGGCTACCCGTATCGGCATCACTCGCAACACCAAACCAACCCGTATTATTGCCGTTAAATGCCACCAAATCTGCTGGCTTCAGCCCTTGTACTGGCTTATTAAAAATCAAACCGTTGCTGAACCACAGGTCGCCCGTGCGCATGATCTGTGCGCCGTCCGAGCGTTCTAGCGTCAATCTGCCTTTGCCTTGTGCATAACCTTCAGCATTGCAGCTCACGCCCTCTGTTACCAGATTCAAATACGCCGCATCTGTACCCAAATCAAACTGGGATACCAGTTTGCAACCATTCTGGTCTTTTAAGGTACTCAAGAAAGCAGACAACTCAGTACGCTGCGCTGCCGTAGGCACTTCCCAATCGCCCACTGCAAACTCAGCCAAACCCACTGTTGGGGTGACTACCGCTTCTGTTGCTACGGTGGTGTCTGCGACTGTGTCAGGCTCTGTTTTTTCAACAGGTGCCGCTGTAGCAGCTGCCTCAGGTCTAGCTTCTGCAGCCTTAGCAGGCGTAGCGGCGGCCTTGTCTTTGTTGATCTCTACAGGCTCAGACTCAACAATCGCAGGTTTTACCTCAGGTTGAATCTCGGGCGCAGCAGGAGTTGCCGCTTCCGGTGTAGGTTCTGTTGCGCTGGTCGCTACTGGCGCAGCCTCCGGTGTAGTGTCAGCAGCAGTGGATGCTGCTTCGGGCTTAGCCCCGTCTGCCGCTACTTTGGGTGCTGCGACAGTAGGAGTGGCAGGCGCATCAACCACAGCGGTAGTATCCGATGTAGACGTACTGTCTTCTACCGCTTCGGTAGGTGCCGCCGTAGTTGACTCAGGAGTTTCTGTCGCCTCAGGTTCAGCCGCCTGTACTACTGGCGCTTCAGGCGCTTCTGCCGTTTGTAGCAGCAACGCCCAACCCGTAGCGCCTTGGCTGATACCATCCGCTACTTGTGTGCCTTGGTTATTGATTGCACGCCACGTCGCACTTTGCGCCTGAGGACATTGCTGGGCAAATAGCGCCCCCAGTTTAGGCAGCAAACGCCCCAATGCTTCGGTATCGCCCGATGCGCCGTACACCGCTCTCAATGCCAGTTCTGGTTTGCACCAGTTATCGGCCGACGCATTCTCTACAAAGATCTCAATATCTTCAGCTTTGGAATACGCCAAACGGAAATCTTCAGCAGCTGCGCTAGACGCATACAGCCCCGCCCCCACTGCCACGATAGCAGCACTCATCAATCGTTGTTTGAACATGATTATCCTATTTGCCAAGCGCCATCAACAGACTGACACGCATCCACCGTTTTGCTTTCCGTACCCTTCTCGGTTTTCAGCTCGTAGTTCATGGTGCGACATGTAGTTTGTACCGCTACTGTTTCCGTCACTGGACTAGCAGGCTCAAACGTATCCAGATCAAAGCCTTGCTGCCCTGCTTGCGCCACGGTAATGCTGTCTAAGTCAGTGGCTTGATCGGCTTTGGCTACCGTCACAGGAGCCGTCAACGGCGCATGCACATAGCCCACCAATACACCTTTACGGCCCACGGCAATCCAGTTATTCGGGGTTTTACCCAAAGCGGTAAAGGTTTGACCTGCTTGGAAACCACCCACTTTGTCTGCTTTCGTATCAGGTGCTGCGCGCAAGTTCACCGAACGCAAGGCGTGGTAAGACTGGTTCAACACGGCCAGATTCTCGGCTTTAGCAATCACTGGCGCGCGTTTCACCTGCGCTTCTTGCGTCACGGTTGTACTCGCTACAGGACGAATCATCGCCGATGCACCACTGTGATCGGATTCCCAATTGACGGCTCTACCCGTTTCTAGCGACTGCTGCGTACTGGCCGCCAAGGCCTCGCGATCGCGCTCATCAAGGTTGTCACCAATCCAGTTACCGAGTGCGCCACCGGCCAACGCACCCAAAATAATAGCGATGGTGCGCCCGCTACCACCGCCTATCTGACTACCTACTAATGCACCACCTACAGTACCAATCACTGTGCCCCAAGTTTGCTTACTGCCCCACTCGCCCATGTTGGCGCAACCCGATACGCCCAACGCACCAATTAGCGTTGCGACGACCAGCTTTTTGGATAAAGCCATGATTCTCTTCCGCCCTGAATAGTCGTATTTTTAGCCACTAAAGACCAAAATTCTACCATGTGCAGAATGGCGGTTCACTTTCCTATGAACCTAAGGCCTACACCGGGCTCCGTCATAATGTAGCGGGGATTCGCGGCTTCATCGCCCAATTTGTGCCTCAGCTTTCCTACTAGTATGCGCAAATAGTGGGCATCTTCTTCATGAGTAGGCCCCCACAGTTCTTTGAGTATTTGCGTTTGCGCAATCAATCTACCAGCCTGTTCTACCAGTAAAACCAATAGCGCAAACTCTTTACGCGTGAGCGGCACCACGTCCCCACGTAGCTGAACCTCGCGCTGGCTCACATCAATATATAAGTTGCCATCGTCATAAATAGGCCCTGTAGGACTGCGTATCTCTGCTACACGCAAAAAAGCACGTATACGGGCCATGAGTTCTTCAATGCCAAAGGGTTTGGTCACATAATCATTGGCACCAGCATCCAATAAAGCGACCTTTTCTGTCTCATCAGAGCGCACTGTCAAAATGATTACCGGAACGCGTGACCATTGGCGTAGCTCACGCAGCACCTCTTGCCCATCTTTATCGGGTAGGCCTAAATCCAGCACCACGATGTCAGCACCCTTACCAGCCAATAGACTTAAGCCTTCATGACCATTTTCAGCCAGCAGTGTTGCATAGCCCTGTGACCGCAAGCTGATATCAATGAGCTTGCGTATATGCGGCTCGTCATCAATGATCAGCACGCGTGCAGCAGGCGCAGAATCCAACATATTAGTCATCCTCAAATTCATGGCTAGGGGGTTGTTCGCCGACTGGCAAGCTTAAACGTATGCATGTGCCCCGCCCGTTTGGCCCTAACAATGCTTCTACTTTACCCATGTGCGCACCCACGATGCCCTGCACAATGGTCAACCCCAGCCCTGTACCTTGTTGCCCTCTGTCGCCCCGCTCTACGCTGTAAAACATATCGAAGATGCGACTACGCTCATCCTCTGGAATACCGGGGCCTTGATCAGCAACATCAATCTGTACGGTCTTATCATCCACCAGCGCAACACTCAGCGTAATGGGCACAGCTTCGGGGGAGAATTTTGCGGCATTCTCCATCACATTAAAGATTGCCTGCTCGATTAACGCCGGATGTACGTGTATAAAACCCACGCCAGCAGCAATATTCGTGCTCACCAGCACCTTAGGTTCGTAACGCTGTAATCGGCGTACGGCAGAGCCCACTAACTCATCAACACCTATCCAGTCTCGGCTGAGTGACAAGCCATGCTGCCCCAATCGCGTCATATCCAACAAGTTTTGAATATAGCGGTCTAAACGCTCCCCTTCTACGCTGATGGTTTCCAGCAAACTGCTACGGTCTGCTGCACTCATGTCTTTGCCATAGCGGGTCAGACTGTCCGCCGCACCAATCATGGAAGACAATGGTGAACGTAAATCATGAGACACGCTGGACAGTAAGGCGGATCGTAAGCGCTCTGTTTCACTGGTGACTCTTGCCACTTCAAGCTCTGACACTAGCCTTGTACGCAGTGCTGCTTGCGCAATATCGTCTGCCATACTTTCCGCTAAGCGTCGCTGCTCAAACGACAAGCGTTCCATCTCGGCAGGAAACTTCAGTGCGATCACCCCTACATTTAGCTCACTAGAACGTATAGGCAAAAACCACCAGGCAGATTGCGTCAACGTATCGGTGTACCGTCCACTGGCTTGGCCGTGTTGCTGCGTCCAGTCTGCCGCCATCATGTCTTTCTCGGACAACTGCCCCACCAGCGTTTTAGGACCATGCTCTGTCTGAATACGCATCCACGCTTGCACATGTAGCGAGGTTTGCAACACCGACGTGCCTGCCGCAATCACCTGCCCCAGATCAGCCGCTTTAGCCAGCTTACGCCCTAAGCTTTGCATTGCCGTTGCATGTGCATTCGCCGCGCGCAGCGCCATGACCTGCATCCGCAATCGTGATGCCAACCGCCCTGCAATCAGCGCTGCGGCTAGGAACAGCAGTACCGACACCAACCCACGATGCGCACTAATCAGCAGGGTGTAACGCGGCTCAATAAAAAAGAAGTTATACGCAACAAAACACAGTACAGCGGTAATCACCGAGGACGTCATGCGTGCGCGCGAAGCGACCAGCATCACCGCCACCAGAAAGACCATGGAGAGATCTTGCAAGCCCAAGACACGTTCTGCCACGGCAGCCGTGACAATCGCCCCCACGCTAGCTAACAGAATCAGCCCCAGTTCTTGCTTGGGAAACTCCGCTTGGCTCAAATCTGACCACTGTGATTCTCGTTGCGACACTAGCGGCGTACTCACGATGGTCAGTTCGTAATGCGCACCACGCAGCAACAATTGCTGCGTTAACGTGCGATTAAACATACGTGCAATAGGTCGCTCGCGGGTACGCCCAATCACTATAGATTTCACGCCGCGTGTGGCGGCCATATCCAATAACGCCTGCGTCACATCGGTGTTGTGCAGTACCTCGGCTTCACCACCCAAGCTACGCGCTAAGGCAAAGGCTTTATCGATTTCTAGTAGCCGCTGCCGCTCTATGTGCATACGTTTACTAAACATAGACGCCATACGCGCATGAGTTGTAGACGCATCTGCCGAACGTCCGGTTTCCACTGTCACCACTGCCCACGGTACCCCGCGACGCTCAGCAATTCGTGCTCCGGCCCTAACCAAATACTCCGATTGCCCGCGACCATCAATAGCAATCAACACTTGGCATTGGATAGAAACGCCCTCTAAACCTCGGGCTGCCCTTTTCTCTCTCAGGTCGGCATCCACATACTCAGCAACGGTTTGCATCGCCAGCTCTCGCAATGCAGTCAGGTTGGCTGGGGAGAAAAAGGCTTGTAATGCCTGTGCCGCTTGCTCAGGCAAATACACTTTGCCCTGATTCAACCGTTCAATAAGTTCTTGAGCCGGCAAATCGATGAGCCGTATGTCACGCAGCCTATCAAATACGGCATCGGGCACGGTTTCACTCACACGTATACCGGTGATTTGATGCACCACATCATTCACACTTTCCAAGTGCTGAATATTCACCGTGGTGTATACATCAATGCCCGCATCCAGCAGCTCCACTACATCCTGCCACCGTCTTTCGTGGCGACTACCGGGTACGTTCCGATGGGCCAGTTCATCCACCAGAACAATGGCGGGCTTACGGCTGAGAATCCCGTCTAGGTCCATCTCTTCTAGCTGTCGCCCTTGGTATTCCACTGTCTTACGTGGCAATAAAGGCAGCCCTTCGGTCATCGCTTGAGTCTCGCTACGCCCATGTGTCTCGACAATGCCTATGGTCACATCCACACCTTGTCGGTGCAGTTCATGCGCACGCAACAACATGGCATAGGTTTTACCCACACCAGGCGCCGCCCCCAAAAAGACGGTTAAGCGCCCGGCATGCTGCCGTTGAAGCTCTCCTAGAATGGCATCTGCCTGTTCTGTTCCCATAACAAGGCTAATCCTCACAATACGACGTTTGAAATACGGACTTTTAGGTTGTCAGCACTAGTGCGACAGCGCATCCAAGGCCACATTCAGTTCCAACACATTAACGCGCGGTTGCCCCAATACACCCAATTGCTTACCGGCGGTATGCTGTGCAACCAAAGCCTCAACCACACTAGGCTCAACACCACGCGCTTGCGCCACACGCTTGACCTGTATTGCGGCCGACAACGGACTAATGTGCGGATCAATACCTCCACCGGATTGCGTCACCATATCACTAGGTATCAAGGCTGGATCCACACCTTCCCGCTGTGCAACTGCTGTGGTTGTCTCAGCAATGCGTTGTCTTAACTCTGGGTTTGTACGAGCTAGATTACTCCCAGACAGCGCCATCGTGTCATATTCTGCGGCCGATGCCCGGGACTGGAAATAACGCGCATCCTCAAAAGGCTGCGCCACTAGCGATGAGCCCACTATCTTCCCGCCTTGCATCACCAAACTGCCGTTTGCCGTGTCAGGAAATGCGAGTTGCCCCACACCCACAGCAGCCAGTGGATAGATCAAACCAACGCCTACCAACGCAATGGCAGCTAAACCGAGTGCACCACGTACTACCCCTTTATCAGAGGGCGGCAGCGACTGCTGTGTATCTGCTACTACTGATGTGTTTTTACTCAACATACTCTACCCCTTACACCACAAACAAATACGTAATCGCCACATCAATTGCCTTAATCGCAATAAACGGCAATACCACACCACCCACGCCATACACCAGCATATTGTTGCGCAACAGTTGCGTCGCACTGGAGGGTTTAAAACGCACCCCTCGCAAGGCCAACGGAATCAACAACGGAATGATCAGCGCATTAAAAATCAGCGCCGACAATATGGCACTGGTTGGGCTAGCCAAATTCATGACATTCAGTACGGCCATTTGCGGAATGGCGGCAGCAAATAGCGCTGGCAAAATCGCAAAATACTTGGAGATGTCATTTGCCAGCGAAAAGGTGGTCAAAGCACCCCGTGTAATGAGCTGCTGCTTACCAATTTCCACTACTGACAACAACTTCGTAGGGTCACTATCTAAATCCACCATATTGCCGGCCTCTTTTGCCGCCTGAGTGCCCGAATTCATGGCTAGCCCTATATCGGCCTGTGCCAAAGCAGGGGCATCATTGGTGCCATCGCCCACCATCGCCACTAAACGCCCACCCGCCTGCTCGGCTCGTATACGTGCCAACTTGTCTTCTGGTCTGGCCTCGGCAATGTAATCATCCACCCCTGCTTCTGCAGCGATACTGGCCGCCGTGAGTGGGTTATCTCCGGTGATCATCACCGTTTTAATACCCATCTCACGCAAGCGAGCGAATCGTTCCTTAATACCGTGTTTGATCACGTCCGATAGCTCAATAACGCCCAGCACAAACTTACCGTCACACACTACTAATGGGGTTGCCCCTTTACGCGCCACTTTGGTGACTTTTTCTTCCAGCTCAGACGTAATAGCACCACCCAATTGCCGCACGTGTTGAGTAATGGCATCTATAGCCCCCTTGCGAATGATGTGACCATTAGGCAGGTCTACACCCGACATGCGGGACTGCGCCGAAAAAGGGACGAAAGTCGCACCTACGGGTTTCATCTGCTCGCCGTTTTCGCCTTGCGCCAACTGAACGATGGACTTCCCTTCTGGAGTGGGGTCAGCCAAGGAGGCCATTAACGCCGCATGGCTCAACTGCGAAATACCCACGCCCGATAACGGATGAAAGGCTGTGGCTTGCCTATCGCCATAGGTGATCGTGCCTGTTTTATCCAATAACAGCACGTCTACATCGCCTGCCACCTCTACTGCTTTACCAGATTTCGCCAATACATTGGCCTGTAGGGCTCGATTCATCCCCGCAATACCAATGGCTGGCAACAAACCGCCAATAGTCGTAGGAATCAGGCACACCAACAGCGCGACCAGCAACACGATATTGATTTCTATGCCTACAAATGCACCGATGAATGGCAAGGTAGTCACGACAATCAAAAAGGTAATGGTCATTACTCCCAACAGCAAACCCAAGGCCACTTCGTTAGGCGTTTTTTGCCTATTAGCACCTTCCACCAACGCAATCATCCGGTCTAGGAAACTATGGCCAGGTTCAGCGGTGATACGCACCACAATGCGATCCGACAACACTTTGGTACCGCCTATCACCCCTGAACGATCCGTACCGGCCTCACGCAACACGGGGGCCGATTCACCGGTCACCGCCGCTTCATTCACCGTTGCTAAACCCTCGATTACCTCACCGTCGGCGGGTATCTGCTGCCCTGCTTCCACGACCACAACGTCACCGGCATGCAACTCAGAGGCAGGAATAAGCTGCTCGTTGCCACATGCATCGACTTTCCTTGCCATCAGGTTTTGACGTGTACGACGCAATGAGGCGGCCTGACCTCGTCCCCTAGACTCGGCGACGGCTTCGGCATAATTACCGCAGAGCACTGTCACCAATAAGATCAACGTTACCGACCAGCCAAAACCAGGCTGCGCCCACCCTGCCATGGTGGCAACGGCAGTTAGTACTGTGCCTAGCCATACCACTGCCATCACCGGGTTTTGAATAATGTGATGCGGGGCCAACTTAATAAACGCCGCGCCTAACGTAGAGACAAAACTCTGCAATGCCTGCTGTGACGACGCAGCGCTAGTGTGTTGTTGAGAGGTTGTATTGCTCATGATGTAATCCTCAGCGAGCGATCAGAGTCAAATGGTCAGCCACAGGGCCAAGCACTAACACGGGCATAAATTGCAGCAATGTCAGCACCACAATCACAGCCACCAAGGTCAACGAGAACGTCGGTGTTTCGATTTGCAGGCTGCCGTTACTTTCTGGCGACTGACGTTTACGTGCCAACATCGCAGCAATGGCCAAAGGAATAATAAAAGCCGGATAACGCCCTGCCGCCAGCATGAAACTACACGTTGTGTTCCACCACACTGAACCATCGCTTAAGCCTTCAAACCCAGAACCGTTATTGGCAAAGGCAGACACATACTCGTAAAACACTTGGCTAATGGCGTGAAAGCCGGGGTTGGTCGTACCCGCCAAACTGGGAAACGACAGTGTTATGGCGGTCAATGTTAAGAGCACCAAGGGATGCCACAGCAGCAACACACCAAGCAACTTAATTTCAGGTGCTTCAATCTTGCGCCCAAAGAGTTCTGGGGTACGGCCCGTCATCAGCCCCGCTAAAAACACACCCAACATCAAATACACGAGGAACTGCTGTAAACCGCTACCAATCCCGCCCCAAATTGAGTTAATGAGCATGTCACTTAGCGCGACTAAACCGGTCAATGGTGCCGCCGAGTCATGCATAGAGTTAACCGAGCCGTTTGAGGTTTGTGTAGTCAATGCCGTCCACAGTGCCGAAGGCTCTGCACCCAACCGCACCTCTTTACCTTCCATCAACGCTATATCGGTGCTGGTGGATGAATAGCCCTCGGACCATAGTGCCGCACCTGCTGATACCAGCGACATCAACACCATCGTCCCAAACACAAAGGCGGCAAACTTTCTGCGGCCAGTAAAAGGGCCAATCATGAACACCACCGATACCGGCACCAAAATTAATGCCAGCGTCTCGAGAAAGTTAGACAGCGGTGTAGGGTTCTCTAACGGCACCGTGCTGTTTGGGCCATACCACCCACCACCATTAGTACCCAACTGTTTGATCGCCACCATGGGAGCCACCGGACCCAATGGGATCTTCTGCTCTGTCATTTCTACGGTGCTATCTAGCGGCGCGACGACTGGCCCACCCTCAAAGGTCGCCGGCACACCCTGACTGGTCAGCAACACCGACCACACCAAACACAGCGGCAACATGAAACGGAAGGTAGGGCGAATCACGTCAGCCCAGTAATTACCCATATCTACAGGCTCGTGGCTATGCGCGTCCGCTTTACGTGCTTCGGCATTACGCCCGCCAAACAACCCACGCAATGTTGCCGCCACTAAGGCTAGCCCCATCATGGGCGTGATGACTTGCAATGCAATGATGCCCATCATATGGCTCAAGTACGAAAGCTGCGCCTGACCCGCATAATGCTGTTGGTTGGTATTGGTTAAGAAGGAAACCATGGTGTGCAGTGCCAAATCCCAGCTCATATTGGGAGCATCATTGGGATTAAGCGGTAACCACGCTTGCGTCATCAACATGACCCACACAATGATGGCCAGTACCACGTTGCTCAACACAAAGGCAGCGGCGTAACCACGCCAGCTCATCCCTCGTTTGGGATTTGTGCCTATCAGTGCGTACAAGGGGCGCTCTAACCAACTAAACAGCGCATCGCTACGCATTGGCTCCCCACGCATCACCGCTGCCAAATACCGACCTAGCGGCCAACCCAATGAAATGGCTAAGGCAAATACCAGAAGAAATTCGGTCATGATTTGCCTCCACTCGCGCGTAGAGCTGGGCAGTGAGTCGCCTGAGCATACCCGTTAGCCGGTAGCACAACGACCCATGCACCACCGCAACCTGCGATGGCACCTATTCGGTTTGTAGAAAATATAAGGCGCATGTTCTTTTCGCTTCAGAATGGCGAAATTGCCATGCACAAATAGTAATCAGCCCCCTTTTTTCTGATCGTAACTTCTGCGTAAATTTTGATGGCTTAACGCGGCTGGATTAACGACCTTGCCCAGCCACACCCTCGGCATTGTGCTGTCACAATGCTCACTCAATGGGTAGCTAAAAACCTTCCAGACACATTCACCTCTGACAGACTGCCGCTGATAAATTGCGAAAAAAAGCCCAGCGCGACATAGTCGGCTGGGCGTTGTGTACTGCGCGATGGTGACGAAACCTTAGAACGGAATATCGTCATCCATATCAGCCAAGTTATCCACAGGAGCTTGGTATGGGTTCGCAGCTTGCTGCTGACGTGGGGCTTGTTGAGGAGCCGCAGCACGTTGTTGCTGTTGTTGTGGTGCACGGGGAGCGCTGTAGTCACCGCCACCGAAATCAGCATCGCCACCACCATCACGACCACCTAGCATTTGCATTTGGTCAGCGATGATTTCAGTGGTGTAGTTATCTTTACCGTCTTGGCCTTGCCATTTGCGTGTGCGCAGACGGCCTTCTACGTAAACCGAACGGCCTTTTTTCAGGTACTCGCCAGCGATTTCAGCCAGGCGGTTGTAAAACACCACACGGTGCCACTCGGTTTCCTCACGGCGTTCGCCGCTGTTTCGATCTTTCCAGTTTGAGGTAGTGGCAATAGAGATGTTGCAAATGGCATTGCCTTCTGCGCCATAACGTACTTCGGGATCACGACCCAAGTTGCCCACCAAAATTACCTTGTTTACCGATGCCATGACTGTATCCTGTTCAAAAAATCTATAACCCGTATTATCTACGATCGTCCCCACTTAGACCATGCCACACCATATATTTACGGATGGCCATAGTCGTGCGGCCTGCTATCTGTTATTTAGTCTGGTGTTTGCAGACCACGCCCCAGCACCAACCATGAGATGGCCAATGCGGCGCCTAACCACAATACGATTTGGGGGCCTTGTTGAGCAGCCAATATACCGCCCACTACACCACCACCAAATACGCCTAACGACTGCGACATGTTGTAAAAGCCTAGTGCCAAGCCTTTATATTCAGCCGGTGCCTGACGCGACACCAACGAAGGTTGCAATGCTTCCAACACGTTAAATGCGACAAAAAACAGCACCAGTAATGCCATCAGCCCCCAGAAGTGGTGGATCACCACAGGCATGACTAACAATACCAATGCCAACAACAACACCATCTTCATCAGAATGGCTTGATGGCACTTACGCGTTTCAGTGTAAAACACCACCGGAACCATAAACAGGAAAGATACCAGAATCACCGGTAAATACACTTTCCACAACGTTGCTGTCTGTAAGCCGCCGGTTTGCTCCAGCAAACCTGGCACCACCATAAACATCATCATCAAGATGGCGTGCAAGACAAACACACCGTAGTTCAGGCGCAGCAGGTTACGGTCTGACAGCACATCGCTGGCTTTGGCGGATTGCAGTACAGGGATGACTTGCTCGGCCGCTGGCACCACAAAGGCTGCCAGCAACATACAGATAAAGCCCAAGATACTGATTGCCCAGAATAAACCTGATAACCCGAACTGCCCAACCAACACAGGCGACAAGACCAGAGACAAGGCAAAGGACAACCCAATCGACGCCCCCACCATCGCCATGGCTCGGGTACGTACCTCGGGGCGTGTCGCATCAGCTACCCAAGCGGTAATGGCGGCAGACACCGCACCCAACCCTTGCAGTACCCTACCCACAATGATGCCGTCTACGCTCTCGGACAGCGCACAGACTATGCCCCCCACGATAAAGAGCAGCATGCCCGCCACGATCACGGGTCGGCGACCAAAACGATCCGACGCCATGCCTAGCGGGATTTGCATAAGGGCTTGCGTTAGCCCATACGCCCCCAAGGCTATCCCCACTTTCATGGCATCTTGCCCGCCCACCAAACTGCTTGCCGCGACGGCAAACACAGGCGTTAGCAAGAACAATCCCAACATGCGTGTGGCAAACAACCACGCCAACATGGTGCTGGTACGACGTTCCTGTGGGGTCAAACTTAAGCGCTCAGGGCGACTACCCATTTTTTTATTTTCTGTATGACTCATGCAACACTCTATTCTTACACTTCTTTGTGCAGTGCTATGCCAGACTTTTGGCACAAAAATGGCCTAACAGGCTATAGTAACAAGTTACCCTTTTAAAGCCCTAGACCCACGACGATGGACGCAATACGTATCCGAGGTGCGCGCACGCATAACCTCAAAAACCTGTCAGTAGATTTGCCCCGCCATGAACTGGTGGTGATTACCGGTTTGTCCGGCTCAGGCAAGTCTTCCTTGGCATTTGATACGTTGTATGCGGAGGGCCAGCGTCGCTATGTAGAAAGCTTGTCGGCCTACGCCAGACAATTTCTACAACTGATGGACAAGCCTGATGTTGATTTGATTGAAGGCTTATCCCCTGCGATCTCCATCGAGCAAAAAGCAGCCGGACACAATCCGCGTTCTACGGTTGGTACTACCACCGAAATACACGATTATTTGCGCCTATTGTACGCTCGTACTGGCACTCCTCATTGTCCAGAACACCACTTGCCGCTGCAAATGCAAAATGTCAGCCAAATGGTGGACCAAACACTGGCGTTGCCTGAAGAAACGCGTATTGCGATTTTGGCGCCGGTATTGCGCGCAACGCATGACGAATTCGAACAACAACGTCGTGCTCTGCAAGCCCAAGGTTTTGTGCGTTTGCGTGTCAACGGTGAAATGGGTGCTATTGAAGACATTCAAGCCCCTGCCCCCGACAGCTCTGCGCTGGTAGAGGTGGTAGTAGACCGCTTGCGCGTCAAACCCGACAGCGCACAGCGATTGGCTGAAAGTTTTGACACGGCCCTAGAGTTATCCCAAGGCCGCGTTACCGTTCTGAATCTAGATACCTCAGACGAACTACAGTTCAGTAACCACTACGCCTGCCCGTTGTGTGATTACCAGCTAAACGAGTTAGAGCCACGCTTATTCAGCTTTAACAACCCTGCGGGTGCTTGCCCAGATTGCAGCGGTTTAGGTTTGGTGGACTTTTTTGATCCCCAACGCGTGGTCGCGTTTCCTGACCTAAGCTTAGCAAGCGGAGCTATCAGCGGTTGGGATAAACGTAATGCCTTTACCCACACTCTGCTAACTAGCTTAGCGGCTCACTATGACTTCGATCTGGACACTCCGTTCGAAGAACTGCCTGAAGCCATACGCCAATGCATTTTGTACGGGTCGAATAACGAAGAAATCGCCTTCTTGTACTTAAATGAGAAAGGCAAAACCACCGTCAAACGCCACGCGTTTGAAGGCGTAATCCCGAATTTAGAACGCCGTTGGCGCGAGACCGACTCGCCTGCCGTGCGTGAAGAGCTGTCTAAGCTGCGTCGCACCCAACAGTGCCCGTCGTGTCATGGCTCCCGTCTACGCACCGAAGCTCGTAACGTACTGCTGGGCGAGAATGACCCGCGCGCTATCTACGAAGTCGAAGCTATGTCGTTGGCCGACTGCCAGCACTGGTTTGGTGCGTTGCAATTGAGTGGCGCTAAAAAAGAAATCGCTGAACGCATCGTGCAAGAAATTTTGGCGCGACTGCAGTTCCTGAATAACGTGGGGTTGAATTACCTATCGTTAGACCGCAGCGCCGACACCATCTCTGGCGGTGAATCGCAACGCATTCGTTTGGCCAGCCAAATTGGTTCGGGCTTAACCGGCGTGATGTACGTACTGGATGAGCCATCCATTGGTTTGCACCAACGCGACAACGATCGCTTGATTGATACTCTCAAGCGTTTGCGCGATCTGGGTAATAGCGTAATTGTGGTGGAGCATGACGAAGACATGATCCGCCAAGCTGACTTCATCGTGGATATGGGCCCCGGCGCCGGTGAACACGGTGGTCACATCGTCGCTGCAGGCACACCAGACGTTATTTTGCAGTCACCCAAGTCCCTTACCGGACAATACCTAAGCGGCCAGAAGCGCATTGCTATCCCCGCGCGCCGCCCTGTCACGCCGGATATGCCTGAATTGGTATTGCGCGGCGCCAGTGGCAACAACCTAAAATCGGTAGATCTGCATATTCCTGCCGGCCGGTTTGTGTGTATCAGTGGCGTGTCTGGCTCGGGTAAATCTACGCTGATCAACGATACGTTGGCGACGGCGCTGTCACAGCATTATCACCGCGCGCAAACAGAACCAGCCCCTTACCTAGGTTTGGAAGGGCTGGAACACTTCGACAAAGTGATTAACGTAGACCAAAGCCCTATTGGTCGCACACCACGCAGTAACCCCGCCACCTACACCGGTCTGTTCACCACCATTCGTGAACTGTTTGCAGGCGTTCCTGAAGCGCGTGCGCGTGGCTACGACCCAGGTCGTTTCTCGTTTAACGTCAAAGGTGGCCGTTGCGAAGCGTGCCAGGGTGACGGCGTGATGAAGGTAGAAATGCACTTTCTGCCCGATATCTACGTACCTTGCGATATTTGTCACGGTAAACGCTACAACCGCGAAACCTTGGACATTCAGTACCGCGGCAAAAACATCAGCGAAGTGCTAGACCTGACTGTTGATCAAGCACTGACTTTCTTTGGTGCTGTGCCTGCCATTGCCCGTAAACTAGACACCTTGATGGATGTGGGCCTGTCGTACCTGCGTTTAGGCCAAAGTGCGACCACCCTATCGGGCGGTGAAGCCCAACGTGTGAAACTGGCGCTGGAGTTATCCCGACGCAGCACAGGTCGTACCTTCTACATATTGGATGAACCCACGACTGGGCTGCACTTCCAAGACATCGCGCTACTGCTGGATGTATTGAATAAGCTGGTGGATGCGGGCAATACGGTGGTGATTATTGAGCACAATCTAGACGTCATCAAAACAGCCGATTGGGTCATTGATATGGGGCCAGAAGGCGGTGCTGCAGGCGGCCAGATCGTCGCACAAGGCACGCCTGAGGTGATTGCATCCACCCCCGAAAGCCATACTGGGCATTATTTGCAGGCACTACTCACAGTGCCTGCCTAAACGCTTAACCATTACATGTGAAACAGTTGCTGGTGCTCACGGATCGCGTAGCGGTCTGTCATACCAGCAATGTAGTCTGCAATCGCACGGGCTTGTGCTTGCGGGCTTTCACGTCGGTGCTCGGCTGTCAGCAAGCGTGGATCTTCCATATACGCCACAAACAACTCACGAATAATACGACGTGCTTTGCTCATCATGCGCAGCACTTGTGGGTGGCGGTAGAGGTTCTCGCGCAAGAATTTCTTCAAATGATCGGCTTCTACCCGCATTTCCATCGAAAATGCTGCCATTTTCCCGGCTTGGCGTAATTCGTCTACGCTACCTGGCCTAGCCATCTCCAGATTCTGCTGCGTCGTCAGCGTCAAATCTTGCACAAAGGTATTGATCATGGTGCGTATGGTCTCAGCCACCAAGCGCTTTTGCGACACAGAGGGGTACATTTGGCGCGCGGCCACATAGTGCTGGAAGAAAATAGGCACTTCGCACAGTTGCTCTAGTGTGATCAACTTTGAGCGCAGACCATCATCAATATCGTGATTGTTATAGGCAATTTCGTCGGCCAGATTGGTCACCTGCGCCTCTAAGGAGGGCTGTCTACGCAGTAAAAAACGCTCGCCCACATCGCCCAACAAATGTGCATGACGCAAATTACAGTGCTTCAAGATGCCCTCACGGGTTTCAAAGCACAGATTCAGGCCATCAAAGGCGGCATAGCGTTCTTCTAGAGTGTCGACAATGCGCAGACTTTGCAGGTTGTGCTCAAAGCCACCTGCTTGCGGTACTAGCTCGCGCATGCAGGCGTTAAGCTCTTCTTGGCCTGCATGCCCGAAAGGGGTGTGTCCCAGATCGTGCGCCAGTGAAATCGCCTCTACCAGGTCTTCATGCACCTGTAGATTTCTTGCCAATGAGCGGGCAATTTGTGCGACTTCAATACTGTGCGTGAGGCGGGTACGGAACAGGTCTCCTTCATGATTAATGAAAACCTGCGTTTTGTACTCCAGCCGCCTAAACGCTTGGCAATGGATGATGCGATCACGGTCTCGTTGAAACTCATTACGCCGTTCCGGCCCATCTTCTGGGTGGCGTCTACCTCGGCTATGTTCTGGAAAACATGCATAAACGGCCAGTGACACCATAACGATCCCCTTATTTATCGGTTATTTGAAACCTTCCAAGACCGCCGCCACTTTCTCTGGCTCTACGGCCTGTACATGACTCTTACCAATGTCGGACATCAGCACAAAGCGCAGTTGCCCGCCTTCGGCTTTTTTATCTATACCCATCAACTCGATCCAGCGCTCAGCAGGCCAAGAGGGAGGAACAGTGGGGCAACCAATGTTCTTCACCAGCTCTCGTACGCGCTGCACTTTTTCGGCAGGAAAGCCGCAACACGCCACCGATAGCTCGGCAGCCATAATCATGCCGCACCCTACTGCTTCGCCGTGCAGCCACTTACCGTAGCCCAAACCGGACTCAATCGCATGCCCAAAGGTATGACCCAGATTCAGCAAAGCACGTAGCCCTGACTCACGCTCATCAGCAGAGACCACTTCGGCCTTCACTTCGCAAGAACGCTGCACCGCATACGCCAGTGCGTCTGGGTCACGCTTCACCAGTGCTTCTACATTTTGCTCGCACCACTGGAAAAAGCCTTCATCTACAATTAGGCCATACTTGATCACCTCTGCCAATCCCGCCGCAATTTCACGGTCTGGCAGGCTTTGCAGCACATTGATGTCTACTTCAACCGCTATAGGCTGGTAGAACGCACCAATCATGTTTTTACCCAAGGGGTGATTCACAGCGGTTTTACCACCTACCGAGGAATCCACCTGAGCCAACAAGGTTGTGGGCACTTGAATAAAGCGAATGCCACGCATAAAGCAAGCAGCAGCAAAACCAGCAATATCACCCACCACGCCACCGCCTAATGCCACAATCAGCGCCTTGCGATCCAATCGCTCACCCAATAAGCGGTCAAAAATGCTGTTCAGCGTATTCCAGTCTTTATAGGCTTCGCCATCTGGGATAGACACCTCTAGCACCGGTTTGCCGGTTTGATTCAAGGCGTCCAACACTTGCTCGCCGTACAACCCCATCACCGTAGGATTGCTGATCAACGCAATACGGGTCACATCCGCAGGGATGCTTTCTGCCAACTTGGCTAAACGCCCCGCTGCAATCTGTATGGGGTAAGAGCCGCTAGGCGTCTGCACCGATACTACTCTCATTGTTTGACCTCACATTTATTCAGTAATTCAGCAGCCAAATCGCGCACAGCTGTAGAAATGGGCGCACTTCCAGTATCAAACACGATGTCTGCCACTTCGGCGTACATAGGCTCACGTTTAGCCAATAATTCTGTCAAACGTTGGCGCGGATTCGGAGTTTGCAACAAAGGACGACTTTTATCTTTGGCAACGCGCTTAAAAAGTTCTTCTGCGCTCGCTCGCAAATACACAACCAAGCCACGCTGTTTCAGAAAATTGCGGTTTTCAGGCAACAAAATGGCGCCCCCGCCCGTTGCCAACACAATACCTGGTAACCGAGTGCAAGCGTCTAGTGCTGCTGCTTCACGTCTGCGGAACCCTTCTTCACCTTCTATGTCAAAGATATCTGCGATGCGTACTCCGCAGCGTGCTTCCAGTTCGTGATCCAAATCTGTGAAACTGCGATTCAGGCTGCGAGCCAGTTGTTTGCCTATAGTTGTTTTACCAGCACCCATCATACCGACCAGAAAAATAGGGCGTTGATTGGGTTGCCGTAAATGTTGCAGTTCTCTTTCCCCCAAAGGGGGTAAAGGGTCAATTTGCATGAGTTCTGTGGGTAAAGAGTCTGTCATTTGTGTATTATCCCATTAGCGCACCCAAAAAAAAGTACACTATCCGAGTTTTATGGCGTCTGTTAACACAGTAAACTGGTACACACGCTCTACATTCTGTTCCTAGGGCCTAAAAATCACCCGCAATGAGTTCTTCCGCCCAAACTTCTACTAAACGTTCCGGATCCTGGCTACGCCGGTTCATCGTGAAATCTATCGTGGTACTGACTGGCTTGGCCGTCAGTGGCGTGCTGCTGGTTGTGCTAGCGCTTGCCTTGGCATGGCCTAACCTGCCTGACCTCACAGCCATGACAGATTATCGTCCTCGTATCCCCTTGCGCATTTATACCGCAGACAAGGTGTTGATTGGTGAGTTCGGTGAAGAACGGCGCAATGTGATGCCGTTCAACGAAATCCCCGACGTCATGAAATCGGCCTTGCTGGCTGCTGAAGACGATCGTTTCTATCAGCACGGTGGTATTGATCTGCGCGGGGTTGCTCGTGCTGCGATCATGAATATGGTCAGCATGCGCAAGTCGCAGGGTGCCAGTACCATCACCATGCAGCTGGCGCGTAACTTCTATCTATCGTCCGAGAAAACGTACACACGTAAGTTCTACGAACTGTTGCTGACGTTCAAGATTGAAGCCACGCTGACCAAAGACCAGATTCTCGATCTGTACATGAACCAGATTTATCTGGGGCATCGTTCTTACGGTTTCCCTGCTGCATCGCGTACGTACTTCGGTAAAAGCCTGACAGAAGTCACACTGGCTGAGGCCGCCATGTTAGCCGGTATTCAGCGTGCGCCTTCTCGCTACAACCCCATCACTAACTTCGCAGAATCTACCCGTCAACAACAGGGTGTGCTGCGTCGTATGCTGGATTTGGGTTACATCACACAAGACGAATACGACACTGCTCGTGCACAGAAAATTGAAATCCGCTCGGCACTAGGCACACCAGCCGGTGGTTACGCGATTCACGGTGAATACGCCGCTGAATTGGCACGCCAACTGCTGTACAACGTGTACCAAGACAACATCTACAGCCGTGGTTTCAATATCTACACCACCATCAATTCCAAAGACCAAGAAGCCGCGTACTTGAGCGTACGTGACGGCATTCTGAACTACACCCGCAGAAAGCCTTTCCCAGGCCCTGAAGGTCAAGTCAGCTTGGCAGAGGGTATTGAGCAAGATGCTGATGCACTGAACGACATTCTGGACGACGTACAACGTAACTACCCTGACACCGGCGATCTACTCACTGGTGTGGTGTTGTCGGCTAGCCCAACCAAACTCACCGTTGCCCGTAGTGCCGATAACATCATCGACATTACCGACAAACGTGCTCTGGGTATTGTAGCGCGCGCGCTAGTTCCCAATGCTGCTGAAGGCCAACGCCTAAGCCGTGGCTCTGTGGTGTACCTGTTCAAGAACCCTGAGTCTTGGGAAGTCGTGAACATGCCTGCCGTACAAGCCGCACTGGTTGCAATCCGCCCTCAAGATGGTGCGATTCAAGCCATGGTCGGTGGCTTCCACTTTGCTGATGGTAAGTTCAACCGTGTGACCCAAGCATGGCGTCAACCTGGTTCTGCCTTTAAGCCATTTATCTATGCCTCATCGCTAGAAAAAGGCTTAACACCTGGCACACAGATTGCAGATACCCCGTTCCAGCTCACCCGCGAACAAACGGGTTCCAGAGCGTGGAATCCTAAAAACTATGGTGGCCGCTACGAACCTATGCTGACCATGCGTCAAGGTTTGTACAAATCCAAGAACATGGTTTCTATCCGCATTATGCAAGCGGTGGGCCCACAATATGTTCAGGATTACATCACCCGCTTTGGTTTTGATCGTGAACGTAACCCTGCCGTATTGCCGTTGGCATTGGGTGCCGGTAGCGTAACGCCATTGCAATTGGCAGGTGCGTACTCAGTATTCGCAAATGGCGGCTACAAAGTACAGCCTTACCTGATTGATTACGTGACTGACAGCAATGACCAAGTGGTTATGCGCGCCAAACCCGTAGTCGCTGGCGATTCCAAAGCACAAGTTATAGACCCACGTACCGCCTATGTCATGAACGACATGCTGCGCGGTGTAGCCACATCGGGTACAGGTGCCCGTGCTTCAGCCACACTCAAACGCAATGACATTGGCGGTAAAACCGGTACCACCAACAACTCGTTGGATGCCTGGTTTGCGGGTTACACACCGGATCTAGTCAGCATTGCTTGGATGGGCTTTGACCGTCCGCAATCACTAGGCTCTGGTGAGACGGGTGGCGGGATCTCCATGCCTATCTGGATCAATTTCATGCGCGAAGCGCTGGCGGGTAAACCCAACGTGCCATTAGGCCCAATGCCTAGCGGTCTGACTAAAACCAATGGGGATTACTACTACAGCGAATTCCCGCCTGGGGTAGCCATTGAGCGCGTGGGCTTGTCTAGCGCCATGGACAACTTCGTTTCTGATGTGCCTGACGATGGTATCAACTCGTTGCTACAAGGCCTGCAAAACGATGACAACGTCTATGACGACAGTCCGCAAACCTTTGCTCAGCCGTAATTAACAACACACAATGGTGCCTGATGGCACCATTGTTGTCTGGAGGTTTGACGTCTACACACAGGCTGTCATACTTCAAACTTAACACTGTTCATACCACACCATGCAGCCAAAACTCTCACCTAAACGTGCGGTGCTTCTCCTTTTAGTGGGTGCAAGTGTCGTACTTGGAGGCTGTGGCTATAAAGGCCCCCTCGTGTTACCCGAACAAGCTGCAGCGACTAGCCTCAACACTAACGCTGCACCTACTGCCTGACCCAGTTACTGGATCAGTCCCCTGCTTTTTTTCATGACCTCTATTTACCATCATGACCGTAGCTCCGAATTTTCAATTTCATAATGGCGTACTGCATGCCGAACAATGCTCTCTGGAAGACTTAGCCAAAGAGCACGGCACCCCTTTATATGTCTATTCGCGACAAGCGCTGAAAGACGCTTGGGACAGCTATGAGAAGGCTAAACAAGGTCGTGATGTCTTAGTATGTTATGGCATGAAAGCCAACTCCAATTTGGCTATTCTGCGTGAACTGGCCAACCACGGTGCAGGCTTTGATATTGTGTCTGGCGGCGAGTTAGCACGTGTTATCGCCGCAGGTGGCGATCCACGCAAAGTGGTGTTTTCTGGCGTAGGCAAACAGCGTTGGGAAATTGAAGCCGCGCTGGATGCCCAAATCAAATGCTTTAACGTGGAATCCAAAAGCGAATTGCTACACATTGCACAAATCGCTGCCGACAAAAACTGTGTGGCACCGATTTCGCTGCGCGTGAACCCTGACGTGGATGCACACACCCACCCGTACATTTCCACAGGCCTGAAAGACAACAAATTCGGTATTGCAATCGAAGATGCGCCTGACGTCTACGCGCTGGCCAAACAGCACCCACAACTGAAAATCGTTGGTGTGGACTGCCACATCGGCTCTCAAATCACTGAGATCAGCCCCTACTTGGATGCGCTGGATAAACTGCTAAACCTGATTGACACCCTATCACAGCAAGGCGTGCAGTTATCGCACCTTGATTTGGGCGGCGGCTTGGGTATTCGTTACACCGACGAAACGCCTGCTACCCCAACCATGCTGCTGACAGAAGTCTTCAAAGCACTGGATGCTCGTGGCTTGTCTCACTTGCAGTTGGTGTTGGAGCCTGGCCGCTCGATGGTAGGTAACGCTGGTGTATTGCTGACCAAAGTGGAATACCTGAAACCCTCTGAAGCCAAAAACTTCGCCATCGTTGATGCGGCCATGAATGATCTTATTCGCCCCACACTCTACGATGCGTGGCACGATGTAGAAGCTGTACGCCCTCGCCAAGACGGCACTACAGCCTTGGAATACGACATCGTTGGCCCTATCTGCGAAAGCGGTGACTGGTTAGCCCGTGGCCGCAAACTGGCCTTAGAACAGCACGATCTATTGGCAATTATGTCAGCTGGTGCGTACGGATTCACCATGGCTAGCAACTACAACACCAGACCACGTGCAGCCGAAATTATTGTAGATGGCAGCACAGTGCATGTAGTACGTCCTCGCGAAGATCTACACAGCCTCTTTGCTTCAGAACGCCTACTACCCTAAGCATCACCACTAAGCCCTGAAAATCAGGGCTTAGTTTTTAAAGAACGCAGACGCCTCACCGTTAACAAAGCATAACAATTTACCGCGACAGCTGATCCGTGTCTGTCGTGGTGATTAAGGCTGTCTAAATTCATGATGGATTCCACTATCACACCCAATGATCGTACACGGTCTGGCGTAAGCCAACGTATCACCGAAGTACTCAGCATCTATATGCTGCCGCTGTGTATTTGCCTGCTATCGCTGGTGGCATTGTTGCAACTACCCGCACACTACCCCAGTGCTGCGGGTTTTTCGTTAAGCCTGCAAACGCTACCGGCTTCCTACGCGCAAACGCCTCCATCATCAGCCATACAAACCGCACTGGCAAAACAGCCCTCTGAATTACGCCTTTCTACACACGATCCTTTTTGGCTGCGATTCTCTCTACCAGAAGACTTTGACAGCACCGCCCACGACATACGTTTTGCTACCAGCCCCTTGCTAGGGCTGCACTGCTACGGTACTCAACCCGAGCAAGAAGAACTCAGCCTACTGCCTACCTCAGCCTTAGGCTCTAGTCACGGTTATGCCTTGCAAAGCGATGGCCTAGCGCCACTAGACACGGTGTACTGCAATGTCTTACCTAGCGTTGCTGGGCCATTCAGCATTCAAAACTGGACCAGCACCGAATGGGCTCTAGCCAGCCAGCGCTACACGCGTTACATCGCTCTGCTAGAAGGTGGTCTACTCACCTTAGCCGCCTTGTTGCTGGTGATTGCCTTACTCAATAAACAAAGCCTGTATTTACTGGTTGCGGTCTGGCTGGTAGGCAACCTACGGTTGGGTGCTATGGCCATGGGGTGGGATAACCTCTGGCTAGGTCATGAACTACCCGCCGCCTGGCTCCCCACTATCCGACACGCTACCCTCGCTGCCTACTTCGTAGTGAGCTAC
Organism: Paenalcaligenes sp. Me131; assembly: GCF_050487225.1. Taxonomy (NCBI): domain Bacteria; kingdom Pseudomonadati; phylum Pseudomonadota; class Betaproteobacteria; order Burkholderiales; family Alcaligenaceae; genus Paenalcaligenes; species Paenalcaligenes sp. Me131. The sequence goes on from NZ_JBKQGY010000002.1 coordinate 720,606, forward strand.
ACCCTCTTTACCCAGTTACTGCGTACCGTCGTACAACCGCTGCCTTTTACGCCGCTATTACGTGCCCTGCAATGGGGTGGGCTCGCCCTGTTGCCAGCCGCCTTCCTCCTAGAGCGCGCCCTATTCATGCCCGCTATGCTGCTATTCAGTGGCATAGGTTTAGTAAGCTGCATTGTTGTCGTGTGCTATGCCATGATGCATGCCGAACAACAACCCGCCCCCCTATCGCTGTGGCACATCATGTTGCTCAGTGCATCGCTGTGTGTGCTGGTCTTGATGCTACTGATGTTGCTGGGACTATCCAGCAATTTTCTGGACACTTTCCACAGCGTACTGGCCCTGCCACTCTCTGGTCTGATGGTGGCTATTTTATTGGGTGAACGCTTACGCGAAGAGCGCTATAACCGTGCCTTAGCTGAACAAACCCTACGCGCCAATCACTGCATCAGCCCATTTGGTATTTTTACGCTGGATGACAGCGGCCAGTTTGTCTACGCAAATAGCGTGTTCTACGCTTTTCTAGGACTCTCTGAACACGATGACATCGAAGACTACCATTGGGAGCAGTTCTTCGGCACCACCGACTGGGAAGCCATCATACAAACCAGCTTAAGCGGCGAAGACACTGACATCAGCCGCTTATCAACCGCCTCACACCCCGGACTGCCACAACAATTTGGCTTACGTGCGTTGCGCAAAGCCGAACTCATTGAAGGCTCACTGCAAGACATCAGCAAGCGGTCAGAAACCATTCGTAAACTAAAACAAATGGCTAACCATGACCCCATTACTGACGTACTCAACAAGCGGGGTATAGAGAAAGCCCTGTCTTTCTCACTGGACAAGGTACGTGAGGGCAATAACTGTATCTTGGCCTATCTGGACCTCAACTACGTCAAACACGTGAATGACGCCTACGGTCACGCCGCAGGCGACGCGTTACTCAAAGAGGTTAGCCATCGCATTGAAACCACGCTGCATCCTGGCCAAGAGCTGGGTAGACTGGGTAATGATGAGTTCCTGATTCTGTTTAACGACACCACACCAGAACAAGCCCAAGCCACTGCCGAGAAGATCATTAAGTCTCTCAATCAAGGCAGTATCTACGCTGGCAATCGTAGCTTTAACCTGCAAAGTGCGATTGGGTTGGTAGAGCTGTCCCCCGACACCCGTGCCGAAGATGCCTTGGCCGCTGCTAACCGTGCCTGCCGAGATGCTCGCCGCACACAGTTGCCATCCGTGCTGTACAAACAAGGCTCTACTGAGATGTACCAACACGCTGAAGAACTACGCTTGTTCAAAGAGTTGGAAGACGGTGCATCGGGTGGCTTGTACCTAGAGATGCAGCCGTTAATGGCTCTGCAAAACCCCTTAAACTCGCTGAACGTAGAAGTGCTGCTACGGGTGCGTGACTCGCAAAACAACTTGATGCCCTCGGGCAAGATTATTGCGGCAGCCGAAGAAAGCGGCACAGTATCTATTATCGACAAATGGGTGTTTGCGGCGACCTTAGAGTGGCTAAACAAGCATCACACACAACTGCCACGTACCCAGCAAATCAATATCAACCTAAGCGGCGTGTCCTTAAATGATGACAAGTTCATTGATGAACTGTTTACCATTCTGGAAAACTTCGATCACCTCGCCAACAGGCTGTGTGTAGAAATCACCGAAGGTGTGGCACTGCAAGATTTAGAACGCACACGCTTGTTCATGCAGCGTTTGCAGCAGAAAGGGGTACGCATAGCTCTGGACGACTTTGGTGCCGGCTATACCTCGTTCTCGTACCTGCAAGAGCTACCGACGGACGCGATTAAGATAGACGGCTCGCTCATCCACAACATGCTGTTGAAAAATACCAATGTGGCCATCGTACGCACCATCGTAGAACTGGCACGCAACTTGGGCATGGTGAGTATTGCCGAATGGGTGGAAGACGTAGAAACGCTGCATATACTGCGCGATATAGGCGTAGATTACGTGCAGGGGTTTGTGGTGTCGGGTGCTAGAGCACCAACCGAAATATTGGCCGCCCGCGATATACGAGACTTGGTGAAATCGCCGGAAGTGCTGTCGTTCATAGACAAACACTCCCGGTAAATCTGACTAGCTAAACGTACTGGGTACTTACAACTCGCCGTACGAGTGCAAACCGGACAAGAACATGTTCACACCGAGGAAGGCAAAACTGGTGATCAGCAAGCCGCCCAACGCCCAGTAAGCACCAATAGTGCCGCGCATGCCTTTCATCAAGCGCATGTGCAGCCAAGCTGCGTAGTTCAACCACACGATCAAGGCCCAAGTTTCTTTAGGGTCCCACTGCCAGTATGTACCCCATGCATCTGCTGCCCACAGCGCACCCAAAATGGTGGCAATAGTGAAGAACGCAAAACCGATGGCAATCGCGCGGTACATGATGTCATCCAGCACTTCTAGGTCTGGCAACTGACGAGAAATTGGGCCACGTAGCGCCAAAATGGCCCCGACGATCAGTGCACTAATACCGAAGAACAGCATCCATGTGACTGAAAACTCGCTGCGTGAACCAAAGATCATGGGCTCCGCACAGAGCAGCATACCCAGCACAAATACCGGCCACAGTTTGCTCCACGAGCGCGTTTGACCGTTTTCTTTGATCAGGTAAGCAAAGCCCACCATCGCTGCTAAGGCGAAGGTACCGTAACCAATAAAGTTAGCAGGCACGTGAATCTTCATCCACCAGCTTTTCAACGCAGGAACCAACGGTTGAATCTGGTGCGCATCGCGGGCAAACGAGTACCACAGCAAGAAAATCACCGAAGCGTTAATCACCATCAGCACAAAACCACCCAAGCTACGGGTCGCATAACGACGCTCGTAATACAGGTAGAACATGGCGGTGATCAACGCAAACATCACAAACACTTCGTACAAGTTACTGACGGGGATATGACCCAAACCTGGCCCCAACAAGTGGCCTTCGCGCCAGCGCACAAACATACCTACCGTACCAGCGTACACACCAGCCCAGGTAAGAGCCGTGCCCAGCCATGCAGCGGTTTTACTCACATAGCCTATCCAGTAGCACACCATGGCGATCATGAACAGCGCGCACATCCACAAAATAGCGGACTGTGACGAGAACAAATAGCGCAACAGAAATACGCTGTCTGCGCGGGAGAGATCACCGCTTAATAAGCTGCCATCAGGGCTGTAAAGCCAGATCGCCAAAATCGCGGTTAAACCACTTAGTACAGTTAATGTACGTAGTGGACGCCACAACCAGCCCATCCAGACCAGTAGTGGCACGGCACCACAGAGAATAAGCTTCTCGTAGCCATCCATAAAGTCGGCATAGGCGGTCAAACAGTAGGCCACCCCAAGCGACAACACAATAAAGTACAGATAGTCACTCAGTTGTAAGCGACCACGCACACCACGGGAATCCCCGCTTGCTGCCATGGAAGCCTGCCACTGTTGTGACTGGGAAAGCATCGCTGACTCAGACATTTTTTAGACTCCTCTCTATGCGGACAAGCGCTGGAAACTCTGTTTGAACTCGTCAAACTCGCGGTTGAAATCCAAATTGCGCCGTTGTGAGGTCATCGCAGCCTGCATAGAGCTGCCACCCTCTTGTGTTCGTATCCACACCCAAATACGTCGATCACGAACATAGAACATCGTAAAGACGCCTATCACCAAGAACAGCGAACCGGTATACACAATATACATACCAGGGCTGCGTGCCACTTGGAACACACTGGCCTGTACGTGATCAAACGAACGCAGGCCCAACATGACTGGTGCAGGGTATTCGGGCAAATTGGCCAAGGCTAATACGGCAAGCTGTGTCCATTGTTGGGCACGCATACCTTCTTCGCCTTCATACACAATTTCTTTTTCGCCTGCTCGTTCTCGCAGAATATCACGTAACTCAATCAACGAAAGCTGAATCATGGGTACCGTGAAACCCAAAATTTTCTCACGTTCTGCTTCGGGGACACGCCCGATCAAACCGTTAAAACCTTCACGAGCGAAGCTAGTCAACGCATTCTGTGCAGCGGTATGCAGTAATGAGTCGGGTGAATCATCACCGTTACGCTCCGCAAAGCGCAATGCCGCTAGCCGCACTAAAGAGGGGTCTTCTAGTGCAGCGCGCAAGCGCATAAATTCTTGCATGGATAGCTGGTCATCGGCAGGAATACGTACATAACGGAAGCCCACTTGCGGCGACACATTCATACCCGCCAAGAATACGGGGAAACCGTCCAATACCACTGGGGACATGTAATGCGTGTACTCACGCGCCTGACCACTGCTGTCCGTCAGTTTGTAATGCACGCTAGGGCCTACGTTAACCAGATTCTCGTTACGCTTACCAGCTGCACTGCCAGAGACTGCCGCCACGTGTTCAGCCAACGCTTTGGGCTGTGGATCAGCACCATCCCGCATATCTTCCACGTTGATGGTACGTAGTTCGGTGAAATTCACACTAACCTCGGTACCTGCGTCATCCACGACAAAGCGTGTGTTTTCACCAATTTTGCCTGATACCGGGAACGGACGGCTTTGTGTACCGTGCAATGGGTATGCCAACAGCTCAACCGTAGAGCCACCATCATCAAAACCCGACTGATACACCGTCACGCCTTTGTAGCGTAGGGGTTCGTTTACCTCAATCACTCGGTCAAAACTATCACCCGTATCCGGGTCAGTAATGCGCACTTCACTCTTGAAGCTGCTAGGCATACCCGTAGAGTAATATTCGATCAGAAAACGTTTGAGTTCCAGTACAAAGGGCATGGGTTGCACCAACACGCCTTCATCCACGTTCACAACAGCAGTCGCCGTGCGCACGCCTTCTGGCACCAGAAGGTTCGCTCTAAAGCTAGGGTTGCCTGCTGGCAAACGCCCCTCTGGTGGAACTTCGGAAATTAGAATGTTTTCAGTAATAGGTTTTTTGCCACCTAGCCAGACCTGTAATCGCGTGGGTAATTCGCTGTCCAGTAACCCGCCAATACAGATCACCACGATGGCAACGTGCGCAAAAATGTAGCCTAATCGGTTGGAACTACCTTTTTTAGCCGCCAACATCAGGCTGCCATCGGCATCTTTACGTACTTTGTATTGGTAGCCTTTGACCTTCAACCACGCTTGTACATCGTCAGCATTTTTCTCAGGATTATTGTGGTTGCTGAGTTCTACTTTATGAGGGAAGGCACGCAAGCTATTGCCGCGCATGTATTCTTTGAAATTGCGTGCATCTTTCAGCATCTTGGGTGCATGCCGGATCACACAGACCGTGGTGGACACCACCAGGAACCCCATGATGACCAAAAACCACCACGTGTTATAGATGGTCCAAATCGAGAACCTATCAAACACATCTACCCAAAATGGCCCAAACTGGTCCACATAGATGTTCATAGGCTGATTTTGCGCCAGCACAGTACCAATGATACTGGCCACACAGATGAACATGAGCAGGCTCACTGCGAAACGCATGGAACCTAGAAGCTCAAACAGTTCAGCAGCGCCAAATTGACGTTTGGTAGTCACAACAATCTCAGGTAGAAACTAAACAGAAAATTCAGGGTCTTATAAGTCTGAGCTATTAGAGTCTGTTTTAAGACTAAAGTTTCCCGCCCAGACAACAAAAGCTCCCCAAGAGGGGAGCTTAGGTATCAACACTGCAGCCTGTAAGCATTACAGGCCACAACACTGAATATAGCAGTCGCTAAAAACAAGCGTTTTGCTCTAGCGCAAGCCAGCAGCGTAATCCGCTACGGCAGACAAATCCGCATCATTCATGCGATCTGCCAACTCGTGCATGGCTTCTTCGTTGTTACGGTCGCCATTGCGGAACAATTTCAACTGCTCTAGCAAGTATGGAACGTGTTGGCCAGCCAAACGTGGGTATTTACCGGGTAAACCTGCGCCGTTAGGCGAGTGACAGGCCGCACAGGCCGCTACGTTACGGTCAGGCAAACCACCGCGCCAAATTTGTTGGCCACGCTCGAATGTTTCTTCGTTGGTTGCACGAGCAGCCAATTCCCAATCCATTTTTTGTTGGGACACGTAAAACGCCACATCACGCATTTCTTGCTCAGTCATGCCAGTCACAATGCTGGTCATCACGGCAGGCGTACCATTAGCGGCACTGCGTAATGGAGGGGTATTATCTGCACCGGGGCGGAAGTCGTGCAGCTGTTTCACCACATACTCAAAGGGTTGAGCAGCAATGTTAGGGTACATTTCAATGACACTATTCCCTGCTGCACCGTGACAGGTCACACAGGCTAGTACGCCACGGGACAGTTCACCGTTCAAGTAGAGTTGCTCACCCTTAGCTGCATCAGGTTTTGCAGCAGTATCTGCAGCATGCGCCAAAGAGAAGGTGGAACAGGCTGCCACAAGGCCGCTGGCAATAACGATTCTGGAAAGCACGCGCTTCAGCTTCATGTAGTCCTCGACGATCGCGATTTAGACACAAATACCGCAGTATTTGTAAGTCACTGGTCGTCGTATACCGTATTATTTCTGCTGTAAGGGATCTGCACGGAACACGACGGTTACTGTTTCAAATCCCAAGATTATACAATAGAGCTTGGATTTAAACGGGAAATTGCCTTAATCATGTCAATCTTACATCGCGCGAGCTTCACTATTTCTGCCGCAAAGCTGGACCAGCTCCCGCCCCCCGGCCCACCAGAGGTCTGTTTTGTTGGTCGCTCCAACTCAGGGAAATCGTCCTCTATTAACGTACTGGCGAACCAAAAACGTTTGGCGTTTTCCAGTAAAACACCGGGTAGAACACGTCTGATCAACATGTTCGGCATTCCTGACCCGTTAGAGCCTGACGAATCGTTAGGCTACCTCGTCGATTTACCTGGCTATGGGTATGCGGCGGTAGGGCGTCAAGAAAAACAAGACTGGGATGAAATGCTAGGCGGCTACTTGCGCCAACGCAGCTCGCTAGCTGGTGTTGTATTGATGCTGGATATACGACGAGGCGTTACCGCCCTAGACGTGCAATTAGCGCGCTGGATCGCTCCCACAGGCAAGCCCTTGCTGGTACTGCTCACCAAAGCGGATAAATTCGCGTATGGTAAACGTATACAAGCGGCTGCTGAAGCCCGTAAACAACTCGCTGCCATGGGGAATATTCAAGCCATCCCTTTTTCGGCCACGCACCGTATTGGCATTGAGGAAGCGACATTACTTATTGAAAACTGGATCTCTCCAAAGGTTGTGCCATGACTCAATTTTTACCCCCCGTTAACTACCCTCTTAGCCGCCCACGCCGTAACCGCCGCGACGACTTTACCCGCCGCTTGGTACGCGAGCACGCATTAAGCGTCAATGACCTGATTTACCCGGTGTTCGTGCGTGAAGGCAACAACATACGCGAAGCTGTAGAGTCTATGCCCGGCGTATACCGTTACTCGCCTGATACCATTCTGGCGATTGCTGAAGAGTGTGTAAAACTGGGTATTCCGGTACTGTCACTGTTCCCTGTGATAGACCCTAGCCTGAAAACACCGGATGGTAGCGAAGCAGCTAACCCCGACGGCTTGATCCCTCGTGTAGTGAGCAGCTTGAAACAGAACTTCCCTGAACTGGGCATTCTGACTGACGTGGCGCTAGACCCTTACACCAGCCACGGCCAAGACGGCATCATCGACGAAGATGGTTACGTGCTGAACGACCCTACAGTGGAAGTGCTGCGTGAACAAGCGCTGACACAAGCCAACGCTGGTGTAGACATCGTTGCGCCTAGTGACATGATGGATGGCCGTGTAGGCGCGATTCGTCACACCCTAGATGAAAACGGCCACATCGATACACGTATCATGGCGTACTCTGCCAAATATGCCAGTGCCTTCTACGGCCCATTCCGTGATGCGGTAGGTTCTGCTAGCAACTTAGGTAAATCCGACAAAGCCAGCTACCAAATGGACCCTGCCAACCGCGACGAAGCCTTGCGTGAAGTAGCTGCCGACATCCGTGAAGGTGCCGACATGGTCATGGTGAAACCTGGTATGCCTTACCTAGACGTACTGCGCGACATCAAGCAAGCCTTTGGTATGCCTACCTTTGCCTACCAAGTCAGCGGCGAATACGCGATGATCAAAGCGGCGGCTGCCAATGGCTGGTTAGATCACGATAAAGTCATGATGGAGTCCCTGTTGGCGTTCAAACGCGCCGGTGGCGATGGTATCTTGACCTACTTCGCGATTGACGCTGCTAAGCAACTGAAACTGCAAAACAACTAAGCAGTGTAGGTGTGGCCCCCTATCCCGTTAGGGGGCCACATGCACCTTAAAATACTGCAGCTCCAATTCATCAACCTGCTGTAGCAGGTTAGTCTCCCACGCCAGATATTGCAGCGCTGCCTGTCGGTTACCCTCATGCCGATCATGCGCAAAGAACACATAATCAATGCAATCGTTATCGGCGGGCTGATCAGGACTCTTCTCAAGCACCAGCCCAGCCTCTAGCCACTGTGCGGTAGTGCCATGGTGCCAGCACACGTGCTGTACACCTAAACTCTGCAACTCTTTAGCGGCTAATGCTGCGCTAGGCCCCTCTGATGCGATGATCACCACCAACTGATTGGTCTTCAGTGTGGCGTACCGTAAGTGTGAGCGGATAGACCACTGCGCACCTCGCAAATGTGCAGCACGGTACTGTTGACTAGGACGTATATCGATCAGTTGCGCAGCGTTAAGGCGCACGCTGGCTGCCAATTGCTCCACTGTCATGTGCGGCAACTCAAACCCCACAGGGTCATCTGCTGCCACGCCCGGCACGCACCCTAATAGTACACCCGCATCGCGTTCCAGCACCGTCACGTCCCACCCCATTTGCAACAACCAGCTCGCTGTCACCCATGAGCGCACATGCAGGTCATCCCATAGAACAATTCTGGCACCCCGTGTACCTATGTAATGATCCGTGGCCTGTACCAACTGGCCTCCCGGCGTATGTTTTGCCACACGCAAGGTATTACGCTGATATTCTGCAGTCGTGCGCACATCGCACACATACGTAGTGCGATGTGCTTCAGCTAACCACTGCTGTAGCTGCGCTGCAGTAACCAGCTTCACTCCCATCTCTTGCGCCATACGTTGAGCCTGCTGCTGCAACGCCCCTACGTCTACGTTATCGGGCTGCACAGCCTCCCCATCGCGCATAGCCCCCTGCTCTAGCACGAACCCTTCCAGAAACCAGCCTTGCGTGCCATTCTCTAGTGCCACTACCTCATACGGAACCCCTAAATTAATCAAGGTCTGAGCACCAATAATACTGCGAGTACGGCCCGCGCAGTTCACCACAATGCGCGCAGAGCTTGTTGCTCTCAGCAAGGTAGTAGCACGTAACGCCAGCTCACCATTTGGGCAACATATAGCACCCGGAATGGTTTTCTTTTGATACTCCTCAAACGGACGACCATCCAGCAGCAACCACGGCTCTGCCGCCGCTTGGCTAGCAGCAAGGTCTTCAGCCTTAATGTGTGGTGTGTGGCAGAGCTGCTCTACGAGTTCACCAAAGGTTTTGCTAGGCACATTTACCCCAGCAAATACGTTATGCCCTGCTTGCCTCCACGTCTTTACACCACCTGCCAACACCATGACTTGCGTGTAACCCATATCCTGCAAAACCTGTTGCGCTTGCTCTGCAATACCGCCCCCTTGGTCATAGAGCACCATGCGCACGTTGCGTCTTGGCACCAGTTGCTGCACACGGTGTTCTAACACGCTATACGGTACATTCACGGCATAAAACAGATGACCACTGCCATACTGTCCATGCTCTCTCACATCCAGCAAAGCAATCTCAGCACCATCAGCCAACCACTGCCGCAAGACCGCTACCGATACCTCTGCATTCCTCTGTATAGACTGCGTCATAGTCGTGATTACCGTCTGGTTTTTACACCCACAGGCATCACCGAGCAGGTGCCCTGTTCCACATCAAAAGCCAAACGCTGATCTAGGGTTTCTAGCGCTAACCCATACATGTGCAAATGGCGAATCACGTTATTACCCTCGATTTCTACGGCATGGATATCATCTGGCATTAAGGCAATGCCTGTACCCGGCTCAACCACAACTTTCGCCGTGCGCTCTACCTGCCCAACACCAGGCACCTGAGCATCATCCGTTCGCGTGTATAAATAGTTGTATTCCACCCCGTCTACAGCCGCAATACAGGCCCACGTCGTGTGATTGTGCGGCACGATTTTCTTACCCGGACGCATCACATTTAAGTACAACGCATACGACTGATCCGCTTCTTCGGAAATCAAATAACGAGCCTGTAGCTCACCCTCTTCAGGGGCAGGAAAATGGATGTTAGACCACCATTCTTTATGCTCAGCTAATGCCAGTACCTGCTGCAACACCTGCTCTAACGAGGCCGTAGATAGCCCTTCTGTTTCTACAATATTTCTTATGTTTTCTATGCGGTGGCCTACAGCGTCGGCACGAATCTCGGATACACCCATTCTTATCCCCTACAGCATTGTTTGTTTTCAACGAAATTAATGCTACTTTACGCACAGATATGGCCATCAACAATACAGAGTTTTACGAAAACACATTAGAAAAACTAATATGATTAATTTGGATATAGAACTCTTACGCACCTTGGTTGCCATTGCTAAACACGGCACGTTCGCCAACGCAGCAGAAGCGGTATGCCGCACACAATCTGCTATTACGCAGCAGATGCAGCGACTAGAAAGCCTGACACATAAAGCCATTTTCACCAAAGAAGGCCGCAACAAAACGCTGACAGAGCATGGCGAACTACTGCTACGTTATGCACAACAAATTCTGGCCTTACACGATGAATGTGTACGCACACTACACAGCGCAGACCCTGAAGGCATCGTACGCATAGGCGCGCCACACGATGTGGCTGACTCCATCTTCCCTACCGTTTTGGCGCATGTGGTACGTAACTTGCCCCGCATCAAGTTAGAAATACAGGTGGATCGCAGCCCTATATTAATGGAAGCTCTGCACAGAGGTGAACTGGACCTCACCATCTCTAGCCGATTTGATTCAGAACTCGCTGGTTTTGTCATACGCCGCTCGCCTACCGTCTGGCTAGCCTCTGCACGTTACGTACACGACCCTAGCAAGCCCGTACCCTTGATCTTGGCGGATGAGCCCAGCCTATACCGAAAAATCGCCCTAACGGCGCTAGAACAGGCCCACGCCACATGGCAAACCAATTATGTAGCCCCAAACCTGTCAGGCATCAAAGCGGCCCTACATGCTGGATTAGGTATCACAGCACGCAACATCGAGCTCATTAGTACGGATTTTCGTGTGTTAGGGACCAGTGAACAACTACCGCCTCTCCCTGACGTGAGCTACTTTTTGTGGATGCGGCGCGCCCCACTGCATAACCACACCCGTCATGTGTACGACTTACTCAGCCAGCACATGGCACTAAACGCTACTGCACCCCTGCCATAACCCCATTCCACTCACCGGTTCACAGCTGATTAAGTATTGATTCGTCAAATAAAAATTCATTCTGCGCTAGGCATTCAGTACAGTTAACCAGAGGCTTATTCCAATCATAACTATTCCTGGAGACAACAATGCCTATGAAAAAAGTACTGGCCGCTGCCGTTATGGCAGCCACCTGTTTCAGTCTGCCTGCTCTGGCTAACCCCCTGGTCATCAAGTTTAGCCACGTCGTCTCACCCGACACACCCAAAGGCAAAGGTGCTGACAAATTCAAAGAATTGGCTGAACAATATACCGATGGCAAAGTGCTGGTAGAGGTGTACCCTAACTCCCAGCTTTACAAAGACAAAGAAGAACTGGAAGCTCTACAGCTAGGAGCTGTACAGATGCTGGCCCCCTCCCTGGCTAAGTTTGGCCCCTTAGGAGTACGTGCTTTCGAGGTATTTGACCTACCATTCATCTTCCAAAATAAAGATGACCTCAACAAAGTGACCCAAGGCCAAGTAGGTAAAGACCTGATGGCCATGCTAGAACCCAAAGGCATTAAAGGCCTAGCCTACTGGGATAACGGTTTCAAAATCATGAGCGCTAACTCGCCGCTCCACACGCCAGATGATTTTCTGGGCTTGAAGATGCGTATACAGTCCTCCAAAGTGCTAGAGGCCCAAATGCAGGCCTTAGAGGCTATTCCACAAGTGATGGCATTTTCTGAGTCCTACCAAGCACTACAAACTGGCGTAGTAGACGGTACAGAGAACACACCGTCCAACCTCTACACCCAGAAAATGCATGAGGTACAGAAACACGCCACCTTATCCAACCACGGTTACATCGGCTATGCCGTAATTGTGAACAAGAAGTTCTGGGATGAGCTAGACCCTACACTGCGCGAGCAGCTAGAACGTGCCATGGCAGACGCCACCACGTACGCGAACGAAATCTCGCAGTTGGAAAACGATGAGGCGTTAGCCGCCATTCGCGCCGCTGGGCACACCACCATCTACGAACTTTCCCCCGAAGAGCAGAGTGAATGGGTAGCAGCACTGCGCCCTGTACACGAACAAATGGCCTCACGTATTGGGCCAGAAGTGATTGAGTCCATTTACCAAACACTGCAAAACTAACAGAGGTAGTCCACCAAAACAAACAGGCCATGCAGAAGCATGGCCTGTTTTGTTATCACGATGATGTCTTAACGTGCTGAGTTTAGTACCTGCAAGAAACGCTCTGCTGGCATAAAGCCAACCACACGCGCATCCTTCAACTCACGACCGTCTGCATCAAACAGAATAATGCCGGGCGGCCCAAACAAGTTAAACCGTTTAAGCAGCGCACGGTGTTCGGCAGTATTGGCTGTCACGTCTGCCTGCAGTAGCAGCATTGTGCTCATCTTCTGCGCTACCGCCGGATCACTAAAGGTAAATTTCTCCATCTCTATGCACGACACACACCAATCGGCATAGAAATCTAACATAACGGTTCTGCCACCACTGTTAGCCAGTTTCTCTTCCAGCTCAGCAAGGTTTTCTACTTTCTGAAAAGCAGGTGCGGTAACGGCACTACCCGTGCCTACACTGCCACCTTGCCAATGCGCTAAGGGTTCTAATACGCTGCGCCCGCCGCTGGCTACACTCACCAGAATCAACACCGCCCAACACAGCGACAGCCATCCTAAGGCTTTCAAGAACAGTTTGCCTGCCGACGCGGCGGCATCGTGCGCGCGCCCTACGCCCAACAGCAAACCTAGCCAAGCGGCCAATACAGCCCAGCCCAACATAAACCAAACCGTAGGCAACACCGACGTCAGCATCCATAGTGCGGTAGCAATCAACAGCCAACCAAAGATCTGCTTCACGGTGTTCATCCATGCGCCCGCTTTAGGCATCAACACACCTGAAGTAGCGCCTACCAATAACAGCAGCACACCAGAGCCCCATGCCATCGCAAACAATGCCATCGCACCAATCAGTACGTTGCCCGTTTGCGAAATAAACAGCAGCACACCGGCAAGTGGCGCGGCCACGCACGGGCCAACGATCAACGCAGACAACATGCCCATTAAGAACACGCCACTGTAACGCCCACCAGGAATACGGCTCAACACACCCTGCAACCGTGATTGCATACCCGACGGTACTTGCAACTGGTACACATCAAACATGGACAGCGCCAAGATGAATAACAGGACGGCAAAAGTACTCAGTATCCACGGATTCTGCAGCCATACCGCCAAACTGGCCCCAAGCAACCCTGCCACGACGCCCAATGCGGTATAGACCAACGACACACCTAATACATAGATGGCCGCCAAACCCAACCCGCGTTTACGCGATACGCTTTTAACCGGAGTACCCTGGCCTGCAATAATGCCCAACAAAATAGGCACCATCGGCAGCACACATGGCGTGAAGGACAGCAGCATACCCAAACCAAATGCCAGCAGCATAATCTGCCACCACGATGCATCGAGCAAGTAAGCCGCTAGACCTGTATCACTCAGATCCAAGAAACTGGTTGTAGACGTACCCACCGCAGCGTCTGCGGGTAGGGCGGCGTCCGTAGTTATAACTTCGGTGAGTGGGGCCGGCACACTCTTCACCACGCCCTCACCACTTACCTTATAGCCACCCTCTGTGGGTGACAGCGTTAGTTCGTGTGTGCTGGGTGAATAACACAACCCAGCATCCGCACAGCCTTGGCTCGTGATCTCTAGCTGCAAAGGCAGCATAGAGCCTTCTTTGACAGGCAAGCGTATGGTGACTTCACGGCGATAAATCGCCATGTCTTTTTCAAAGGTGGGATCATAGACGATAGCCGCTGGCGGATAGGCCGCCTCACCTAGCCAATCGCTACTGGGGATCGCCTCAAACACAAAGCGATCCCTGTACATGTAGTACTCAGGAGCAATGACAAAGTGTATATCCAGCTCGGTAGGGCTATGCATAGCAGCACTGAACTGAAACGCGTCTTCAGGGTCTAGGTAGTCTTCTTCTGCGCGTGCGGGCTGCATCAGCATGGCCCAAGCCACGACCAGCAGCATTAACCACCCTACCACTGCGCTTAGTTTGCTTTGCTCTCTACCCGTCTTTGCCGCTACACACTGCATGTGTCACTCTCAGTTATGATTTTTTCAACACAGGAGGGGCTGCGGTTTCATCCTGAACCCACTTGATGTAACTGCCTAACCCCGCCACGACTGGCACCACCAGCACCTCTGGTACGTCATAAGGGTGTAGAGACGTAATGCGTTGAATCAACGCTTCTACGCGGCGCACTGTTGTTTTAAACTGCAACGGCACCTCAGTCGCCCCTTCTAATTCACCCTGCCACATGTACATAGACAACAAAGGTGCGCCAAGGTTCGCACAAGCGACTAAACCTTCTTCCACTACGTAGTGGGCAATACGTTTTGCCAACAACTCGTCGGGGGCATTGCTCAGCACCAACACGACGGCATCAGGGCTAAACGACGACAAAGCATCCTGTGTTAAGGGGATCATGAGCTTCCCTTTTCCTGTTAATCGATAGAGTCGGCCTATAGTATCAGGCACGATGCCAGGCTAGCCAGATAATGTATTACTACTATTCTGTGTAAGCCCACTGTTCACACGCATCACAACACACGCTGAAGTTATACATCAAGCTTGCGTGTTAGTGACTTTAGATTTGGACTAGGCTAACGCTGCTCTATATACAGCAAGTCAACACGCATAAAAAAACGGACCTGATTAGGTCCGTTTTTCTTATTCTGTGTGCCGTATTATTCAGCAGCTGCTTCGTCAGCAACAGCGTCAGGACGGTCTACCAATTCCATGAAAGCCATGGGAGCGTTATCGCCTTGGCGGAAGCCCATTTTCAGAATACGTGTGTAACCACCGTTACGTACTTGGAAACGAGGACCCAAGTCGTTGAACAGTTTGGTCACAGCGTCGCGATCGCGCAGACGTGCAAAAGCCAAACGACGGTTTGCAACAGTGTCATCTTTAGCCAAAGTGATCAGAGGCTCGATTACACGACGCAGCTCTTTAGCTTTAGGCAAAGTTGTTTTGATTGCTTCGTGAGTAATCAACGATACGGACATGTTGCGGAACATAGCCAAACGATGGCTGCTGGTACGATTCAGCTTACGTAAACCATGACGATGACGCATGATATTTCTTCCTAAAAAATAAATCTTAAATCAGATGAAAGGATTTCATCTGCGTTGGCTCTTCTATCGGTATTGCTGCGGGCCAACTGAGACATGGGACTTTAGCACGTTTTTATACGCTGCTAAAGCCCCAGTTACAACTATTTATGGACGCTCTAGCCCCAGAGGAGGCCAGTTTTCCAGTTTCATACCCAAGGTCAAACCACGGGAAGCCAACACTTCTTTGATTTCGTTCAAAGATTTGCGGCCCAAGTTTGGTGTCTTGAGCAGTTCGTTTTCCGTACGCTGGATCAGATCGCCGATGTAGTAAATATTTTCGGCTTTCAGGCAGTTTGCGGAACGAACAGTCAATTCCAGATCGTCCACAGGACGCAACAATACTGGATCGATTGGAGGTGTAGCGCGCTCTGGAGTTTCTTGTGCTTCTTCAGCACCTTCCAAAGCAGCAAACACAGAGATCTGATCCATCAGGATGCGAGCAGCCTGACGTACAGCTTCTTCTGGGTTCAACACGCCGTTGGTTTCGATGTCCAGAACCAATTTGTCCAAGTCAGTACGCTGTTCCACACGTGCGCTTTCAACTGCATAGCTAACACGGCGAACTGGGCTGTAAGATGCATCCAAAACAATACGACCAATCGTATGTTGACGATCATCAGACAACGCACGCACGTTACCAGGAACGTAGCCACGACCTTCTTCCACACGAATCGTCATTTCCAACTTACCGTCGTCGGTCAGGTTGGCAATAACGTGATCGGGGTTCAGGATTTCCACGTCATGTGGCAAATCGATGTCGCTAGCCAAAACTTGGCCCAGACCGGATTTGCTCAGCGTCAGTGTCACTTCTTCGCGACCGTGCAGTTTGAACACAATACCTTTCAGGTTCAACATGATGTCTACGACATCTTCTTGTACGCCTGGCAGTGTGGAGTATTCATGTACCACGCCTGTGATCTGCACTTCTGTAGGTGCAAAACCAGTCATGGAAGACAGCAAGATGCGACGCAGTGCGTTACCCAGAGTGTGGCCGTAGCCGCGCTCGAAAGGCTCCATAATCACGCGAGCGTGATTTTTGCTGACTGCTTCAACTTCAATGGAACGAGGCTTCAAAAAAGCTTGAGACATGTAAATTCCTTTTCAATACCCTCGGCTCGTTACACCGATAAGGCTGATGGGAAAACGCTGGAAATTCCAGCTCTAAAAACCAGCAACACCCATTATCAGTACGAAACCAATAATGGGTGCTTAAATCAGATACGTAATGTAGCTGATTAACGGGAGTACAACTCAACAACCAGTGATTCGTTCACGTCACGAGCCACGTCAGCGCGGTCCGGAACTTGTTTGAACACACCACTCAGTTTGCTGCTGTCAACTTCAACCCATTGTGGGAAACCTGTGCTGGAAGCCAATTCCAAAGATTCTTTGATACGGCCTTGTGCACGAGATTTTTCACGGATAGAAACTACATCACCGGGTTTAACCAACATGGAAGCGATATCAGCGGTGTGACCGTTGATTTCGATTGCACGGTGAGTAACCAGCTGACGAGCTTCTGCACGTGTGGAGCCGAAGCCCATACGGTATACAACGTTGTCCAGACGGGATTCCAGCAACTGAATCAGCGTTTCACCAGTGTTACCACGGCGGCGATCAGCTTCAGCAAAGTAACGACGGAACTGTTTTTCCAGCACGCCGTACATACGTTTCAGTTTCTGCTTTTCACGCAACTGCAAACCGTAGTCAGATGTACGGGCACCAGAAGTGCGACCGTGCTGACCTGGACGAGAGTCCAGTTTGCATTTGGAATCCAAAGAGCGACGAGCACTCTTCAGGAACAGATCAGTACCCTCGCGACGCGAGAGCTTACATTTAGGTCCAATATAACGAGCCACGTAGCTTCCCCTTAAATGCGACGACGCTTGGGCGGACGGCAGCCGTTGTGCGGAATCGGCGTGATGTCAGCGATGCTGGTGATTTTGATACCAAGAGCATTCAACGCACGCACCGACGAATCACGGCCAGGACCGGGCCCTTTAATGCGAACTTCTAGATTTTTGATACCGTATTCCATTGCTGTACGACCGGCAGCTTCAGCAGCAACCTGAGCAGCAAATGGAGTGGACTTACGCGAGCCTTTAAAGCCCGCACCACCAGAGGTCGCCCAAGACAACGCGTTGCCTTGACGATCGGTGATGGTAATGATTGTGTTGTTAAAAGTAGCTTGGACGTGAGCGATCCCGTCCGAAACGTTCTTTTTAACTTTTCTGCGAGCGCGCGATGCGCTAGAAGCTTTAGCCATCTTCTAATCCTCGATTATTTCTTCAGAGCCTGCGCTGCACGACGTGGTCCCTTACGGGTACGTGCATTGGTACGGGTACGTTGACCGCGTACAGGCAAGCCACGACGGTGGCGCATGCCACGGTAGCTACCCATGTCGATCAGACGTTTCACAGACAGTTGAACTTCACGACGCAGGTCGCCTTCAACCAAAAACTGAGAGATCTGCTCGCGGATTTTTTCGAGTTCCTCATCTGTCAGATCTTTCACTTTTTTATCGTGAGCGATACCGGAAGCATCACAAATCTGACGAGCACGAGTACGACCGATACCGAAAATCGCGGTAAGACCGATTTCGGCGTGCTGATGCGGCGGAATATTAATGCCAGCAATACGGGCCATGGTTTTTCCTTGTTAAATCGGTTGCGTTTCGGCGTATCAGCCTTGACGCTGCTTGTGGCGGGGGTCTGTGCAAATTACACGTACCACGCCATGACGTTTAATAATTTTGCAGTTGCGGCAAATCCGCTTTACTGATGCCATTACCTTCATGGTTTGACTCCTAGGTTCCTTTATCCGGGCCGCTTATTTGGAGCGGAACACAATTCTGCCTCGGGACAAGTCATAGGGCGTGAGCTCCACTGTGACCTTGTCACCCGGAAGAATCCGGATGTAATGCATACGCATCTTGCCCGAAACATAGCCCAACACCACATGGCCGTTTTCTAGCTTGATACGGAATGTTGCGTTCGGCAGGTTTTCTAAAACCTGCCCCTGCATCTGAATGACGTCGTCCTTTGCCATCGTGTTTATTTATCGCATTGGCAAACCCGCACCCTTGAAGTTGGCCTTCTTGAGCAACGAGTCATATTGTTGAGACATCATGTAGGCCTGAGCCTGTGCCATGAAGTCCATAGTAACCACCACAATAATCAGCAAAGATGTACCACCAAAGTAGAAGGGTACGTTCCAGTGCATTTGCAGGAATTCAGGTACTAGACACACGATCGTGATATAGATAGCACCGGCTAGCGTTAAGCGAGTCAAAATACGATCAATATAACGAGCTGTCTGTTCGCCTGGACGAATACCTGGCACAAACGCACCGCTCTTCTTCAGATTGTCTGCAGTTTCACGGCTGTTAAACACCAACGCCGTATAGAAGAAACAAAACAGAATAATCAGTGCTGAAAACAGCGTTATGTACAACGGTTGACGAGGTGAAAGCGCTGCTTCCAAATCGCGCAGCCAAGACAAACCTGGCGTTGCAGAGAACCAGCTAGCAATAGTCGCTGGCAACAAAATGATGGAGGAGGCGAAGATTGGAGGAATCACCCCAGCCATATTCAGTTTCAGCGGCAAGTGCGAACTTTGTCCACCGTAAATGCGGTTACCCACTTGACGTTTTGCGTAGTTAACCGTGATACGACGTTGCCCACGTTCAACAAACACGACAAAGTAAGTAACGGCAGCAACCAGCACCAAGATGAACAATGCCGACAAAATAGACATCGCATCGGTACGGACCAGATCCAGCAAACCACCCATTGCACTGGGCAGACCTGCAACAATCCCGGCAAAAATCAGAATGGAAATACCATTCCCTATGCCTCGTTCGGTAATCTGCTCACCTAGCCACATCAAGAACATCGTACCGGTCACTAGTGTTACCACTGTAGTGAAACGGAACAACATACCTGGATCAATGACTAAACCTGGTTGTGTTTCCAATGCAATAGAAATACCTACTGCCTGGAATAACGCCAGAAACACTGTCCCATATCGGGTGTACTGCGTAATTTTACGCCGACCCGACTCGCCCTCTTTCTTGATTGCTTCAAGCGTGGGCACCACTGCCGATGCCAACTGCATGATAATCGATGCAGAAATGTAGGGCATAATCCCTAGCGCGAATACGGAGAAACGCTGCAGAGCACCACCCGAGAACATGTTGAACAAGCCCAAGATACCTTCTTGGTTTTGTTGAAACAGCTCGGACAGTGCATCAGGATTAATACCTGGCACAGGAATGTGTGTTCCCAAGCGATAAACAACCAGCGCGAGCAGCAGGAAAATGATACGACGACGTAAATCGCCGTAGCCCGAACCTGATTTACTCTGTGCCTGTGCTTTTGCCACCGTAACCCCTTTTATTCAGCCAACGAGCCGCCCGCTGCTTCAATTGCAGCGCGGGCACCAGCTGTTGCACGAATGCCTTTCAGCACTACTTTGCGAGACAGCTCACCAGACTTGATGACTTTGGCGAAACGTACCAATTGACCAACTACGCCTGCTTGTTTCAGAACGTTGATATCAACTTCTTCAACAGTCAAAGCTTGCAAGTCGGACAAACGGATTTCAGCATGCAGGTGACCACCAGGAGTCGTGAAACCACGCTTCGGTAGACGGCGTTGCAAAGGCATTTGACCGCCTTCAAAACCGACTTTATGAAAACCACCAGCACGTGATTTCTGACCTTTGTGACCGCGACCTGCGGTCTTGCCCAGGCCGGAACCTGGACCGCGACCAACGCGACGAGCAGCGTGTTTAGCGCCCTCTGCGGGTTGGATCGAATTTAGTTGCAATTCTGACATCGCGATTCCTTTAGGCTTCCGAAACCGTAACGAGGTAATCAACCTTACGGATCATACCGCGCACTTCGGGCGTATCAACCAGAACGCGACTGCTGTTTACTCGGCGCAAGCCCAAGCCGCGTACTGTGTCGCGGTGGTCTTGTTTAGTACCGATAACAGAGCGCACGAGTGTGACCTTGATTTGCTTCTGTGCCATGATTTACCCCAGAATTTCTTCAACTGTCTTGCCACGTTTAGCAGCAATTTCAGATGGTGTGGAGCAAGCACGCAAACCGTTCAAAGTTGCGCGAACCATGTTGTAAGGGTTGCTAGAACCCAAGCTCTTAGCAACAACGTTACGCACGCCCATTGCTTCGAACACTGCACGCATAGGACCACCAGCGATAACGCCAGTACCTTCAGCAGCAGGAGAGATCAACACTGTAGAAGCACCGTGTTTGCCCACAACTGTGTGGTGCAAAGTACCGTCTTTCAGAGCAACTTTGAACAGACCACGACGGGCTTGTTCCATAGCTTTCTGAACAGCAACTGGTACTTCACGGGCTTTACCCTTGCCCATTCCGATACGGCCATCACCATCGCCTACTACTGTCAATGCAGCGAAGCTCATGGTGCGACCACCTTTAACGACTTTACTGACGCGGTTAACCGCAATCATTTTTTCACGCAGGCCGTCATCGCGCTCTTGTTCGGCATTGTTTCTGCCTTGTGCTTTAGCCATTTGACAATTCCTTGCTTAGAATTTCAAGCCGGCTTCACGCGCGGCATCAGCCAACGCCTTGACGCGGCCATGATAACGGAAGCCAGAGCGGTCAAAAGCAACGGATTCGATACCGGCTGCTTTCGCTTTTTCGGCCACGCGCTTGCCAATCAAACTGGCTGCAGCGACGTTGCCGCCATTGGCCAGTTCTTTGCGTACTTCTGGTTCCAGCGACGAAGCGCTGACCAAAATGCGATCGCCTTCTGGCGAAATGATGTTGGCATAAATATGCAAATTCGTGCGATGCACCGCCAAGCGATGAACGCGCAACTCGGCGATTTTTCGACGGGTTGCCACTGCACGACGCAAACGGGATTGTTTCTTGTCCATAATTCGTCCTTGCCTGTGCGATTACTTCTTCTTGGTTTCTTTCAAGACGACGCGTTCGTCAGCGTAACGAACACCTTTACCTTTGTAAGGCTCAGGTGGACGGTAACCGCGAATTTCAGCGGCACACTGACCAACAACCTGCTTGTTAGAACCCTTCAGAACGATTTCTGTAGGAGTTGCACACTCTGCTGTAACACCAGCAGGCAGGTTGTGAATAACGTCGTGAGAGAAACCCAGTTGCAGTTTCAGAGCGTTACCTTGAACTTGAGCGCGGAAACCCACACCAACCAAGTTCAGTTTGCGAGCAAAGCCTTCGCTCACACCAGTAACCATGTTGTTTACCAAAGAGCGGATGGTGCCGGACATTGCGTTAGCGTGACGTGAGTCATTAGCTGGTGCAAATGTCAGTTGACCGTCATTCAGCTCGATAGCAACATCACCGGTCAGTTCTTGGGTCATTGTGCCCAAAGGACCTTTAACAGTGATCTGATCTGCTGCAATAGTCGCTTCTACGCCTTTAGGCAAAGTAACGGGGTATTTAGCAATACGTGACATTGATGATTCTCCTTACGCCACGTAGCAAAGTACTTCGCCACCCACGCCAGCTGCGCGAGCTTTGCGATCGGTCATCACACCACGAGAGGTGGACACGATTGCAACGCCCAAACCATTCATCACTTGAGGAATATGGTTACTGCCTTTGTAGACGCGCAAACCTGGACGCGAAACGCGGTCGATGCGTTCGATCACAGGACGGCCTGCGTAGTACTTCAATTGAATTTCCAGAACTGGCTTCGCGGCTTCGCCAACGATTTGGAAATTATCGATATAGCCTTCATCTTTCAGCACAGCAGCAATAGCTACTTTCAGCTTCGAGGAGGGCATGCTAACCGACGTTTTGTTGACCATTTGTGCGTTACGAACGCGAGTCAACATGTCGGCGATTGGATCGCTCATGCTCATTTATGTTTCTCCTACCAGCTAGCCTTGGTCATACCGGGAATCTCGCCACGCATAGCCATTTCACGGACTTTGTGACGGGTCAAGCCGAATTGTTTGTACACACCGCGTGAACGGCCTGTAACAACGCAACGGTTACGCATACGAGTTGGGTTTGCGTTGCGAGGCAATTGCTGCAACTGCAAACGAGCTTCGTAGCGCTCTTCGTCGGACTTGGACTGGTCATCGATGATTGCTTTCAGCGCTGCGCGCTTAGCTGCAAATTTCTCAACCAGTTTTGCGCGTTTAATATCGCGATTGATGAGTGAAAGTTTAGCCACGTCATCACCCCTTAGTTACGGAACGGGAAACTGAAGGCTTTCAACAGCGCTTTAGCTTCGTCGTCAGTCTTGGCAGTAGTTGTGATGCTGATGTTCAGACCACGCACTGCGTCAATTTTGTCGTACTCAATCTCAGGGAAAATGATTTGCTCTTTCACCCCAAGGTTGAAGTTACCGCGTCCATCAAACGCACGACCTGAAATACCACGGAAGTCACGAACGCGAGGCAGAGCCACAGCGATCAGACGGTCCAGGAATTCATACATGCGTTGGCCACGCAAAGTTACTTTGCAGCCAATTGGATAATCTTCGCGGATCTTGAAACCAGCAATAGCTTTGCGGGTTTTTGTGATTACAGGCTTCTGGCCAGAAATCTTAGCCAGGTCACCAGCAGCGTGCTCGATCACTTTACGATCGGAAACAGCTTCAGATACACCCATGTTCAGAGTGATCTTGGTGATGCGTGGCACTTCCATTACGCTGTTGTAATTGAATTTGCCTTGCAGCTCAGCCTGCACTTTTTCACGGTAAAAATCTTGTAAACGTGCCATGTCTATGCCCCTTAAGCTTTCGCACCAACAACTTTGCCAGTGGAACGGTACACGCGTACTTTCTTGCCATCTACTTCGCTAATGCTAACGCGATCGGCCTTTTCGGTCTCAGCGTTAAACAGCGCCACGTTAGAAACGTGGATAGGCATAGTTTTGTCTACGATACCACCTTGAGAGCCAGCCATTGGGTTGGGTCGCACGTGTTTTTTCACCACGTTGATACCTTCCACGATTACGCGGTCGCCATCAACGGTTAGTACTGTGCCACGGCGTCGTTTGTCACGGCCTGTCAGTACGATAACTTCGTCGCCTTTGCGGATTTTTTGCATATCCTCGGCTCCTTACAGCACTTCTGGTGCCAAAGACACGATCTTCATGAACTTATCGCCACGCAATTCGCGTGTAACGGGTCCGAAGATACGAGTGCCGATTGGCTCCAGTTTTGCGTTCAGCAAAACGGCGGCATTGCCACCAAATTTGATCAGCGAACCGTCTTTACGGCGTACGCCTTTGGCAGTGCGAACTACCACAGCGTTATAAATCTCGCCTTTTTTGACACGTCCGCGCGGTGCCGCTTCTTTAACAGTGACTTTAATAATGTCACCAATAGCGGCATAACGGCGCTTGGAGCCGCCCAACACCTTGATACACATTACGGAACGTGCACCCGTGTTGTCGGCCACATCCAGCGTGGTCTGCATTTGAATCATGATTATTCCTGTTCCAACTTAACCGCGATAAACCCAACAAGCAAAAAACCTGCTAGGCACGCAACCAGTTTTGGTCCCGTCAGGTTCGGTAACCCTCCAACCAAGCTTGTGTGCTTAAAAGGTTTTTTACCGTACCCTGGGTTGAAATCTTGCGATATACAAAACGTGTTATTACCTGTACCTTCGCGAAAATGTACAGGTAAGCATTCAATAATACCAAAAAACTGCTTTTACAACAAGCACATCAATCACTTACTGTTGGCATAGACTCACGCTCGTAGAACTTTTTGTGCCTCTAGCGGAATCTCAGTAATCGGTGCATTCAACTGTATTTGAATGTCCAGTCTTGCGCAGGTATTGCACGCTGCAACCAGCAATTCCATCCCACCGGGGCTGACGACCATCTCTTTGATCACATCCGCCGAAAAGCTCACGTACGACAGTTGCAAAGGCTGCAAATGACGTAAAACACCGATGTGCTCTAACAATCTACGTAAGCCCACACGCACGCCCATTTCTTTCATGGCCGAACAAAACACCTCTAGCTCTTCGCCATGCGCTTCTACCCCATAAGCATCCAACTCTATATAGAGGCGTGATAAATCCACATTGCTGCGCGACAGGCAGGATTGAATCTCTTGCAAGAAACGGGGCTGCACAATGGTAGGCAATGACATACGTATCACTAAGTCACCATGATTGTCTGCCAACCACTCTAGCGCCAGCTCTACTGCACGCAAATCGCACACAGCCGACAACCCTAGTCTTGCCGCCACAGGCATAAACAAATACGCCGAAATCGGTTTCTCGTCTTGGCCTTCACTGTGAGCTGTGTGTCGCAGCATCAAAGTGGCTTCATAGCGTGTATAAGGATGCTGCTTCAAGTGGTCTGGCTGCTGACGCACCGATAACAAGAAACGGCGCTCCGCCAACCCTTCTTGCAGCAACTGACGCCACTGTGTTTCACCCGCAGCATTCAAGCCAACGCCACCATCGTCGCTACCCGACACAAACTCCACCGTATTATGGCCTGAGCTTTCGGCGCGCATCAGCGCCCTGTCCAGACGACTCAATACAGTAGCAATATCTTCTTGAAACCTATAGTCAGTCAGCGCCAACGCCCATCGGCAAAACTGCCCTGAGGGTAGCTGCACACGCAATCTTGCCAACACCGTCAGCAGCATATCGGTAAGCGGCGCAATGTCTGGACCTTCCAGATTAGGCAATAGCACGACAAAATCAGAACCATTCAGCCGCGCCAATTGCACTGGCTGATTGTGATCCTGCAAAAAGACTTGGCTGACCTGCTCACCCACATTACGCAACCAGTTATCAACATTAGCACGCGTCATGATCGTATTGATCGCAGCCAAATCGCGCTGGCGGAACAACAGTACGTAACCGCCGTTCTTGTCTTCATCTAGCACTCGGCGCATTTCATTGATGAAATACTTACGATTCGCAAGACCAGTCACTTCGTCTTGGTGCAGCTCTAATTGCAGCGACTCTATACGTGCATTTTGCTCCTGCTGCGTCACCATCACTTTTTCACGCACCTCATCAATAGTGCGGGTGACTTCGCGCAGTTCGCTAAAACGGGCTCGCTTCCAATTACCTATCTGTACTTTATTGGTCAGCATGCCTTCTACGCGCATTTCTATTTCTTCACGCAGCGCTTGGCGCAACCAGCGCATTAGCACCCAGACAAAACACGCCCATACCAAGCCGGCAATCAACACCACCATCAGGATTTGCATGAAACTGGCCCACAGCGTGTCGCGTGCCTGCCCAGCATCCGCCTCTATCACTAGACGACCGGTTTGACGCCACCCATCACTCACCTGAGCCATAGACACAGCCTGACGCAGCGGCAGCATATCGGTAAACCAAGCTGGCGCGCCACGCACTATCGTAGGCAGGCTTTCATCGCCTACGCGAGAAACGATTTGTTCGCCTTTAGTGCCATACAACTCAATGCGATAGAACTGCCCCGTATCGTAAAGCGCCGTAATTAATAACTCTTGCGTCACAGGGTCTTGGTTGAAAGGCTGTGAAAGCGTCAATGCCAATGACGTTGCAGCGGAATCACTTTGTGCTTGCAACTGCGCTGATAAATACGCTCTTGCCGAATCCACACTCAGCCATACCGTCCCGACCAGAATCACCGTAATGGCCAGAC
Source organism: Paenalcaligenes sp. Me131 (assembly GCF_050487225.1). Lineage (NCBI taxonomy): Bacteria > Pseudomonadati > Pseudomonadota > Betaproteobacteria > Burkholderiales > Alcaligenaceae > Paenalcaligenes > Paenalcaligenes sp. Me131. The sequence goes on from NZ_JBKQGY010000002.1 coordinate 746,911, forward strand.
TCACGCTTAACAGCAAATGCTTCAGTAATGACATACTCCACCTTCTGTGGTCTTCAATATTTCTGTGGGATTTATCTTGGAGAACGAATGCCTCAAGGATTAAACCCCTCACGCCGCATTTTTTCCAACAACCCGCGCCAATTACTAATCTTGTCTACCGATGATGCTGGCGCACCTGCTACATACACCCCTTCCGAATTAAAACTAAATACGGGGGTGAGATCCGGGCGCTGACTCGCTGGACGAATAATACTGGTCAAATTATCCAATAGCAGTGGTTCAGCGTCGGGAGTCGAATAATAGCCTAATACCATATGCGCAATACTGCTAGTACCCACCTGAGCACGCACATAAATCAATCGTAATTTGCTCGCAGGGATACCTGCATGCAACAGGGAAAAATACTTCCCAATCACGTAGTCTTCACAGTCTCCGGCTTGTTTGGTAAGGCTTTCCAGAGGGGTTGCCCAATAATCTGGTCTGCCCCAGATTGTAATATCCTCACCGCCCATTACATGGGTGTTCCAGAAATCGTTAACGACTCTTAACAATTGTTGATCAGGTAGCCCATCTAACTGCGTCAACAAATCTAGCCATTTTTCTGCGTTCCGTACCCCTGCCGCACCGTACTGATGCGGTATGGATTGACGTACTTTTGCCTCATCAAAAGTCAGTCTCCCCTGCACCCACGGTGCAAAACACAGCATCATGCCTGCCAGCAAGGCAAACAGCACAACAATGATGCGACGTGTTAAGCAGGACAACATGACTATAACAACAGATGGCTAAATAATTCTTAACGACTATCTAAGTCTATTTTTTATGGTTGGTTGTACATAAATTTCTGTTCACACCAGCAAAAAAAAGCTCCCATTGCAGGGCTACATTTAGCCTAGCATATCAATATGATAGCTAGTAATAACATTGCTAGCCTATTGGCGGAGACGACAGGTTGAATATAAAAAAACCCCACATTTCTTTTGGAAATGCGGGGTTTGTTCTTAAATATCTATCATAAGTCTATATTCAACTTACCTTGCTGAATCAAGCTATTAATCAAATCAGCCTGAGATTGTCCAGCAGCACCAACAAGATCCACGCCATCAAGTTCGATAATCTGGTTAGCATTACCACCGTCTACATCTAAGTCACCCTTAGTATTAATGTTCATGATAGTTTTGTTTGTTGCACTATCAAAACTCACCTGCAAATAATGCTCTAGGTTGTCTGGGCTAATACCTGATCCTTTTAACATGCCACTTAGATCCACTACATCACTACCGAACTCACTACCGGAACCAGTACCAAAGTCGTAAATCACATCATGCGCCGGGACGTCCACAGTACCTTCATCGCCAAGCAACCACGCAAAAGTATCATCACCCGACCCGCTGTACATCACATCATTGCCCTTACCACCAACGATAAGATTAGTACCAGACTGGGCATAAATCACATCATCCCCAGCACCAGCATGAATAATGTCATTACCACCACCAGCATAAATAATGTCATTACCATCACCCGTTGTAATCACATCATTACCGCCTTGAGTTTCACCCACAACGTTAAATACATCAGGATTTTCACGAATAAAATCATAAATATGATTTAACGTGACATCGGACTGGTTATCTAAACCATGCAACAAGAATAGATAATGCTTCAATGCATCCAGCCCTTTATCGGATACGTCGCCGGGTTTACCACCACTGATTACATTCCAATCAAGATTTTGCACATTGATAGCATCACCGAAGATGATATTGTCGCCTCCTGCCGTAGCATCAATAATATCTGCGCCCACTACTGCTGGATCATAACTAGTAGAACCGCCTTCTAATGCTGCCTTCAACTGATCAGCTTGAGTGACTTTTAAAGCTTCGCCAGTAGGCCCTGACACTGTTTTAGTGACATCACGCCAATAGCCGCCAGCCCACGTCGGAACCCATTCTCTTCCTACTACAAACTGTTCACTCCCTATGCCAGAGACATTCGTATTATCAAAGAAACGCAGATAATCCTCATTCACCTCACGGCCGATACCAATTGCATGTACATCACTTTTCTCACTTAGACCTTTAAAGGCGTCTACCGATTTTTCAAGTGTTGTATAGTCCGTGCTATTGCCCGGACCGCTTGGGTTTTTGCCTGTACCATACTGTGTTGGATCACCATCTGTCAGGAAGTATGTGACATTCTCATACTTAACATCCTCTGTTGATTTTGGAGCATTATCTGCAAACCATTTCTCTGTTGCTTTGAAGGCAGCCTCGTAATTCGTCCCCCCAGTAGCTGTCAATTTATTAATATAGTTAATCAGATCACTAATTTGATCCTTGGTAAATGTCTGCTGGCCTTTAACAGTACCGCCAAAATTAACCACATGAATATTGACCTCACCATCATGGTCCTCTAGTGATTTAGCTAGATTGGTTAAGGCATCTTTCAAGAGTTCAAGACGGGATGGTCCCTTAACCTTTCCTTTTATCTCTTGACCGTCTAGGTTCCTAAGCATACTGCCAGAGGTATCGAGAACCAAGGCAATATTGTAGTTTTTCCCATCTACAAAATTCTTAACTGTCCCCCCCTGATCACCAATCAGCACATCATCACCGACACCACCAGAAATATCCCCATCCTTATTACCATCGATAATCAGTTGGTTCACATCCAGTGTGTATGAGCCAGAAGTGTTGGCAGAAGCGCTGTTACCAGCAGAGTCTATCGTCGTGACCTTGGCATCGACATGGTCATTCTTCAGCAGATCCTGTACAGGCACTGGGATCTTGAAGGTAAAGTCATGCCCAACCTTACCTGTGTATTCCTTACCACCGATGGTCAGAGTCACGGTATCGCCAGGCTGTACATCCTTGCCAACCTTACCGGTCACCTCAATCTTGCCCGTACCGTCGCCAGCTTCCTTGTGATCCAGCACACCGTCACCAGCGATTGGATCTAGAGTGATCTCCGCTGTCGGTAGGGTCGTATGTACCGTGTAATCCGCTGCATCATCTGCACTGTACGGGTTACCGTGGTCATCCTCACCGCTCACCTTCGCTGTGATTTCACCTGCTTTCA